>CAVVPC010000001.1:0-7475 GCA_963750005.1 uncultured Chloroflexia bacterium
AGCGTCGCAAGCTGGGTATAACCAACGTACGTGCCTTTGGTCAGGTTGCCATGTGAGTTGTTATGTGCAGGATTGTGATCGGGACGATAGTTCCGCCGGCATCATTCCCGTCACGGACGATACGTCATCGAGTTTACCATCGCCGTTTGGACCCATATATGCGGTCTCAGGTGTGCCGTTTTGGCTTGCGACATAGGCATTGACCGCATTGAGCATATCCCCCCAATAGGTGATGTTGGTCATGTACTTGAAAGCATTGTAGCCATCACCCCCCGCAGGAGCCAGAAATTCATTGGTGCCGACGCTATAGGTCTTCTTCAGATCCAGCGGGTCGCAGGCCTTCGTATCCTTGTTGACCACGCATACATCGAAGGCACCCCAGGCATACGGCTGGGGACCTGGCTTGAGATCCTTGTAGGAAAGTATTTGTACTTCAGACCGGCGGGTTGGATCACGCCAGCCACGTTCGGTGCATCAATTAATCACTTCCAGAATCTGCGCCCCGGTCATTTTGCCGACTGCTGTGGCATTGCCAAAAGGCAAAATTGTGAACATATGACCGTAGTTCAAAAATATCGGATCATGTAATCCGGTTTTACAGTCTGTCGATGCTTCCCCACTTCAGGGATCCGGGTTGCCACGTCGGGTATTGCACACCAGTCGGTGCGGATGCCGCCGGCATTGTTGAAGAACAGATCGATATCATTGGCGGCTTCGCCATCCGTATTCAGGTAGTTGTAGATGGCGTCGTCAATGAACGTCCCCATCATGTTGTCTGCCGTATTGCTGCGTCCAAGATCGACAGCCGAGTAGCCAACCGGCTGATTGACAATCGCCAGATAAGTCGGATCCGTTGGCATAGCTATTGACGAGAGCGTCAATCGTCTGGATCCTTGGCAACGGTGTTGATGGGATTGAATCTGGACCATACTATCGAGACAGCACCTTTGGTATCGACGGTGATATCCGCACGTCCAACGGTGCGGCCGTTGTAGTAAGCCTGGGCAATCGTTGTATTGCCAACCACGGTTGCAGTAGAAGATTTGAATGGCTGTGACCGCCAATGATCAGGTTGACAGGCTTGCCCGCAGTGTTCAGCTTTGCTGCAAGGGTCTGATCACCATAGACCGGGATTCCATAGCCATAACCGCCATCTGCATAACCAAGGTGGCTGAGCACGACGAGTACATCCGCCTGGGCTTTCATCTGATCATAGTAATGCAGGATCGAATCCGCCGGATCCTTGAAACAAATACCGGCAGTGGCGGTGGAAACTGTGATGGTCGGCGTTTCGGTGGTTGTCACACCGATGAATGCGACCTTGACGGCCGGCGATCCGACTGTCAGGATCTGATACGGAGCGTCCGCTAAAGTCAGGCTTTTGCCAACCGGCGGTGGCAGCAGTTGCCAGTATCGTTTTTCACGATGTTGGCAGTCACATAGGGATAGGTCGCCTCAGCCGGTGCGATTGGCAAGATTGACCTGGCCCCAGTCAAACTCATGGTTGCCGAAGGTCGCTACGTTATAACCCATCGCATTGTAGGCGGCGATGATTGGTTTTCCCTTGCCTGTGGGTGTGCCATCGCCCAGGTTGGAGAGCAGGCTGCCCTGCATCTCATCGCCTACATCGCACTAATACACGTTCGCTGCACCTACTTGGGTGCGATTTTTAGACATGCTTGGCAACTGCGCGCCATACCGCGTGGATTGCTGGAGCTGAGGCTGCTATCCAGTTGGCCATGGAAGTCATTGGTATGTAGGATTGTGAATGTTACGGGGGATGCGGGAGCTTGCTGTGGCTTTGCGCTTACTGCAGTCGTGAAAAGGGAAAGCACCATGACGAGGACAACAATCATCGTTGTCGCCCGCCTGAAATTAGGAACTGACATTTTTCCTCCTCGAAGATTTGCTTGAATGTATGTTTCAGACCAATGGATTGATTTACCAGTCTGCTCTCTCGTTGATTCGTTAGGAATTTGTATTGGACAGCAAAATACTTTTGGGTGGATCCTGGCTACGTTGTTAATTCTTTGGTGAGCACCTCCTCGAGGCTACGAGATATGTCGAGCAAATATATTGAAATTATGACAATTAACCCCAGATACATCTCCTTTAGTGAAATTTATCACATACAAATCATATAAGCTTTCCTCGAGAGAAGTCAAGTTTTGAGGCGCCATCTGTAACCAATTCTTATCAACTGACTTATGATCCAACTTGAGAGGAGGAAGGGGAGAAAGAAGATTTCTCTGATGCAATAATGGAAATGTGAAATATAATCGGCGGACAATATATAAAGATATCTTTTATCAGTTTGGAGGAGACCCATGGAAAAGAAACCCGCCCTGGACGCGAGCCTGGTTCAGCAATTTATTGGAAATGCTCATGGCGATTTGGACCGTGTAAAGGAATTACTGTTACAGGAGCCTGCCCTGATCAACGCCTGCTGGGATTGGGGCGGCGGTGACTTTGAGACCGGCCTCGGCGCCGCGTCTCACATGGGAAGGAGGGATATTGCGGAGTTCCTGCTTGAGAACGGTGCGCGACTCGATCTTTTCGCCGCGGCCATGCTGGGTAAACTGGACATTGTCCGGGCCACACTCGAAGCTTTTCCTGAAGCGATCCAAACTCCTGGCCCGCATGGCATCCCACTGATCGCCCATGCCAAGGCAGGCGGCGAGGACGCAAAAGACGTGTTGGAATACCTGGAAAATGCAGTCAGCAAAACTGGCTAGATTCTAGACTGGAGGAAATATGTTCAATACCGTACTGGAAGCAGCGATCCGGGATTTTTCTGTCGTAATGCTCCCCCTCTCAGAAAAGGATCTGGCCCAAGACTGGATCTGGAAAGATCACGATGAAGAAGGAATCCGATTTGCGTTTTTTGTGACCCTGCAGGAACTGCGCCAGCTCGCCGTGACCCTTGCGATGGACCGAACGAAACCAACGGCCGCCCAGCATATACTCAGCCAATACCACGCCGCATACATGGATCTGCAGGCTGCGGTCCTGGGTCTATCCAACGAAGATGCGGAGCGGTCTCCTGCTGAGGGAGAATGGTCGGTAAAACAGGCCTATTCCCATATCCTGGGAACTGACTTTGGTTTTTCCGCCGTCGTGCGCTATGCCCTTGAAGGTCACCGTTCCGCCACGTGGACACCAGATCGGATTCCCGAGGAAGAATATCCACGCCTGTATGGTTTGAGTGATACGGAATACGATACGCTGATGGAGAGTCCCTTTGATAACATGCTGGCGTTCCACCGCGGGCTTCATAACCGGATCATAGATGAGTTCAAGACGATCAGTGATGCAGAGCTCGATCTGCCATCCACTTTCTGGGAGGATACCCGTTTCCCGATCCGGCACAGGCTGCATCGATACGAAGCCCACTTTACGCAGCATACCGTTCAAATCGATAAAACCCTGGCGGCGATTGGTCAGGACCCCAGTGAAGCAAAGCGGCTGCTCCGCAGGATTTATGCAGCGCTCGCTGAAGCAGAAGGACTGATGATCGGCACAGAAAAAACGGACGATGCAGCCATTCTGGCAACTGCATCGTCCATCTCAAATCGGACAAACGAGATACGTGAATTACTGGGATTGTAGAGCGACATGAATGCCGTTCTACATTATTTTTCAGCCATCTTCATCTGATGACGCATGAGCGCCACTTTGATGATACGCTCAAAAAACAGATTGTAGCCGCCTTCATCGTATAGGATCATATAGTCGGCCGGACCGTATTCCTTGGGCGTGAGCATGATGGCCGCATTCGGGTTGATCTCGAGGACAAATAATTCTCCCTGATCGTTCATGCGGACGTCGCAGCGGCCGTAGGATACGCCATCCATGGCCTTGTACATGCGGACGGCAATGTCGTGCAGGCGGGTGACCAGTTCCGGGTCAGTGACCTGCTTGAAATCGAAGGGGACGTTGTAATCCCACTTGATATCCGTGTGCCAGAACTCCTCCCCTTCGGGAAAGATCAGCTCGGCAGGTGGGTACGCAATTGGATGATCAAGATCATCGGGGTTGTCCACGACAAGGACGTTATATTCCTTTCCGACAATAAACTCCTCCATGCGCGCTGCCCCGAATTCACTGCAAATACGCTCGACCTGTTCCACCAGCTGCTCGGGAGTGTCCACGCGCGACTCACGGAACATGCCGGTGCTGCCATAACTCTTCGGATGCTTCACCATGATCGGGTAACGCAAATTCCGCACCAGGCGCTGGGCCTCTTCCACGTTCGTCACTCGATAACCTTTTGCAAAATTCACGCCATGCGCATCGGCCGCGGCCTGCATCTCCTCCCGGGTGGGATCAAAGAACGCGGGGTTCGCTCCGGTGTATGGCAGGTTGAGCTCCTCAAGGGCATTCACCACATCGATACCCTGATATTCCCAGTCCTCGCCTGGTTCATATCCTTCACAAATATTGAGATAAACGTCGAATTCCTTGCGGGCGTCGAGTGCACGCAAAACATCAAGGACCGGGTCGGTCATGGTAACCATCTCCCAGTCAAATCCCTCCATGTACGGCGCAGGATTAAAATCCTCCGGCACTTCATCTGTAAGAACGCAGATACGCATCAACTCACCTCTCTACTGATTTATTTAAAGACATACTTCCTGAAACACAAATCGTCTTCCAATTATTCCACAAACCATCGATATGACAATACTTTTGAATATTAAAGTTTGTAGTCTGTCATGAAGAAATTTTATTATGTATAATCACTACATGAAAAAACAACGACCTCTCAAAAAATATTCCACGGTATTTTTGATCCTGGGACTGGCATTCCTGGTAGTTGGCATTGCCACCGACCAGACCGCGTTTTCCTGGATTGCGATTGCCTTCGTACTCGTTTCGCTTCTGACAGGCGGAAAATGGTTAGACCCCGAAAATAGACTATTTTTGCGCTTGAAGAACAAACTGCTCGAATAAGAGATCTGCGCTCCTTGACGCAGGTCTCTTTTCTTGCTAAAATATTTAGGCTTACCTAAATTTAATTTTAGCTTATTGGAGAAGAGTATGGAACCTATATCGCGGAGAGATTTTCTAAAAGCAGGCGGGCTTGCATTTCTGGCACGGCTGGGGCAGCTACAGTACTTACGCAAAACAAACCTGATCATGTTCATCAAATGCAGGAGGAGGGCAGCGCCTCCCACCCAATGCAGCAGGGTGATCACGGTGACCTGCCGGGCACCGTCGGTGAAGTAAACCATGAAAAAAATGGGTTCAATCCCACGGATACGCTGACAGATTTCGATTACGGTGAGGTTTCCTCCCTGTCAAATGGGCAGACCTTGCGTGAATATGAAGTCACTGCTTTCAATAAAAATATAGAAGTCGTCCCCGGCATCGAATTTCCGGCATGGACGTACAACGGACGGATTCCTGGTCCAACAATTCGGGCGACGGAAGGCGATCGAATTCGCATCCATTTCAGTAATGGGAGTAACCATCCTCACAGTCATGCACTTTCATGGTTTCCATCCGGGCGAGATGGATGGCGTCCCCGGGACAGGAGCCGGTGGACTTGTGGAACCGGGAGGCTAGTTTCACCTATGAGTTTGACGCAGAGCCGTTTGGCCTGCACCTCTATCATTGTCATGTTTTCCCTCTGGCACGCCATATTGCAAAGGGTTTATATGGTGCATTCATTGTGGATCCGAAAGAGGGACGCCCACCTGTGGAGCATGAGATGGTGATGGTCATGAATGGCATCGATATCGATTTTGATGATGCAAATGATTTTTACGCGGTCAATGGAATCCCTTTTCATTACCAGAATCATCCCATCCAGATCCATGTCGGTGAAACGGTCCGCATTTATCTTGTCAACATCCTGGAGTTTGATTTGATCAATTCGTTCCATCTTCACGCGAATTTTTTCAACTATTATCCAACGGGAACAAGCCTGACGCCATCGGAATTCACCGATACGATCATTCAGGGCCAGGCCCAGCGCGGCATCCTGGAATTTTCTTATAAGTACCCGGGAATGTATATGTTCCACGCTCATGTAACCGAATTTGCCGAACTGGGCTGGAATGGCATGTTTGAAGTAATGCCATAGAGGTGCCACATGACACAAGTAACTCCTCAGACAACGGCAGGCCGTTTCACGTTTCGAAGCCTGATTCTGCTTCTCATTCCGATCATTCTCCTGGCCGGCGTCATCGCCCTTTTCCTCATCACCGGCGGAGGACTGAACTCGAAATCGCCTGTACCTTTGGAAAACCTGGACGTGGAAAATTACGTTCTCAAACGGAACAACATCGATTTGTATGTACGCAACACAGGTCCCCAGGAACTTACGGTTGCCTCCATCATCATCAATGACGCTGTCATGCCATTTACTGTCGATCCAGCGCCCACGATCCCCCGTCTGGGAAGTGCGCAGATCCACATCAACTACGCCTGGACGGAAGGTGAAGCCTATGGCATTACGATCTTTACCAGCAATGCACTCCCCTTTTCGGTGGATATCCCGGTTGCATTCGAAACACCGCAGCCATCGCAAAGCACATTCCTGGCTTTGACATTGATCGGCGTGTATGTTGGAGTTATCCCTGTTTTTCTTGGCATTTTCTGGTTTCCGGCCTTACGCCGGCTCGGTCGCAAGACAATGATCTTTCTCATGGCGGCGACTGCCGGCCTGCTGATCTTCCTGGGTCTTGAGACACTTGCCGAGGCGTTGGAAATTGCGAATCAAGTGCCATCCCCTTTTCAAGGGATCGGGCTGATCGGCATTGGCGCCGTTTCAACCTTCCTGCTGCTTGACGCGATCTCCAAACGGCAGACTGCAGTTACAGGCACCGAATCAGAGCGTCGCCTTGCTGTTGCCATGATGATTGCCATTGGAATTGGCTTACACAACCTCGGCGAGGGACTCGCAATCGGTGCAGCCTACAAAGTCGGTGAGATTGCATTGGGTACCTTCCTGGTCGTCGGCTTCATCATTCAAAACATCACGGAAGGGCTCGGCATCATCGCTCCCGTCCTACGCGACCGGCCCACCATCGGCAGGCTGGCAACCATGGGATTCATTGGTGGTGCTCCAGCAATCCTCGGTGCGTGGATCGGTGGATACACCACCTCCACTTTCCTGGCAGTACTTTTCCTGGCGATTGGCACAGGCGCGATCTTTGAAGTGGTGTATGAAATCGCAAAACTCCTTCAAAAGGATATGGCACGTGAATCCACGCCATTGACTGTCTTCAGCGGCGTGTTGACTGGAATGCTATTGCTTTGGGTCACAGGATTGCTCATCAAATAATTTTTGGAGCGAAGACTTTAATTCCTGGTTCTCGGGCTGCATACAGCCTGGTACCAGAAGGAGAATCTGTATCATGGAACAACTTCTTACTCCCCTTCGTATCACCGGCCTGCTGGCCTTGCTGGGCGCGTTTCTCTACGCAGTTGGTGACGTGTTGCTGCTTGCGAGCAAAGTGGAGCTAGAT
>CAVVPC010000002.1:0-6493 GCA_963750005.1 uncultured Chloroflexia bacterium
ACTCCCAATTTTGCGAGCCATGCTCGTCATCATACCTGATCGTATCGATCTTCGCCATCAGGCCCATCTCCCTTGAAACTTTCCCTCATAAGGACCAAACATCCCCTCAGCTCGGCATGAAGTCTTCCCTGGCACCGCCCGCCAGGCAGGTGTACGTCGCACCCTGTAAGGGTCGACCCCGCCGAGACCCGGGACCGGCAGGTCTCCGTAGGCGGTATCAAGAATAATTGCCGTTTGTGAAACATCCCCCGCCGGGGATTCAACATTGCGTGGTGGGGATCAAACATCCCCTGCGTTTATAAGACTTTTCTTTCATGGGGTTTCCTGCTCCATGACCTGTTCAATTTTGCGGCGGATGACAGGAACTGAGATCTTTACACCACTACTTACCATTTCACCTTCAACGAGGACCAATGGCAATTGCGCACCTTCTGGCATGGCAGGGAGATCGGCGTCGAACAAATCGAAGTAGCGTACATCTACAGCATCGCCGAAGCAGGCTTTCAATTGTCCGTCCGCCCATTTGGCCGACCTCACGCCAGGTATCTTTCACGCCGCTTTCGCAGGCAATGCGTGCACCTATGATTTGAACGGAAATCACTTTGCTCATGCCATTACTTTTTCCTTGCCATATACCAGTTCACCCAGTTGTGTCAGCATGCTCAATCCCTTGATTTCATTTGGCAGCAGGGGGATTTGTAGCAGGGGCACACTGAATCGGTCCACTATTTCGGCCAGATATTTCTCCTGCATGGCACGGCGGGTCTGCACATAAGTAGTTGTGACCTGTTCGGCCGGGATGACCATGTTGGCAACCGTCAGGCCGGGATGAATGCCCAGCGTGCCAAGCTCCCTCGCGGCGCGCCAGGCTTCGAGAATGGGCGTTGCTTCAGGGTACATCACAAAGGCGAACGTGCTTTGCTCCGGGTCAGACATCATCTCGATCACTTTTCCAAAGCGCTGTTTCGCTACGTCATCCGCGGCAGTCGTATCCACCGAAGCAAAAACCTTCACATCGATCTGCTTGCTCCAGTCAACGGGTAGTTCCAACAAGCGCAATGTGTGGCCCGTAGGCGCGGTATCGAAGACCACGGCATTCCAGCCCTCCTGGGAGGCGTATTCGATGAACTTATCGAAGGCGGCCATCTCTTCGGTGCACGGGGAATTTAGCTCCTCTTCCATGATCTGGATCGCCGATTCGGGACGGCCGCGCTGGCGCGCATCCTCTAGAATACGAGCCTTATAGGTTTCGGCAGCGGCCTTTGGGTCAATATTGACGGCCCACAGGTTCGACTGTCCCTTCACCGGCGTCACCTCAGCGCCCACTGGCGTATCCAGCACATCCGCTAGATGGGCAGCGGGATCGGTGGTCAACAGCAGCGTCTTATATCCCTGCTGTGCCAGCCAGACGGCCGTAATGCAGGAGGCGACAGTTTTGCCCACGCCTCCCTTGCCGGCGAAGAAAACCGTCCGCCGCTGACCATTCGGTTGGATGCGCGCCCGTACAACGTCCAGGGGGGACGCGAATGATTCAGATTGCTGCGGAGCTGTCAGTATCTTATAGGCTCCTGATACTTTTTTTGCCGTCAAAGAAGATTTCGCCCACTTCACGGAGTTCTTTCACGCCCCGGATTTCGTCTGCCAGCAGGGTCATGGTCTGTCTTGGATATTTGAAATCCATCTCGATCTGTACCAGGTAATGCCGCTGCATCTCAGCCCGGGCCGCAAAGAGTGGATTTTGCCTGCCCTCGAGCGGGATGAGGCCGTTGATGATCAGGCTGAAATTCCGGATCTCCAGCTTGCTCAATTCATCGATCGCACGGCGGGTTTCCTTGATCGAGATGGCTTCAGGATGCAGAACAAAAATAAAATTAGTCTGGGCGGACTTTCGCATGGCAGCCAGGGCGCGCTCGTACTTGTGCTTGGCATCCTGAATGGCTGCCGCAGGACCCAGGCAGGTCTGTCCGCTGCCCGCGCTGGCTGCGTCAATGGACTGGCTCCATTCCGCAGGCAGTTCAAGCAAACGAATGGTGTGGCCGGTTGGCGCTGTATCGAAAATGACGATATCGAAGACTGTGCCGTTCTCAGAGGGGTCATCCAGGAAATCTGTGAAACGGTCAAAGGCAGCCACTTCCGCCGTGCATGGTCCGCTCATCTGTTCTTCCATCACCTGGACGATCTGCGGCGGGAAGGCAGCGCGAATGGGCGCCATGGCGCGGTCGATGTATTCCTGTGTGGCTGTATCCGGATCGATCTCCATCGCATACAAATTCGGCACATTGGCGATTGGCGTTACTTGATGACCAATTTCCTGCTCGAATACATCCGCCAGATTGGAGGCGGGATCGGTGGTGACAATCAGGGTGCGCCTGCCTTCGTCGGCAGCGCGGACAGCATGTGTACAGGCCATGCTGGTCTTGCCCACACCGCCCTTGCCGGAGAAAAAGATAAATTGGGTCACTTTGTTGCTACATTCAACATGGCGCGCATCTCATCCAGAGTCGGATAGGCACCCACTTTGACCACCTTGCCCCGCACAACAACGATCGGCAGGGCTTCCATCTGTTTCTCTTGTACCAGTTTCATCACTTCGGGATTGTTAAGAAAGGCATTCGGATTCCCGGCCATCTGGTAGCGCTCCACGCGCAGGTTTTCCTTCTGGAGGGAAAAGATCATTTCGTTTACATCCAGAAGGGTCTGGTCCGGCGTCGGCCCGCACAATCCGGTAGGGCAGCACATCGGTGGGTCAAAAAATTCCACGTCCGCAGGGACGACCGAGGTGGGAAGGGTATTTAGGATCGGGATCACATGATTCATAATCGGTTTCTCTTTCTCGAGGAAGCAGTTATTATTTTTCAGCCTGGACCATATCGAGAGATGGAGATCAGGCTCTGGGGGCCGCATGTAGCTCGTCTGGGTTTAATGCGCTTCGGGTCAAAGAACGCGCCAAATACTGTATTGAGTTCGTCAAGCGCAAGGCGGTTAACTGAGTAATACACCCAGCGTGAATCGACGGGGTCACGTTCGGCATCCACCAGCCCCGCGGCGCGCAGTTTGCTCAAATGGTGGGAAATCAGGTTGGGTGGCATTTCCAGGAAATCCCCCAGCTCACAATTGCACTGCACCCCTTCCATCAAGAGATTGAAGATCAGCAGGCGCTTCGGCTCAGCCAATACTTTCAAACGATCGGCCAGGGTTTCCAGATTGACTGGGGAAGGGGGTGGGGGGACTGATAAATAGTTCAACATACATTGAATTATCTCCCTCGAGGTTGTATGTTACAAGGACGGATGTCATCTGATAGAAGGGACGATTGTACGAGATGATTCTCGTGCCAACCTCAGCTCGGCGTGGGTCTTCCCTGGCACCGCCCGTGATTTGCCTAGCAAATCAGGCAGGTGTGCGCAGCACCCTGCCGAAGGCCCTCGTTAGAGGGTTAGGGTCGACCCCGCCGGGTTCTTGGACCGAAAGGTCTCATTTCCCAGGCTCAAAGCAGCTGAGATTATTCAGCCGCTGTATCCGTTTTGCAGTAAACTTAGCCTATCGTGTATCGGGCATAGACTCGTTGCTTTGAGGGACGGAGTTCCCAAACTCTGAGGGAGAACCTGACACAACTCCAGTTATCGTACAAGCAGACCGTTGGGCGCCCCTATTTCGTGTCGCCTCATTTTCACCCATCCTTTGACAGAGTGCCGCACACCCATAGCGTAATTAAACTCAAGCTTTACAATCTGGTCCATTTTTGTAGGTAATAGTTTTCGTAGTAATA
Organism: uncultured Chloroflexia bacterium; assembly: GCA_963750005.1. Lineage (GTDB taxonomy): Bacteria > Chloroflexota > Anaerolineae > Anaerolineales > Villigracilaceae > Defluviilinea. The sequence continues at coordinate 3,770 of CAVVPC010000002.1, forward strand.
AGAGGAGCGCTAGAGGTAGAAATGGATTTCACAATTAACGACGATTATCTTGAAGAAGCTTTGGCGAAGGTTGAACGCGCGCGGAATTGGAATCCCAGGGTGATTTCCAAACTGGAAAACTTCATCCGCACGGCGAATGACGAAGATCTCTTCCGCGTCAGTCCACTGCAATGGGCCAGGCAGAAAAGTGTGGACGAATATGAAGCCGTGGACTTATTCCTGCATGGCGCAAAGGCCGGACTCTTCTATATGGAATGGGACGTCATCTGCGCCTGCTGCGGCAGGATCAGCCAAAGCCTGCGGGACCTGCATAGTCTTGAGTCGCACAGCACCTGCAAGTTATGCTTCCGTAAAGATATGCCGAGCCTGGACGACTCAGTCCAAGTTACTTTCACGCTCTCGCCTTCTGTCCGGTCGCTCCGGTTTCATCATCCCGAAACTCTGACGCTGGAAGAGTATTGTTTCAAGTATCTATTTGAACCCAGCACCATTATCAATGGGATGATGCCGGTCATGGACGCATTTAATTATGTCCAAAGACATTTTGCAGTGTTTTTACCCGGCGAAAAAATCACTGTCGAAACAGAAGTTGGCGTCGGGGCGCTCGCCTGTTATGACTTATTTGGCCAGCAGAGTTTTGGCCTGGTCGCGAGCGGGACACCCAGGCCGGAGGCGCAAAGAATAGCGGTCAAATTGACTGACGGCGGCTTTGCGGTGCCCCTGCCTGAAATGCAGCCGGGTGAATTCAGCGCAGGCCCCTACGATTACGCGGGAACGTTTTATCCAATCCGTCCGGGCAGGGTCGTGATCGAATTCGAACAGTGCGCCAGCGCCAGGGCCGCGCTCCTGGTCGCCTTTTTCCCCATCCCTCTGGAAGGGGTCCAGTCTATGGAATTACCCGCCGCCGGACTCACTGATGAGATAGCCAGCCTGGTCGAGACCATGAAAGATTCCGGCGTAACGATGCGAATGCTGCCCGACCATACGTATTCCTCGCCGCGCCTGACCGCCAAGCGGTTGTTTGCCAGCCAGACCTTTCATGATCTGTTCCGGGCGGAAGTCTTTCAAGAGGCGGAAGGTTTTGGCATCAAGGACGTGACGATTTTGTTCACCGACCTGAAAAGCTCCACCCAGCTCTATCAGCAGATCGGAGATTTGAATGCGTATGCGCTGGTGCGGGAACATTATGGCGTTTTGAACACGGCCATTTTGAACCAGCACGGGGCCATTGTCAAAACGATCGGCGATGCGATCATGGCGAACTTTAATCAGCCCGTGGAAGCGGTCGGCGCGGCGCTTGAGATGCTCGGAGGGCTTCGACAATTGAATCAATCTTCACAACATGGGGGCTTGATCCTAAAAATCGGCATTCACAGGGGGGCGGCGATTGCGGTGACGCTCAACAACCGCATTGATTATTTCGGCCAGACCGTGAATATCGCTTCACGGGTGCAAGGCAGCGCCGGAGGGGATGAGATTTATCTGACCGAAGAAATATACAGTTCTCCCGGGGTGCTGGATCTGCTCCAAAAACATGATTGCAAAATTGAATCTGTTCTGATTGAACTCAAAGGCATTGAGGGGCAGGTGAAAATTTACAAGGTGACTGGCCCGAACTAAACGTCGCGCCTAACCCTCAGCGCTCGGCGTGGGTCTTCCCCGGCGCCGCCCATGATTTTGAATTCGAATTCGAATTGCTTGGCAATTCGTAGCAATTCATGGCAAATCAGGCAGGTGTGCGTAGTGTCGCCGTGGCGCCATGCGACACACCCTGCCGAAGGCCCCGTTAGGGGGCTAGGGTCGGCCCCGCCGAGACCTGGGACCGGTAGGTCTCATTTACCCCGTCTCAAAATAAGTGACTGTCACTCTTCCTTCCTGCAAGTGGTAAAGGGACTGCGGAACGTTCCTTTTGCCCGGTTTGGGAACATACTGGATCCAATTGGGTGGTTAAAAAGAGAGATAACTCCGTGTCGGAATTACCTCTTCAGAAACAACTGCTTTCCCTGATAAGTTACATTGACATTGCTTCGTATACTCTTACGCTGGTAATCATTGGACAGCCTTTGGCAATTTTTTCTGCTTCATCAAGGCTTTTTGCATTAATGACTGTATAGCCAGTTAATGACTCCTTCCCCACTGGCAATTCTTTGGTTCCAGAAGGTGAGATTTCTCTTCCAGGTCCGAGGGGGCTGCCGGGATCAACCATCTTGTCTCCCAAGGATGCGAACCACTTGCTCCAGGCATCCATAATTTCAGGTGTGGGCGTTTCAAATCCGTAGTGAAAAATTACAAATTTCTTCATTGTCTTTCTCCTTGTTTTTGAGTTGTTCTCTGCCGCAAAGATTGAGCAGAGTTTTCTAAGGCAAGCTTCATCACTGCCCGGTAATGTTAATCCGCATCAAGCCAATCTTGAAGACCGCGTAATGATTGCCCGGTTAAGTGTAAGAAAATTGGTTTGCCCGATTTTCCTGCGGGTGACGATGCCTCCTTTCTCAAGTACTTCTATATGCTTGTGAATTGCTGGTAGAGAGAGATTTCTCAAAAAAGCCAGCTTACTGATTGAGCAGGGTTGCAGACTTAAAACGTAAATGATCTCTCGCCTGTGTTTATTGGCGAGAGCTTCAAAAACATTGTCTAAATCTTGAGGCTTTTTAGATTTCCATAGTAGTTAACTTATAAGTTAACTATAGTGTAAACGTTCTATGTTGTCAAGGTTCGTAAATG
>CAVVPC010000003.1:0-396716 GCA_963750005.1 uncultured Chloroflexia bacterium
GCCGCTCGCCCATTCCGCGTCGGCGCGCGTGCGAATGAGCTGCGAGCTCAGCTCCATTGGGCGGAACACATCGACCACACAAGTCGGTGTGGTGGCCGCGAAGAAATCGCGGTTGCTTGCGGTCGAAATCCAGGATTTAACCTTGCAGGCGCCAGGCTCGCTCACGTCGGCAGTATCGACCACATAGGCAGCGCCGGCCGGCGCGCTGCTTTTTCTGAAAATGCCGAGGTCGCTGCAACACCGAGTAGCAGAACGGCTCTTGCCAAGCCCGCGAACAAGACTTGCCCCCACATCTGGCCGTGCCGAGTGGCCCGTTGCTGCCAGGTGCCCCTCTGTTAAGACCGGCCAGGCCCGAAGCGTCAACCCAATCAATGTCCGCTTTTGGGGGTAAAGCAGACATCGCTCCCGCATCGCAAAATGTCCGCTAATGACCCCAAAGCGGACATCGTTGCTTCGATAGACACACCTCACTGCCGGCCATAAACTTGGGTCTAAAAATCGCGCGAGTTGAGGGCAATTTTCATGGTTGAGGCGCGGGTCGACCGGCGGTTAGCCGCCATCCTCGCGGCCGATGTTGTTGGCTACAGCCGTCTGATGGGTATTGACGAGGAAGGGACCCTCGGCCGGATAAGATCGATCCGCGCCGAGCTAATCGACCCGAAGATCACCGAACATCGCGGGCGCATCGTCAAAACGACCGGTGATGGGCTGCTGGTCGAGTTCGGCAGCGTGGTTGACGCGTTGCGTTGCGCGACTGAATGGCAGCGCGGCATGGCCGAGCGTAATGCCGGCACACCCGGACGACCGCATCGAATTCCGGATCGGCATCAACGTCGGCGACATCGTCGTCGAGGACGACGACATTTTCGGTGATGGCGTGAATGTCGCGGCCCGTCTCGAAGGTCTGGCTGAACCCGGCGGTATCTGCGTCTCGGCCCGTGTTCAGGAAGACGCCGCTGGGCGGCTCGACCTCGAGTTCGAGGATATGGGCGAGCAAAGCCTCAAAAACATTGCCCGACCCGTTCGCGTCTACCGGGTTCGTCTCGTCACCGACTGAGACCACGCCAAAGCTGCGCCGACCGAGAGCGCACCCGTACTGGCCCTGCCCGACAAACCCTCGATCGCGGTGCTGCCATTCGAGAACATGAGCAGCGACCCGGAGCAGGAATACTTCGCCGATGGGATCGCCGAGGACATCATCACCGCGCTGTCCCGCTACCCCTCGCTGTTCGTGATCGCCCGGAATTCCTGCTTCACCTACAAGGGCCGGGCGGTCGATGTGAAACAGGTCGGGCGTGAACTCGGCGTCCGCTACGTCCTCGAAGGCAGCCTCCGAAAATCCGGCAACCGCATCCGGGTGACCGCACAGCTTGTTGAGGCCGAGACCGGCAATCATGTCTGGGCCGAGCGCTACGACCGCGACCTCGCCGACATTTTCGCGGTGCAGGACGAGATCACCCAGGCGGTGACGATCGCGGTCGCCCCGGCCATCGCCGATGCCGAACAGCAACGCGCGATGCGTAAGCCGCCGGCAGCCTTGATGCCTGGGGTGCCTATCAACGGGGGCTGTGGCATCTCGGCAAGGCCAGCGGAGGACAACGCCTCGCAGAAAAATTCTTTCAGCAGGCGATCGAACTCGATCCGAGCTTCGCGGGGGCTACATCGGGCTTGTCCGCGTCCTCAGAAGGGCGAAATTGAACGCAAAGTGAGGAAGAAGCGCTCGGCCGACATTGGCGCGGCGGGCGGTCGCGCTCGATAACACCATGCGGAAGCCCGTTCATGTCTCGAGCTTGCGTTGTGGCGCGCGGCGATCACCGGGCGCACTAGCTGAGGCTGACGGGCCCTGGCACAATGTCCGAATCTGGCCAGCTGCACACGGAGCGCTCGGCGTAGCTCTGGCCTACTCGGGCCGACCAAGGAAGGCCTTCCGTCTCTCGAAACTTGCATCAGGCTCGACCCCCGTGCGCTAACCTTGGTGCGCCGTTTGAACCAGGTAGCGTTGGCCATTATTTCTGCCGCGACTACGAGGCCGCAGTCGAGGCGGCGGAACGGGCGATCCGCTCTTATCCCCATTTTCCGCGTCTTACCGCTGGCTCGCCGCCGCTCTCGGCGAGCTTGGTCGGACCGAGGAAGCAAAGGAGGCGTTCGAAAAGGCCATCGCGGTCTGCGCCGGCCTCGTTCGACTTTTATGTCCGCGAGCGCGCGCCCTGGTTTCGCCCAGAAGACCACGCCCACATGCTCGAAGGCCTCAGAAAAGCCGGGTGGACGGGTTGACCACCTTCCTCGCTACAACTCTCGCATGGTAGCGGCCACAACTTCACGATTGTCCGCTATGGCACAAAGCGGACATCGGCCTGATCAGCACCTGAGCTCGTGTGTGCCGTTACTCCCTCGCCGCGCGGTCGCAAAGTGCTAAGCTTTGGGCGTTCGGCAAGGCGTGTTCTCAGAGGGACATATGCGACGGCGGGAGTTTATCTCCCTGGCCGGCGGCGCGGCGCGCGTGGCCGGGCGCGGCGCGCGCGCAGCAGGCCGGGCAAGCTGCCGACAATCGGCTTCATGGGGGCAGCGACACCTTCGGTCGCAAGCAAGTGGGTCGCCGCATTTGTAAAACGGTTGGGGGGCTCGGCTGGGTCGAGGGGCGCACCGTCACGATTGAGTATCGCTGGGCTGAGGGGCGCGCCGAGCGCTATGCTGAGATCGCGGCCGAGTTTGTCGCGCGAAAGGTCGATGTCATCGTTACGTGGGGGTCAGCACCAGTCGTCGCGGCAAAGCAAGCTACCGTTGCCATCCCGATCGTGTTTGCTGCGCAGATGGACCCGCTTTCCGTCGGCGTCATCGCGAGTTTGGCCCGGCCAGGCGGCAACGTCACCGGCCTGTCCCTTCAGCAGACCGATACTGCTGGCAAACGTCTCGAAATTTTACGCGAAGTTGTCCCCAATCTCCGCCGGTTGGCGATCATCGCCAATGTTGGCGCTCCGGGGGCCGTACTGGAGATGGGCGAGGTTGCGGCAACGGCCCGCGCGCTAGGCCTCGAAGTCACCACACTCGAAATCCGGCGAGCCGAAGATGTCGCGCCCGGCATTGGGGCGCTCAAGACCGCGCGGACGCACTTTACCTCGCGACTGACCCGCTTCTACTCGCCAATCGTATTCAAACCAATGCCTTGGCGCAGGACGCAAACTCCCAACGATCTACGGGAGCCGGGAATATGTCGAGGCGGGCGGTTTGATTCCTATGGCCCAACTGGTCGGACCTATTTCGACGGTCTGCTGACTATGTAGACAAAATTTTGCGTGGAACGAAGCCCGCCGACATTCCGGTCGAGCAGCCGATCAAGTTCGACCTCGTCATCAATCTGACCACCGCGAAGGCACTGGGCCTGAAAATTCCCGAGACCTTCCTACTGCGCGCCGACGAGGTGATTGAATGAATGGCGGAATGTCCGCTATTGGCACAAAGCGGACATGGAGCTGAGTGCACTGCGAATGTCCGCTTTCGGGGGAAAAGCGGACATCCTTTCACTGGCAGATGTCCGCTTATGACCCAAAGCGGACATCGAAATGAAGCGTGCTGCCGCTACTGCATGTCAATGGGTTGATAATGCCCGGTCGCGTCGAGCTGTGTACCCCACACCTTGTGCACGCCCTGATGCTCGGATCGGCTGAAAGTCACGGGTGTGCCGAGCCCAATATCGAGGTCGCGGAAATTCTCGAGAGTTGCTACCAGTCTTTCGGTGTCGAGCTGAGGACCATTCTGTTTCAACGCTGCGATCAAAACGTTGGCCGCCACGTAACCTTCGAGAGACACATAGTCCGGCGCCTCTCCCGGGAAGTATTTGGCGAGCGCATTTTTGTAATCGATCACCAACGACGAGTGGCCATCGACCGCCGGCACGACCTGCGTGACGATGACCCCAGTTGCATACCTTTTGCCAGCAGCATCAACTCGTTGGCCAACGCGGTGCTGCCCACGAAAGAAACGCTGGTGTAAATCATGTCCGGGTAGAGATCCGCGTCTTCTCGATGAATTTAGCCGCGGCCCGATAGGCGGGCACCATGATCACCGCTTTTATTGGGATCCGGCTCGTTGGAGTTGTGCGCGTGGAGTTGCGCGACGGCCTCGTCCACATCCACGGTGTTGCGCTGGTAATTGAGCCGCAAAATTGTGCTGTCGTTTCCTCCGAGCGAGCGGATAGCTTTGGCTACGCCGACGAAGCCAGAGTCTCCGTACGCGTCCTGTTGGGCAAAGACCGCGATCTCGTTCGTCTTTAGCCGCCTGACCTTCACCAGATAGTGCACCGTGGCGGCGGTCTCTTCAGCGTAGCTGGCGCGGTAGTTGAAAACATATCGGTCAGGTGGATCGCTCCTCAGTAAGCCGGCGCCGGTGAAGGCCCCGAAAAACAGCATTTTGCGCTCAAGGGCGTAGGGCAATGCGACTACCGCCGTGGGCGTTCCCACGTTGCCGACTACTCCAAAAACTTGGTCTTTCTCATAGAGCTGCTTCATTGTTCGGCAGCTCGAGCCGGCTCGTAACCGTCGTCTGCCGCGATGAGGCGGAGCTGCCGGCCGTGCACCCCGCCATTGGCGTTGGCCACGTTGAACGCCGCCACGATGCCCCGGTTCATATTCTGGCCGAGTTCCTTGGTCGGACCACTGAGTGCTGCGGAAATCCCAAACCGAATTTCACTGTCGGTTACCCCCCGAAACGTGCTCCGCGTTCTTGCGGGCTCGGTGAGAGCGACGCTTGCTGCGCCGGCGCGCTTGCAGACGGCTCCGCGCCAGGCGCCGCTGCAATCGTTGTGGCTGGAACGAGTGCACTATTCGCCGGCGCGTTATTCGCTGTAAGTCGGTCAGATGGTTTAGCGGCTTGCGATGTCTGCGAATTTGCATTGAGCAGCGCGCCTGCACCCTGCCACAGGGGCTTCGCGAAGATGGTCAACAATGCGACGAGAGCCGCAAATGAACCCACCACTACAATCCGGTAGATCAGCGTCAGCGCCCCATCATCCCACCACCGTCGTGATGGCTCCGAGATGCGTTCCGGCCATGAAGCAAATTCAGACCTTGTCCGCCGGTCCTGATCTACGTCTGTCGACGAAGGAACCATTGGTGCCGAAGGGACGTAAAGTTGCGTGGCGGCAGGCATTGGCGGCTGCTCGCGAAACCGTTTAGGCGCATACTTACTATGTTCGGAATCATTGCCGTCGTCGCGGATCGGAGCATCATGATCGCCTCTTACGCGCTGGTCTCTGATCAGATCTATTTTTTATTTGTGTCCTGACTGACCAGGAATGCTGAGACGCGGTTCAGAGTTTAGCACGATAAATAATTGCACGTTAACATTAATTTAACCGAGGTAATAAAGTACCCTAGGGTTAAAACCGGGTCTTATGGTTAATGGCGAGAAAGGTGGCTCAACAAGCCGATATTTGCGGGTGGAGTCGTCGGATAGACACCTCCTCACCTGAACTAAGCCCTAACCGGCGTGGTTTTTTAGCTTGCTAGGACAGGATGAACGCATGTGGGGCACTCTTGGCATCGCGGTCTTTATCGCTTTTGATAGAAATTACAAACGTTCCCACGCCACCCACCAATGATGAACTGACCGTGTACCAAGTCGCGTTCACCACGGATGAGCGTCATGAAATCCTCCAATGTCAAACGCTCCATCTTTATTGATGGACACAGCACCAGCGTCAGCCTCGAAGACGCGTTCTGGAACGGCCTGAAGAAAATCGCGCATGCCCGGCGCACGTCACTGCCGAAAATGGTCACAGAGATCAATGAGGCGCGCCGACAGGGCAACCTGTCCTCAGCGATCCGCCTGTTCGTCCTCGACCAAGCCCTTAACCATGGGAAAAAACGGAGAGTCAAGAAATAACAAAGTGTGGAGGTAGAGCATCATTGCTGCGGATTGGATTTGTTCTCACTGGTGGTTTTCGAATGTCCGCTTTGGGGGTAAAGCGGACATCGGCTGCACTGCAAATGTCCGCTAATGACCCAGAGCGGACGTAACTCCGGCCCGACATCACTTACTGCTGCGTTCGTGCGGTGGTCTGACGTCTACTTATTCCGTTTTAGTAAGGTGCTACCGGCCAAGGCGATCCCGACAAAAATGATGCCGGCAAGCGCATCTGTACGGATCGTGCTGCGGGCGATACCGAAGCCAAAATGGGCAACGATATCCAATTCGGTTGCCGTCATAACCGCTGTTATGAGCATATAAATAGGAACGATAAGCCGGATCATACCGCCAATATGTAGCGGTTCAGGCTAATCGGCTAGGCCCTAATCGGACGGACTTGGTTGAAAGTCAGCCAATGTCTGCTTGTGAGGGAAGAGCGGACATTGCGCTGACTTATCGCGATGTCCGCTATTGGCTGCCAGCTCAACCGGTCGACGCAACACTTGCGTTAAATCTCTGCGCATGCGGAGCTATTTGGCAATAGACGGAAGATGACGGCCTATTAAACGCTCGCCCAAGCGCTTTCAGCGATCCCGTATGGTCCGAGAAATTAAAACTGCCGAAAGACATGCAGTTCGTCGAGCTGCGCTGCAAGCTTGCCGAAGCTCCTGAAAACGTCAGATAGCACTGCAATCGCCGGATGTCGCTCAGTGCAATATTTGCAGTGCCCCATGGCAGTGCTTGAATTTCTTACGGGAACCGCACGGGCATGGGTCGTTGCGGCCAGGCACAGGCGTCTTGTGGACTGGCTGTCGCGGATCGCGGATGGTTTCTTCTGCGGGGGCACGGCGGGCGAGCCAGTAGGCATGGATGTTGCGCGCGGTGGGGGCAATTAGGTCAACGAAGGCCTGATGTCTTGCAACGGCATTTTCGTGGGCGTCGACCAATTCCTTCAGCCGGTCCCAGCCGCTCTTAGTGCCGTAGAGGTGGATCACCTCGAACCAGTCAGGCCGCGCGTCAATGAGCGTTTGCCAACCCAGAGGATTGAGCGCGATGCCCTTGACGTAGCCGCAGCACCACTCGTCGACGATCGATACGCTACGTCCTTCAACGAGACTCGGCCACCTGTATGCCCTTTAAGTCTGGGCCATAGATGCGCACGACAAAGGTTTGGCTCGAGCCCGAGAGCACCTCGTCAATCCTTTCGTTCAGATAGGTCTCCACATTGTGAAAGAGCCCGGGATAGCTGTTGATCACCTGCTCGATGGCAGCTACTGTCTCATCATAGTCGCCGAAGGATCGACGCTGATCCAGTTCTCGCCGAAATTGACGCCGTTGAGCTCATCTGCCAGGAGGGCCTGCCCGATGTGCGATCCAAAGTTGCGCACGCCCGGAATGGCCCGTAGCTGACTACTGAGGCGGGTCACGATCCGCCGTTCTTCAATAACCGAGCTGCCAGGCTTGGTGATCCAATGGATTAAAAAGTCACGCTCCTTGAAATGTGGAAACAGGGACTCGCCGAGCAGGGGGATCACTGCGATACCGATCAATATAATGACCCCAGTGGCGACAAAGACCGGGCCTGGCCGCGGACGATGGGCGCCAGCACTGATTCATAGCCACGCTGGAGCTTGCTTCACCAGCGGTTGCTCGTGGTGCTCGATGGGCGCCTTTGCCAGAAGAATCAGGCACATCGCCGGTGTAACGGTCAGAGCCACAAGCATGGAGGCCAGCACCGCCACTCCATAGGAGACTGCCAGCGGTTGGAAAAACGCGCCGGACAACCCCCCGATAAAAAAGATGGGCAGCAAGACCACGGCGTCGATGAGTGTGGCATGGATGATGGCCTGGCGCACTTCGAGTGATGCCTCGAGCACAATACTGGCAGTCGTTCGAGTGCTGCCTTCCTTGCGGGCCTGGCGCAGCCGCCGGACGATGTTTTCGACATCAATAATCGCGTCGTCAACGACGACCCCGATGGCGATCACAAACCCCGCCAGGATCATCGTATTGATGGTTCCGCCGGTCAGGTTGAGTACAAGTGCACCTGCCATGAGTGACAACGGGATTGCCACCAGGCTGATCAGGGCAGTGCGCCACTCAAAGAGAAAGGCGATGATGACCAGCATCACAAGCAGGCAGCCGATCAGCAATGCCCGGGTGAGGTTGTCGAGCGCCACCTGGATAAAGTCGGCCGGTCGAAAGATGGTCGAGTCCATCTCGATCCCAGGCAGACCCGGGCGCAGCTCGTTAAGCGCCGCCTCGACACCCCGCGTCACATCCAGCGTGTTGGCCCACGGAAACTTTTCGACAACGAGCATAAGTCCCGGGCCATCGTTAATCACCGCGTCGCCGATGAGCGGCCAGGTATCTTCGACCACGTTAGCCACGTCACCCAACTGTAACGGCGTACCATCCGGTTTCTTTTTGTCCCCAATGGGCACCTGGGCCAGGGCAGCCGCCGATTTGATGGGACGAGACGGGATGAATGCTCAGCCGTTGATTTGGAGTTTCTATGAACCCGCCGGTACCGATCACCGCTCCGTTCGAAAAGTATAATATCCCCACGTCCAGGGCATCTGCGGTGGACTCCATGACCTCATCCAGCGAGACATCGTATTTCTGCATCAGCAGCGGGTCAACCTGGACTTGCGGGATCCTGATGCGCTCACCCCAAATGGGCTACATTGGCGACCCCGGGGACACCCAGCAAGCGGGCCCTGATGGTCCAGTAGGAGATCATCGACATGTCGATCAGGGAGACGCTTTTTGAAGAAACCCCGATCTTCAACACCCGTCCAGTTGTTGAGACGGGAGGAATGATGACGGGCGGTGCTGCCCAGGTCGGCAGGGTGTTGATCACGGTTGCAAGACGTTCCTCCACCAACTGGCGTGCCCGCAGGACGTCAGTCCCGGGCTTGAAAAGGAGCTCGATCGACGACAAGTCGGGGATCGACTTGGAGCGCATCAGGTCAAGCCCATCCAGCCCGTTGAACGCCTGCTCCAGCGGAACAGTGACCAGGGACTCCACTTCATCTGCCGAAAGACCGAGGCAGGGGGTCTGAATCTCAACCCCGTGGTGGCGCGAACTCGGGAAAGGCATCCACCGGCATGCTGGGAATTTGGGCGATGCCATATACCATCATTGCCAGGGCGATGGCAAGCACAATGTAGCGAAACTAAGGCTGTTCCAACAATTGCACGTATCATGGTTGGGGTCCTCCAGGCGCTTTCATTCTTCCTCAAATTCGAACTCGGAGCCGAACAACTCAGCGACACCGACTGTCACAACTTCGCTGCCCGAGGGTGGGCCGGCCGTAAGTACCGCCTGATCTCCTTCAATGTAGTCCACAGTAATGGAGTCCGGACGTAGACCAGGGATCGGGCTTGTGTACACCCAGGTATTGCCCTGCGTATCGTACAGGATGGCAGCATAGGGGATGACCATTTGCTTGGTTCCATTTGCCTGCGTGTCGAGAACAGCAGAGGTCTGGATATCGAGCCGCCTGGCTGCATCCTCGCTCAACGTTAGACGGGTGGGCTCGGCACCCTGGAGATGCTCGACCCTGGCGGGCCCGCCTTCCTCTGGCACGGCTTCCTCCTGCTTCTGTCCGCAGGCCGAAAGAAGCAGACTGACCACGATCAGCACTATTATTAGTATCCAGTGAATATTACGTTTCATCATGTCCTCCAAATTAAAATAAAGGAAAAGTGTTTCCGGAAATGGGGTTAGGAAGAATCACCTGAAGTCGACATCCCGGCGTCGGAAGCGCAGCACGACAACTAAAACCAGCACCAACGCAACTGGGATTCCGATGGCAAAGGGAAGAATACCTCCCGGATTGATCCTGGTGAACGGATTCACCACCACGTGAATTCCTGAACTGGCCACCGGTTGGCTGGTAGACTCCTTGTCAGTAGGGGAGGGGATGATGACCACGTAAACCATGTAGTCCCCTTCCAGAATAGTGTTAAGGATCCATGATTGACTGGCGGATTTGCCCGGCGCCAGGGTTTTCAGGTATTGGGTCCGTTCCGGCGACCAATCCTCAGGATCAACCACATCGCCCGTCGAGCTAAGATTAACGATGTTCATGGCCACAATGAGTGGGGGGGATGCCGCGGTATCGTTGTTGGTTACGACAGTATGGAACTCAACTTTATCTCCGTTCTTTGTGACGAAGCTCTTATTGTCAATGGAAATCTGAAGGGCCTCTGATTGGAGCTGCCCTCCTTGCTGTGCCTTCACGGGGGTGATCATGCCAAGGGAAAGCAAAGCAACTATGACCAGCAGGATGCTTTTTGCAACACTGCGTCTGCGATTTCGACCGAAGATTGAAGGGTATTCCTCCATCGAGGTTGAGACGCGGAGCCGCAAAAAGGAAAAGGATTGCAAACACCAGCGCCGAGAAGATAATCGATCCCCAAAGAAAAGGCATCAGTTCCGCGACCCCCCGATTATTGACGATGATCTTCTCAAGGAAATGATCCGCCCCTTCCAATGGATCCACTTCTTTAAGCAATTTTCCAAATGTCCCGGTTTGTGCACTTCCCGGGAACTGTACCGGCAGCAGGAAAAGGAGGTAAACGGTCAAGCTGACGAACAAGCTGGTTTTGTTGGAGCTTGACCAGATGCTGACAACATCCCAAAGGCGGTGAAGGCGAGGGCAAGCAAAGGTAACCAGAATAGCCCCCCACATGAGAGCCGTGCCCAAGATCTCGTCGCCCTGGGAGAGTACGATCACATATGGGATTGCAATGAGCATGCCTACGGGCCATGGAGAAGCAGAGGCAAGGAACTTGCCAATCACGATCTGTCTTCGATTCGTGGTGTTAATAGCAAAGCTTCGAGAGTTGAGCGTTCCCGCTCGCCACTAAAGCTGTCTGCGCCGATAATGAGAGCTACGAATAAGCCTACAGTGATGGCGCCAGATATTGTCAGGTAGACCATCTCCTTCGGTGGGATCAGGCTCAGTTCGTTATTGGCGGAGAATACGTAGGAGGAAATCCCCAGGTAGAGGCTGTAGAGGATGATCAGGATGAGCGCCTTGCCCCAAATCCACAACTCGCTCAGCTCCCTCTTGAACACAACCCACCAGGCTGGTCGTGCGCGCCCCAGGGGTTCTACTTGCATCTTGCTCCGTTTATCGCTCAATGGCAAACTTAGATCGCTCATTTGACTGCATCCTCGGTCAACTGAAGAAAGACATCCTGCAAGCCGCCCTCAGCATTAAAACTTAGGATGGGAATATCTGCCTGTATGAGTGCTTCCAGGATTGAATTATTGTGATGAGACTTCTCGAATGAAGTGGCTCCAATTGAATTGGTGAATTCCACAGCCAGCCAGCCCGCGATCGTTCCTTCGGGGGCGACAGTCTGAATTCCGGGCAATCCTTCCAAAACTTGTTGGGCTTCAACCACCGACGAAGTGGGGACATGGATCCGGACCATATTCTGCTGGGCCTGCCCGATAACTTCAGCCACAGTTCCCGATGCAATCACCTGGCCCGACAACAGGATGACCACATCATCACAAATATCCTCGATATCTGACAACGCATGGCTGCACAGGATGACACCGGCATTGCGCTCACGTGCAATCCGGCGGATCAGAGATAGGAGCTCCTGCTGGCCGCGCGGATCGAAACCGAGGGTAGGTTCATCCAGGAAGATCACGGCAGGATCATTGATGAGCGCGCGGGCGATCCCCAATCGTTGCCGCATCCCCCGGCTATAGGAACCGATCAAGGATTTGGACCTTTGTCCCAGGCCCACTTCTTCCAGAAGTGTTAACCCGTATGCCCTGGCTTGTTTGGCTGTCTGCCCATAAAGCTGTCCAAAATAGGCCAGGAAATCCACAGCTGTGATTTGTTTCGGAAATCCAAGGCTCTCAGGTAGAACACCAATTCTTTGACGGATCTTTTCCGGGAATTCATAGCTGATCCCATCTACAAAAAACTGGCCGGAATCCGGTTCAAGGATTGTCGTCAGGATGCGGATGGCAGTCGTTTTCCCTGCGCCGTTCGGACCGAGAAACCCCAGGACACGCCCGGCGTTCAATGAGAACGTTAATCCCCGTAGTGCCAGTCTGTTCCCATAAAACTTTTGCAGACTGTCGGCCACCAATATTTGCGGCTGGGAATTTGATTCCATACGGATGATTGTTTTGATTCACGATTTGTAGACCTCTCTGTACATCATCGAATGCGTCTTTTTGGCCGTACCATCAATCCTCTGCTTTCGCTGGAAGATCAACCGCTGTGTGCGGAAGTAGTTCGAGCTCAGGTTCACGGCTGGCGCCATAGCGAAGATACAACACGGGCAGGACATACAGGTCGAGCAACAGCGAAGTGACCAGGCCACCCAGAATGACAATCACCATCGGGCGGATCACCTCGAGCCCAGGTATGTCTCCCAGGAATAGCGCAGGCAGCAGGGCCGCGGCCGTGGCGAAGGCTGTTGTCAGGATTGGCGCAATGCGGTCACGCGCGCCTCTCAAGACAAGTTCAGGTCCAAAGGTTTGTCCTTCCTCCCGCTCGAGACGGTGAAAATGGTAGGTCGTCACAAGGCCGTTGCGTATTACGATTCCAAACACGGTAAGAAAACCGGCCAGGGAACCGAGCGAGATAACCCCACCGCTCAGGAACACCGCCAGCACGCCACCCGCCAGGGCCATGGGCAGGGTCAGGATGGCCACGAGTGCCAGCCGCCAGCTCCCGAAGGCCGCCTGGAGGAGCAGAAATATTCCGATCGCAACGGCAAGTCCAAAAGTAAACAGACGCGTCAGCGCACCCTGTTGCTCAGCGTACTCACCGAGCACTTCGGCATGATATTCGAGGGGGAACGGGACTTTCTGAAGGCGCTCATTGATATCTGCCGCAATAGCGGCGAGATCACGTCCCTGCACATCGACGACGATGTCAAAGTAACGCTTGACGGCCTCATGGCGTATGACGCTCGGTGTCGACGCAATGCGCACATGGGCTACATCCCCCAAACGTACGTGCCCGCCGTCAGGTGTGTCGATCAGCAGGTTGCGCATGTTGGTCAGACTATTGCGGTTTTCGGGCATGCTCCAGACCACCACGTCGAAGACCTTCTGTTCTTCGAACAGGCTGCCGACCTGAAGTCCCGAAAACATGGTTGCAGCCGCGCGGCGGACATCGCCCGGTTTGATGCCGTACTTTTGCGCCGCAGCCAGGTCGACCTCAATTTCCAGAGTTGGCTGCTGGGCCGGGATCTTGATTTGCAAATCAACGATACCCTTGATTCCCGTAATAGACTTTTTTACATCCTCGGCTGCACCGCGCAGGGCACTATCGGTATCCCCATAGACACGTACGGTGAGCGTATCGTTCGGTTCCGCTGCCACTTCGCTGCTTTTTTCCTTCAGATATGTTTCCACGTCATGGTACAGCCCTGGATAACCGTCCACCACATTCTGGATGGCGGCCGCCGTTTTATCATAATCTGCAGCACGGTCGATGCTGACCATAAGCTCTGCGGAGCTGACATTTACAACCTGATCCGACATCACAGCGCGTCCGATATGGGCGCCGACATTGTGTACCCCTGGAATGGTTTCCAGCTCCTGACTGACCCGGCCCGATATGCGGCTCATCTCTGTCTGTGAAGTCCCGGGCGCACCTTTCAAGTGGATCACAAGGTTTCGCTCTTTGAACGAGGGTAGGATAGACCGCTGAAGGAATGGTAAAGTCACAAGTCCAGCCACCGTGAGGATACCTACAACGATGAATGCCAGGCTTCCACGCTGGATGATGCGCGCCATCCCGGTCTCATATGCATGCTGCAGCCGGACCACGAGCGGAGAAACGCGGCGCCCGACCGGCTTATTCGCCAGCAGGAGGAGGCAAAGTGCCGGCGTGAGTGTCAACGCGACCAGCATGGATGCCAGCACTGCCAATCCGTAGGAAATCGCCAGCGGCCGGAAGAATGTGCCGGACACACCCTCCAGGAAAAAAATTGGTGTGACTGCCAGCAGAAGGATGAGTAATGCAAAAGTGAGAGCGCCGCGCATTTCAAGCGACGCCTCAAGGATAATGCTGGCCGTCGGTTTGGTGCTGCCTGCCTCGCGAGCCTGGCGCAGCCGTTGAACGATGTTTTCGACGTCGATGACCGCATCGTCGACAATAACCGCGATGGCGATCAAAAATCCCGTCAAAACGATCATGTTGAAAGTTGCCCCGGTCAGGGAGAGCACAAGGCCAGCTGCCAAAAACGACACCGGGATTACGATCAGACTGATCAGGACCGTGCGCCAATTAAAGAAAAAGGCGGCCAGCACCAGCGCAATGAAAATAAACCCGATCAGCATGACCATTCCAAGATTTTTGAGCGCCATTTCGATAAAGTCTGCCGGTCGGAAAATGGTCGAGTCCATATTCAAACCAGTGAGGCCAGGGCGTAACTCTCCAAGAGCATCTTCCACCCCGCGGGTGACATCCAGTGTGTTGGCGCCCGGGAATTTCTGGACGACAAGCAGAAGGCTGGAACCTTCGTTGGTAAGAGCATCCCCAATCAGCGGTTGATGATCTTCCACCACGTTAGCCACGTCGCCGAGGCGCACTCCTGTGTCCTCGATCGGCACCTGGGCCAGGCCCTCCGACGATACGATCGGCAACAGGTGCCGGATTCCCAGTCGTTGATTGTTTGTATCAATGAAGCCCCCGGTACCGGGTGTTGACGCCTCCAAAAAGCTTAAGGATGACACCCACAATGCATTTCCTGTGGTTTCGAGCACCTGGAGCAGGGAAACCTTGCGATCCTGCAGACGCTTTGGATCAACCTGCACCTGCAACTGCCGGTCCCGCTGACCCCAGATCGCAACATTGGCCACGCCGGGAACACCCATCAAGCGCGGACCAATCGTCCAACGGGCAAGCACCGACATCTGGATCAGGGACAGCTTTTTCGAGGAAAGCCCGATGACCATGACCCGACTTGTCGAGGAAAGCGGCTGGAGCATCGTGGGCGGTTTTGAGACATGCGGCAAGTGCAAACGCCTGGGCAAGACGCTCTGACACCATTTGCCGTGCACGAATGAGGTCGGTCCCTGGTTCGAAGATAAGCACAATCGATGACAACCCCGGAAGTGATTCAGAGCGGATGCTCTGGAGCCACGGCACCCCGTTGAGCAGGTCCTGCTCCATCCCAAGGGTAATCAATTGTTCCACTTCTTCCGCTGAAAGCCCGAGCGCTTCGGTTTGAATTTCCACATAGGGTGGCGAGAACTCAGGCAAAACATCCACCGGCGCAGCGCGCAGTTGAACGATGCCAAATACAATCACCGCTGCGGCGATAACAATCACCAGGTATCGAAACTGCAAGCTAAAACGAACAATTGATCTCATCATGGCTTGATTCTCCTTATCAATAAAGACATTTCAGGTATGAACTGAGCCAGGCAATTCTGCTTTGCTCAAATAAAAAAACGCCTGCCAGCAGGAATCCTGTTAAGGCAAGCGAATACTACATTTGACCAAAAGATACCAATAAAAAATTCCGGCCTATTCATGATCTTAAAAAGTTTTACCTGTGAAGCAGGCTTGATAAATATCGAGGAAACGAATATTCAATAATTAAATGTAGATTAGTTGTATCTACATAATACCTTTTCACTCCATAGAATTTCTTGAAAATTTCCTAATAAATTCTTAAGAAAAACATTGCAACGCACGAAACCTGCTCACTCCTTCGGCTTTGCTTTGGAGTTCTAATCATTCAGCCCACCGCCGGCCAGGGCCATGGGAAGGGTTGATATGGCGACGAAAATTATCGCGTCATGTAGCTGAATGCTTGACCGGACAATCCCACGTATCATGATTGTTGCCTCCTCTGAGCCCTGGTCTTAAAGTTTAATGATTAGCTAACTCCACCATTAAATTTCTGTGTGGGTAAGACCGAGCGACCCGGTGATTTCTAAAACAGATTTTGGTTTTGAAGGTGTTTTATTTTGAGATCGTATTTTGCACGCGTCACCACCCATGGGTTATCTTAAAGACAAAGTCGGCAGGCAAATGCCGGTTTCCGTTTGTCTCAATGATGATTTCCCGATCAGTCAGATAATAATTATGTTTTCCATCAAATGAGAAAACAAAACTATGGACAGGTACCATAATTGCCACTCCTTGGTTGCATTTTATTTTGATGTACTATTCAATGCTGGTTGCGAAGTGTGTTGGACCGGCCCTTAAAAAAATAATAGCAAAACCAGTCCTGTTGCCGGTTTCGCTATTAGCTCGCCAGATGCTCCGCACGATGTTGGCGCAAGCGACCAATAAGAGCGTTCTGGGTCATTGCTTCTGAAAAAAACGAATTGTTAATATTATATGAATATTATCTAAATTGTCAATAACAAAAAGGTTACATTTCTGTAAGATAGGCGGTTGGCGAAATGATGAAAATAGGAGGGATAAAGCGAGTTGGCTGCTGGACGAGGGGCTACACAAGATCCCTTGCAGCCAGAAGGAGGCCGGATTCCCACCCTGGTTTTTTTACCCAACTTTGTCTCATAGGTTCTAAAACAGAATAAAATACTATTTGTGAAAATATTCCTAAGATTGAAGTTTCTTTGAAGGAAGTGTATACTAAAATTATTTACCGAGTGGAAAAATATTCGAAGTTCGCTCCTTATTTGCCTTCACATTCTCAAATCTTGTAAATGGATTCTGGCTAACCCGCCCACCAGCCGGTAACATACGCCATTGAGGCTGCTTCGTCCAAAATCAAGACTATTCAAAGGGAAAATAATCTATGATTGCACGGTTTCGCAATATTGTTTTTGTGCTACTTGTTATGACCTTTCTATTGCCCGCTTGTGGTAACCCGCCTGCACAAACAACGGTTCCAACAGTAAAAAATGGGGTGGTACCTGAAAGTTTAGTAACCCTTGAAGGACAGGCTGAAGATATTATTGATGTTGTACCTAACTCTGAATGGCCAAGGGTAAATGCCGATATTTCAATTATCGAAAAGGCGTGGATAACCTATCAGCCGCAGGCTATAAAAGATGGCGCAAATCAGACTGTGCAGAATAATTTTTCACAGGGGCTTTCAAGCCTAAAAACTGCCGCAACCTCACAAGACAAAAATGGCACGATGCAATCCGCAAATGATTTAAGTGCCGCAGTCGTTGATATGTTTGACTTATACAATCCTGTTATCCCAACCGATATTGGACGGCTTGATGTGTTGGAACGGCAACTTATTCTTGATATGGCAAATCAGAATTTTAGCGCTGCTACCGACACTTTAACGAAAATCAATATTGTATGGGAGAAAGTTAAGCCTTCAATTCTGGCGCATGATGGCCAGAGTGTAGCTGAGCAATTCGCTAATATTCTCGCGCTTCAAGACACGGCATTAAAAGCAAAAAATACTGCGAGTCTGACTGATGCGGCAAATAATGGTTTGGAACTTGTAGACGCCATGGAGAATCTGTACTGACAGCACTCATAAAGGATGGTGGAGTTGGGTTCCGCAGTGTGTTGATTTGGATACATTCCAGTTGAAGTCATAAACATCGTCCCGCAGGATTGCGGAGGGAAACTTTGCAGCCTGATCGCAACCTGCGGGACAATTCAATTGAAATGAAACACCGCCTCTAGAATACGCGGATAGCAATTTCTGCCGGAGCAGCCAGCAGATCTTCCAACTCAGGATCCAGCTTGACCAGGGTCAGCGAGTAAGCCAGCCATTTCCAGCGATGTACAATACTCGCCTACATAGTTGCGCTTGATCTTCATGCCACGCTTCTCAACCTGTTCATGGGCATAGCCATAGAGCAGGTAAAGCTCAGAGATCGGCGTGCCGCCCATGCCGTTGATCATCAATGCCACATCGTCACCCGCTTTGTAAGGCAGATCACTGGCTACGGCCTCCAACATTTCATCGACGATCGCATTGGCCGGGGCCATCTTAACGCGCTTGCGCCCTGGCTCCCCATGGATGCCGATCCCCATTTCCATTTCATCTTCAGCCAGTGTAAAGATTGGCGTACCTTTGGCCGGTGGGGTGCAGCCTGTCAAAGCCATCCCCATGGTGCGGGTGACTGCCACGACCCGGTTGCCGAGCGATTCCAGCTCTTCCAGGCTGCACCTCGTTCCGCCGCGGCGCCAACGGCTTTCATCACAAAGAAGTTCCCTGCCACACCGCGCCTGCCGACTGTCCAGGTGGAATCTTTGACAGCGACATCGTCGTTGATGGTCACCGTTCGCACTTCGATACCGTCCGCCTCGGCCATTTCGCGGCCGGTCTCAAAGGACATGGTGTCGCCGGTGTAGTTATTCAAAAGGTGCAGGACACCCTTTTTCGAGGCAACCAGCTTGGTGGTCTGGTAAACGAAATCGGCGGGAGGAGCTGCGAATACGTTACCGGGGCAGGCGGCATCCAGCATCCCCTTGCCAACTGCCATGACATGCGCAGGCTCATGCCCGGATCCTGATCCCTGCATGATGGACACTTTATCTTGAATGGGGATATCGGCTCGCATGATCAGGTTGTATGCGGGGATATATTTCAGCGTCTTGGGATTCGCCAGGGCAATCCCTTTCAACATTTCCGGTACAAAATTGTTCGGGTCGTTGACGAACTTCTTCATGCGGTATCTCCTTTTGAAACTAATGGTGGAAAATTATTCTTTCCAGGCCTTGCTGACGGCTTCGAACAAGACAGCCATCGCAACGGCACCGGCATCCAACGTTCCAATGCTGCGCTCACCCGTATAAGCAGCTCGACCTTTCTTGGCGATCATGGGCCGGGTGGCTTCGGCACTTTCCCTGGCGACCACAGCCGCTTCTTCCAAGTGCCGTTGCGGTATCCTTCCCCTCATTGAAAGCTTTTTCCAATCGATCGACAGCCGGAACCAATGCATCCAGCAAGGTCTTATCTCCCAGGTCGGTCTTGCCGCGAATTTTTATTCCTTCGATCGCCGCTCTGAACATGGCGATCACGTCGGTCCATTCAATTTCCTCTTTTGTTTTCGTCCCCAGAGACGCCACCGGCACGCAGGAACGAAGTGCCCCAAATGGAGCCCGAGACGCCGCCGACAGAGCCCATAATTACCGAGGCAATCTTTTTCAGGAAATTTCCCGGTAGGCTATGATCCAGGTTATCCCATTCCTGCAGCACCTTCTCAAATCCGCGGGCGATCGAATAGCCAAAATCGCCGTCACCGACGACCCCATCCAGCTCGCTGAAGTATTGCTCGTTTTCGAGAACCGATTTGGCAATGGTTTGCACTACAAATTCAGCATCTTTACTCATTCGCATCCTCCATGTTTTATTAACTTTCGAGACAGGCTTCCAGGTCCTGTAGAGTCATAAATTCACCCGCTTGGCTCTACTGCGATTTGCCACCAACCTTCATTGGACCCTGCAGTCGAAAATTAAGGCTTTCGTCCTGCTTTCCCCACAGAGCCGAAAATCTGAAGATACCCAGCTTACCATTTCTTTCACTGCCTGGTTAACGTGTTTAAACAGGGACGGGGGATCCCATTTGTTCTTGGCCTCTGCTTCCCGCAGGAAAGCCAGGTTCGATTGCATGTATTTAATTTTCAATGCAGTGGAGATGTTCACCTTGGCGCAGCCGCGGGCGATCAGATCTTTGAACTGGTCGTTTGTCAGCCCCGTGCCGCCATGCAGGGCAATGGGGATGGGTTGAGCACTGACGATGTTGGTCACCCGCTCGTTATCCAGCTTGGGAGTTACCTGATAAACGCCATGGGCGTTACCAATGGCGGGAGCAAAGCAGTCTATTCCGGTTGCGCGAATGAAATCCAGCGAGACTTCCAGTGTCTTGCGTTCCGACTCCAGATCCGAACCAACCCCATCCTCCACGCCTTTGATCCCTTCGATTTCGCCTTCCACGCCTGCTCCAAAGGGTTTCGCCTCAGCGACAACCTCGATGGTCTGCCGGCGATTTTCTTCCACGGACATCGAAGATGCGTCGAACAACACAGATCCCCAACCTCTTTTCAGACAGGCGCTGATCACGGCCCTGTCTGGGCAGTGATCCAGATGGATACAAACGGGAACCGTAATCTTGCGAGTCATCTCAATCCACATGGTATACAAAACATCAATGCCGATGGATCTTGACCGTTTTCACAGAAGTCTGCACGATAACCGGTGACCTGCCTGCTTCTGCCGCCTGGAGTACCGCTTCGAGAGTAAGGTCATTTACAATATTGAACGCCCCAACTCCATACCGCTGATTGAATGCATCCGCCATAATTTCCTTGAACGGAACGATGGGCATATGAGATTCCTTTCTGCCGAAACATCCGGCCCTAATAGAATAACCAGAGATAATCAGATGGCGTATATTGTCAGCTACATATTTGTGATTTTTTACTTTCCTTTTTCCATTGTGCGCGGATGGACGTGTTGTTCGATGCGTTTAGCGATTGAGGCCGATCGTTAAGGTATACCGATCTCCCCGGTTATAGCAATATGTGAATTCGACTGGTGTCCCGTCATCCAGGTACACAATGCGCTCTTTGTATAGGATTGGAAGTCCTTCATCCATTTCCAGTAGTCTTGCGATATCTTCATCCGCCTCACGCGCCTCCACACGTTGGACTGCTCGTTTTACCCTTAGTCCACATAATTCATAAATAACCCACAAGTGTTGAGCTTCCAGGTCCTCGGCCAGCAGTTGAGGAAACATACTATGAGGTACATAAGCATCGTGGACGGTGATCGGTAGATTTTCAACTTTTCGCAGGGTCTTCACTCGTATGACCAAATCCCCCTCTGAAATGGATAATGAACGGGCTACTTTAAGTTTTGCAGGAAGGATGTCTGCAATCAATACCTGGATATTGATTTCAAGACCTTCCTCCCTGGCATTCTCTACAAAACTTTGAAGACGGGTATGATCCCGCTCGATATGCCGCCGGGCTACGAAAGTGCCGATACCATGGCGGCGATACAATAATCCCTCATCGATCAAGTCGGAAATACCCTGACGCACTGTCATCCGGCTGACGCCAAAGCGCGCAGCCAGTTCATCCTCAGAAGGTATCTTCTGTCCGGGGACTAAAATATTGTTTGCAATATCATCTTGCAGGGATTTACGTATCTGAACGTAAAGGGGAACACGATCAGGTTTGATGAAGACAGCCATATTTTGTTTATTTTCTCAAAAATAATAGATTGCTTCCAAGTGGAAAGCTATCTTATAGCAAAATACCCATTAGATGACTGTTTGACGGTGTATAGACGTCTATATTCTAAATCTGATATCTATTAGCGTCAAGACTGACCAACTGAAATTTGATCTATTTTGCGCTGCCTGCCTGAGAAATGAGCACGTCCGCATTAAGTGTATGGCTTTTTGTCCATAACATGTTGATGGTTGGTGCGTCCTGGGAGTCAGTTATTTCAAGGAGAATAGTAAAATATCAAAATGACTAACTACTGTGACTACTGCAACTCTCACCCGGAGGATACCTTAATAAGGTTTATCACGATACCGAGTATGGTTTTCCTCTGCAAGACGATCATTTGCTTTTTGAGCGTTTGATCTTGGAAATCAACCAGGCTGGGCTGTCGTGGATAACGATCCTAAAAAAAGCTGACAACTTTCGTTTCGCGTATAGTCGATTTGACATTGATGCTGTTGCATCATATGGCGAAACAGACCGGACTCGCTTACTGACCGACGCGGGCATAATAAGAAATCGTTTGAAAGTAAACGCAGCTATTGAAAATGCCCGGCGCATCCAGGTGCTGCGCAGTGAGTATGGATCCTTCAAAGGATGGTTGGATAGGCATCACCCGCAAACATTGGAGCACTGGGTGAAGTTGTTCAAGGGGACCTTTGTTTTTACTGGGGGAGAGATTGTCAACGAGTTCCTGACGTCCACGGGATATTTGGCGGGAGCGCATGACGAGGACTGTCCTGCTTTTAAACGGGTTGCGAGCCTGCGTCCCGCCTGGATGCGCAAATACCGCTGATCAACAATAATTAATTCAACATTCTGCATGAAATTTCCAACCTCAAAACTATCAAAGATAAAGTCTTATAATTTTGCGGCACTCTGTAGTCTATAATTTCACACATGCCTCAGATCATTCCCACTGCCGAACCATTCCTCCTGATGGGGGACACCACCAAACCTGCCTGCCTCCTGATACACGGCTTTACAGGAACACCCAAGGAAATGCGCTGGATGGGTGAGTTTTTAAACGGCCATGGATATACCTGCCTCGGGGTTCGGCTCACGGGGCATGCAACCCAGCCTGAAGACATGATCCGCTCCAATCGGACCGACTGGATGGCCTCTGTAGAAGATGGCTTTCATCTCCTCCGCGGTTTATCTGACCGGATCATCCTGGTTGGCCTTTCCATGGGTGGAGTACTTTCGCTGCTGATGTCCACGCGGCTCGATGTGATGGGTGTGGTGGCGATGTCCACACCTTATAAGCTCCCCGATGACCCTCGATTGCGGCATATTGATTTGATCGCCAAAACCATCTCGTACATGCCCAAAGGCGACAGTACCCCTGGAGCAGGCTGGTTTGATAAGGAGGCGTGGAAGGATCATATTTCCTATCCTCAAAATCCTGTCCGCTCCATCGGTCAACTGAATACGCTTCTTGGTGAAATGCGCCTCGCTCTGCCGCAACTGCGTGTGCCTGTTTTGCTGATCCATTCCAGGGATGATGATTATGTCCTGCCTGGGAACATGGAGCTGATTTTTGCAGACCTTGTTAATGCATTGGATAAGACAAAATTATATGTCACCGGATCAGGTCACGTGATCACGCGCGACGCCGCACGCCAGCAGGTATTTGAGCACACGCTAGGCTTCATCCAAAGAATTGAATCGTCACAGGGCCGGATTAAATCGTAATATTTCTTTCGTTGCTGTTGCTTTGCTGCTCTGGGGATTTGGCGAGGGGATGTTCTTTAATTTTGTCCCGATCTACCTACAACCGTCAGTTCCTACTGAACGAAACCCAGATCGGTTTTGTCCTTGGCGCATTCGGATTCTCGATGGCAATTACGCACATCCCCGCGGGCAGACTGGCTGACAGTATCGGTCGTAAGCCTTTACTCATCACCGCCTGGGTACTCGGCCTGGTCTCGACCCTGGTTATGGGAATCGCACTGTCCCTGCCATTATTTTTGATTGGATTATTTGGATATGGGCTGACCGCATTTGTCTCCTCTCCTTTGAGCAGTTATATGACTGCGGCGCGCGGCAAATTGGCAGTGGGTACAATTCTTTCGTTGTCGACTGCCACATTTGGCTTGGGCATGGTTCTCGGGCCGGTTACAGGCGGCTGGATCGGCGACCATTACGGCATGCGGATGAGCTTCCTTGTGGCTTCTGTTGTTTTCCTGCTTTCGAATATTTGCATGTTTTTCATAGAGAACCAGCCATTGGATCACCACGATCCTGCCAATCCTCCGCCTCATCTCCATCACAACAGGGAGTTGGTCATCTTATTTGCCGTAATTGGGTTCTCGATCTTTGCCATGTACCTTGCCCAGCCGCTCACACCCAACTTCCTGACGAATGTGCGCGGCCTCTCCTTAAGTGAAACAGGAATTATTTTTACAGCCGGTGCGCTGGGAAATTCCCTGATGGCCATCTTCCTGAGCCGTGCCGCGCCGCGCCGTGGATTTCTCCTCGCCCAGATGCTGGTAATCCTGTTCTCCGTATGCATCTGGAAGGGTGAAAGCCTCCCGGTTTTTGCACTGGGATATTTCCTGTTGGGCGGGTTCCGTGCCAGCCGCCCGATGGCACTGGCGCAGGCGCGCGATCTGGTGCATGATTCGCAGATGGGCTTTACCTACGGCGTTATTGAGACCATTGCATCAATTATCCTTATTCTGACCCCACCTCTGGCAGGTATTCTGTTCGATATTGATCCCATCATCGTTTATCCGCTTTCGATTATTTTAATCAGTATCTCCATTCTCATCAGTTATCGATTCTCTCCACGAAAGGTCAGCCATGCTTGAGATTGTTTCCTTCACACTGGGACCTGCCCAAACGAATGCCTATCTTGTTGCAGATTCAGACACCGGAGATGCTGCAGTGATCGATCCCGCCTGGGACGGTCAGATCATCCTTGAAGCTGCCCAAAAGCGCAATTGGCGCATTGCCCATCTCTGGTACACCCACGCCCACTTCGATCATATCGGTGGCGCGGGCGCCATTGCCGACGCATTAAATCCGTTGCCGCTCGTTGCTCTTCATCCAAACGACCACGTTCTCTGGCGGGCGGGCGGAGGCGGAGCGATGTTCGGTTTTGACATTGACCCCGGCCCCGAACCGACGATCGATTTTTATCATGGACAGATCCTGAGACTGGGGAATGTGGAGTTTGAAGTCCGCTTCACGCCGGGACATACAACCGGTCACTGCATCCTGTACGTTTCCTCAGCGGGCGTCTGTTTCTGCGGCGACCTGATCTTCGCCGGCTCCGTCGGCCGTACTGATTTCCCCGGTGGAAGCTGGGAGCAGCTGGTGAAGAGTATCAAGGAACAGGTCTTCACTCTGCCTGACAATACGCGTTTATTATCGGGGCACGGTCCCGAAACAACCGTTGGTGGAGAGAAAAGAAATAATCCTTTTGTCGGTGAGAGATCTTTATGAGGACACTCCGTTCCTCAACTATTTCTACTTACCATTTAATGACATCCTCTACTGCCAGGAATTTTTCGATTCTAGTATTGGTTCTGGGTTTGGCATTTTTTATTCCCTGGCTGGCTGATTACTCCTGGACGATTATTTCCACGCCATATCCCGCAGAGTATCGCGAGGGATCAATTCTCTTGATGACGGACTTTTTGATTCACGGCAATAATCCCTTCACGTTGGCAAATCATCCGTTAATGACCAATAATTATGGGTTTCTTTATAACCTGGTAGTCCTGCCTTTTGCGATTTTGTTTGGAAATACACTGGCTGTCCATCGCGCAATCTCAATTCTGTTCATTTTCGCCTCCTGTATATTAATTGTTCTGACCTTGCTTACGCTCAAGGTTACTTGGCCATTTGCAGTAGCGGGCGGAACAATTGTTATGGCGAGCCTGTTATTCAGTGGCATCCCATTATCTCATCCAGATGGCCTGGGTGAGTTTTTTTTCCTTCTCGCGATCCTGTTACCCTTTTATCGTAAATTTGATACTCCTGCTTTAATTATCAGTGGGGCAGCGGGTATTCTTGCATTTCTGGCAAAGCCTTATTTTCTTTTAGCTGTGGGTGTGGTTGGTGCCTATATTTTTCTGTTTGTTTCCAAAAAGAAAGGGGTGATCTATGCGGCAGGGGTTTCTGGAGCCCTGCTTCTTATTCTTTATGGAATTAACGTATTCCTGGAGTGTTATTTCCTGGATGTCATCCTTAACAATGCCGGTAACGCCAGCTTGCTTGTTTCGCATATGTTGACACAGTCCCTACGATTTGTTGCGATTTATCTACCCATTTTCTTGGTTCTCATTATTTCCATTTTGGCTGATCGCTCAAAAAACACATCATCGGCTCTCGGATCAATCTGGATCCCTGGAAAAACAAGACTGGTTGGATATTTCCCATCCTGACCGGCCCCTGTTTAATCTCTCAATGAACTATTTTGGATTTTATTTTCTCTGTGCATCGGCGATTGTGATATTTTGGCTGGGTAAACATGTTGGTTCCTATATGTCCTATTATTTCCAGTTGATAACACCTGCGCTGGTGCTGCTGGCATTCCAATCCAGGAATGTTTTTTACAAGTACCCTGTCATAGCGGTGCCATTAATATTGCTCAATCTTTATTTGATTTGTTTTTACGTTCTTTACCCCAATAAGCTGTCCCCGTCACAGGAAAAAGAGTGGGAAAAACTGTACCAATATCTCCGCGCTTCCAATCAAGTCTTAAATTCCCCGGTTTTGGTTTCTGAAATGATACGTCTCGGCATGCTGCCGGTGGATTCGGGCCAGAGCGAGTATT
This sequence comes from uncultured Chloroflexia bacterium, assembly GCA_963750005.1. GTDB lineage: Bacteria > Chloroflexota > Anaerolineae > Anaerolineales > Villigracilaceae > Defluviilinea. Next base: position 25,876 of record CAVVPC010000003.1, read on the forward strand.
ATTTCAATACCCTGCCTTATCGTTCCAATCCCTTCACTCCTGATTACGAAGCAGTAAAACAGCAGGGAATTAACTACCTGAGATTGGTCAGAAGCAGGGTCCTAAATCAAAAATATGACCATGTTATGATTACATTCGATCAAGGGTTTTCCCCATTTGCGGGTCATACCCTGATTAATAATTACTACGATCGGATTGATCTTATTCAAGTTTCCATGCCACAGACCAATCAGTCTTGGACCGTTGAAATAAGTGAGCCGCGGAAATAACCACATGAAAGTGTGAGAAAAGTCACAGCATATTCCCTTATGACAGGAGAACCAATCCATCCTTTGATCTGGGACTGGTTCTCCTGCTTATTGTTGGGATCACTTTTACTGTCTATTCCAAATGAAATGCGCGGCCGCGTATCAGTTTTTACACGGTTACTCTAGTTGGACCAGCCATCCCTGGGGGTCTGTGCGTTGCTGAGTGGCTGTGGATCTCTTATTTGCCGTTCTAATGTTCTAGAATTCGAGACCTGCTACTACATCAACAAGCAGGTAGTCGAAAATAACAAGAGAATGATCTAAAGAGGTCACTCTCTTGTTTTCTACAATCCATTCTTCCTGATCACATTTCTATACCACTTACCGCTATCCTTGACATGTCTCTTTTGTGTTTCATAGTCCACCCAGATGATGCCGAAGCGCTGCAGGTAGCCCCAGGACCATTCGAAGTTGTCCAGCAGGGACCAGAGGAAGTAGCCAGCCAGGGGTACGCCGGCCTGAATGGCGCGGTGCATGGCGACGAAGTGGGTGCGCAGATAGTGTGTGCGCTGTTCATCCGAGACGTTTCCTTTTTCATCGGGCGGGGTGGAGTAGCTGGCGCCATTTTCGGTGATGTATATCTTGCGCGGCTGGTAGTTGAAATAGACTCTTCCCAGGATGCCGGTCAGGCCATCGGGATAGTTCTCCCAGCCCATCTCGGTCCAGTGTTCGGGAGTTTTGGGCTGTTCATTGACAATTTGAGGATCGTTGTCCGGGACGTTCGCCCGGTGGACATGCCGGGAATAATAATTCAACCCGATAAAATCGATTGGCATGGCGATGATATCCATATCTCCGGGCTGGATGAAGTCCATGCCGTTGGGAAGCGCGCCCATTTTGGTGTAATCGGCGATCTTGTCGGATGGGTAGCCGCGGCCAAAGACGGGATCCGCGAACCAGCGGAACCATTCCCCATCGGTGGAGCGGACCGCGTCCAGGTCGGCGCGGCTGTTGGAGGCGGCCATGCCCCAGCTTATGTTGAGCGTGATTCCGACTTCTGCATCCGGGCTGTTGCTGCGAATGACCGGGACAGCTTGTCCATGGGAGAGGAGCAGATGGTGCGAAGCAGGGATAGCGAGCTTGTAATCCTTTAAGCCAGGTGCATGGATTCCGGTGCCATAGCCCATCCAGGCAACCACGGCGGGCTCGTTGTGTGTGATCCAGTTCTTGACACGGTCGCCAAGGGCGCGGGTGAATCGCATCGGTATATTCGACAAAAGCGTCAGCTGTGGAACGAACCGGCCAGCCGCCCTCGTCCTCGAGCACCTGGGGAAGATCCCAATGATCGAGCGTGACGAACGGAATAATGTTTGCATCCAGGAGACCATCCACCAGCCTGCTATAGAAGTCCACTCCCTTTTGATTGACCTTGCCGCGCCCGGTCGGCAGAATCCGCGGCCAGGAAATGGAAAAGCGGTAAGCCTTCAGCCCCAACTTCTTCATCAGGCCGATATCTTTTTTCCACAGGCGATAATGATCGTCTGCCATATCCCCGGTATCGTTGTTCCGGATTTTTCCTGGGGTATGTGTGAACCGGTCCCAGGTCGATTTTCCCTTGCCGTGCCTGTTCCAGGCGCCTTCGATCTGGTAGGAAGCGGTCGCCGCACCCCAGATAAAATTTTCAGGAAAGTGGATTTTGTCTGCCATGCCATGCTCCATTCAATAAATTTCAGCCAATTTGCCTGCTGATTTTGTTTGCGGTTTCGAGGGTGAGAGGATAATCACCGATGTTTACTTCCCAGGTTTCCTCATATAGGATCGTATCCTGGGGTTTCAGGGTTGTGAGGACACCAAGTGTCTCAAGCTCCACACTGGAATCTTATGACATAGGACTCTACGTTGCAACCCATGTCTGGATAGCGGTTCACAGATCGGTGAAACGCTTGATGAAGAGGACTATTTTCCAGCGGTACGCAATCCAGCCGAACGGGTTGTAATTGCCGATTTTGAATACATCCTGATCGGGACGGCCATGGATCAGGATCCAATCATTATGGATGTTGAATTGGTCTATCATTGATCATCCCATCTCAACTTCAACATAGACATTGCTCTGTTCTTCGTCCGCCCGGATCAGACTCCCTTGATCGGTCTGCCGTTAACCGAAACTTTCTCCACGCCTTTGCAGATGTGCCTGGGATTTGCGACAGTGATGTGATACGTAACGCCACGATACTTGCGCGTCACTTTGAAGCCATCCCATTTGGACGGGATGCACGGGTCAATGCGCAGGCCATCATATTCGGCGCGGATCCCGAGGATCCATTGGGTGGCTGCCTGGTAGCACCAGGAGGCCGTGCCGGAGAGCCAGGAGTTGCGTCCAAGGCCAAACTGTGGATGCTCATCGCCCAGGATATTTTGAGCGTAGACATACGGCTCGATCTCATACAGATCGATGTCTTCGTTCTTGCCTGCAGGGTTGATCTGGGAATAATACTCGTAGGCCCGGTCGCCGTTGCCCAGGATGGTTTCTGCGATCATTGCCCACGGATTTGGGTGCAGGAAAATGCCCCCATTTTCCTTGGCTCCTGGCGGATAGGTGGTGACGCCACCGTATTTTGGATCAAAGCCATTAAACCCTGGAGCGGATAATTTGATGCCATATTTTGTATTCAGCTTTTCATACACTGACTGCATGGCTTGCCGGGCATGCTCCGGGGAGGCAAACCCTGAGATCACCGGCCAGGACTGCCCATTGAGATGGATCTGTCCATAGGTGTTTTTACTGGAACCCAGTGGATGTCCCTGGTCATCGAAGTAACGGACATACCATTTGCCGTCCCAGCCGTGTTGTTCAAAGCACGCTTTCATCTCGTCGTATGCCGCGCGGTATTCATCTGCAGGTTGGCCAAGGTAATCGAGCAGTGCGATGAATTCCCGCAATGCCCAGCCGTAGAGATTGGCGGTAAAAAGCGACTCGGCCCCGGTGGGGAGATTAATTGTATCGTTCCAGTCGGCAAAGCCCAGCAGGGGAAGACCGTGCCTGCCGGTGTCTGTCCGGGTGAAGTTCAAGGCGCGTTTAACATGATCCAGCACGGATCCGGATTGAACCGGTTTGCCATCCTGATCCTTTTCATAAAAGGGAATTCCCTCGTCCAGGAATGCAGTGTCACCTGTTTCCTTGATGTAGGCCGTCACACAGAGAATGCTCCACAGATGGTCGTCGCTGTAATAATGGGGGCGATCCTCCCGCTCGAGCGAGTCGCCCTCGTTGCCCTCCAGAGTGAGCGGGTTGAACTGGTGCAGCGCCGAACCATTTTGCTTTTGGAAGGAAAGAAGCGTTTTCAGGAAGTCCCTTGCGTCCTGCGGATTGTTCGCCATCACGCCGAGAATATCCTGCGATGAATCGCGCATGCCGATGCCGCGCGCTCCCAGACCAAGCTGGTAGTAGGAAAGATAACGCGACCACTGGCGGGTGGTGTGACACTGGTGCGGGTTGTGAATGTTGACCGTGCTGTCAAAGGCAGCATCGGGCGTGCTGACCTGCAGGACATCCAGATAGGAATCCCAGAAATTTTTCATGCTCCTCGAGTGCATTCTCCACAGATTGTGGATCTGCGAAACGTGTCGATGCTCCGATTTTGCATCCTCGAGTCTTTGCTTCCTGACCGAGCTGGGTGATGAGCCGTTTTGTTTCGCCGGGCTGGAGTGTGCCCAGATGATGCAGGAGCGCGGCAATGTTATCGCCGCGCAATGCCTGGGTGTTGCAGAGCTCCGCCTCCTGCAGGCTCAGCGGGCTGGCCCAGGTGCCATACTCGTTTTCGCCAAGGAACTTTTTGCGATCGGTTTCAAAGGAGGAGGCAGGCAGATTGGAGGTAAAGTAATTGACTTTGGTATCGCGGAACATGAACGGGTACTGGACGAGGATGGTGTATTCCCCATCCTTTACTGCTTTGGACTGCATGGTCTGCGGGATCCAGTCGGCATTGGTGAACTGCTTGAGCGCGTCGGGATGGGTGTATTCCAGAACGGGGATCGCGTCGACTTCCAGCGGCTGGCTGCCAATATTGGTCACGTGAATATCACGCACTTCAACGCGATCGCCAGTCGGGACAAAGATCGTGACTTCGGTGCGCAGACCGTGCATCTCGCTGATGATTCGCGTGTAGCCAAGGCCGACGCGGCATTCGTATTTAGTCATAGGGGTCGAGGGTGGGGACAAAGAAGGGGGAGAATACCTGATAACTGCCCTCACCCCTAACCCCTCTCTCGGAATGGGAGAGGGGAATCTAGGTAGAGCGTTTCGCCCTTGAAATCGGAGGATGGCATCTGCTGAATGTATTTCGTGATGCGGTTGAAGGTTGGGTCATTTTTGCAGATCAGCGCGCCGCCGGTATGGTCGACAAAGCCGCCAAATTGCAGCGTGCCGATGTAGTTGATCCACTTCGCTGGCGTGCGCGGGTTGGTGATCACATATTCACGGTTGAGGTCATCGAAGTAGCCATAGTTCATGGTTTTCTCCCTTTTCGGAAGCCTTGCGAAGGTTTCGTATGCAAGCATGGATTTACGCAACCTTCGCAAGACTATTATGTATTCAGTTTTCGACCGCAAACCAAATTCCTTGGATTGCAGTGTAAACGGCAGTGTTGATTTTATGAAATTCCTAAAATCGTTTATCGAAGAACGGCTATAACCTTTACAGTTCTGGTCTCTGGTTCAGGCAAGGGGATGATCGTCCCGGGTATGGATGTTCCGTCCACTTCCAGCGAGACCGTATTCCCGGTCCCTTCTCGTTTGACGGAAATCTCGTAGCGGACTTCCCGATAGCTGCGAACCGCTTCAAAGCCGCTCCACGCTGACGGGAGGACCGGCCTGACTTCCAGTCCATCCAAGGTGGGGCGGATTCCCAGAATCGACTGGGTAATGGCCACATAGTTCCAGGCCGCGGTGCCGGTCAGCCAGGAGTTCTTGGCTTCCCCGTGGGTGGCGGCGTCCTTGCCGGCGATCATCTGGGCATAGACATATGGCTCGCACTTGTGCAGCTCGCTGATCTCTTCGCGCGCCGAGGGGTTGATGCGCTGGTAATAATCGAACGCCTGGTCCCCGCGCCCGACAACGAATTCTGCGATCATGATCCACGGATTGGTATGGCAGAAGATGCCGGCATTCTCCTTGTAGCCAGGAGGGTAGGAGGAGATCTCCCCCAGGTGCAGGTAATACTGGCTGAATGCAGGCTGCTGCAGCACGATCCCATGCGGGGTGGCGAGATGCCTGCTTACAGAATCGAGTGCCTTTATAGCGTTGCCACTGCCGCTGCTTGGTGCGGCGTCCACACCAAGCCCTGCCATGACACAGATGCCCTGCGGCTCGATGAAGATCTGTCCTTCGGCGTTTTCCTTCGAGCCCAGCACATGACCAAAGTCATCATAGGCGCGGCGGAACCACTCGCCGTCCCAGCCGGCTGCCCAGACGGTCTGTTCCATTTCAGCAGCAGCATTGGAGTAAAAGTCCGAAGGTCGAACATCAAAGGTCGAAGCGACTTTCGAATCGCGAAGTTCGACATAGTGATCCGCCAGTCCAATCATTTCTCTGCATGCCAGCACGAACAACCCGGCAATGAAGACGCTTTCCGCCGTCTTGCCATCCTTGCTGGTGGTGGTCTGGAAGGATTGCCCGGGGGTATCGGAGAAGCAGTTCAGGTTCAGGCAGTCATTCCAATCGGCGCGGCCGATCAGGGGAAGGTTGTTGGGCCCAGGCCGGTCGAGGGTGTACTGCATGGAGCGCTGGAGATGCTCGTAGAGCGGACTCTCCGTCCCGGGCTCGTTCTCGTACTGGACGAGCTCATCCAGGATGGACCAGTCGCCGGTCTCCTTGATGTAGGCGGAAACGCCAAGCACCAGCCAGAGCGGATCGTCGTTGAAGCCGGAGCCAACATCGTTGTTGCCGCGTTTGGTCAGCGGCTGGTATTGGTGAAAGGCGCCGCCGTTCTTGAGCTGCGTGGCGGACAGGTCAAGGATTCGCTCGCGGGCGCGCTCAGGGATCATGTGCACGAAGCCAAGCAGGTCCTGGTTTGAATCGCGGAAGCCCATGCCGCGCCCGATGCCGCTCTCAAAGTAGGAGGCGGAGCGGCTCATGTTGAACGTGATCATGCACTGATACGCGTTCCAGATGTTGACCATGCGATTGGTGTGCTCATCGGGTGTGGATACCTGCAATTTACCCAGCAGTAATGTCCAGTACTCGCGCAGTTCATCGAAGGCTTGCTCTGCATTGGCAGGCTGCAGATATTTCTCAAGCGCCTTCCTGGCAGACTTCTTGTTGATGATCTGCGAGCCGGGCGGGTCGAACTTGTCATCCTTTGGATTTTCCTGATAACCCAGAATGAAGATAATCTGCTTTTGTTCGCCGGCCTTTAGATGGACTTTGACATGCTGCGAGCCGATGGGCTGCCATCCATGAGCGATCGAATTGCAGGAGATGCCGGTTTCGACCACAGCAGGCTCATCCCAGCCGCGATAGGCGCCCAGGAAGGTTTCGCGCTGGGTATCAAAGCCTGCGAGCGGTTCGGAGCAGGCGAAGTAGGCAAAGTGATCGCGGCGCTCACGGTATTCCGTCTTGTGATAGATCACCTCGTCCACGATTTCCATCTGGCCGATGGAGTAGTTGCGCTGGAAGTTGGTGGCGTCGTCGTTGGCGTCCCACAGGCAGAACTCGATGGCGGAGAACAGGCTCAGGTCCGCGTCCAGATCCGCTCTCGTTGGTCAGGGTCACCTGCCAGATTTCGAGCGATTCGCCGAGCGGGACAAAATAGCGGGTCGAGGATTTGATCCCGTTCAACTTTTGAAGTGATGATGGTGTAGCCCTGCCCATGGCGGCATTCGTATTCATCCAGCTTTGTGCGGGTGGGCATCCAGGAAGGAGACCAGTATTTGCCTGTATTGTTATCGCGCAGGTAAATATAGCGTCCGCCCATGTCGAGCGGGGAATTGTTGTAGCGATAGCGCGTCAGGCGGCGCAGGCGGGCATCCTTGTAAAAGGAATAGCCGCCGGCGGTGTTCGAGATCAGGCCGAAGTATTCTTCACAGCCGAGGTAATTGATCCAGGGCAGGGGGGTGTCGGGCCGGGTGATTACATATTCACGTTGGGCGTCGTCGAAATAACCGAATTTCATAATGATTCCGATCCACCCTGGCGTAGGGATGGGCAGCTGCCCATCCCTACGCCGGGGTAATAATTTATTTGATTCCCGCCAGATTCCTTCTCAATCTTCGCGAGCGTTTCCGGTGAAATATGGTTGGGATGGTTGGCTGACAACCTGCTCGAGGGTCATATCCATTGCCATTCTCATGTCCTCCATGAGCAGGAAGCCGCCGGCATATTTGGTCACAACAGCGCGGCTTTCTGGATGGTCCAGCAGAGTCTGGATGGTGAGGCCGGTATGGAAGCGTGAGGCCGCGCGGTTCAGGAGCGAGGGTGACCATATCGTTCAGGCGAATATCGCGGCTGGATGCACCGACCAGGATCTCAAATTCGCCTGGTTCCGTGGCCCAGGCATTTTTCACGGCATCGAAATACCAGAAGGCCTCACGGTCGAGCGTAAATGTGATGGTCTTCGTCTGGCCGGGCTTAAGTTCCACCTTTCTGGAAGGCTTTGAGTTCCTTCTCCGGACGGGCGAACGTGGACTTGACATCGCGGACATAAAGCTGGACGACCTCCTTGCCCGTGACCTTGCCGGTGTTGGTCACATCCACTTTCACTTTGAGAGTTTGAGACGGCGTAATGGATTTTGCACTCAGGCGCAGATTGCTGTATTTGAACGTGGTGTAGGATAAGCCCGTGACCAAATGGGAAGAGCGGTGCCAGGTTCTTCTTATCGTAGTAGCGATAGCCGACGAAGATCCCCTCGCCATAGCGGACCTTGCCATTCTCGCCGGGATAATTGGTGTAGGCGGGGTTGTCCTCCAGACGGACGGGGAAGGTGGTCGGCAGTTTGCCCGAAGGAGTCTCGTCACCGAAAAGGATATCGGCGAGGGCATTGCCCTGTTCCTGGCCGTCATACCACATCTGCAGGACGGCAGGAACTTTGTCGATCCACGGCATTTCGACGGCGGAGCCGACATTCAACACGACGATCGTGTTCTTGTTGGCTTTGGCCACGCGCTCGATCAACTCGTTCTGCCTGCCGGGCAGCTTCATATCGACGCGGTCGGCGCCTTCGGTTTCCCATTCGCCGTTCAGGCCCGCGACCAGTACCACCACGTCCGAATTCCTGGCCAGCTTTACAGCTTCGGCGATGGTGTCCTTCGGCTGCGGGGGCTGGTGACCGAGCATCACGGAGCGCCAGCGCGGGCTGCCTTTCCAGTAATATTCCACTTTGATGGGGTAGGATTTGCCACCTTTGAGCCTGACCTCTTCGTTAAGGGCCTTTCCCATATCGGAATCGTGCGAGTGATCGATCAGGAGATTGTTATCGAGATAGAGCTTGCTCCAACCCACGCCGCCCAAGGCAAGCGTGTGAACGCCTGATTCCTGGGCGTGAAGAATCCCTCCATGATCATGGAGAAGCATTCCTGGTCCGCATTGGGGACGGAGCGGTCAAACCAGCCATGCTGGACGCGCGGGGTCACTTCGGAGTAAACAGGCTCGCCTGAAAATTCGGTCCCATTGAATATTTTGAGGCTGAGGCCCCTTTGCCCATCTGCAGTGGATAGCGTTTCAGGAGCCGGTGCCGGCAGGCTCCTGTAGATATGGCATCCAGGTGCAGTTTCCACTTTGATCCTGCCGGCACGATTCCTGATGCCCTCAAACGGAGTCACAACGTAATGAGGTGTAACCGAGGAGCTGCCGCCGCCCAGGATCTGCACCGCGTTCGCATATGGGCCGATCACCGCGATGGACTTCACGGCCTTTTTCAGCGGCAGGGTTCCATCGTTTTTCAGGAGAACGATCGCCTCGCGCGCCGCCTCACGCATGATCCTTCGATGCTGGGGCTTGTTCTCGCCCTTTTCGGCATGAAGCGCCGGATTCTCGAACAGGCCGGCCTTTTCCAACACACCAAGCAACCTGCGGACCTTGTCATCAATCGCCTCAACGGTGAGCGTGCCTTTCTCAAGCGCCTTCCTGACGTGTTCTTCTGCCATCCAGCGCGCCGGCCCTGGCATTTCGAGATCGAGTCCTCCTGCTGGGACTTCCGTGTCGTACGTGCCGAACCAATCGGACATGACGATGCCGTCGAAGCCCCACTCGTCCTTGAGAATTTCCTTTAGGGTATGATCGTTCTCGCAGGCATAGATTCCGTTGACCCGGTTATAAGAGGACATCACAGACCATGGTTTCGAATTGCGGATGGCGATGCGGAATGGTTCCAGATAGATTTCCCGCAAAGTACGCTCATCCACTTCGGAGCTGATCGAGAAGCGTTCGTATTCCTGGTCATTGGCGACGAAGTGTTTGATGCAGGCGCCTTTGCCCTTATCCTGGATGCCCTTGATATAGGCGGAGGCAATCATGCCGCTCAGGAACGGGTCCTCCGAATAGCATTCGAAGTTGCGCCCGGCGATCGGCGTGCGGTGGATGTTGACGGTGGGGGCGAGCAGGATGTGTGCGCCCTTGGCCTCCAGCTCATCAGCCAGTACATTGCCCACTTTTTCGACCAGCGCAGGGTTCCACGTGGCGCCCAAAGCGATGCCAACAGGCGTGGCGACCGAGGGGGAAGCATGACTTCCCCAGGCACCGCGGGCGCCGTTGGGACCATCTGTGACCTTGAACTGCGGTATGCCAAGTCGCGGTATGGCGACGCTGTGCCACAGGTCCGCACCGGCGAGCATGGAGATTTTTTCTTCAAGGGTCATTTGTTTGAGTAGATCGTCAATTCGTGACATGAGTAGCTCCGAAGGTGAAATTTGTTGATCGGTAAAGATCATAATGCAAGGAATAAAATTATAAATCGGCGAAGGAGATGAGCTCAATCCCATTTGAGAGAATTGCCTTCTTGATGGAAGGATCAACAAGGATCTTCAATTCTCTTTCGCGCTGGAAGTTGTAGATCAACTCCTTTTCGGCAAAGGCCTGGTCCACGTGACCTGGGTGGCACATCAGCTCGCTCGTGCCGTCCTCCAGGTTGTCGATGATATTAAGCAGATATTCCAGGGAGGCGTCTTCATCGTAAAAGTCAGCGATGAAGATGTCCGGCCTGCGGGGGGCGAATTCCCGCATTAAGTCGGAGCCTGTTTGGATGTCTCTTCCAGTTCCTGCCAGACATCGGTGAAGGGATAACGGATGGCGCATTCGTATTCCCTGGCAAACGCCAGCATGGCACGGAATAGATCTGGTGTGTAATAGGAGGAATGGTGATGCGAATCGAGGTGGGTGGGCTTTCGTCCCGCGGCCTGGAGGAAGCGGTCGATCTGGGCACGCCATTCCATTTTACCTCGTCTATATTGAGGGTGGACAGGCGTTCGAGCAGCAGCCGGTTCTTGAAAAAATATCCATTCTCATCCACCAGCGTGGAAACGGTTTCCGGCGCTAAGACAGGCCGGCCCACCGTCAGCACGAGATGGACTCCCAGTCCAAGCTTCGGGGCTTCCCTTAGTGCGACCGTGATGTCATCAGCAGTGGTGGGGATGTTCATCATGCAGCTTGTGGACGTCACGATACCGCGCAGGTGCGCCTCCCGTATACCGCCTGAGATGCCCGGCGAGCGCCCGTAGTCGTCAGCGTTGATGATGAGCCGTTTCATTGTTGCTTTGCTTCCAAAGGATCGCAGCTCAGGCTCAACTCGCTGATAAATGCGAACTTTTCACATACTTCACCCTCGTCAACGTTATTCCACCAATACATGGCTTTACGACGGGGCCATAATTCACTTCTAAAACAAACGGTTCAGGCATTCCTAAATCTCCGAGGTTGTTTTTACAAAGTCCAGGACTTCATCGAGCCTGGCAAATGCCAGGGCGGTCACTGTATCGGCGCCGCCATAATAGATGGCGATCCGCCCGGTGGGCTCATCGTAGAGTGTGGCACACGGGAAGGCGACATTGGGCACATCGCCTACACATTCATAGTAGGTCTGCGGCGAGAGCAGATAGGGTTCACCGCGGCAGATCACTTTCCAGGGCTGGTCCAGGTCGAGCAGGGCGGCGCCGAAGCTGTAGACAAACCCGTTGCAGGAGGTCAGCACGCCGTGATAGAACAACAGCCAGCCTTCCGGTGTCTCAATGGGGACCGGACCGGCGCCAACCTTCGTGCTTGCCAGCCGCCTTTCGTGCCCATGACAAAGCGATGCTCGCCCCAATGGACCATGTCCGGGCTCTGGCTGAGGTAGATGTCACCGAATGGTGTGTGTCCATTATCGCTTGGGCGGCTGAACATGACATACTTATTCTTGATCTTGCGCGGGAATAGCACGCCGTTGCGGTTGAATGGCAGGAGGGCATTTTCGAGGAAGGTAAATTTCTCGAAATCGAAGGTGTAGCCAATGCCGATGGTGGGGCCATGGTAGCCGTTGCACCAGGTTACATAATACCGATCCTCGAGCCAGAGCACACGTGGGTCATAGCGATACTGGAAGTGGCTGAGCTCGGGATCATCATATTCCCACTCGATGGGTCGTTATCCAGTTTCCAATGGATGCCATCGTCACTGAAACCGCGATGCACATTCATGTCCCGTTTCCTGTTATCGCAACGAAATACACCGGCAAATTTCCCGTTGAATGGGACGATGGCGCTGTTGAAGATGCTGTTCGAAGAGGGGATCAGGTTGCGAGGGATGATCGGGTTTGCATCATAGCGCCAGACCACATCACTGCTGCCAGCGGCCGCTCCTGCCAGGGAATATTGGGAAGGGCATGGTTCGTCATTTTTGTTCTTTCCTTTGTAAAGAGTATTTGTGCCTGTTATGGCTTGTGAACTGTTTGATAGATTGCAATCAGCAGGGGGAATTGTCCACTGGGCGTTATGGTCGGTGGGGGAGATGGTATTCTGGTTTCCGTTGAAAGGGAGTCGCGGAGACTGGAGCAGTAGGCCAGAAAAACGGACAACAGGCCAAGGCTTGTCCAGAACCGGGTCGAGAGGCTTGGGAGAGGACCGAGCATCTTATCCAAGCGTCAAATTCAGGCGGTAGGCGAGCGAATCCATTGCCTCTTCCACTGTCGAATCCAGATCCAGATTATGGTCCTGCAGCAGCATCTTTATAATGTTCCCAAGCTCGGCGCCAAACTGGTACTCGATGCGGTGCCAGAGCGCGATCGGACGGTAGGAGCGTCCCGTGGAGATCAGCTGGAGCATGACCGGACGCAGCGCGTGCTCAGGCGGGAAGAGCTCGTCGAGCGCATCAGTGCGGGAGGGCAGGGTATAGCAGTTGTTGGCGAGATCCATCATGGTCTTTTTGCGCACCATGAACTCGACCAGCTTGTAGGCAGCCTCCAGGCGGTCGGGATAACCATAGGTGTGCCGCCAGATGACCAGGCTTCCCCCTCCTGACCAGGGGATGCTCATCAGGCTCGCCGCGCCAATATTCTCAATGTTGGGAGCCTGGAGCTGTATGGCGGTATTAAAGGCGCGTGCATCGGTCACAACCGCTGCCGCCTGGCCCTCCAAAAGGGCACTCATGCACTCATCCGAGCCGAGATAATCAGTTTCAGGGACAAGCCGCAGCAGGCGCAGGAAGGATTTCAGACCGGCCAGCGCGGCTGGTGAGTTGAAGAGCACCTGTTTGCCGCGGTTATCCATGATGTCGCCGCCCGAGCTCCAGATCCAGGAAGCCGCCATGTGGACGAAATCATTGAACGGATGAGGAACGACCGGCATAAGCCAGGCATTTTCCGCGGCGTTCAATGCCCCAAGACAGCGAACACTTTCCTCGAGACTTGCGGGTGTGGCAAATGCTGTGACCGGGTTCAGCCCGGCTTTCTCAAGCAGGTCCTTTCGATAGGCAACAATATAAACATAGGCGCTCAAGGGAATGCCATAGACACTGCGATCGTCTTCTGAAATGACGCTTGACCACGTCGAATGGACGAATGCCTGCTCGCTGCCAATTTTGTTGACGAGATGCGACGGGATCGGGCGCAGCGCGTTCATGTTCATCAGGCTGCTAACCCAGGTCGATCCGACATGGGAGACATCCACACCCTGTCCCTGGGTGGCGATGCCGATCAGCTGGGGCCACGCATCATCCCATTCCATGCGCTTGAGATGAACTTCAATGCCTGTCTCGAGCTTGAAATCCTGCATCAGGCGCTCAACGGTGCTATAGTCTGCATCTGCATCAGGGATCAGGGAAAATTCAATTGTTGTCATGGCTGCCTCACAGAAATGTGTCGAATAGATGGAATCGACTCTACCATGCTCTGCCGAACGGCCTGGGAGTGTCTTTACACCTGCCGCCTCCATGCCCAGGATCACAGCGCCAAGCACGGGCGGCACAGTGAGCCGCACCAGCCTCGCCCCGGGCGCAAATCCACGGATCGTCTCACGCATGGGATCGATCAATCGTGGGTCCCCCTTCGAACATGCTGCCCGCCAGCACCACATCGAATTCGAGACCTTCGAAATCCAAGCTGGCGAATGACGGCATTGGCCATTTCACCGTTCTCCACGCCCGCCCAGTGGATCAGTTCACGGGCAACTGTGATCACCTTCCGCTGCAACACGGAAGACAAGGGGGGCGGCTTCGGCGCCGATCGGATACTCATCAGTGGTGTAGCCGCGGATGAGATCCTCCAGATCCTTTGCGCCGGCATACCGGACGAATGCATCCGCCAGGGCGGTCATGGGACCGCGCCTGGACCAGGCATAGCCCACGATCTGCATGGTCCGGTGGATCAGTTCGGAGGCACCGGCGCCTTCGCCCATCATCACTCCGTGGCCGGTAACCCGTCCCTCACGCTTATGTTCACGGTCCCAGCCCCGGCAGTTGGATCCTGTTCCTGAGACCACGACCACGCCCCAGCCTTCCTCTGAACCGGCCACCAGTCCGGGGACTGTGTCGTTAACATAGAGATAAGGCGCACTCAGCCCGAGCTTGTCGATCACAGAGGTGGTGGCAGGACCTTCGGACGGCCAGTCGTATCCTGCCACGCCAAATCCGGCTCCCGTGATATCGGCCCGTGTCAGGCCCGCAGCGTTGAGTGCCTGCTCAAGTCCCTGCTGCATTGCCTCGAGCATTCCATCGTAGCCGACATCCTCATGATTGCCCGAGCCGCTTTCGCCAAAGCCCAGGGCACGGCCTGTTTCATCGACGATGAGAGTATGTGTTTTGGTCGCGCCTAAATCAGCGCCGAGATAGTAGGGCATGGTGGATCCGATAGGACCGTCCTTCATTTCCAAAATTGGGGCAGATGCTCCCGATGGGTTTCCAGCATATCATCGAGCACTGCCTGTACTTGATCTGCCTTGGGCCCAATGGGATTGACCAGCAGGGCCTGGTAGGCAGCCTCCCGGTCGCCGTGCACGGCGGCTTCCACCGTGAGCAGCTCATATGCCTTCACGGCTGCGATCAGACCAAAGCAGGAAGCGGGGAGGGGTTCGGTTGGGATGGGGATGATCCCGCTCTTTCTCACAGTGGACGGGATTTCCAGACCCAGTCGGCGGGCCATTCCTTGACCGCGCCATTGTTCTTGGTATTCACCACATGCGTCTCGCCCAGATCGTTGTAGTGCGCGTTCAACAGCTGCGTCGCCACCGTGGAGTAATAGGCGCCGCCGCGCTTCATCAGATCGGCGGGCGGCTCGGTGCGATCGGGTCCGCGTACTGGCGCAGCAGATCCTCTTCGATCTTCGATGACTTGCTCGGCGCGCGAGGGCGGCCACTTTTCCTGCTCGTCCAACTTGTGGTCGGTGTGATAGAAATATTCCAGGTAGTAATTGGGAATCATGCGCAGCACTTCGATCGTGCGCGGCTCCCATTCGGGATCCGGCTTCTGTCTTCAGTTCGGCTATGATAACCCTGGATGACCTGCGGCCAGACATCTTCGCCATCCAGCGTGAAGCCGCGATGCCAGGACAGATGATTGAGACCCAGCGTATTCAACTCGGCGTGAGCGGATCGATCGTCTGGCCGGTCGCCTTCTCCAGCCCTTCGATGATATGCATCTTGATGGTGATCGGCGCATTGCACACACCCACCGCCGGAACATCGGGGGCATATTTGCACAACGCCTGTGTGACCAACCCGGCCGGATTGGTGAAGTTGACCAGCAGCGCACCTCCGCGGACAGCTCGCGCATATCGTTGGCGATGTTCAGGATGACCGGAATGGTGCGCAGTGCTTTCGCCATGCCGCCCACGCCGGTCGTCTCCTGCCCGATCAGCCCGTGGCGCAGGCCGAGGTATTCATCCCTGCGGCGCGCTTCCATCTTGCCCACGCGCAGCTGCGTGGTCACGTAGGACGCGTCCTTCACCGCCTCACGCTGGTTGGTGGTCAGAACCACTTTGAACGGCGCGCCTTTCGCCTCCACCATGCGCTGGGCAAAACCGCCGACAACCTCGAGGCGCTGCGGATCGATGTCCATCAGCCACAGTTCGTCAAGCGGAAATTGCGCCATGCGCGCCAGAAATCCATTGACCAGTTCAGGCGTATAAGTGGAACCGCCGCCGATGACTGTTACTTTCAGCATGTTAATCTCCTGATCCAATCCTGTTTGACGGAATTTTTTTATATACCGAGTGCGATCGATTCCGTTATTTGACGCTGTTCTTCTTGCAGCATACCGGAGGGCCGTCTGCCCGGATGTGCTGTTCAGAAGCAGCACCATACTCGGTGGTTCCGGCACACATGGTATTGTTTAGCTGGTTTTTACGGATATTGTAGCGGTCCCCCAGTTCTCAAAAGCCGGCGCAGAAAAGAGAGACCGGAATCTTCCGCGGAAGAGCGACGAGTTATCCTTGTGTAACTGTTTGTTGTAACCGATTACATTTTCCGTAATACAGACACTCCACCAACCAATGTTTTCCTCAAAAGGAACCGGCCTGGAATGGAGTGGCCTTATGAATTTTTCATGCCATGGGCTTGCATCAATAGCCCGTTCACCATTTCGTCCGCGGTGCATGGGCAGCGCGTCCTGCTGGAACATCAGCACACTGACCAGCGGCATGTCGTTCATCATATCCATGAAATCCATGCCGATCGCGCCATCATTGCCATAACGTTCCGCATCACCCCCAAACATTTTGCGGCTCTGTGCTTCGATCTGGGCATAAAATGGCCCAAAGACGGCTTTGCCGCGCGGGTCGGCCATCCACTCACGGATGGTGGATTCCCTGTCGAGAATGCAGGGCAGGTTCAGGGTCGATTGGAGCGTCACCGTCAGTGTATGGCGAATATCGGCGGCAGAGGCCGCGATCAGAGATGTCGAAATCCCCATCCTCGGTGATCCACTGTCTGTATTCGGGATGATAGTAGGCAAAGGCCCGGAAATCCAGCGTGAATGGAGACCGATTTGGTCTCGCCCGGCTGGAGCTCCACCTTTGCAAAGCCTTTCAATTCCTTTTGCGGGCCGCACCAGACCGGATTTGCTGGTCGTGGACGTAGACCTGGACGATTTCCTTGCCTGCCACGTGGCCGGTGTTGGTGACATCCACCGTCACCGTCACACCATCCACATCCTTGAAGGTCTTCGCGGACACTTTGGCATTGCTGTAGGAGAAGGTGGTGTAGCTCAACCCATAGCCAAAGGGGAAGAGGACCGGCAGCTCTTTGGCATCGTAATAGCGATAGCCGATGAACAGCCCTTCGCCATAGCGCACCTCGCCCTGCCCGCCGGGCCAGTTGAGATGGGCAGGCGTGTCGTCAAGCTTGAGCGGGAAAGTCTCGGCCAGCTTGCCGCAGGGGTTGACCCGGCCAAAAAGCACGTCGGCAATTGCCGCGCCGCCTGCCTGTCCCATCATCCAGGCTTCGAGCACGGCCGCCACGTCATCGATCCAGTCGCTCATCGCCACCGGCGCGCCGTTGTTGAGCACGACAACGGTATTGGGCTGGACATTCGCTACCGCCTTGATCAGCGCAACCTGCTGGCCGGTCAGATCGAGATCGGCGCGGTCGTAGCCTTCGGATTCTTTGAAGGTGGGCAGAGCGATATAGAGCACGGCGACATCGGCGGACCGCGCCGAGTCCACGGCCTGGTCGATCAGATCCTGCCGGAACGAGTTATCCGTCGGGATAGCCTTCGGCGTAGGTCAGTTCGGCATTGCCGGCCTGCGGCTTGCAGTTCCTTGAACGGCACGGCCACTCTGGTGGGGTTGATATGCGAGCTGCCGCCGCCCTGGAAATGAGCGGCTTCGGCCGCGCGGCCGATGACGGCGATATGCTGCTGATCCCTTGAGCGGTAACAGGCCGTTGTTCTTGAGCAGAACCATGCCTTCCCGGCAATCTTGTGTGCCAGTTCGTGATGCGCGTCCACGTCGAAGGTGCCGCCCTTGGGCGTTTCGCTGGCCTTGAAGACAATGCGCAGGATGCGGCGAACGGATTCATCCAGGATCGCCTCGTCCAATTCGCCGGAGCGGACGGCTTCGACGACGGCCTTGACGCGGCGGTCCTGCGGGCCGGGCATTTCCAGATCCAGCCCGCCCTTCAGTGCAGCCACCCGGTCGCGCACGGCGCCCCAGTCCGAGACGACCAGCCCCTCGAAGCCCCATTCATTTTTCAGGATATCGGTCAGCAGGTAGTGATGCTCGGAGCGAAGTGCCGTTGACCTTGTTGTACGAGCACATCACCGTCCAGGGCTGCGCCTGCTTGACGGCTTTCTCGAACGCGGGCAGGTAGATTTCGCGCAGGGTGCGCTCGTCCACTTCGGCGCTGATGCTGAAGCGCTGGAATTCCTGGTTGTTGGCGGCATAATGCTTGAGCGAGGTGCCCACGCCCTTCGCTCTGGATGCCATTGATCATGCTGGCAGCCATTTCCCCGGCCAGGTAGGGATCTTCGGAAAAATATTCGAAGTTGCGGCCGCCCAGCGGGGAGCGTTTCATGTTGGCGCCAGGGCCGAGCAGCACATCCACATTCAGGGCGATGCATTCCTCGGCCAGGGCTTCGCCCATGCTGGCGGATCAAGTCCACATCCCAGGTGGATGCCAGGCAGGAGGCAGTGGGGAAACAGGTGGCGGGCAGACTTTCTGATCGCCATCGTATTGACATCCGGCACGCGGCGCACGCCATGCGGCCCATCGGAAACGATCATTTCCGGCAGCCCCAGGCGTTCCACGGGAGTCGTGGTCCAGGCGCTGGCGCCGGTACACAGGGCAGCCTTTTCTTCAAGAGTCATTTGGGCGAGGAAGGATTGAATATCTTTCATGAGAGATACCTTGGTATAAGAGCGTTATAGTTTGCAGGCTGTTCTGTTATTTTGTTTGAATGCCAGACTCAAGGGGATGCATTACACAGTTGAGAGATCCCATTCTTCATGGATCTTTGGTACATCATTGATCAGGCGTTTGGTGTAAGCCTCTTTCGGATGCAGAATCACATCGTCAGCAGACCCGCTTTCAACAAATTTCCCGTGCTCCATAATGATATGTTGTCAGAAACATAATACGCCAGGCCGATATCATGGGTGATGAAAATAAGCGTCATCCCGATTTCAATGTTCAGTTTCGTCAACATATCCAGGATGGTGGCGCGTGAGCAGGCATCGATCATCGAGGTGGGTTCATCAGCCAGCAGGATCTTCGGTTTCAGCAGGAAGATGCGGGCAATCATCAGACGCTGCATCTGTCCGCCGGAAAGCTCGAAAGGATACTTGTTGGTCAGTTCCGCGAACTTCAAGTTGACAAAGCTGCACGCTTCTGTCATCAACTCCACTTTTTTTGCATAGGGGAGACCTTCACCGCCGCGCAAGTGAATACAATCCAGGAGCACGGCATCGATCTTATTAAACATGTTATAGGCAGAGAACGGATCCTGAAAGATCGCCTGGATGTTTTTCCAGTATTCCCGTTTCTTGCTGCGTGAGCTGATATCGCGCTTTTTCCCCTGGAAGTAGATGTCACCCTCTGTGACACTGATCAATCCCAAAAGCATCTTCGCCAGGGTGGTCTTTCCGCTGCCCGATTCGCCCACGATCGAGACGATTTCGCCCTCGTAGAAATCGAAATCCACATGATCAACGGCCACTGTTTTTGGCGGCCAAACCCAAATACCTTGGTCACTCCTGTTCCGCTCAGGCATAATTTTTTTTCCTCAGCCATTTTTTATAGCCTCCTTCGCGTAAATCTCCCTTAGTTCTTTTTCCGGGATGATGCAGCGGTAAGCGCGGCCGCCATCCAACTCGCGTGGCAGGACAGAAATCACCCTGCATTCCGGCCGGACAATATTTGCAGCGTTCTGCAAACCGGCAGCCGGCAGGCGGGTTTTTAAGGTTGGGCGGCACCCCAGGGATGGCAGTCAGTTTGGCATCCCGCAGACCTTTTTCGGGCACAATGATCGAGCCCATGAGACCTTTGGCATAAGGATGGAGTCGGATCAAACACGACTTCTTTGGCGGTGCCCTTCTCCACGATCTGCCCGGCGTACATGACCATAATATCATCGGTCACGTTGTAAAGCAGCGGCAGCTCATGCGTGATGAAGATCATCGATTTGATGAGTCCCTTTTCCATCAGATCCCGCAGCATCTTGATGACCATCTTCTGTGAAGTGACATCGAGCGCGGAGGAAGGCTCATCGGCAATCAGCACTTTTGGATAAAAGAATCACCGATATGGCGATCACCGTGCGCTGTTTCATGCCGCCTGAAAGCTCAACCGGGTATTTTTGCAGCACCTCCTCCGGGAGCCCCAGGAGCTGCAAAGCATTCCCTGGCAAGATCGTAAATCTCTTTCTTGGTGATGGTTTCATCATGCGCCAGGATCACATCCTCAATAAAGTTGATGATCTTCCGGGTGGGGTTGAGCGCGTTCATCGCGGCCTGGGGGATATAGGCAATCTCCGTCCCCAGGATCGACTTGCGAATGTCATCCGGGTCCATCCCGGAGATATTCTGGCCATCGATGATGATCTCGCCGCTCGTATAGTGCAGCGGAGCGAAGTAATACCCCATCAGGCTGAGCGCCAGGGTCGACTTCCCGCAGCCGGATTCCCCGGCAATTCCCAGCGATTTCCCCTCTTCAACCTTCAGGGAAACGTGGTCAACCGCGTAAATATCCTCGTTATACCGGGTGATATATTTTGTTGTGAGTTCCCTGACATCCAGCATTACTTTTGCCATGTCATATCACCTATTCCCTCAAGGCCGGGTTGAATACCTGGTCGAGGCCGGTATTCATCAGATTCATCGAGAATGAAATCAGAGCGATGATCACGATCACGGGGAAGTACGCCCACCATTTTCCCAGGATCTGCGCCTGGTAGATCATCGCCCAGTTCATCATCAACCCCAGGGTCGGCACTTCGGTCGTTCTGGGTCCCAGCCCAAGGATCGACAACCCGGCCTCGGCCAGGATTGCCGCATGAAATCTGCAGGATCAACGCCATGATGACATAGGAAGCGATGTAGGGCAGAATATCGGTGAGGATGATGCGAGGCAGCGGGTGCCCGGATAGTTTCGACAGATTGACATGGTCGCGATTACGCAGGGAAAACACCTGCGACCGCACGGCCCTGGCCGTCCATACCCAGGAAGTAAACCCGATCACCACCGCGATGGTAACGGCGCCGCGCTTATCCTGCCCGATACTGAATGAAATCAGGATCAACAGCACAAAGGTGGGGATGACGGTAAAGAGATTGGTGACGAACATGATGACGTCATCCACCATGCCGCCGATATAACCCGCCAGCAATCCCAGGATCAGACCGATCGTGGTTGCGATGAGACCCGCGACAAGACCAATGATCAAGCGATACGCGGGTTGCTGACACCAGCTCCGTCGTCACATCCCGGCCGAAGTTATCGGTTCCCAGCGGCAGCACCCGCACGTTTGGAACCTGGCCGACATTCACATAATCGGTTTGTTTGACGGTGCCTGCCTCCTCCAGGGTGCCCGTATCGGCATTTTTGGCTGCGATGATCGCCCCTTCGGTTGCCAGAAGTCCCTTGAGCGAGTTATTGAGCCGGATGTAGTAGTTTCGCTTGGCATTCGTCATCCCGGAGACATTCTTCTTGGGATCATAATTGTTCACCCACAGTTCCAGGAGCTTTTGGGTATTCGTGGTGTCGATCTCTGCCTTCAGGAATCCCGGCTGCCACGAGCCAATCCTTCATGGCAGTGCGGTCCTCCTCGCTCAACTTGCTGGCAATGCGCTTGGCAGCGGCAGTATCCAGATTGAGTGTATAGGCTGGGGAGCTTATGCTGTCATAGACACTTACATAGATCCCGGGTGGGAAGAAAGTGCCCTGACCGATGATCGCCAATGGAGGATCTGTTAACGAACAGCGGATAAACGAACACGATCAGCACAATGAACGCAAAAATGGCAAAACCAACGACAAATTTACCGGAGTGAAAAACCTGTCGAAGTGTATGTTTCATAGCAGCATCTATCCTTAATCAGACTGCGCCGCTTTAATGCGCGGGTCAATGAAGCCATACAGGATTTCGAGGGCAAAGGTCGCAGATCAGCACCATCAACGTGATGATCAGCGTGGATGCTGAGATCAGCGGATAATCCTGTCCCCGTGATGCCGTTAAGAGTGTGGTGCCAAGCCCCGGATAGCTAAAGATGATCTCCGCCACCAGCGCGCCGCCGACCATGGTACCGATCGCCAACGCCAGACCGGTGACCTGCGGCAGCATGGCATTCCGAAATACATAGCGGACGATTTTTCGATCCTTGATGCCCAGGAACCGGCTGTATTTCACATAATCCGCATTCAGCTCATAAATAGCACATGGAGCGCATGCCAATCGCCTGGCCGCCGATGATGATCAACACGATCGACCAGAAGGGCAACTGATAATGGACGAACACAGACCAGAGAAACGCCCAGCTAAAGTTGGGAATCAAGTCAAACCCATATCCGCCCGAGGTCGGGAACCATCTCAAATTGACGCAAAAACGACCAGCAAGATGACGGCCATGCCAAAGGCCGGCAAACTGCTGATAAAAAGGCTGGCGGGCATGAGGACTTTGTCATAAGCCCCCCTTGAGATAAGCAGCCAACGCGCCGAGCATATTCCCGATGATCCAGCCGACGATGATCGCCGGCAACTGCAGACCGAATGTCCACCAGAAGGAAGCGCCGATAACGTTTGCCACCGTCCTGGGATATTGGCTGAACGAGAAACCAAAATCGCCATGCACCACATTTCTCACATAGATGATGAACTGCTCGAGCATGGGCTTGTTGGTGCCAAACAGCTCCGTGTATTGCTGATAGATCGCTTGGACCCCGGTCGCATTGGTCATGCCCTGGGCAAGCCTTGCTACGATGGCTGCCACAGGGTCTCCCGGCATCAGGCGCGGCAGGATGAAATTCAACAGGAAGGCGGCAACAAATGTGATCACGAACCAACCCAACTTGTTGAGGAAATACCTTCGGTATCCTTTCAACGCACACCTCCGCGTATAGATAATGGATATTTTACACTAAGGCGACAGTCACCTGGTCAGACCTGGATTGGGCCTAGGCTTACGAGCTGGCCATACTGGACACCAAGTGACTGTCGCCTGCATTGTACAATAACAGCCATGTCCCGGGTATCGTGGAACATGGCTGTTTTCACTAGACTACGGTTTACGGATTCACAAGCTTCAGGTTATAGAGGCCTGCGATACCCCAACCGTCAGTCATGTCGAGCGGCGGGACGGGCGGGTTGGTGCCATCATCCTGGTGCGGGAAGTTGGTCCAAACGCTCTCGTTCACAGTGTGGAACGACTGCGGGCGGTACATGAGCGTGAAGGAGGGGATATCGGTCAGGTAGATCTTGACCAATTGAGTGTACATGTCCTTCAGCTTGGCAGGGTCGGTTTCAGTGGGGATCGCCTTGATCAGCTTGTCGGCCTCAGGATTCTGAGTATTGGCCCCAGTTGCCGTTCCAGTTGCTCGCCATACCATGAATTCAGAGCTCATCAGACTGGCGGATGCGGCCCCACGGCTGGGTCGGGCCGGCGCCGTCACTCCACATCATGAAGATGTCATAGCCTGCGGGGAGGGGTGTATCCGACTTGGTGACGACGGTCTGATAGACGGACCATTCAGGGTAGTTGGTCGTGATGTCAATGCCGATTTCTTTCCGGCGGCAGCCACCACTTCGATCGCCGCCTGCCAGTCGGACCAGCCATTGGGGCAGGTGGCGACATAGGAAAGCTTCTTGCCCTTGTATTCGCGCCAGCCATCGCCGTCGGTATCCTTGATCCCGGCATCGTCGAGCAGCTTCTTGGCGCCTTCGATGTCGTTGCCCGCCCACTGCAGGTCCTTGACGGCAGCCTGGTCGTACATGGCCTGCTCGCCGGCGGTCGGGTTCATGAGCGAGCGCGGAACCTGGTCGAAGGTGGCCGATTGGTTGGTCATCGCGTTGGCGATGATGGTGGGATAGTCAACCGCCATGGCAATGGCCTTGCGGACCGCAAGCTGGTCCAGACCCGGGGGACTTCAGGTTGAAGAAGGCGGTCGGGAGGCTGGCGCCAATGCCATACGGAGCATCGGGCAGGTAGGTGGAGACGGGCAGGCTATCCTTCAGCCACAGATCCTGAACATTGGAGTTGAACTGCTGGCTGACATCCACTTCACCGGCCTGCAGAGCGGTCGTGCCGGCAGCGTTATCCTTGAAGATCGTGTGCGCCAGGTACTTCGGAACAGGCAGCTTGCCCCACATGGTGGCATCCTGGCCCCAGTAGTTGTCATCACGAACGAGGACAACCTTCGTATCGTCCGCGAAGATACTTGTGATAGGGGCCGGAGTAAACGACATCTTCCGCGGGATCGGCCATGAACTTGGTGGCATCGCCGCCGACGCGCTCTTCCAGCGTCTGGGTCCAGGCTTTCTGGATGACATAGTTGGTGCTCAGGTAAGCCTGGACCAGCAGAGGATTGACTGCTTTGCCATCCGCGCCCAGTTTGGCCTTGACCACGACCGTCTGGGGATCGACTGCTTCGATGGTGTCGATGTAATCTTTATTGGCAGCGCCGACGTGGGTGTTGTACTTGACATTGGATGGCCCAGGTATAGGCGACATCATCCGCGGTCACCGGGGTGCCATCGCTCCACTTGGCGGCGGGCTTGAGCTTGAAGGTGATCTCGGTCTTCGCATCGTTCCATGTATAGGCACCATCCGCCAGCAGAGGATACACCTTGCCATCGAGCATGTCGTACAGGTACGGGGTTTCGAACATGGTGACGCGGGCGTTGTCCTGCTCGGCGATCGCCATGGCATTGTTGCTGTGTGGAGAGTACGGATTCCAACAGACAACCGGACCCCACTGTTGGCCGTTGAAGTACAGGGTTTCGTTGCGGGGCAGGGCATTCGGGTCAGAGACAGGGGCTTCGGTTGCAGCCGGGGCTTCGGTCGCGGCCGGAGCTTCAGTTGCCTGCACGGGGGCTTCGGTTACAACAACCGGGGCTTCGGTCGCCGGTGTAGCAGCAGCGCCGCCGCATGCCGTGAGGACCATCGATGCGATGACCAACAGGGCCATTACGTACAAGAGTTTCTTCATGGTGAAATTTCTCCTCAAACTAGAATTTTAGGATGAACAATGTATGAAAGATCGAAGTAAGTACTGGGAAAGGGTATCACCTCCTTTGAAAGATTTATTCTGCTTGCTCATAATTCGCATCCACAGGAGCGGCGGAATATGATCTCGGTAGGCAGGATGATCACCTCATCGGACAGGTGATCCTCCAAAAGACCAAATAACCGCTCTGTAGCGATCTGGCCCACCCTTTCGGTGGGTGCCCGCACGGTGGTCAGGGGAGGGTTGAGGAAGGGGGCAAACCCCAGGTCGTCAAACCCGATCACGGAAACATCCTCCGGGATCCGGATCCCATGCTCGTGCAGGGATTTGAGCACCCCGATCGCCGCATCATCATCTCCGGTAAAAACAGCATCGAACGCGATCTGCTTCTTGCAGTCAAGGAACTCGTTCATGACCGTATAAGCAATATCGCGTTCGAAATCACCGTTCAAGATCAAATTGTCGTCCACGGGAATTCCATTGGCCTGCAGGGCAGCTTTATAGCCCGCCTCCCGTTTGCCGGAGTCTTCCTGGTTCACGGGACCCCGCAGGAATAGGATGCGCTGCTTGCCATGGGCAAGGATCAGGTGCTCCACCAGCTGCCTGGTGATCTCAGTGTTCTCCACGGTCACGCTCGGAATGGGAGCCTCCGGGGGCGGAGTGCGGTGGACAAGCACCATCGGGAAGCCACTGGCATGCAGGGCGGCGAGATCTTCATCCACCAGGCCATCGGAAAAGACCAGCAGGCCATCGGTGTTATGCGGCCCGATGGGGGGCTGCATGTGATCCCGGCTGCTGGCATGATAGGTGGCAATGATCAAGTTATAGCCTTTTTTGCGGACAACTGCCTCGACCCCATTGAGGAGAGGCACGAAGAAATCATTATGGAGGTTATTGAGCAGCAGACCGATCACCCGGGTCTTGCGGCTCGCCAGGTTGCGGGCGGCTGCATGGGGGACATATCTCATCCGGGTGAGGACAACCTGGAGGCGTTCTGAAACTTCTGTGGAAACGGGAGTATTCTTGTTAATGTAACGGCTTACGGTTGCCACAGAAACCCCCGCCTCTCGGGCAACATCTCGGATCGTAACGGAAGAAGAACGACGTGTCATTAGTGTGTAACCGTTTACAGTAACCGTTTACATTATTCCATATCTTATGCCCTCCGTCAACCAACGATTATCTTAAAAAATCGTGCTCTTTTTCACTTGTAGCGTGAAAAAAGCGGAAAATCATCCAATTTAGCCTATGGTAATCGAATTTCCTTAAAAATAAAAGAGACAACCGGCATGGGTTGTCTCTGCAAATCGTCCTGATTTTTGAACCTATATGGTTACTCTACCCCTTGTTAACAGGGCGAGGAACGCCACAAAGAGCGCCGAGCCAATGACCGACCAGACAATTGGGAAGGCTCTTCCCGCTACATTGATCGCAAAGATCTCGGGCAGGCCCAGGGTACCCGCGATCCAGGTACCGATCACGGCTCCTACAAAGCCGACAAGGATGGATGTAATACAGCCGCCCACCGAGTAGCCGGCCAGTGCCTGACCAACGGCTCCGCAGACTGCGGCGACGATCAGAAGTATCACAAAATCCAAAAGTGTCATTTCGAACTCCTTTCAAAAGCCTGGGCCTGTTCCCCCATTACAAATCCTGCGGACAATGATGGCAATTTGCCGCTTGCTCCATCAATAAATAGCTATTTATATTATTTTGTACGCTGGGATTTCAATCAGATGTTATGCAATTTAGGCGGCACTCTGTAAAAGCAAAGGATGAGCGGCGATTCCCACCGCTCATCCGCTGTTCGTTACATATCGCGGGTATCAACGTTATTCAGGAACATATCCAGCTCATTGGCCGCTTCGTCGCGGCTGTAGCCATAGCGTTCCTGGATCAAGCCGGCCAGCTCATCATAACGGCCGCTGATCTGATCCAATTCATCATCCGTCAGACGGCCCCACTGTTGTTTGACCTTTCCTTTTACTTGTTTCCATTGACCTTCAAGTACATCCCTATTCATTCTGACTGTCTCCTTTCTTTGCAACCATAAGCAAATTGGGCGAAAATAGACTTTGCCAACAATGACTGGCGAAGTCATATTCTTAAACGACGGAGAAAATCGTTTGTTACTAGGGATGAATTGGAGGGAAATGAGCTCAAAGAGCCGGGAAAGATCCTATGTTTTATCGGGTAAGGAAGGCAGATGCGCTTCTTGGGTCCAGATATTTTAGTCCTGAGCCGGTATTGAATAACACAATGCTCTCATCAGGCTGCACCCATTTCATTTCGATCAGCTTCTTCAAAGCGGCAAGTGTGGCAGCGCCTTCGGGAGCGGCAAATATGCCTTCCCGGGATGCCAGCTGCTTTTGTGCTTCAAGGATTGCTTCATCGCTGACGGCGATGGCCGTTCCCTTACTTTCATAAATATCCTGCAGGATGAGATGATCGGCAAAACTCTTGGGAACGCGCAGCCCGGAGGCAAGCGTGTGGGCATTGAGCCAGAAATCGCAGAACGAGGCTTTGTTCTCGAACGCCTTCACCACCGGCGCACAGCCCTCCGCCTGGACGGAGACCATGCGTGGACGTTTGGTATTTTCCAGCCAGCCCAATTCCTCGAGCTCGGCAAATGCCTTCCACATCCCCACCAGGCCCGTGCCGCCGCCAGTGGGATAGATGATCACATCAGGCAGGCTCCAGCCGAAGGATTCGGCCAGCTCGTAACCCATCACCTTTTTCCCCTCCACGCGATAAGGCTCCTTGAATGTGGAGACATCGAACCAGCCCTCGGCGCGCGCCTTTTCGCCGGCCATGCCAGCCGCGTCGCTGATCAAACCATTCACCAGGATCACTTCAGCGCCGGCCATGCGGCTTTCTTCAATATTCGCATACGGCGTATCTTTCGGCATGAAGATGTGTGCCTGCAGTCCTGCACGGGCTGCATACGCTGCCATGGCCCCGCCCGCATTCCCTGCCGTGGGAATAATAACTTCTTTAACGCCCAGCTCCTTTGCCTTGGAAATCGCGGCCGAAAGCCCGCGCGCTTTGAAGGAGCCGGTCGGATTGCTGCTTTCATCCTTTACAAAAAGTCTGGTAAGCCCAATCTCCTTCCCCAGCTGCGGCAGGTCAAGCAAAGGGGTGTCGCCCTCTCCCAGGAATACCTGGTTTTCCACATCTAAGACCGGCAGCAACTCGGTCCAGCGCCACATGCCCTTCCTGCGGCGTGAGATTTCATCCCGGTCCACCTCCTGACGCACTTTTTTCAAGTCATAAATGGATAACAACGGCGACTGACAGGCCGGGCAAAAGGTATGGATCTCGTTGTAAGAATACTCTTTGCCGCAGCCGGAACATTCCAGGTGTGAAATGCAGGAAAATGATTTTGTTGAAGACATGGATTTGATTGTATCCAGGTTTTCGCCCGAGGAGCGCATGGTTTTCATATCTATGGCATCGGGACGAAGGCTTCAACCCGCGCCCATAACTCACGGATGTTGATGGGTTTCGACATATATACATCGCAACCCGCGGCGAGTGCTTTTTCTGCATCACCTTTCAACGCGTTGGCCGTAATGGCAATAATGGGTACACGGACAAGCGCTGTCTTTGCGCTGGTCCGCAGGCGGCGTGCCACTTCATAGCCATCGATATCGGGCAGGTTGATATCCAGCAGGATCAAATCCACCTCCTGGTTCTCTGCGACTTCCACGCCTTTGAAACCATTTGCTGCCTGAAGGAGGCAATACCCGCGGGCTTCGAGTGCCCGTTTTACCAGCATCATATTATCGGGGTTGTCTTCAATGTATAAAACATTGTTTTGCATGTTACTCTCCTTGTTCTCCGCTTTTTTCGGCGATGACTTGAATCACCTGGTCAACGAACTTGCGCGGAGGTAATGAACCTTTTTGATATACGGCTTCAATATGGCCATTTAATCGTTTTCTTTCGTCCGGACGTGATATCCTTGGCGCTCACGACAACAATAGGCGTGTTGCGTGTACGTGGGTCGAGTTTCAGCTCCTCCACCAGGCCAAAGCCGTCAATGCCCGGCATGGTGAGATCGGTGACGATCAGATCGGGCAGTTTTTGGCGGGCCATGGTGAGGCCTTCCCAGCCATCCTTTGCATGGAAGACGCGGTAGGCCTTATGTCCTTCGAGCAGACGGCGGATCAAAAGGGCGTCGTCTGGGTTATCGTCGATCAACAGGACAGTGGTGGTCCGTTCATCAAGATTTTCCAGCGCTGACTGCAGCCCTTCACGCGGCGCGGGCGATTGGTCCATGCTGATGTGCACGTCCATCGCCCATTGATCGCCGAGGACATGCTTTTCGACGGGGAAGGTGTGACCCGTGCAGTTGACAACGACCAGCTCATCCTTCTGGATCGTGGCATTCGCCCGCATCTTTTCCAGGCCGGCAAAGGCCACTGCGGTTGCAGGCTCCACAGCCATCCCCTCGCTTTTGGCGAGGGCGCGCATGGCCGAGAAGGCCTCCAGGTCCGTGACGGATTCCATGGTGCCGCCATAGAGCCGGACCAGATTCCACAAATATGTGTAGCACTTGCCCGGGTCGCCGGTGGAAAGGATCGTAATACGCGTATTGGGGATGACAGGCTCGGCAGTCTCCCTGCCGGCTTTGAATGCCTGTACCATCGGCGCGCAGCCCTCCGCCTGGACGACTGCCAGTTTGGGAATTCTATCGATCAAACCCATGTTGAACAATTCCCTGAATCCCTGGTAGACGCCCAGCGGACCCAGCCCTCCACTGACGGCCTGGATATACCAATCAGGCGCTCGCCAGCCGAGCTGCTCGACGATCTCGTAGGCAATGGTTTTCATCGACTCGCGGGCCGGTATGGAGCTTGCACCGCGGTCATACAGGAGATGTTTGCGTTGTGCAAATTGGGCGGCAATCTGTTTGGTCTGGTCATAACTGCCGCTGACACGGATGACCTCGGCGCCAAAGAGGGCGGCTTCCCGCAGTTTTTCCTGGGGCACGAGGCTGGTCATGAACACCCACAACTTGATGCCGGCCCGGGCGCACGCCGCTGCATACGCGACTGCGGCATTGCCGGTGGAGGCGATGACCGCTTCACGAACGTTCCCCTCGCTCATCGCGGCGACTGCCACAGCGGCCTGCCTGTCCTTGAAGGAGGAGGTTGGGCCGTAGCGTTCATCCTTGATGTAGAGCTGATCCAACTCCAGGTCCCGGGCGAAGCGCTGTGACAGGGTCAGAGGCGTTCCGCCCGCCGGATAAAGGTCCAGGCTGGACGGATCGTCAAGCGGCAGGATATCCTGATAGCGCCATAGATTGGCGGGGCGTCCCGGCAGGCCGCGCAGGATCTCGCGCTTGAAACTGTTGTAATCGTAGCGGGCCTCCAGCCATTGTGAGTCACATTTTTTGCAAACCGCCGGGACGAACGGTTCGTAAGGCTGCTGGTTGCCGCACAGGTTACATTCGAGAAATTTTGGTGATGCCATGTTATTTGGCCTGCTTTTCAATGACTTCAGTAATGCGCGCCTCGACCGGCAGCTCGACATGGAAGGCCGAGCCTTCGCCCTTGACACCGGTCGATTCTGCCCACAGGCGCCCGCCGTGAATTTCGACCAGCTTGCGGCTGATGGGCAGGCCAAGGCCGGTCCCGCCTGCTTTACGGGTCGAGGAGCTATCGACCTGGGCGAACTCCTGGAAGACCGCTTCGAGCTTGTCCGGGGGAATGCCGATGCCGGTATCCTTGACCGTGATCAAAACCCTGGCACCTTCCATCGATTTAAGCTTGAGGGAGATCTTGCCAGTTTCCGTGAACTTGATGGCATTGTTGACAAGGTTGATCATCACCTGTCGAATGCGTGTACTATCTGCGTAGATTTCCACATCCTGGTCGGAGTCGTCCGCGATAAACAAGGCTATATTCCTTTCGCTGGCCAATGTGGAGGTAATGCTGGTGACTTCCCTGAGGAGTTCATTGAGATTGAATACTTCCGGATTCAGGTTCATGCGGCCGGATTCGATCTTTGCCATATCGAGCACATCATTAATGAGGTGCAGGAGATGACGCCCGTTCTTTTGGATCAGGCGCAGATCGTTATCCATGTTTTCGGTAAGCGGACCATCCAGCTCTTCGAGAATCACATCGGTAAAACCGAGGATGGAATTCAACGGTGTACGCAACTCATGCGACATATTTGCCAGGAATGCAGATTTGAGACGATCCAATTCCTTCAGTTCCTGGGCGCGTCTTTGAAGTTCTTCCGTGAGGCGCAGGGTTTCAAGATGGATGCTTGTCTGTGCCGCAATTGCGGCTGCAGTATCCCTTGCCTCCTGCGAGACATCTGATAAACCCGATACAGCCAGTCGCCCAATGGGTTCACCGCCCACGATGAAGAGGCTGTTCAAGGACAAGCGCGGTCGAGACCGATTCGTTTCCGAGGGGAGAAACTTTGATCGAGATCGTAAACAAAGCCGGTCGCAATTTCCTCCTGTTGAGTGTAGGTTTCCCAGTTTTGACGCGTGAGGCGGCGCGTGGCATCTTCGGCTTCAGTGCGGGCACGTGATGCATCTGCCAGCAGGCGGATGTTCTCGACCTGCTGCCCGACTTGTTTGGCGATTGCGCCGATGAGTGACTTGTCTTCATCGGTAAGCCCATCGTTGCCTTTGATGAAAAATCTTCCAATCTGCTGGTCCAGAACCTGCATGATCTCTTCATGATCATATTGGGCAGGGGCGGAATTGATGAACAGTTCCACCGACTCTTGATCATATGCAAATCCAATCCGCTCACTGTTGTGGATGGCGTCGAGGAAGGTCTCCCAGTTCCTGTGTGTAAATTGATGTGTTGCCTCTTCCGCGTCTGTGCGGGCGCGTTCCGCGGCAGCTAATAGACGGATGTTTTCGATCTGGAGGGATGCCTGTTGTGTAATCGCATTTGCAAGCGATATATCGTCCTGGGTCAGAGGTCGTTCAGCAGGCTGAGCAATCTGAACCTCTCCAATGACTCTTCCACTGGAAGTCAAGGGTGTCTTGATGACATTTGCATCGTTGGGAACGGCTGGTTGAGTCCCTCGAACCGGCATAAGTTTGTTATCCAGGTATGCGAAACCAACCTCCTCCTTTTCATAGAGAAGGGGAGTGGAAACGGATTTTACTTCCTTCTCATGAAGCTGTGCTTCCAATTCCTGAATACGCGCTCGCAGGGCTTCGATTTCGATGAAAAAAGAACCAGGATTATTAACCCGCGTTCCCGCCTCCGGACATTCGATCAAATCCTCATTCTTCGGGCGACCATTTCCGTTGGGTGGTTCCGAGCAGGCAAGTTGTTGCATCCCTGAGAACAACTTCTCAACCCGTTTTCTGGAAGTATTGTTTGACATCAGTAATTTCTCCAAAAAGCAGAATTCCTGCTAGGAGGATTTATCCTTCATGCTCAATTGTGCAACGGTCATGGGCGCACCCAGGGCATGTCCCAGTTCACGAGCCGCGATTTGCAGCACAGCCTCAACTGTGGTGGCGCTCTGGATCTTCTGGTTGATGATGTTCAACTTGGCTTCGCGTTCAGCCTGTTTCTGCGCCTGGTTGAAAGAGCGCGCATTTTGCATGGCAGTGGCCACCTGTGAGGCCAACGTGGTCTGGATGTTGGCATCTTCTTCGGTGAAGGCATTAACTTGGTCTGATTGCACATCCAGCACGCCCAGCACCTGACCACCGATGGCGAGCGGTACAGCCAGTTCAGACGCGGTATCCGGCAAGAGGGGATTGGGTAACCAGCCGGGTTCATTATGCACATCGTTCACAATAACAGCTTGTCTCGAACGGGCAGCGTGTGCAACGAGAGATTGTTCCTGGTTTATTGAAATAATTGTTGTACCATGGGTGCCTTCATGTTCATCCCCTTCCTTCCAGCCACAAGCGGCGATCTGAAGCTCCTCCGTTTTTTCGTTATAGGTGAAAACATGCGCATGGTAGAGACCGAACTGACGCTGGGCAAGATGTACGACCGATTTCAGCATTTTTTGAACATCCAATTCCTTGGATGAAACAGTACTGATTTCGGCGACTGCTGCCAGTTGTCGTGCACGTTTGTCCAGTTCAAGCTGACCGCGCTTGGTCTCTTCAAACAAACGCAAGCTTTCGATATGTGCGCCCAAACGTTCGGCAACAACATTTACGAGTTCGACCGCTTCTTTATCTTCAGGCGTAAGCCCTTCAATGGACAACCTGCCGACTTTTTCATCACGAACATTAACCGGCAGTGATAATGCATCTAAAGATTCATGTCCATTTCTGTAGGGACGTACTTCATTTAGGTTATAAATGTAGCCAAGGTTATCTCCAACTCTGGAATTAATATATTCCTGCCAGCCTGTGATGGTCTGGAGGCGGGTTGCGTGTTCTGCTTCGTAACGATAACGTTCGGCGCTTTCCAGCAGGCGAAGATTTTCGATCTGCTGTGCAACCTGACGGGCAACAACGTTGACAAGATCATTGGTCTGTTCACGCCGGGTTTCGTCATCGATCTCAACCACGAGAGATCCCAGTGACTCACCCGTTATGGAAATGGGGACCGAGACCGCTTTTCCAATTTCAGGTTCTGTCTCATCCGCCTCTCTCAGTGGGACAATTTTATTGTGTTCGAAAACAAAGCCAATTTGTTCCGGTTTGTGGATGGCATCAAGATGTTCACTCCAGCCTTCGCGAACCAAACGGCGTGCCTGGGCTTCCACCAGTGCACGAGCTTGTTCGGTTTCTGCAAGCAAGTTTGCATTCTGGATGGCGATCGCAAGTTGGCCAGCCAATGCTTCAAACGCGGGCAGAACTTCCTTGTTCAGCACGTCAGGTTCTCTACTCTGCATATCAAGCACACCCACTACATTGTCCGCAACGATCAGCGGCACTGCCATTTCACCGCGTGTATCGGGCAGCAACGGGTTTTGGCGGAACGTCGCGCTTTGAGTGGTATCGGAGATCACGACTGAGCGTTTTTCCGTAGCAGCGCGTCCATTGATCGAGCCGGTATTGAACGGCAGGCTGTGACCGCGTCCAACCAGTTGTACGCCTATGTTTCCAGTACCAGCTTCCAGCCTAAGCGTAGTCTGGCTGGGGTCGGTCAGGTATACCTGCACATAGTATAGGTCGAACTCTTTTAGGATGAGCTCACAAGCATCCCTCAACATGCTATCCAAATCGCGCACTTGTGAGACGGCGCGTCCCACTTCAGCCGCCAATTCAAGATTATGGGTGCGGTCGGCGACACGTTGCTCAAGGGTTGCAACGGATGCACGCTCTGCTTCAATCAGCTCAGCAAGTGTGACGGCTAAATTGTGCACTTCCTCCGACCCATCCAATGGAATCTTGACCGTAGTATTTCCCCGGCTAATTTCTTGAGCAACTAGGGCAAGACGATTTAATGGCCGAAAGACGTATCGAAAGACAAAGTAGAATGTAAATGTGGTCGCGATCAGGGCAAGGAACAGGGTGATCGAGATAATTGTCTCTGACCTGCCCAATGCTGCCTGCAATGGGGCAATATCGAAAACGATCTCGACGGTGCCGATGGTGGTAGTGCCCGCTGAAATGGGCTTTGTCAGGATCAAATAACTTTCCTGCTGGTTTCTAACGATATCCTGCTGGTTGATCGCCTGTGCTGCCAGACTCTGGCTTAGGGTGATATCGGGACCCCATTTTTTGTTGATCTCAACGATCTTCTGTCCTTTGAGATCATGAACTGCCGCATATACCACGTTCGTGCCATCCACATAGGGATCAAGCGTGCCGATCATTTTCGTTAAATCGAGATTGTATAACGGGTTGAACAGCAGTTTGGCGGTAGTCGTCATGACAGGAAGGCTGACTGCATCGAGCCCTTCCTGGATATTTGCCGCTCCCGCACGTGAGCTGACCACATAAAGGATCACAAATACGAAAACCAGGATCGCTGAAATTACGATTGGGCCGATTGTGGTTAATTTATATCTTCTTTGGTTCACGTCAGACCTCCAAAATTCATCGGACAAACTTGCATTTCTTACAAATCATGATTGGCTGGATATCCCATCTGAGCTGCACCAGCACACTGCAGGTTGGGATCATTACAACCCTCGCCAGGCAATATCATTCTTTAACCGGCGCAAACAGGTTTTGCAGAAATTCGATAGTTGCCTGCGAGCCTGACGGAAAATCATCGAATTTTGCGGTTTTCTTTATGCTCTTAAGGGCCGCAGTTCCTTCTTCGGTGTTGCCTGCCCCTTTCAAAACGGTTACGATGCGATCGCGTAAGGAAACGTTCATTTTCGCTGAAGCCAGTAAAAAACTTCTGGGTATGTCTTGGGTTTTGGCAAGAACGATCAATTGATCTTTTTGCTCCTGAGTCAGGTCATCATAGACGGCGCCTTCTTCAGCACCCGCTGCCACTTTCCCGCTCATGAGGCTGGCGAGCATATTCTCAGGTGAGCCTGCAAATATGTAACCAACCTCATTCTCGGGGACCGCTGAATTGGGATCGGCTTGCTCGGAAAGAGTAAGCCCGGCTGTGACCAGGTACGTCTCTGGTAGAAAATGTCCCGTTGTAGATTTTTGTTCGGAGAATGCCATCATTTTCCCCTTGAGATCTTCAACGGAAGTGATACCGCTGTCTTTCCTGACCAATATAATGCTGTGGTACTCGCCCACCCCTTTTCTCCAACCCCGCAGCAAGGGAACAGCGCCGGCATCTTCATAAGCAGATAACGCTCCATAAGCGCTTTCATAATAAAGATCCACCTCTCCGCTTTTGAGTTTTTCGATCATGGTTTCAATGTCTGGCGTGACGACAATCATTCCCTGCTTAATGCCAATATCGCTGAGTTGCTTCGCCATGTAATCTGCAAATGGTTGAGCGGCCTCAATTTCCCCCGCAGGATCGTCAGACACAATGCCAATCGCCAGGATCTGTTCCTGTGCCAAGTTGGCCGCTTGGGTCGGGGTGGAAACTTCACTGACGGGAGTAGCTGCTGCCTGACAGGCGCTCAATAGGAGCACTACAACGGCAACGATGGAAAAAAATCGTAAAAATTTCATTTTTAATCTCCTATACATTTAATGTTTGAAATAGAGTGAAACGAGGAACTCTGTGCAAATCAGATCGATTCCGCATTTCGGGATGGCAAATGATCGAATCACCCTGTGGAGCCTGAATATCTACATTGGAAGATAAACGATTATCCATGATCACAGTTCCTTTCCTGCTGAGAGGCTGGTCGTTTAATTGTTGTCATTCCGTCCTCCGATCTGAGCTTTTACGCGCGAGGCACCAATGGCTGTTCCAAGTTCGCGACTGGCGATTTGAAGTGTTTCTTCAATGGATGTAGTTCGTTGTATCTTTTGTCCGATCGCGTTAGCAAGCGATTCCAATTCTGCCTGCCTGCGGGATTGCTCGTATGTTCGTACGTTTTGAATCGAAGTAGCCAGTTGTGCGGCCAGAGTAGTTTGTATGTTGACGTCTGCGTCGGTGAAGCGTCCGACCTGTTCGGATTGAATATCGAACACGCCGATCACGTTTCCACCTACGATCATGGGGACTGCCAGCTCAGAGCGCGTCATGGGCAGAAGGGTATTGGGCAGGAAGTCGACGGCTTGTGTCACATCGTTCACCGTTATACCTTTTCGTTCACGAGCTGCCCGGGCAACCAGGGACTGCTCACGGTCCAGCGGGATCGAACGGCCTTCCGTCACCATGATACGTCCCGGCTCACCGGCGCCTGCTGCCAACACCAGGTTTTTACCTTCGTCATCGAGCAGGTAAATGTGTGAATGATAAAGGTTGAACCGTTCCTTAGTGAGATCAACCACTTGCTGTAACAGTCTTTTAGATTCAAGAATGGTGGCAGTGGCTGTGCCTACTTCAGCCACAGTCGCCAGGTCCCTCGTGCGAGCAGCCACACGTTGTTCCAAACCTCCCAGGGTTTCCTGCAACTGGGCGGTCATATTGTTGAAGGTCGAAGCGAGAATACC
The DNA here is from genome assembly GCA_963750005.1 of uncultured Chloroflexia bacterium. Classification (GTDB taxonomy): domain Bacteria; phylum Chloroflexota; class Anaerolineae; order Anaerolineales; family Villigracilaceae; genus Defluviilinea. The sequence goes on from CAVVPC010000003.1 coordinate 62,716, forward strand.
GATCTCATCGGTGCTGGTCAGCTTTGCACGACTGTCCAAATTGCCAGCGGCAATTTCCTCTGCTGTTTGGGTGAGTTGTGTGATCGGCCTGACCAAAATCAAGGATAGGATGAAAGCGGCTGCCACTGCGATAACTAGGACGATGGCGATCACGATGAGAGCGCCACGTGTCTGTGAATTGACCGGGGCGAAGGCTTCACTTTGTTGTTGGTGGTATACAACCATCCAACCGAGTTTATTTACCGCTGGGTTTCCATCCAACACATGAACGGGTGATTTGAGTACAACACTTGGGCTGTTTTCGTAATCCATTTCAACCATGCCCTGATCGGCAACCGCCTGTAATTCATTGAATAATCCTGTTTTGAGTGGTTCATACACACTCCATCCACCAAGAGAATGGTAAACAAATTCTCCGGGAAGTATGAGATCGGTTCCGCCTGTCCTGCCGACTGCCTCCCCAAGAATGGGTGACAGGGCAGACGCTAAATATGTTGTTCTCAAAATGCCCGAGATCTCTCCAGTCCTACGATTGCGAATAGGTAATGCGATCAGCACTGCAAGGGATTTCGAGCTTTCATCGTATTCAGGTTCACTGATGTAGACCGCACCCTTTCCATTGTTGTAAGCAGCCTGCCACCAATCCTCATCAGCCTGATAATAGTCTGATGTCCGGTTGGTGCTTCCCGCCTGACCACCATACACATCGGTCATGAAAATTTCTGCATTATTTGGGAAAGCTTTCTGGAACTCCTGTAATTCAACCGCAGCTTCATTTGTCAGTTTTCTCCGTACGATGGGAGCAAAATCATTATCCGCGGCATCAGCGATACGCCATCGAAGATCCCTTTCTTCCAAAATAGTCTGGATGGCATTCGCATCTCCTTTATAGGTCTTGTTCGTATCTTCTGCTGTGCGCTCAAGGACTTCATTCAACGACAAAATTTCCATGGTGCTGACCTGTTCATTGAGCAGCGCGCCGATTCGGGCAGCGACCTCATCTGTGTGCTCCGTAACCTCGCGGTCCAGACTTTGTTGGAGGATGGTGGAGGTTGACTTGTAGACGTACACAGACAGAGTGCCGGCGGTAACCAGTGTGACACCGATAAATGACACCAGCAGTTTGTTGCGCATGCTGCGTCCCCAGGTTTGGATAGCCACCACGACGGTAAAAATAAACGCAAATATGATCGCGGCAATGGGACCGAGCTGCGTTCCACTGTATTCTACCCGCCATGATGGATTGAGCATTTCAATCGCCCATATCAACAAAAATGAAATTACCGTACCAATAATATAGTACCGCTTTAATTGAGGCGGGCAGAGCCATCCAATCCCGAGGGCGGACAGAATTAGAAGGAGGAATGACATGAAAAGCGCCTGTCCCTGAACCAGGGTAACTACGCTCAACACAAACATGGCAACCGATATGGATGTTAAGCGAAATCCCATATCTGGATTCCCACGGATGGTGAACACCACGCTTAATATATTCAGTAATGCAATGGCAGCCATGACGACTGCCACGATATATGCAATGGCTGTTCCTTCCGAATTTGAAGTTGGACCTGCGCTTAACGCTGAAACTATCAGCAGGAGTACACCTGCTGAAACCAAAAGGAAAATGGCTGCCAGTATCAGTGTTCCCCAAAATGCGACCGGGGTCGTTTTGCCCTGTGAAGGTGTTGAAAGTTTGAATCCAGTCATTTTGCAATTCCTCTTTTCATCATTGCAAGCGCATACCGCTCACTCATTGCGAACTGTCTTGCCATTGCCGTTCAGTACAGCTGGGTCAAGTGTGACCGTGGTTGGTTTTTGGCCCAACGCACGACCTAGTTCACGGGCGGCAACCTGAAGGGCTGATTCCATTGTGGTCGTGCTCTGGATTTTCTGTGAGATCCAGTTGATTGTTTCCTGTTTACGGGCGTTCTGTGATATAGCCTCCTGATTCTTCTTTTGGTCGGTGATGTCGTGATGGATTGCCAGAAAACCGACAATCTCGTCTGCATCATTCACGATTGCACTATTCGTGCCTGCAATGTAAACCAGGTGACCATCCCGGTGTTTGTTGACGATTTCACCGGTAATTGAATTCCTTGAAAGGAGGCTGCTCCAGAATGTCTGATAGACCTCCGGGGTCAGAAGGCCAGACTTGATAATCCTGGGCGTTTTACCAATCGCCTCTGCCGGGGTAAACCCATATACTTTCTCGAAAGCTGGATTGGCATAGATAATGGTGCCATTTATATCGGTTGCAAAGATCGCGTCGCCCGATTTTTCAATTCCCAACTTGAACCGCATATTCTCGAGGTACTGGCGGGCGTTATGGAGAACAATTGCGATCTGGCTGGCAATGGTAGCGAGCATGTCTGCATCCTGTTTCCCAAGACCGTCAATAATATCGTGCTGTACATCCAGAACGCCCATGACTTGTGCGCCTGCCAGGATGGGTACTGCAATTTCAGCTTTAGTATCTGGCAGGAGCGGGTTAAGCAACCAGGCTGGATCCTTACTGGTGTCAGGGACGATGACAATCCGTTTGGTTTCAGCTGCGCGGCCAACCAGGCCTTTTCCCTTCGCGACTCGATGACCTTTGGCCAGCATGGCCTTCCCTGCTTCTCCCGTACCTCCGGACATGATCATGTCACCACTTGCTTCGTCAATTAAAATAGATGTGCACATGATAGTAGTTGAAGGCATTCTTCACCTGTACCACTACCTCTTTCAACAGTTGTTTCTCATCCAGGATGGAGGTCAGGCGGCGGCTTACTTCGGCTGAGGTCTCCAATGCTTTGGTACGTTCGGCTACGCGTTGTTCCAGGTTGCCGATCAGGTTTTGAAGCTGGTCGGTCATGGAATTGAAGGCTGTACCGAGAGTGGCAACTTCTTTTGGTCCGGTTACTTTTGCCTGCAAATACGTCTCTCCGTTTGCGATACGGGTCGCTGTCCCTGTCAGATCGACAAGGGGCACAGCCAACCGGCGTGCTACAATAACGCCCGCCAGGCCTGCCAGAACCGCCAATAACAGAATACCACCCACGGCTATTGCTGTTGTTTGGAAGATGGGCTGATAAGCTTCAGTAGTTGGCAATTCGGTTACCACGGCCCATTCCGGTGTACCGAGCGGGACGTATGTTCCCACTACTTTCTTTCCAAGCAGGCCGGTGTAGGCTGAAGCTCCTGGCGTTATATCAGCGGACATAGCTGGATTCTCGACAAATTCGTTCACTTCTCTGATTTGTTTTACATTCTCACCAGACAGGACCCGGGCCGTGTCTCCAAAGGCGATCAGGTCACCTTTACTATCCACAACGTATGCATAACCCGTTTCACCCACTTTCAATTGATCAACCAGGTCCCACATAAACTTCAGATCTACTTCAGCTGCCAACACCCCTTGAAAATCGCCAAAATCATTTTTTATGGGGACTGCAATGGTGATCAAAGGTTCACTGGTCATATCGTCAATATAAATTGGACTGATAAAGTACTGGTCCTTGGAGGTCTGGTTTATTAGATCCTCTTTCAATTGAGATGTGAACTGCGATGACAATGTCGGCGAAGTACGAGAAATCTGGGCGAGTTGCCTTCCATTACTATCCAGTGAGACAAATTGACGGAAAGCTGGATCAAGGCCCAACAAATTTCCCATAATGGTTTTTCGTATTTCAGGGTCGGCAACGACCGGGTTGGCAAACCTAACCGCCGATTCCAAACCATTGAATTTATCCTGGATGAAGCTGGCAACACTTTTACTGGCATCCTGAGCTACGAGTTCTTGTTGTGCAGCAATGCTCTCCCGGTAACTCTTATAGTTGGTGTAGAGTACAAAACTACCGTTTACGAGGAGGGTTACTACGCTCAAGGTAAAAAAAGCGATGGCAAGTGTAGTCGTCAAGCTTCGTGCAGACCGGGGATTATTTGTTTTGGTTTTCATAATTCACTCTGATCTCATTTGTATTCCAGTGCGGAGGCGCCAGTCTGACTCCGCACCTGAACTGTCGTCTCACTCTGGCAGTCTGATGGCTGGACGAGGAAAGGAGGAGTTTCTGCTGTAGTACACCCAGGAATTCGGTTTCCATTCATTGCCTTCTCATGGTTCGTTTATCGAATTACTTCATCAGCCTGTTTTAACAGGCTTTCGGGAACCGTCACACCCAGCGCCTGGGCAGCCTTGTAATTGATCTGGAAATAACCGTCACTTGTAACCACGGGAATTGTGCCAGCAGCAGTGCCTCTAAATATTTTATCGGCTAGCAGTGCAGCTTGTTCGCCTGCCACATTTGCCTGTGGAAGCAAGCCAAAGATGGAGCTATTGCCCTTCGGGTCCATGAGGGCGCCACCGATCGGAATCTTGTGTTCATAGCTGAACTTGCCAAGGATGTCATAAAACGGCGGTGTGATACACAGGGGTTCTGCGATCATCAGGATCGCATCGAAACCAATATCGTTCGAAGCAGCACGTTTATCCAGCTCAGTCTGGATTTCCTGGGGGCTGCCCGCGGCAAATTCAACTAACTCCACCCCTGCACTTTTGGCTTGGGGGCGAATGACATCAAGCTGCCCAGGCACGTTCGGGTAATCTTTGAGGTATGGGACAAAGATTCGTTTTGCATTCGGAACCATTTCAAGCAACATTTGTAAGCGTTTGCTTGCAATATCCATGCTGGGGAAGCGCACTCCGGTGATATTCCCACCCGGTTGGCGAACAGAATTGATTATGTCAATTCCTTGTACATCGGTGAAGGATAGGGCAAAAACCACGGGGATGTTGGTTCCCTGGGTGGTGGCCTTTGCCACTGCAGTAGCCTCTGTGGGGAAGACGAAGATCATATCCACTTTATCGTCCACGAATTTTTGTGTTATGTTTTTGTAGGCATCCATATCCACTTCGGTGGATTGAACATCGTAAACAATATTCTTGCCTTCAACATAACCAAGTTCGGTCATCTTCGCTTTGAACCCGTCCAGGGCTGGGGAAAAGGCGCTCAAACCGGACAGCACGCCCACATGGAAGACTTCCGGTTTCTGTGCCTTACCACAACCGCTTAATAGCAAAGCCACGGTTATGACAACAGACATTGCCATCCATACTCCCTTACGCCTTCCATAAGAACCTTCTTTATCAAACATAGTAGTACTCCTTTTTTGAAAGTATTTCCTTTATATCAAGGGCTTTTGCTGACATTGTTAGGAAGTGAGTATTCAAATTACAAACTGACATGCTCAATATGAGCAAGTATGTTTCCAGGACTTTCTGCTGTGCCATCGTTTAGCTCCTTCATTCTTGTATGAGGCGTGAAGGCTACGAAATTAATATGCATTTCCCTTTGAGCCTCTTTCCAGTTTGTTGTATTTCGCCGAGGAAATTCTTTGCGGTTGCGGGGAGTGTCACCACCGTTATCAGGTTGGGAAGTGAAACTGTGAAGCATGAACCCAGGTCTGGTTCACTTTCCACGGTGACCTCGCCATGGTGCTGCTCGATGATCGATTTGACAATTGCCAGTCCCAGGCCATTTCCCTCAACCTCAGAATGCCCATTATTGCGGACACGGTAGAAGCGGTTAAAAATAAAAGGCAGGCTGGCGGCGGGAATGCCATAGCCTGTGTCACGGATTTTGATCAGTGACCTGCCGTCCTTTTGGTCCAGCCCAATCGTGATGGATCCATTTTCCGGGGTGTATTTGAGGGCATTGCCGACTAAATTCCTCAACGCCTGGAGCAATTGCAATGCGTCCCCACTGACCTGGGAGCCGTGTGTTGCCTGCTCGAGCGCTGAGGCTCTGTCCTTTGGCCTGTGCATGCGGATGGAATTCGTCTGCTACCTTTGCCAATAAGAGGGAAAGATCCACGACTTCTTGTTTGTGTCCTGCCCCAGATCCATTTTGGCGAGGTCGAGCATGTTATCGACAAGCTGACTCATGTGTACAGCAGCATCCTCGATGCGGGTCATGAAATCGTTTTGCAGCTCGTTCAGCGGGCCTGCCTTCCTGATGAGATGGCTAAATCCATTGACGGAGGTAATCGGATTTCGCAGATCGTGCGATGCCGTGGCGATGAATTCATCCTTTACTTTTTCAAGCTCCTTGAAGCGTGAGACATCATGCAGGACGACCACACAACTGCCTTCTTTTACGGAGGTGATTGCAGCCGAGAAAACGCGCTTGTCGGGCCATTCGATTTCCCCGGCGAAGGGGGCGCCGGACCTCGCGGCCTGCTGCAGACCTTGAATCAGCGAGTCGTAGCCCATCCCCCCGGGCAGCTGCCGTCCTATCCTTATCTCATAATCGGTGAATAACTTCTGCCCGGCAGGGTTGACCATGGAAAGACGGTTTTCCGCATCGAACATCAGGATGGCATCCGCCGCGCTCTGCAAAACTGCTGCCAGGTGCTGCCGTTCCTGGGCCATGATTTCATAGAGCTGTGCATTCTCGATGGCGATACTCGCCTGGCTGCAGATCGCCTGCAGGAGAAGCAGATGCTCGAGCTTGAAATAGCCGACCTGTTCATTCCCCAGAAGCAGCACACCCAGCAGGTGATTACGCCCGAACATGGGAACGACCACCACAGACCGGGCGGTGTCGTTTTCGATGGAACTCCAGTAAGGATCGTTACGTGTATCGTCAATAATGAAACCCTGGCGTGCATCGTTGGCGATCTCAAGCAGCACCTTCTTGGGCAGTATGAATTGTGCATGCCTGGACGAGGACGGATCGTCACAATAATGCGTTTTTTGGTAGGACCCGTTTGGATTGAGGACCACCATGTGACCCAGCATGGCTCCCAGGGTTTCACCGGTGCGCTTGAGAAGTATGTTGGCAATCTCTTCGATATTGAGCCGCGCACTCAACTCCTTCCCGATCTCCGGTAAAAGCTTGAGTTCACGGTTCTGGCGGCGGATCATGTCCTCGGCCTGCTTTACGCGCAGTTTGGTGTTGATACGGGCCAGTAATTCCTTGTGATCGAAGGGCTTGGTTACATAATCGTCTGCCCCCATGTTCAGACCGGACTGTATCTCCGTGGGATCCAGCCGTGCGGCAGTCAAAATAATGACGGGGATATGCTCGGTAATGGGGTCGGCCCGAATTTCCTCCAGGACTGCGAAGCCGTCTTTGTATGGCATGTTGACGTCCAGCAGCACCAGATCAGGGAGATGGGCGCGGACCTTTTCGAGCGTTTCCAGCCCATCGGCGGCCTTGATGTAGCCGTAGCCTTCCCGGTCGAGATAGCGGGAGAGCAGCATCAGGTTGTCGGGCTGGTCATCGGCGATCAGGATGGTGAAGAGTTTGTTGGGGAGCAGACTCGCCGTGACCGGCCGGGCATCGTCCATTTCCTGAATGGACTGCGAAACGATCTGGCAGATCCGCTCGGGATGAACAGGCTTGATTATGACATCCCTGACTTTCAAGCGACGCGCAGAGACCTGCAGTCCCGGCACTTCATAGGCGGTGATCAAAAATGAAAAGGTGGGTCTTCCGGCCGGGTGATTTCTGCAGCTGCTCGATCAGTTCAAGGCCCGTCATTTCGGGCATGATCATGTCTGTGATCAGGATATCCAGGGCGCCATCTTTCGCATAATCAAGTGCCTGAATTCCACTGGTTGCAGAGAAAACTTCCACCCGCGGACCGATTTGAGAGATGGCGCGTGCCATCGTTTGGGCAGTGGTGGGATGGTCATCCACTACGAGGATCTTGATGGTAGGCAGTGTCGATGGGTCCATGCTCCCATTTTGCCTGTCTTGGGGATCTGGCCGATAGGTTGTAGGGGGAAAAGTTGGGAAAGGTTTGCTACACAAGCATTGCAAAAGTTGTCAGTATTTGCATCCTTGCAGGACGTATCACTCCGTTACGAGACGATAGCCGGTGCCGCGGAGGTTGATCACATGGATGGGATTGTGTGCATCACTTTCGATGGCCTGGCGAATGTTGTGGATATGCCATTTGGTCAATTCCTGGGCTTCGCGCGCATCGGCCTGGTAACCCTGCGACTCTGCGACCAGGGTTTGATAATCCACGATGTTGGGGGAGTGGCGGACCAGGACAAGCAGGTAATCGAACGAAGTGGGCGCCAGACTGACAGCCTGTTCGCTGACCATGACGCGGCGGGTATGCAGGTCGAGGGTTAAGATCCCGCGTTTGATAAAGCGCTCGGATATGGGCTCAGTGTGCGACTCCCTGGCCGGGGCTTCGGTCCCATTCAGGGCATCCAGCTCACCCTGTAATTCCTCCATCTGGCGCAGGATCTCACGGCGGCGCTTCTTTTTCTGCTGTTCGCTTAAGATGGTCCGGGTGCGGGCCAGCACTGTCTCCGGCTTGAGGGGCTTCATTAAGTAGTCGATGGCCCCTCGCCGGAGTGCTTCGACCGCAGAATGAAGATCCGGCTGGGCGGTGAACAGGATCACCGGAAGCTCCGGCAGCTGGGCGTGGATCGTCTTCAGAGACATCCAGGCCGTTCATATCCGGCATGCGGATATCCAGGTAGACAAGGTCAAAGGGATGCTGCGCTACGAGCGACAGACCTTCCATTCCGCTGGCTACGGAGGTGACCTCATAGCCGTCCCGCTGCAGGATGCGTGCCAGGGTCTGGCGCAGGCTGGCTTCATCATCGATGATCAGGATGTGTCCGGTAGGATTCATGGCGCATTTCCTTTATGCATCGCAAGCCAGACGGAAAAGATCGCTCCACCTTCAGCATGGTTCTCAGCGAGGATGCGGCCATGATGCTGTTCGACAACGTCATGCGTAATGGTCAGGCCCAGCCCCGTCCCTGTATGTTTGGTCGTGATAAAGGGGTCAAAGATCCTGGGGAGGATTTCCAGGTCAATTCCCGGACCGGAATCCTTTACAGTGAGAAGTATCTCATTCTGCCCGGGCAGGCTGCAGGTCTGGACGGTGAGACGCCCGCCGGGCTTCATCACCTCCACGGCGTTGAGGAAGAGGTTCAACACAACCTGCCGGAGCTGGTCAGAGATCCCGGCGACAGGCGGCAGCTCGGGCTCCGGAAAGAATTCAAAAGCGATCTCCCTGTGACGCATGTGGGTACTCATCAACATGTAAACGTCTTCGATCAACAGGTTCAGGGAGACAGGCTGGAAATCGGTCATGCGGATGGGCCGGTAGGCCGAGCGCAATCGTTCGATCAGCGCTGCCATCCTTTCGGTCTCCGAAAGAATGATGTCCAGGTCCTGGCCTGCCTGTCCCGATAGATTCGTTTCATCCTTAAGCAGGAACAGGGCGTTTTGGATGGCCTGCATAGGATTGTTCAATTCATGCGAGACGGAGGCAAGCAATCGTCCCACGAGCGCCAGTCTCTCGCTCTGGACCAATTGTGAGCGGATCGTCTGTTCCTGCTGCAGGGCTGTCTGGAGGTTGGAATGCAAATTTGCCTTCTGCAGGGCAACAGCCAGTTGATCGGCAACCGCGATCATCAGCTGCAGATCGCCTTCTGTGAGACGGTGGGGCGGCGTATCCTGAATATCCAGGATGCCGACAACATTTCCCTCCACCTTGATGGGCACGGTCAGCTCGGATTGTGTGTCCGGCAGAAGAGGGTTGCGATAAAAAAATACAACATTATTCACATCATTTGTGACAAAAGGCTGCCCTGTTTCAGCCACATGCCCCCCGATGCCTGTGCCGTGCGGCAAACGGAACTCACCCTGCAGGAGCTGTTCTCCGATCCTGCCGCTCGCTTTTTTGAGAACAAGATCATGCGTGGAAGGGTCAAGCAGGAGGATCTGTGCATGGTAATAATTAAAAATCTGCTGGAGTGAGGCGACAACATCACCAATCAGCTCATCGGCGTCCAGGGAAGATGCCAGGCTTTGACTCGTTCGATAAAGCGCGTCCATTTCCCTGAGGTGCTGCTGGGTTGTTTCAAACAGGTGCGTGTTCTCGATCGCGATCGCAGCCTGGACGCCGAGGGAATTCAGCAGCTCTTCATCCTTACCTGAAAAGGCATCGGGGTTTTACTTTGAACACTGATCGTGCCGATCTGCTGTCCACCGCTTTGGACCGGGGCTACCAGCAGAGACCGAAATTCCGGAGGGTAGGAGTCATTGAAGACGAAATTGGGATCGTTCTGGACGTCCCTCACATTGATGGTAATCCCCTCCCGGATGACACGTCCCGCCACACCCTCCCCGAGGCGCATTTTGATCCGTTCCTTTCCCCATTCCTTGTCCTCGAAGCCTGAGACTGCCTGGGCAATGAGAATTTTTTCTTCACTGTCCAGTAAGTGGATCACACTCTCCTCGGCCTGTGGGATCAGGTCGCGGGCCGAATTGACAATGAGCTGCAGCACTTTTCCGGTCCCGACCCGCTCGGTCCTGCTGAGGGCGCGCCCGATTTCTGCGAGGGCGCTGCTTTCCTTGAGGCGCTGCTCGATCTCGGTGCTTTGCTGAAAACTCCAAAGGGCCAGGGCGATCTGGTTACCTGCCTGTTCCGCATGGCTGATCTCCTCCAATGTGCAGATGACGTGGTTCATCGAAGGTGATCAAAGCGGCGCCCAGCTTATGGTCACCGGCGATCAGCGGGATTCCAAGCATGGAATGGACGCGTAGTATCCTTGAGTCTCGCGTCGGATCGATAAAGGGCGAATTCAACACGTCGTCTATTGCAAGGGCGTGACCGGCCTGCAGGACCGATGCTGTCAAATCATGTTCGCCAGGGCCAGACCCAAATTCTGATAGGAGCCTGTCCGGCTTTGCAGTGACTGTGCTGGGAATTACTTTATTCAGGGTCGGGGTCCCAGCGGGTGATATGGCAATCGATCCGCATCGCAGCAGTTTCGCCATATCGACTGCCAGCACATTCAAAGTGGACGCAAAATCCCTCGAAAGGAGAATGGTTTTGGTCATATCGTTCAGGAGCGCCAGGTAGCGTTCCCGCGCCTGCAGTGCCTCCTCGGCCCGCTTGCGCTCTGTAATATCAAACATGCTCGCCAGCATGCAGGGCTGGCCTTCCAGTTCCATCAATTCCAGGGAAAACAAAACCCATTTTGGCTCACCCGATTTCGCATACAGGGTGGCTTCGTAATCATGCACAAATCCATCCCGTTGAAGGACCTCCACAATCTGCTGGCGCTCTGCGGGATCGCTGTAAATGCCGAGGGACAGGCCGTTATTGCCTTTCAGCTCTTCAATGGAATAACCCAGGAGTCGCTCATAACTCCTGTTGGCATCCAGGATTTCTCCATCTGCAAGACTGCTGATGATCATCCCGGAGGGACTGGCATGGAATGCCTTGGAAAATAATTCCTGACTTGCGAGACTGCTCGGATCCTTCCGAAGCTGCGATCAATCCCTGTTTTTTCAGGCTGTGCTTGTAAAGTGTCATCTCAATGGCAGTATGTAATTCCTCACTTCGAAAGGGCCTGGACACACATTCAAAATCGGAACAGTGGGGCAGTGGATCCGGATTGGATGGCTCCGTCAAGAAGGACGACCGGAATATCGAAGCTGGAACGGATTTCCCTGGCGATCTTAATGGCGTGGTCGCCATCCTTGATTCCAAGATCGAGCAGGACGAGATCCGGTTTCTTCCTATCGATGATTTTGAAAATGGATGGGATCGTAGACGCAGTTCCAGTCACCTTATATCCAAGGCGACCGAGCCTGGTTTTGATCTGTAAAGTGGTTTTTGACTGATCCTTTGCGATCAGTATCTTTGCCTTTGTCATAATTTCTCTTCGAAGTCTTGAAGTTCGCCTGTAAGATCAATGATTGAATAAAAGAAATCCCCGCTTCATGGATGTAATAGAGACAAGACATCTCCTATTTTAGCATCCATGAAGGCGGGGATAGAATTCGTAAGTAAGCTGTAAGGGACTACTTGGCGATCTCGGTGGAGCGTGTTTCTCGTATGACTGTCACCTTGATCTGGCCGGGATATTGCATGGTCTCCTCGATCTTCTTGGCGACATCGCGTGCCAGCCGGGCGGAGGCCAGGTCGTCGATCGCGTCAGGCTTGACGATGATGCGCACCTCGCGTCCCGCCTGGATGGCAAAGGCCTGGGCGACGCCCTCGAACGACATGGACATTTCCTCGAGGGTGCGGATGCGCTTGATGTAGGCTTCCAGGTCCTCGCGGCGGGCACCGGGTCGCGCCCCTGAGATCGCGTCGGCGGCTTCGGCGATGACTGCTTCCACGGTCAGCTGGTCCACTTCGTGGTGGTGGGATGCGATCGCGTTCACGACCCGGCATTGACGCCGTAGCGGCGGCAGAATTCCGCGCCGAGCTTGGCGTGGGTGCCTTCCTGGTTATGGTCCATGGCCTTGCCGATGTCGTGCAGGAAGCCGCCCTGTTTGGAGATTTCCACGTTCGCACCGATCTCGGCGGCCAGGATGCCGGCCAGCTTGGAAACCTCCACGGCGTGGGCGAGCTGGTTCTGTCCGTAGGAAGTACGGAACTTGAGCCGTCCCATCATGCGCAGGACCTCGGGATGCAGGCCGGTGATATTGGCATCGAAGGCTGCCTGTTCCCCGGCCTCGTTGATGATCTTCTCGACAGCCCGGGTCTCGTCCTCGACGATCTTCTCGATGTGGGCGGGATGGATGCGGCCATCCAGGATCAGCTTGGCGAGGGCGCGGCGTCCGATCTCGCGGCGGACCGAGTCGAAGCAGGAGACCGTGACCGAATCGGGCGTGTCGTCCACGATGACGTCCACGCCGGCGGCCTGCTCAAAGGCCTTGATGTTGCGGCCGTTGCGGCCGACGATGCGTCCCTTCATTTCCTCGTTGGGGAGGGTGACCACCGCGCGCGTCACTTCGGCGACGTGCTCGGAGGCCACACGCTGGATGGCGTCCGCGATCAGCGTGCGGGCGCGCTTTTCTCCCTGCTCACGCGCCTCTGCCTCGATCTGGCGGATGATGCGGGCCATGTCGCCACGGGCTTCCTTTTCCACCGAGGCGAAAAGCTGCTTGCGGGCTTCGTCCGGGGTCATCTGGGCGATGGCTTCAAGCTTTTTCTCCTGCTCTTCGTACAGCTTTTCGATCTCGTTCAGCGCGGCGGTCCACCTGGGACTGGCGCTTGTTGATCGTCTGTTCGCGCTGCTCCAGGCGGTCGGCGCGGCCGTCGAGCTCGGTACGGCGCTTATCGAGCCGCTCCGTCTCCTTGTTCACTTCGATGCGCCGTTCCTTGATCTCGGCTTCGGAGGCCTGCACGATCTTGACGGCATTTTCGCGGGCCTGGCTCTCGATCAGGCGGGCCTGCTCACTGGCGCCCTTTAAAATATTTTCAGCCTTATCCTGCTGGTTCTTCAGGGCGATATCGGCCTGGTAGCGGTGGAAAAAGTAACCAATGGCCAGCCCCGCCACCAGCATCACAATACTTAGTAAAACTGATATCCAACTCATGTTGTATCCTCTTCTTCGAAATGTTGTTCATCCGTGTGCGCTTCATTCCAGATCCGTGTACACCACGGGGGCGATCACCGAATAGGAAAACCCGCGCCGGGCGAGGAACTCGGATAATTTTTTCCGAAAATCATTCCATTCCATGCCTTTGAAGCGGGTAGCCCTCTTTTGGGCCGCTTCATAGGCAGAGGCTTCATCATCCACGTTTTCCATGGCGGACTGGATCGCCTCTTCATCCAGGCCTTTTTGACGCAATTCCAGCGCCATCAAGCGGCGGCTGCGGGGGCGGAAGGTAGTTCGATTTTCCACCCAGGCACTCGCAAACTCTTTATCATTCGCCAGCCCATCCTGTCTCAGCCTTTCGATCGTCTCATCGATGACCGCCTCGGGAATCTCATGCTTGCGGAGGTTCCTGCGGATCTCGGATTCGGACCGGGCGCGATAACTCAGAAAAAGCATGGCCTGCTGGTAGGCACGTTCCTTGGCGTCCGCAGCCAGCAGCTGCTCGATCTTCTCTTCGCTTAATTCCTGGCCCACTTTCAGCCATGCGGCAACGATGCGGGCCAGTCCAAAGGCGAACTCTCCGTCCAGGTGAATGTTGACCCGGTTTGGAGACTTCTTTTGCACCACGATGGCAGTAATTTTTCTCATTGCCGCCTGTCTCATAAATAACTATACGATTCTCAAATTATGCGGCACCCTGTAAACACAAACAGCCAAAAACCGGCCACGGCTTTGGCTGTCGCAGATCCCGCTTCTGCGGGATGAAAAAATATCTGGGCTAGTTGAGCAGGTCCGTAGTCCCGCCAGGAACGTTTACGGGATACGGCCGGACCGCGTGGCAATGCATCAGGTCAACAGCGGCGATCATGTTATGGGGTTGAAGTCAGGTGATCAGTTCTGGTTCCATTCTACAGTTCGACTTCAAAAAGTAACTCCCAAAACGGGGGAGATTCGTGCTCAAATATCCAAGGTAGGTACAGCCAGTGCCGCAAGGGCGGCGGCGAAATATTCTTATCCGGATCCTCGCGGATCTGACCGAATTATACATGAAATATTTAACATTTGCTAATATTTCACTTCCGTTGCACATCACCTGTCTTATAGAAATGTCTAGAAAAGTCACAAAGGATAAACACGTTGTAATCAAAATGTGATTTTCCTTGCTTGTATCAAATATACCACGTCGCTATAATCATTATGCAGGCCGTAATGGCCTCAGCCTTATTTTTGGGGAAGAAAATCGCCTTCCCGGGGAAAATTCGTATGATCACAAAAAACTGGGCATCTCTGTTGGGCCGGTTTTCTCTGGTGCTGGTTTTGACCGCGCTGGAGCTGGGAATCGGGTCGAGCCAGCCGGTCCTGGCCGCGACGCTGGCGGTCACAAATACGAACGATAGCGGAGCAGGCTCCCTGCGGCAGGTGATCGCAGATGCCGGGACGGGTGACGTGATCACCTTCGAACCGTCGCTGGCCGGACAGACGATCACGCTGGCCTCCGACCTGTTGATTACATCCAACGGGGTGGATGAGAAAATCCTGACGATTGACGGCTCAGGACTTTCCCCGCAGGTGACGATCAGCGGCGGGGATGTGGCGCACCTGGAGTTTTCGACTCAGACGAACATCACGATCTCAGATCTGACCATTATCCATGGCTATGGAGGTGGGATTGTCTCCAGCGGAAAGCTGACCGTCATCGACAGCACACTGAAGAACAACCAGGCGGTGGGGAATGGAGGCGGCATTTATAGTTCCGGGACACTGACGCTCAAGAATTCCAACATTACCCAAAACCAGGCAGACGCTGGAGGCGGAATCTACATCGGGGGGATTAGCAGTCATAGCATTCTGAACAGCACAATCACTCAAAACTCGGCTTCCACTGGTGGTGGAATTTCTGTGCATGGGAATGCAGCCGTTGAAGTGAATAACAGTACCTTTGCCGGAAATTCTGCTGTGCAGAGTGCCGAGATAGAAATGATCGGTCAAGTGACTGAACTGATTGCTACCAATAGCATCTTTGTATGCACCCCGGAAAATTCAAATTGCTATTCCTATTCCAATGTGGGTCACATTAGTTTGACGAATAGTATCACGGGTGTGGGTACCCTATCCGATTACGGGCTGGCGGCACTGGCCGACAACGGTGGCCCGACATTCACGATGGCATTGCTGCCGGGAAGCTCATTGATCGATACGGGAAATGATGCAGCTTGTGCTGCCGTCGATCAACGCGGGGTTGGGCGTCCCAAGGGAAATCATTGTGACATTGGGGCATACGAATACGAAGATCTAACTCCTCCCACGGTTCTTTCGATCGTCCGGGCGGATCCCAATCCAACCAGCGCGGGCGCGGTCAGCTTCACGGTGAGCTTTTCTGAGAACGTTCTAAATGTAGGGAGCGGCGATTTTTCCCTGGCGACTACGGGCCTGACCGGTGCTGGCATCACAAACGTCGCAGGGTCGGGAGCCAGTTACACAGTAACAGTGAACACCGGTTCCGGTAATGGAACGATCCGCCTGGATGTCGTGGATGACGACAGTATTGTCGACTTGGCAAATCATCCGCTGGGTGGGGCCGGGCCAGGGAATGGTAACTTTCAGGGTGGGGAGACCTACGATATTATTCGGATATCTATTACCGGAAATGCAGGTGTGGCCGGTGCCAGCCTCAGCTATACCGACGGCTCCCCCAAGACCGCTACAGCCGATGGCAGCGGAAATTATTCCCTCCCGGTTTCATATAATTGGTCTGGCACTGTTACACCGTCCAGGACCGGCTACACTTTTTCCCCGGTGAACAGAACGTATTCGAATCTGACCTCAGGTAAGACCTTTGAGGACTATACTGCCACAGCCATCACTTACACCATCTCAGGTAATGCAGGCACGGCGGGTGCTGTTCTCAATTATACAGATGGCTCCCCAAAAACTTCTACTGCGAATGGCAGTGGAGATTACTCTTTTACAGTCTCGTACAACTGGTCAGGTACTGTTACACCCTCCAGGGCAGGATATACCTTCTCGCCGGTCAACAAATCATATTCCAACGTGACCTCCAATAAGACCGCCCAGAACTATACCGCCACTCTTATCCCTCCTCCCTCCGCGGAGTTTGACGCCTGGCCAACCTACATTAACGTGCCATCAACAATTAAATTCCACATTGTTAATACCGCCAATATGACAGGCTGCAACTGGGATTATGGCGACGGATCCGTGCCCGGTACGACATGTGACCCGTATCACGATCATACATATACAACCCCGGGATTTTACACTGTGAGTTTAACAGTTACGGGTCCGGGAGGATCGGATAGCAAGATCCGTCCGAAATATATCACCGTCTATCCAACCCTGATGGTGAACAAAACCGGCGCAGGTACCGGTACAGTGACGAGCAGTCCTGCTGGGATCAATTGTGGTTTGAGCTGCTCCGGGAGTTTTAATTATCAGGCTGTTGTCACTCTAACTGCCCACCCATCGCCAGGATCCATCTTTATCGGCTGGAGCGGAGGTGGTTGTTCCGGCACAGAACCATGTACGGTCACCCTGGAAACAGCTGTGACAGTCACAGGCCATTTTGAAATTATTGTCGCCAGCTGTCCATCTGTCACGGGCTGGAGAGGCGAATACTGGGTGAATCCCACTCTGTCCGGCCCGCCTGTCCTCTGCCGGAACGACTCCAGCCTTGATTTCGATTGGGGGTCGGGTTCCCCTGATCCTTCCGTCCCGGCCGATAACTTCTCGGCCCAATGGACAAGAACTGTCAATCTCAGCAGCGGAACATATCTATTCCATCTGGATCACGATGACGGAGCGCGCCTGTTTGTTGACGATATGGTGAATCCCGTCCTGGATAAATGGGGGATCTGTTGTGTTGTGGACGCCTCGGCTCCGATAACGCTATCGGGTGGGAATCATGTGATCAGGATGGAATACTTTGAGGCAGGCGGGGAGGCGAATGCGCGATTGTGGTGGCTGAAAGTCAGCCCGGCTGTAACATCCATCACCCGCGCCGATCCTGATCCGGCGAGCGCATCCAGCGTGCACTTCAATGTTACCTTCTCGGAAAGTGTAACAAATGTCGATGCGCATGACTTCTCCCTAACAA
Organism: uncultured Chloroflexia bacterium; assembly: GCA_963750005.1. Lineage (GTDB taxonomy): Bacteria > Chloroflexota > Anaerolineae > Anaerolineales > Villigracilaceae > Defluviilinea. The sequence continues at coordinate 80,188 of CAVVPC010000003.1, forward strand.
CCAGCGGCCTCACGGGCGCATCGGTTACCGGTGTTGCCGGCTCGGGCACAGCACGTACTGTCAGCGTGAATACCGGGATGGGCAACGGTACGATCCGCCTGGATGTGGTGGATGATGACAGCATCCTCAATGGAAGTGGTTTTCCGCTGGGCGGCGCTGGCAATGGCAATGGAAACTATACCAGCGGCGAGATCTATACTGTGCGCAAAAATCCCACCTTCGCCGATGTTCCAAACACCCATCCCTACTACCAGGATATCGAAATCCTGTATGCCAACGGGCTGACGGGCGGCTGCAGCACCAATCCGTTGAAGTTCTGCCCGGACCAGACCATGAACCGGGGACAGGCGGCCGTCTTCATCCTGCGCGGCAACTTTGGATCAGCCTTTGTCCCCGGCCCGGTCACTCATATTTTCAAGGATGATTGGACGAAGGGCACCTGGGCCGAGCCGTGGGCCGAGGCCATGCGGAACAAAGGCCTGTCAGCCGGTTGCCTTACTTCTCCGCTGAAGTACTGTCCATGGGACCAGATCCCGAGAGAGCAGGCGGTCATCTTCGCCCTGCGGCTAAAGTACGGGACCAACTACACACCTCCGCCAGCCACCGGCACTTTGTTCGCCGATATGACGGATCCCAATTACTATGCCACGCAGTGGGCGGAGCAGGCGTACAAGGATGGGTTGATCCCCAGTTGTGGGACGAGCGCCGGCAAGCCAAAGATCTGTCCAAAATCCGCTGGTGAGCCGGGGGCTGGGTGCTTACATGATCGTCCGGGCCAAGAATTTAACAATGCCATGAGCCAGGCTGATTCCATCAAGTAGCGGTCCTCGCAACCAAGAGATCTGGCCAGCGCTAGTACAGGCTGGCCAGGTTAATTCCATGCTTTATGCAATTACTTTTGAGGCCCGGATGCCAAAAGTGCAGCCAGATAGGTCATGGAAATTATGAAATGACTCGATGCTCATTCTAACTTCATGATCGCTATGGGTTGGAATATAATGGGTTACCAACGTAAAGACTGGACAACTGCCGATCCATCCAGATACAACCCGAAAGAATGGGTGGGAATACGGCATCATCGAGGCATCGCATGGTCGTTTTGGACACAAGGACAGCCATCATCAGTTATATGTTCAGTGAAGCCATATGCGTGACTGTTATGGCATTTCTCTTGGATTCAGCACCGCAGGCGCTTCGCAGGCAGCGGTTTCTGGCTGGCAGCTTTTGTGATGCAGTTTGCAGGGGTTGCTCTAATTGCCCTGCGCCGCCTTGTCCCCGACTTTTTATCCATGACAGTCAGCGCTGCCCTCATTGCTGGAGGAGCGATATTGCTATATGCCGGCCTGGAGCAGTTTGTGGGGAAACGTGGCAGTCAGATCCACAATATCGCTTTTTTGATCGTTTTCTTTTTTCTAGACGCCTATTTCGTTTACATCCATCCCAACCCGAATGCGCGCAATATCGTCATCTCGCTGTTTCTGCTGATCATTTGTTCCCAGTGCGCCTGGCTCCTTCTGCGCCGCACCGAGGTAGAACTATTGCCTCTGACGCAGTTCCCCGGCTTGATATTCATTGCCTTCTGCCTGGTTGGCATCGCTCGTATCTATGTGGGGCTGAGCTTTCCCGCAGGCAATGATTTATTTCGTTCGCAATCATACCGATCCGTCCCTGGTGCTGGCCTCCGGAATACTGATGATTGCATTGACTTTCAGTATCTTCCTGATGGTCAACCGGCGACTCGGTCAACGATCTTGAGAACGACATCCTTGCGCGTGAACGGGTCCAGGCTGCCTTGCGGTTGGGCCAAAAACAGGAAGAAGCTTTCTATAAATCTGCACCTGATGCGCTGATCACGGTGACTGGAGCGGGAAAGATTACACGGTTGAATCACCAGGCTGAAATCTTGTTTGGCTATGATGAGACGGAACTGGTAGCAGAGCCGATTGAGAAGCTAATCCCTTCGTATCTACATACGCCGCACCGGCAGCATTCGAAGGATTATTTCCTGACTCCGCAATTGCGGCTCATGGGCGCTGGAGGGGAAATACTTGCAGGTACGAAAAGACGGCACGCAATTTTCCGCTGAAATAGGGTTGAGCCCATTGCAGCTAAACGGAGAAATATTCGTGACCGCTGATATTCGTGATATCAGTGAACGCAAGCAGATGGAGGAGACACTTCGCGAAAGCCGCGAAAACTTCCAGAGTTATTTCAATATGGGTACGGTTGGCATGTGTGTGACTTCGCCCGAGCTATGAAGTGGATCGAGACGAATGGACATCTGCGGGAGATGCTTGGTTATGCAGGCGAAGAACTGGACAATCTCACATGGGAAGACATCAGCCATCCGGATGATCTGCAGGAGGATATCCTGTTATTCAACCAGGTGCTGGCCAATCAACGCGATTAGTACAGGATGGAAAAGCGCTTCATCCGGAAGGATGGCGCGATCGTGTATACGACCATGTATGTTGCCTGTCACCGCAATCCGGATGGTACGGTACGTTATCTGCTGTCCTGCCTGGTGGATATTACCGAGCAAAAACAGGCCGAGGCAGCATTGGTCAGACTCTGCAGCCATCGAGGAGCGCCAGCGCCTGGCGCGCGACCTGCACGACTCGGTCAACCAGTCCATTCACAGTCTGGAGCTCTTTTCCGAAACACTGATCATTACTCTCGAACGGAACAACATGGACCGGGCGCGGCAGATCGCGGGCCGCCTCCAGGAGAGCGCCCGGCAGGCGCTCAAGGAGACGCGGCTTTTGTTGTATGAAACCCAGACCCCGGCTTCGGAAACAAGCATGGATCTAACCCAGGAACTGGAGTCGCGTCTGGCAACCGTCGAGCGGCGTGCCGGCGTCAGGGCGCAAATCATCCGGGAAGGCTCCGTGGATAACATCCCTCCAGCATGGTCTGAAAACCTCTTCTGGATAACGATCGAGGCGCTGAACAACGCTCTCAAGCATGCCCAGGCGCACAACATGAAGATCATCCTTCGAGCTTCGCCGCAGCGCATCGGGTTGGAAGTCATAGATGACGGCAGAGGGTTCGATCCGGGGAAGCCGCGGGCCGGGGGTATGGGTTTGAAGAATATGAGGGAGAGGGCAGGTATGTTGCACGGGGAACTGGAGATAGTCTCCACGCCCGGCAAGGGTACATGTGTTCGATTCAACGCAGAAATCAGGGAGTGACATGGAAAATATACGATTATTGATCATTGACGATCACCCAATGATGCGCGAGGCGCTGATCACTGCTCTTGCAGATGAAGAGGATATGCAGGTCGTTGGCGAGGCCGCCGATGGGATCGAAGGCGTACGGCTGGCGGAGGAATGCAAGCCGGATGTGATCTTGATGGACCTGTTGATGCCCGGTATGGATGGATTGGAATCCATCACCATGATCATGGAGACCAATCCGGAGGTAAAAATCCTGGTTGTGACCAGCCTCGAGGATGAAGATAAGGTATTGGCCGCCATTCAGGCCGGGGCTTTGGGTTATTTCCCCAAAACTGCCCCGCGTACCTTTCTGCTCGAGGCGATCCGCAAGGTGGCGGACGGCATCCCCTATCTGCCGGCTGGCATTGCGCTGAAGCTCTTCAAAGGTATCCGTGGATTGAAAGCGCCGATAAAAAGCACAGCCGATGAAGCTGCTTACCCCGCGGCAGGAGGAGATCCTGGCCCTGATGGGGGAGGGCGCTCGGACCAGGAAATCGGCAAACAGCTTCATTTGGAGGAGCCAACGGTCCGCTCGCACGTGCACCGCATCCTCCAGCGGCTTGGGGTGGAGAACCGCGCCCAGGCGGTTGCCTACGCCAACGGTCGCCGCAGATTGCAGGACTGAAACTGAAAGTCATCGATCTCCGGGAGACAGCCTGTAGCCAGGCTGTCTCTTTTTGTTTAAGAGCGTTTAAGCGCGGCTTAAACAAACTTCAACACAAGTTAAACACCACATGGATGCGTTAAACGGGGGATTTCCGTATGATGGACGCCATGGGCAATCCCCCGGTTTCTGTGTTGGTCATCGAAAGACACCCTCTGATGCGTGTGGCGTTGTGCGATGCCATTGCCGCAGAGCCCGGTCTGCAGGTGGCTGAAGTGGATATCAACAACTCACAGACCCTGGTGATCCCGGGGTTGGAGGATGTCCTGCTCCTTCCCGCCAGCCTCGACCTGATCCTGCTGTCCCTGGGCAACCCCGGTCTGATGGAGCTGGAGGCTCTCAAGACCCTGCGCCTCTCCCGGCCAGAGATTCCCATTCTGGCACTCACCAGCAACGAAGTGCCTGGCCAGGAACAGGCTGCTTTGGAAGCCGGCGCGCAGGTGGTACTGACAAAAGGCGCCTCACGCAGTGAAATTATCCAGGTCTTATCTGAAATGCGCAGGAAGAAATTAATGGACCATCAAAATTTATTGGAACAGGAGGCGAGCGAAAACACATCCCCATAAGAATATCCATTTTCAACAAGCACCATCTGGATCGCTTACAAAACCTTCAAGGAAAGGAATTGAGATCTTCATCAAATGCACACCTGCTTTTTTCAACTCTTTTGGAAGAAATATCCTTCATCAACCAACTCTAATCAAAACAAGGAGAATCATGCAAACTAAATCATTGACTAATCGTTCGTTTGCCGTGTTATTGACCACCATTTTGCTGTTGGTGGCAATACCGATTACCGTGGCATTCGCAGCATCTTCATCTTCAACGCAAAGTGCCGCGGCTGGAGCCGATGATGCCGCCATTGGTACTCTCGCATGGGGACTCCAGGAAATGTGACAAGTGCGAACAACGCTTATGCGACAGTAACAATCACCAATTCAGGCGCTATTTCCCACTATCTTAAAGGCTACTACTTTGGCAAATACCTTCAGCATCCCTGCGAATGCCACAATTGTAGGGATCCAGGCGGCAGTTGAACGTAGCAGCGTTTGCGAAACTACATGTACTTCCAATGTGACCGATAGCGCCGTCCGTATCGTAAGGGTGGCACGGTTCAAACTGGTGTTGGTGCTGAAAATAAGGCATTGGGAACCAACTGGCCCGCTGCCGACACCATCCAAAACTACGGAACCAATAACAACACATGGGGTGTTTCATTTTTACCAAGTGATATCAACGGTGCTGGATTTGGGGTTGCTATCGCTACCACTCGGACCACAGGAGGCAATAAGACGGCGCGTGTGTTGACCATATCGCGATCACAGTAACCTATACAACGCCCGACTTAAACTACAACCAGTGTAACTTCCAGTCTCAATCCATCGACCTATGGTAATTCTGTAACCTTCACGGCGACAGTTTCGAGTGTTGCCATCACCCACAGGCAGTGTTAACTTCATTATCGATGGAGGTGCTCCTGTAGCCGGAACTGTGGGTACTACCACCGGTACGACTGCCACCTGGACCTACACAACATCGTCCTTGTCAGCAGGAAGTCATTCCGTTCAAGCGAACTATGCCCACACCGGCAACTTTGTCGACAGCAATGGAACGCTGTCTGGTGGACAAACGGTAAATAAAGCCGATGCGACCTGTACGGTCACTGGTTTCAGTGGCCCGTACGATGCGGCTGCTCATGGTGCCAGTGGCTCCTGCTCGGGTATTGGCGGCGAGAGCGCCGGCACACTCGATCTGGGCGCTTCCTTCACCAACGTTCCTGGTGGCACGGCCATCTGGGCCTTCACCGGCAACAGCAACTATAACAATCAGACTGCTTCCGTAGCCATCGACATCACCAAAGCCGATGCAACCTGCGCGATCACTGGTTTCAGTGGCCCGTACGATGCGGCTGCTCACGGGGCCAGCGGCTCCTGCTCGGGTATTGGCGGCGAGAATGCCGGCACACTCGATCTCGGCGCTTCCTTCACCAACTGTTCCTGGTGGCACGGCTCGATCTGGGCCTTCACTCGGCAACAGCAACTATACAACTGATCAGTAAGGTGCTTCCGTGAGCCATCGACATCAGCAAAGCCGATGCGACCTGTACGGTCAATGGCTTCAGTGGCCCGTACGATGCAGCTGCTCACGGGGCCAGTGGCTCCTGCTCGGGCATCGGCGGCGAGAGCGCCGGCACACTCGATCTGGGCGCTTCCTTCACCAACGTTCCTGGCGGCACGGCCATCTGGGCCTTCACCGGCAATGGCAACTATAACAATCAAGGTGCTTCCGCAGTCATCGACATCACCAAGGTAAATGCCTCCTGCACGGTCAGCTGGATACGCTGTGACCCATGATGGCGCTGAGCACATCCGCGACCGGCAGCTGTCTGGGCGTGGGAAGCGAATGTACTGGCTGGCCTCGACCTGGAGCGCCACCACCACACCGATATTGGCACATATACTGGCGATGCCTGGAACTTCACCGATGTCACCGGCAACTATAACAATGCCAGCGGCACGGTCAATGATTTGATCTCTGCCAAATTGATCCCGGATCTCACTGCCAGTGGTGGACCATTCACCTATGATGGCAGCCCGCATGCTGCAACAGTTACCAGCCTTGTCGCTGGCACGGTGAGCAATGTCCAATATGATGGCTCTACATCCGTTCCTCAGAATGCCGGCACCTATGCCGTAACTGCAGACTTTTTACCGGTCGACACAGCTGCTTATGAAACACTGACCGATGCCTCCGCCGGTTCGATCACGATCAATAAAGCGGATGCCTCCTGCACGGTTACTGGCTACTCCGTGGTCTATGACGGCGCCGCGCACACTGCGACCGGCAGCTGCCAGGGCGTAGGTACTGACGGCACTCTTGCCGGCCTCGACCTGAGCGCCACCACCCATACCGCTATCGGTACCTATAACGGAGATGCCTGGACCTTTACCGATGTAACCGGCAACTACAAGAACACCAGCGGCACGGTTGACAATGTCATTAGCGCTTTCGTTGATACCACTGCCCCTGTGGTGGCTTCCGTGGTGCGCGCCGACGCGGATAATACCTCTGCCATCGAGAGTGAATTTCACCGTCAGCTTCTCCGAAGCTGTGACCGGCGTGGATGTGAGCGCTCCCTATGCAGACTTCAATCTGGTAACCACGGGAGTAGGCAAGGCATTCATCACAGCCGTAAGCGGCTCAGGTGCAACCTATACCGTGACTGTGAATACCGGTGTGGGCAGCGGCACGATCCGCCTGGATGTGGTCGATGATGACAGCATTATCGATGCAGCCAGTAACCCCCTGGGTGGAGCGTTCAGCACTGGCCAGGTATATACCATTGTAAAAGCACCCACTTTCACCGACGTTCCGGCCAACCATCCCTACTATCAGGATATCGAGATCCTGTATGCCAACGGTCTGACCGCTGGCTGCGGCACCAGTCCGCTGAAGTTCTGCCCCGACCAGACCATGAACCGGGGAGAGGCAGCCGTCTTCATGCTGCGCGGCAACCTTGGCTCCAGCTTTGCCCCCGACCCGGCCACCCATATCTTCAAGGACGACTGGAAGAAGGGTACCTGGGCTGAGCCATGGGCAGAGGCGATGTACAAGAAAGGGATGTCAGCCGGGTGTTCGTCTTCCCCGCTGAAGTACTGTCCGTGGGATCAGATCCCGCGTGAGCAGGCCGTGATCTTTGCGCTGCGCTTGAAGTACGGGATGAGCTATATCCCGCCCGCGGCGACGGGCACGTTGTTTGCCGATATGACAAATCCGAGCTACTTTGCCACCTCGTGGGCGGAGCAGGCCTACAAGGATGGGTTGATCGCCAGCTGTGGGACGAGCGGAGGCAAGCCGATGTTCTGCCCGAAGAACCTGGTGAGCCGGGGACTGGCTGCCCAAATGATCGTCAAGGCCAAGAACCTGGCCATGCCATAAGGGAAGCGAAGGAAGTTTTAGCGATAAAATAAACGATCCATACTACATTACCGTCTGGCCGGCTCAAATACATGAGCCGGCCAGTATTTTTATGAAATGAACGCTAACGATCGGATAAGTCCTCCCAGCACCACCCTGAAAATCGTGACAAATGGAACTAGGTAAATTGCGTAACTCATGGAATAATCAGGGTAACCGCTAAACTCTACAGGAGGTCGTATGGCTAAATTCACTCGTGAAGACGCACTGGAGTATCATCGTTTAAAAGGAAAACCTGGCAAGGTGGCGATCGTGCCCACCAAGCCCATGGATACACAAAGGGATCTGAGCCTGGCCTATTCACCGGGCGTGGCGGAGCCCGTCCTGGAGATCGAAAAAAACCCATCGGACGCATATGAGTACACGTCGAAGGGGAACCTGGTTGCGGTGATAACGAACGGCACGGCCATTCTCGGGCTGGGTGATCGCGGTGCACTGGCCAGCAAACCCGTCATGGAAGGGAAGGGGGTGCTTTTCAAAAAGTTCGCCGATATCGACGTATTCGACATCGAAGTGAATTCCCACGACCCGGATGAGATTATCAAGGTGGTCGCGGCCATATCGCCCACGTTTGGCGGGATCAACCTCGAGGATATCAAGGCCCCGGAATGCTTTTATATCGAAGAGACCCTCAAGGGAATGCTCGACATCCCGGTCTTTCACGATGACCAGCACGGCACGGCGATCATTTCGTCCGCCGGCCTGGCGAATGCGCCTGGAGATCGTCGGTAAAAAACATGAAGAGATCCGGCTCGTGATCTCGGGCGCGGGCGCATCGGCAATTTCCTGTGCAGAGCTGGCGATCAGCTGGGGTGTGAAGCGTGAGAATATCATGCTGGTGGACACCAAGGGCGTTGTTTACAAGGGCCGTACGGTGGGCATGAACAAATACAAGGAACGCCTGGCTGTGGATGACAAGGGTTATCGTACGCTTGCCGATGCAGTCAAGGGCGCGGATGTGTTCTACGGCTTGTCGGTTGCCAACGTGTTGACCCCTGAGATGGTCAAAACAATGGCGGATGACCCGATCATCTTTGCGATGGCAAACCCTGACCCGGAGATCAGGCCTGAGCTGGCCAGGGAAGCCCGCAAGGATGTGATCATTGCCACCGGACGCTCTGACTATGTGAACCAGGTGAACAATGTGCTCGGCTTCCCGTTCATCTTCCGCGGCGCCCTGGATGTCCGCGCCCGGCAGATCAATGAGGAGATGAAGTTCGCGGCCTCGAAGGCCCTGGCCGCCCTCGCCAAGGAAGACGTGCCGGATTCTGTCATCCGTGCCTATGGCGGCGAGAACATCAAGTTCGGTCGTGAATATATCATCCCGAAACCGCTGGATCCGCGCGTTCTGTTGTGGGAGGCGCCGGCGGTTGCGGGAATGGCGATGGAGACCGGCATGGCACGCAAGACCATCGATATCGATGAATATCGCCAGCAGCTTGCCTATCGCCAGGGCAAGGGCGAGCAGGTCCGATACTTCTTCCAGAACAAGGCGCGCTCCTCGGGTGGAAAGAAGCGGGTGGTCTTTGCAGAAGGGGAGGAACAGAAGATCATCCGGGCTGCCTTCCAGGTTAAAGAGGAAGGCATTGCCACTCCCATCCTGATCGGCAATCCGAATAACCATCCAGCAGCAGCTGGATCTCCTTGGCCTGGCCTACAAGCCGGAGATCGTGGACAACAATCATTTCGATCATGCCTCGCAATATGCAGCTGCCTACTATGAGATTCGCAACCGCAAGGGATTGACCATGATGGATGCGGTCAAGAAGATTCGCGAGCCCAATATCCTGGGGCCGATGATGGTCAAATGCGGCGATGCGGATGCCTTCGTTTCCGGGCTGACTTATGATTATCCGGATGTGATCCGTCCCGCCCTGCAGATCCATCACACGTCGAAGAGCACTGCCCGTGCCGCGGGTGTGTATATCATGATCGTGGAAGACCGGGTCTATCTTTTCACGGATGCGACGGTCAATATCGATCCGACCGCCGAGGACCTGTCCGAGATCGCCTGCCTGGCGGCGGACTTTGCCAGGCGCCTGGAGATCGAGCCGCGCGTGGCTTTCCTCTCATTCTCCAACTTTGGCTCGACTCCGCATCCGCTTCTCGGACAAGGTCCGCCAGCGCCGTCGAGCTGACGAAGACCCGCCGCCCCGACCTGCCTGTGGACGGTGAAATGCAGGCTGATACTGCCGTGGTGGCGGATATCATCGAAAGCCGCTATCCCTTCAGTGCCGTGAAGGATGCGAACGTATTGGTCTTCCCATCACTGGAATCGGCCAATATTGCCTACAAGCTGCTGGCCAACCTGGGCAAGGCGAAGGCGATCGGGCCAATTCTGCTGGGTATGGGCGCACCCGTCCATGTGCTGCAGACCGGAGACGATGTCAACGCCATCGTTCAGATCGCCGCGGTCGCCGTCATGGATATCATGGGACGCGAAGAGGCGAAGTAAGTATGATAAACTTAAAACAAATGCGGACGCAATCTTGACGTCTCCGCATTTCGCTTTTAAGGTACCCGGGTCAATGCAAGGATTTTCTGCTGACAAGAATGGGAATGAGGATGATCGCCGAGATCACGCCCCCCATGACGACAATCTGGTCCGTGGACCCATCACCGATCTGTCCCCGGATTGCGGTGTGGGAGTTGCCTGCATAAAAAAGTCCGTCTGAAATGTTCGTCCGTGCCTCAGAAGGGCAGAGTAGGTGAGGGCTGCAGTGAGCAGGGCCAGAACCAGACTAAGTCCGATTGTGATGAGAGATGGCGTCAAACGTTTCATGCTTTTAGCGCAAGTATATCATGCGCGTATTTCGGCGGAATTTTATCCACTATATGTACTTCATTGTGCTTTTGCAGTATAATGCCGTCGTTACTGGCGGGGATCAGTAACATAAACAGAGGAGCTGAGTTGATCTCACTGACTTTACACATTTAAAATCATGTACTCGTCCCATCATTGTAAAGTGACTGGGACGAGCCTGCGTTTGTAGAAGTTTTTTGTTATTTATCGGTCAGATCCATGTCCTGTTGTGCGGCGAAGTAAGACAATTTGTCAGCCGAAATTTTTGTGTCAAGAAGGTACGGAAAGAAGAAATTTTGCCACAGGAGTATGCATGATCCGAAATTTTTTTAGATGGCTCCTTCAGCCTACAGGATTGATCGCCGTGCTGATCGGGGGCCTGGCATTGTTCAGTATTGCGGCCTATGGGATCTACACAACCCAGCAGCCTCCCGAACAACCAATTCAATTCAGGCATGATGTTCATGTAAATCTCGGTGTGCAGTGCCTGTACTGCCATCCGGGTGCATTGCGCGGACCTTCGCCGGGTCTGCCAACATTGACCAAATGCTGGGGCTGCCACCAGCAGATCGCCAAAACGAATACCAGCCCACGGCTGGCGGTATTGAAGGATTATGTGCTGAACCACAAGGAAATCGCCTGGGTGCCCGTCGCCCAGGTGCCGGATTTCGTCCACTTTACGCACCGGCCTCACATTGCTGCGGGCCTGAACTGTGAGAATTGTCATGGGGATCTGTCCAAGATGGAGATTTACAAGAATCCCCAGGTCATGAACATGGGCTGGTGTTTGAACTGTCATCGCAAAAGGCTGCCAATGATCCTGTCAAGCTGACCAAGCTGACGGATTGCGGCACGTGCCATTATTAAACCGGGTAAACAAAAAGGAAGAGAAGAGAATATGAGTGAAAAAATCTCCCGGCGTGATTTTCTGAAGCTTGCCACTGTGGGCGCAACAGGCACTGCGATCCTGACCGGCTGCGGTCCGGCCTCCCGTTATGTGAAGCGCGAGCCGTACACAAAGATGCCGGAATACACCTACAATGGCTTGAGCACTTATTACGCCACCACCTGCCGCGAATGCGCGGCCGGCTGCGGACTGATCGTCCGCACGATGCAGGGACGCGCTATGAAGGTGGAGGGAAATCCCAAGCAATCCGTTAAATCTCGGGTAAAGACCTGTGCCGCGGGGCCAGGTCGCTGTGGAGGGATTATATAATCCGAACCGCGTCACTCGGGCCGATCAAGCACAAGCGAGGGGAAGCAATCTACAGCAAGAATGGGATAACGCTCACAAGCCAACATGAAGTGGGACGATGCCATCCAGATGTGTTGCCGACGCCTTGAAGGATCCTGGCGGTGTTGCATTCCTGATGGGACTGAGCCCGGATCATCTCTTTGACCTTGTCACCGATCTGGCGAACAGGCATAGGCGCGGCTGCTCCGATCCGCTATGGAGTTGCACAGCATGTTTGAAACCCGGGCTACGCTGAGCCAGGCGGCCGAGGATCTTTTTGGCCAGGCAGGACATGCCGTTGCTTCGATCTCGGAAATTCAGATGTTGTCATTTCATTTGGCGCAAATTTCGTGGAGCCCTGGATGTCCCAGGTGTCATACAACCTTGCCTACGCCAGGATGCGCCGGGGAAATCCCGACCGGTGCGCGGCTATCTCATCCAGTTCGAACCGCGCATGTCCCAGACGGCTTCCAAGGCGGACCAGTGGGTTCCGATCGTGCCCGGGACCGAAGGCCAGGTGGCGCTTGCGATCGGCAGGCTCGTCGCTGAGGCCAGGGGCGGGCCGTTCCCCATGATGTTTGCAGCGGTGGACCTGCGAGAAGATCTCCCAGGCTTCCGGCGTGACGATGGATACGCTTCAGGATCGTCACCAATCGCATCCTGAAAGCAGTAGCGCCGATTGCCATCCCTGGCGGATCGCTGCTCTCGGACGGGATAATGGTCTTGCGCACGCGCAGGCCATCTTGGCACTCAATGCCGAGGCCGAATAACTTGGAAAAGCCGGCGGCGTCTTCCTTTCCCCGCTTGCACCCACAGAAGATACTTATCACCGACCGGCGAGCGTCCAGGAAATGAGGGACTTCATTGAAAAGATGAAAAGTGGCGAGGTGAAGGTATTGTTCATTCATTGGGTCAACCCTGCTTTTTGAGCTGCCGAAATCGCTCGGTTTCGAAGAGGCGCTGGAGAACGTGGGTACGGTGATCTCATTTGCGACGTTTCCGGATGAGACCGCAGTTGCCTCCGATTATATGTTCCCCGATCGCCATGGGCTGGAGTCATGGGGATACCAGCGGGTTGCCACAGGAACTCCTCAGCCTGCTACTTTCCGGGATGCAGCCTGTTGTTACCGGAGTCTACCCAAAAGATAGCAACACCGAGCTTCTTTACGATGCAAAGCACGGCCGATGTGTTGATCGCCGCAGCTCAAGTGGCTGGCGGCGCTGCTGCCCAGGCTTTGCCGTATACAGATGAGGTTGCCTTTATCCAGAGCCAGCTTGAACCTCTGGTTGGCCAGACAGGCGGTAATTTTTCAGCGCCTGAATATGAATTCCTTCTTTGCCTCTTTCCAACAGTATGGCGGCTGGTGGCAAATGAACCGCTGCTCTTATCGCCCCAACGGCTGCTGATCCGTCCTGGCCAGCGATCTGATCAGTGCCGTCTGCGCGGTTTGCCGGGGAAGGGGAGTTTTTCTTCCTGCCGTTTCTTTCGCCGACCCTGGGCGAAGCAGGGGCAAACAAACCCTGGCTGCAGCAGTTGGGCGATCCAACCACAACAGTGATGTGGAATACCTGGGTGGAGATCAATCCCGGAGACTGCTCAAGAGCTGGGCATTGAAAATGATGATATTTTGACGCATCGTGAGTGAGGCCGGGCAGGTGGAAGTCCCTGTTTATTTATATCCGGGCATTCGTCCCGATACGATCGCCATGCCTTACGGACAGGGACATACCGCTTATGGCGGATATGCCCAGGACGTGGTGCTAACCGCCAACAATCTATTGAGTGCGAACTTCAATGAAGCCGGCGACCTGGCGTTTGCAGGTATGAAGGTCAGGGTGGAGAAGACAGGCAAAAAGCGTGAACTGGCCCGTATGGAAGGCAAACTGGGTGTATACGGATTTACTGAGCAGAAATAGGAGAGAGAATTATGGCGACTGAAATGGAAAAACCCGGGTTAACGAGTCAAGCGCAAGGAGAGCAATCGGTTGGAAAGTGGGGCATGGCGATCGACCAGGATCTCTGCACGGGCTGCCAGGCCTGCGTGGCGGCCTGCTCGATGGAAAACAATGTTCCCTTTGTAGACGAGGAGGATGCAGCCTACGGCCGCTAGCATGCAATGGATCCGCATCGAGCGCTTGTGGAAAAGCATGGAATATCCGGATGGTCGAAATGACTCCTTACCAGCCCATGCTGTGCCAGCAATGCGGCAATGCTCCCTGTGAGCCGGTCTGCCCGGTCTATGCCTCGGTACACAGCATATCTCAGGAGATCAACCTGCAGGTCTACAACCGCTGTGTGGGTACACGTTACTGCGGAAACAACTGTCCCTACCAGGTGCGTGCCTTCAACTGGCGGGATTATCAGCGATGACGCGAATGTCATCACGGAACCTGGTCTACTCTGCATAATTCCAGCTGAATCCCGGATGTGACCGTCCGCCGGCGCGGTGTGATGGAGAAGTGCACGTTCTGCATCCAGCGCATCCACAAGGCGGAGGATACAGCCAAGGTGGAAAATCGTGCGATTGACGATATTGAGTTCACAACAGCTTGTGCACAGGCCTGCCCCACAAACGCGATCGTCTTTGGCCGGATGGATGATCCGGAATCACAGGTCAACCAGGATGCTGCAGGAAAATCAGAGCCGTGCCTACCATGCACTTGAAGAACTACAGACAGTACCCGCGTATCACCTATCTGAAGGGAGGGGTTAGATGACCAGCTATTGCCAGGCCCCTTGCCAGCTCCACATGGCGAGAGAGCATGAAGAATCCCCGCGTGAGCACTTGATGCATGACCCATTGCCGCGCGGTCAGATGAACGCGATGGTGATGGAGTCGATGTACGCAACCAGCCAGGTCATTCTGGGTGGTGGTTGGCATCCTGGTCGTTTTCGTTCTTTTCTGTCTGGGATACGAATGGTATGTCCTGATCATGCAAGGCCAGGGAGTGGCAGGTGTTACCCGTCCAGATTACTGGGGCGTATTCCTGGTCAATACCGTGTTTTGGATCGGTATCAGCCATGCCGGTACATTCATCTCCGCCATCTTGCGGGTCTTGAAAGTGGAATTCCGTCGCCCGTTCACGCGCGCCGCCGAATTGATGACCACCTTTGGCCTGGTCCAGGCTGGGCTGAGCATCTTCATGCACCTGGGCCGTGTCTGGCTGACGTACTGGATGTTTCCGATTCCAAACCAGCGTACCATCTGGCCCGATTTCCACTCGCCCTTGATGTGGGATCTCATGGCGATCACAACTTATCTGTTGTGCAGCACCATGTATTTGTTCCTGCCGCTCATCCCGGACCTGGCAATGGCGCGCGACCGCACGGAAGGCGGCTGGAGAAAGATGTTTTACAGAACTCTGGCCCTCGGCTTCCGCGGGACGGAAGGGGAATGGAAAAATCTCACTACGGCCATGAATATCTTCGCCTTTGCGATCATCCCGGTCATGTTCTCGGTCCATACGATCGTGTCCTGGGACTTTGCCATGGCTTCCCGGCCGGGTTGGTCATCCACGGTGTTCGGTCCATACTTTGTGATCGGTGCCTTGCATTCCGGCATGGCAGCAGTGGCGATCGTTTTGTTCCTGCTCCGTTCCACGATGAAGAACTACAAGTATTTCCTCCGGCCTGAACACTTCAATACGATCGGCATGCTGATGCTGCTGGTCTCCATGGCATGGGCGTATTTCTACTTCAATGACTACATCGTTCCGTGGTATGGTGGTGACAAATGGGACAAGCTCGTGCAGGAATATACCGAGAAGGGCCCTCTGGCATACCTTTGGTTCACAATGTTATTCGTAAATATTGTGGTGCCATGGTCGGTTCTTATGGAACAAGAAATGGCGTTCGACACCCTGGCTATTGGCAGTCGTTGGTGTTCTGATCAATATCGGTATGTATATTGAGCGCTATATCATTATTCCTGTAGGTGTGACGATCACTCGCGATGCCGTTTACCTGGCGTCAGTATTATCCTCGTATTGAAATCCCGATGACAGTGGGTACCTTTGCGCTGTTCCTGCTGTTGTATATGTTGGCTTCTCGAGTTATTCCCTTGATCCCGGTCTGGGAGGTGCAGGAGGGACAGGAAGCCCACTTGATCCGCAAGATGGGCAAGGCCGAAATTTCAACACTAAGTGACATGGAATAAAGAGAGGCTCGATTATGTCTGAAGCAGTTACACTTCTTGCCATGTTCAAAGACTTCGAGCCCGCCTCGGAGGGTATCGAAAAATTGCAACGAACTGGGTGTGAGCGATGACGATATGAACGTCATTTCAGGGATACCCATCAAGAACACCATTTTGGGCAGACCATCTGCAATCACCTATGTGTCCCGGATCGGCATGTTTGGTGCCCTGATGGGAATGGGTACTGGGTCTTTTCCTGATCTATGGGATTCCCTATCTCTATCCGTTACTGGTCGGCGGACAACCCATCTTCCCTGTACCGCAGGGAATCATCATTACCTTTGAAATGACCATGCTTGGATTGATGGGCTTTTCCTTCATTGGAATGTTTGTAGATAGCGGTTTCCCGTCTTATACGCCAAAGGAATATACTCCTGAAATCAGCGACGGCAAAATCGCAGTCCTGTTCAGTTGTCCGGCGGGCGAGCAGGAGAAATTCATGGATGCATTAAAAGATGCCGGGGCCGAAACCATTGCCCCAGCGGAGGCGCGTCATTTATGAGCACCAGTCTCAGCGTCATCCTCAGACGTTTAGCAATGATCTTTGTGGTTGCTGCCGCTGCCTTTGGCGTGGTCCTGCTTTTTACCTATGACGTGATCAAAATCGACTGGCCTTCCTTTATGGAGATCCAACCCTCCTACAGACCAATGGAGAATCCGCTTCCGGTGCCCGAACGCTCGATTCCAATTGAGGGAGCCGTATATATACCGAACAGCCAGACTTTGCCGGCAAATCCGATCAAGGCGGATGA
This sequence comes from uncultured Chloroflexia bacterium, assembly GCA_963750005.1. Lineage (GTDB taxonomy): Bacteria > Chloroflexota > Anaerolineae > Anaerolineales > Villigracilaceae > Defluviilinea. Next base: position 97,033 of record CAVVPC010000003.1, read on the forward strand.
TGCCTCCCTCACGCGCGGCAAGGAACTATTTACGATCAATTGTCAATTGTGTCACGGTGCAACTGGTGAAGGGACCGGTCCCGTCGCCGCGTTCCTTGTAAAATACAAGCCTGCCAATCTCACCAGTCCGCTGATCAAGGCTTTTACTGATGGACAAATCTTCATGACCATTACGAATGGAGTGCCGGATCGCATGCCTCCCCTCAATGAGAACCTTACTGTCACTGAACGTTGGGATGTGGTTAACTACGTTCGTACGCTGCAAGCGCCGAAATAGGAGGAGCGGATCATGAATGATGATGTCCGCAAAGTAATTTATGGAACGATAATTGGATTTCTCGTTGTTGTCCTTTCCTGGCTCGAGATTGATTTATCTTTCTGCCTGTGGGTTTACACTTTCGTGCTACAGGGCAACACCTCTGGTCGTACGAACGCCTATTCCCACTTTGATTCCGGTTAAATTTCCTGCTGCGACCAAATTTGTGCCGGCTCCTCCAACGCCCACCTTAATTGCTACTCTTCCTCCGGAAGCAGATACGCCAGTGCCTGGTGAACCTGCAGTGGATGTTGCCCGTCCGTCCAATCCTGGCGGACCTGGTCCAGCCGTTGACCTGCAAGGGGACATCAATCGTGGCAAGGAAATTTTTGTTGCCCAGTGTGAATTTTGCCATGGCGCTGAGGGCAAAGGCGATTTACCCAATCCTGGCACGACCGATGGAACAGTTCCTGCCTTAAACCCGATTGATCCGACTCTGGTAAATTCTGATTACAAAACATTTGCTTACAATCTTGATCTATTCCTTGAACACGGTTCCGTGGCGGAAGGCGCCGAGCCTGTCAGAAGCATGCCAGCCTGGGGTGATAACGGAGCGCTTACACCCGAGCAGATCGCGGATGTGATTGCCTATGTCATCAGTTTGAATAAATAATTGGATTCTGCCAAACAGTTCAGGAAGCCTCCAGAGCGATGCCAACTGTGAAGAAGACACCCTGAGTTGGAACAGACCTGACTTTCAAAAGTCGGGTCTGTTTTTATTACCATATTGAAAGACCTGGTACTCCTGTCCCTGTATGTGTAGGACGCTCCACCGAACCGGAAAGGATATCCATGGATACAAGTAGGCATGACTCAATCAAACAGATGATAGCCTTGGAGTTATAATGAGCAAACATTCCGGTTGATGAACTGCAACCCGCGAATGAGGAGATGAGAGAGGAATGAACCCTTTGTTAAAGCGTATTGTCCCGGCGATCGCCGTGTTGAGTTTGGCAATCGTCGCCTGTGGAGCGTTTCCCGGGCTCGTAACGCCAGTACCTACGCCGACGCAACCACCTGTCCCTACATCGATGCCGGCACCACAGGAAAGTCAGCTTCCGCCAGGTCCCAAAACCGTCACTGGTAACGTGACGTACACGAATCCCTTTTTCACAAAGGGTGTTGCCGAGCCTGAGATCATCCTTGAAGATCAAAGTGGTTTTGTCACGCGTGACCGGAAGTTCGAGATTCCGGTCCAGTCCCAGGTGATCGGTCAGATCACGTCCGACTTTTATACTTCCCCGTTTACGTACAGCCTGACGCTTCCCGAAGAGCCAAATGGTGGTTTGCATGATGTCAACCACGATGGCAAAAAAGATGCCGGAGTCATGGTCTTTGCCCCCGCATATTGGACCAACACCTGGGGCGATCCGTTTCTGGAGCGCCGCGACCTGATGGGTGGGGCCTGGTCTTCTGCCTATGCTTCGACCCGCGTAAGCGACAACCCTTCCAGTTATCTGGAAGTGTTTGGCGGCAAATATCTCGTCTTCGCACCGGATGACAAACAGCAGTTTCCTTCGGGCTTTGGAGCGGATAAAAAACTTTTTACCGATGACGACCCGATCATGAACATCCCGGCGGGCTGGTCTGTGATCGACATGGACCAGACGCCTTTTGCGATCGATCGCTCCGACAAAACGACCATCGATCTAATCGAGCCGGAGAGCACCGCCCTGGATGATTTCTCCAAGCTCTCTTATACCCAGGCTTTTGACAAAATGCTTGAAAAGTTCACCAATGAATATGCCTTTACCGAGTTCAAAAAGATCGACTGGGCTGCAAAAGGCAAGGAATTCCGACCGCGGTTCGAAGAGGCAGAAAAAAATAACGATCCACATGCCTATGCCCTGGCGCTGCGCGATTTCCTATGGTCCATTCCTGATACGCATATCGGATTTGACCCCTCATTGCTGCAGGAGGATTTTACGACTGAAACGGCTGGTGGCCTGGGCCTTGCCATGCGTGAAACAGACGATGGCAAGATCATCGCCAACTTCATTTTGAAGGGTGGACCTGCGGATCAAGCCGGGATGAAATGGGGCGCGGAGATTACTTCCCTGGATGGCAAGCCTGTGGGTGAGGTCGTCGATGCCACTGTGCCATGGTCGTCTCCGTTCAGCAATCCGGTTGTCAAACGCCTGCAGCAATTGCGCTATGCCACCCGTTTCCCGCTGGACGAAGGAGCAGGTGGAAGTTACATTCCAAAATCCGGGCGAAGCCCAGAAAACTGCAACGCTGGATGTCGTTCAGGAACGCGATAGCTTCAGCGTTGGCTCCTTCTATTATGGCCAGCCGCCAACAAATTTGCCGGTGGAATACAGCCTTCTGCCGAGTGGACTTGGCTATATCAAGGTGAACAGCTTTCTTGACAATGATGTCCTCTCGATCCAGGTTTTGGAACGCGCCATCGACTTTTTCAACCAAAACCAGATTCCAGGTGTGATTCTCGATATGCGCGTAAATGGCGGTGGCAGTGGCTGGCTGGCGGATCAAATGGCCGCCTACTTCTTCGATCAGGAAACCGTTGTAGGGAATGTCGCCAAATACAGCAAGGAGACCGGAAAATTCTATATGGATCCGGGCGATGAAACCAGGATGATCCCGCCGCGCCAGGCGCTTCAATACAAAGGACCTGTGGCAGTCCTGGTGGGACCTGCCTGCGCCAGTGCCTGTGAGTTCTTTTCCTACGATATGACAATCAACGATCGTGCGATCATCGTTGGCCAGTATCCTACGGAAGGCGCAGGCGGAAGCGTCGAGCAATTTGCAATGCCGGAAGGGATCATGGCCCAAATGACAATCGGTCGTGCAGTGGATGCCGAATGGCAATATTCATCTTGAAGGGAAAGGGGTTGCTCCCACAGTCAAGGTGCCCGTTACGGCTGAAATGTTGCAAAAGCAAGCCAACGGGGAGGATGTCATCCTGGAGGCTGCCGAGCAAGCTCTGAGCCAAAAGTAGATACAAACAAAACACGACCCCTCCATAATTTAGCGAGGGTCGTGTTTTGTTTTTGAATGCCAGTTTTCAAAGCAAAACGCCACATTATCCGGGTTGTCTTCAGCGGAGAGGGCGGGATTCGAATATCATCCCCTCAACGGGGACCCGCGAACCTGAAAAAAACTCCCCATAACGGGGAGTTTTTTTGGCGGAGAGGGCGGGATTCGAATATCATCCCCTCAATGGGGACCCGGGAACCTGAAGACAAAACTCCCCATAACGGGGAGTCTTTTTTGGCGGAGAGGGCGGGATTTGAATATCATCCCCTCAATAGGGACGCGCGAAACCTGAAAAATAAACTCCCCTTTGCGGGGAGTCTTTTTTGGCGGAGAGGGCGGGATTCGAACCCGCGAACCTTTGTGGGTTACACGCTTTCCAAGCGTGCGCGCTAAGCCAGACTACGCGTAGAGTAAATTACCGTTGAATCTCCTGTAAAAATCGGAGAGGCATGCGCGCGATAGTATAAGCGCGAGGGTCCCAGCGTCAAGGCTATTGTAGCTTTGTCCATTTCATCAAAACCCATCCTGTTTTACCTGAACTCATTACTTCTGCAAACAGAGAGTAAAGTTGCCCCATATCTTCAACGTCTTCGCACTTGAAATACTTAGCGTCGTTTGCGGGTTTTATATTAAGTGGCCCGACAGACAACGTCTCAATCAGATTTGCGTCTACACTTTTGCTGCCATAAAGCCCTGTTGACTTAGTGACTTTGAATATCGGCCATGGACTTTTAGTTGGTGTGGGTGTTGGATGCTGGTTTGAATGCTGAACATGAGCTAGTGAATATTGTCAGGATTAGAATTACAACCATTAGTTTTTTATTCATAGTTCGCTCCATTCATAATGCCGGTTGTCTATAAATTTGTTCTAGTCCGCTAGTTTATTACGTCAAGTGTCAATCGTCATGGGAAATAAAAACCGCCGGTGGCTAAGTCCGGCAATTGTATTTCTGGGAAGTGGTATAAGTCGGTGCCAAGGGTGAGTCCTAGGTGGTCGCATGGCGCGTCTGTCAGGTTTTGAGAAACACCTAGATATTTTTCAGTTGTCTTTATACTGGCATGGCCTAGGGATAATTGGATCTGGTCAAGGCCCGCGCCGCCTTTGTGTGCAAGTTTCGCAAACGTTCGGCGGAGGTCATGAGCTGCCAGGTTACTTATACCGATCTCGTTACCGTAGGAATTGACAACGTCTCGAATTGCCTGGGGGGTCATGCTCTCATGCTTTATGTATCCGCCTTTGTGGATTGACTGAAACACAAGCCCACCTGTAATGCCTGCAAGGTCGGTCCATTCGTCTACTGCCTGTTTCACCCAGGAGGGGACAGGGACAGTCCGCACGCGGTTACCTTTACCAACAATGTCCACTATAACCCAGCGGCTGTCACGCTGTTGGATATGGTCAAGGGTTAGAGCTGCCACTTCGGACCGTCTCAGCCCACCGCCAATCATCACGGCCAGGATTTCCCGGTCACGATATCCCTTAAGTAGTGCCTTGCCTTCATCGTCTGCGAGCTGAGGAGCTGTCAGGATCTTTTGTGCCTGGTTCTTGGTCAACCAATTTCCGGAGCGTACACCGTGGGAAGTCACACCATGCACGCGGTTTACTCCGTTCGCTATGGTCTGGTCGAGCAAGCCATTGTCCGCGGCTTCTGTTGCAGTTCCGGATAGCAGACATCGGAGATTTATAAAAGCTGGGGACCCGGTCAGGGATTGCCTGTACTCGTTTACAAGCGCCTTCTTTATGGGCCTGTCACCGCGCCAGGCTAGGAATCTGTCAACGCATTGGTGAATGCCCGCTTGCTGTGTACACTGGTCAACGTGTTGGTGACAAGTTCAATGGCTGCATTATCTGCCTGGCTTATGAGTGCTGTCTGTGTGTTCATGGTTACTCCTGTTTTTCCAGTAGTGCCCGTAAGTGAGAGGTGTTCCCTCCACTTTGCGCCGCCTGCGGTCCGTGGATCTCTGCGGCCTGGCGGCCATGGGGGAATAGTGCGGGCCGTTGTTGTGGCTGTATGTCCTACCGGTCATACGTTGTTATAAGGTACACTTACGACGATCTACAAAAAACCGCCCTACCTCCGGGTGGTTCCGCTTTATCCGTTGTAATTTGTTCGCAATGTTCTTTAGCTTCCTTTAGTCGTCGTGTTTACACCTGGGCCACCTAGCACAAGGGCTGTGCATCCCACTGAAAACGGGAGTTTTACCGGTTCGCATCCGGTGTGGCCTACTATCGTGGAAGTACCGCAATTGGATTTTCCACACTATAGATTGTCAACGGGGGAGTGTTGCTAGTGGGCTTGCTAGAAGGAATACCATAACAGGATACCCAATACTATACAGACCGTCATACAGATACAAGCGACAACAACAAATCCAATTGCGTCCTTTGTATCCTTGGCTTTTCGCCTATTCCTTTGTATCTCTATTCTCCTCTCTAATGGTAGCGTTTTTTCTAGATCCTCCCCACAATAACGGCATATAATATCTCTGTCTTGGATTTTTCCGTCGCAATAGGGACACCTTCTCATAGTTGGCTTGCCTCACCCTGATTGTATACCTTTAGTATCTGGGAAAAATTACACCATTATTTCAGGTTGTCAACGGGGGAGTGTTGCTTGTGTGCCTGTAGCAAGTCATCGTCAACCATCTGGGCATAGTGCTGCACCATGTCAAGGCTGCATGTCCTAGGAGGGCTTGCAGGTGTAGAGGATCCATTCCATTCCGCAGATGACAAAATAACAAAGGTTCTGCGGAGGGCGTGAGCTGTGACGTGGATCCCGGTCCGCTTGGTCAGCCTTTGGAAGATTCGAATAAACCCGCCTGGTGTAAAGCGCGTGCCCTCATCGGTTTGAAATAGTGTGCCGTCACGATCTGCAAGCGTTTTCCTGTATGCCAATAATGCCCGCCTGGTTGTGGCACCGATAACGGCGCTCCTGTCCTTCTTCCCCTTGCCCTGTCTCACTTTCACCAGTCCGCTTTGTATATCTATATCTGTCCAATTGAGACGGATAACCTCAGACCGTCTCAATCCACTATCCACCATGAAAAGGATAACGGCCTTGTCTCGCACATTGCAAGCCGTCAGGATCTGGCGGAGCTGCTCAACAGTCAGGACTGGCAGACGCTTCTTTTCCAGTTTCGGCATTTCAAACGTTATCGGCTGGGGGATGTATCCTTCCGCGTGCCAAAATCTAAGAAGCGTTCGGATTGCGCGGGCGTAGTCGTGCCGGGTGGTAGCCTGCAAGCCGCGGCCTGCTAGCTCTGCAAGGAATTGCCGGACGTGCCGCGCGGTTACCTGGTCTGGGCTTGTAACGTTCTGGCCTTCGATCCATTCCAGGAATTTACCCGGCCGTGAACCTGTAAAAACTCATGGTCACCGGCGTGCAATTCATCGCCTGCCGGGATAGTATGAAGTCTGTATAAGCATCGTGCAAAGCAGCGGAGGCAAGTGACCATGTTTGTACTGTCTTTGTTTTGGACATAAAAAAATACCGCCATATCTGGACGATACAACGGTATTTTGCGGCTTTGCCGCCACTGGCGGAGAGGGCGGGATTCGAACCCGCGAACCTTTGTGGGTTACACGCTTTCCAAGCGTGCGCGCTAAGCCAGACTACGCGACCTCTCCAAATCAAGCGGGCAGATTATACCAGAAATTAAAAGCTGGCTTGCAACCAGCAAGCCAGCTTTTATACAAATCTTACCTAGTTATTCTGCGCGCCCTGGTCGATCCAGTCCACGATCAGCTGGACCTGGTCGGGGGTTAGTTTGGGTCCACGCTTGGGCATCTTTCCGCTGCTTACCATTTTAGCCAGCGAGCTGTTGGCGGCATCGCCGGCTGTGACGACAGGTCCGTTCTCGGAGCCGGCCATCATTGCATCATAGGATTTCAAACTCAAACCTTTCTCTGTCTTGTTACCGCCGTGACAATTCACACAGCGGCTTTCGAGCATTGGCTGGATGTCATTCGCAAAGCTGACTGTCGCACCGGAAGCGGGGGCTTCGGTCGCGGCTGTGGAGCTGTCGGTCGCCGCGGCCGGGGCAGTGGCAGGTGCTTCGGTGACCAGAACAGACACCTCTGTTTGCTGTGCTGCGGGCGTATTGGTAGCCGGGCTGGTACAGGCGGACAATACTCCAACGAGCAAAAGTAAAACGACGAACCTGACTTTCATGGATTTCATTTTCGAATTTCTCTCCTAGAAACCGTATAGAATGACGCCACCCAGAAATGCTAGCACGATGGTGATGGCAAAACAGAGACCATACGACCCAGCATACAGAAAAGGATTGGATTTTTGAAACAGATCCGGGTTGCGATAACGGACAATGCTGATGGACGCGGTGAGTATGAGTAGAAGAATTGCAAGAATAATTTTTACGCTGGCATTGGGCGCGGCCCCATCATAATTTTTTAAATTATCCATATAGCCGGTAACACCGGCGGCGACTGTGGCAATGGAAGCCAGCGCGATATTGGCAAAAGCCGCCTGTTCAAAAAATGTGCTTCTTCTAAGGTAAGCCAGCAGAATAAAGAGAAAAGCTGCTCCGCTCAGGGCAATCGGAAAATGGACGATCATGGGATGTAACGGATGCACCTGGGTCAGATCGTAAATAATGCGGTTGATCAAGTCCATGCTTCTCTCCTACTTTGCTCTCCTGCAGTTTATACAGGACCCTGGGCGAACCAGGGTCCTGTAATCCATTTATATATACGTCATGGATTTGATAACCAGATGTACTTGTGGGAATGCCTATTACCGAAACTGCATAAGAGAATTTTAATGTTAAGCAGGAGATTACAACTCTTGATTCTCTTCGTCAGAAGGGGATGGGGAAGCGGGTGCAGGAGGCTGAACGACAGTCGCTGGGGGAACAGGTGTCGCGCCGACAGGAGCCGTTCTCGTCAGCCGCCAGCCACTTCGGCTGACCAGCCAGACAATCACTGCGATTATCAAACCCCAGAACAGCAGCCTCGCCAGAATCCCAAAGAACGGGAAAAAGCCGAAACCAAACCCGCGCCGCATCATGCCGAACCCACCGCGCTCAAAGCCTCGATTGAACCCAAAGTTGTGCATGGGCATTCCACGCTGCATCATTCCAAAACCGGGGCCTACAGGTTGAGTATTCCCACTCCCATTGGAGGCGGTAATCCTGCCCTGGATAAAGCCGTAGCGATAACCGGCGAAACCAACTGCGCCCAGCAAGCCCAGGGCCAGGATGATGACGAGCAGGCTGAGAAGAACTTTTTTCATTGTTATGATCCTTTCATTTTCTTTCCCTAAATCTAACAGAAACGGGTAAAGAAGCCATGTATAAATTGTGTGGAAATTGTAGAGATTTCGATCCATTCACTTTTTTTGATCTTTACAAAGTCTTCATAATTTCACGCATCTTATTCCACTCTCGGTCACAATTCGCTTCCTGAGTATGCGCAATTTGTGACTAGAATGCAGGAACTTCAAGGAGAAATTATGATTCAAAACCAGACAAAACCCCGCAGCCAGACAAAATTTAAATTGTGGATCGACGTGGCGATCTTGATTGGATTTCTGATTACCATGGAGCCCCGCTCGAGCGGATTGACCATCCATGAATGGCTGGCAACTTCATTGATTGCCGTGCTGATTGTCCACCTGTTATTAAGTTGGGATTGGATCGTGCAAATCACTCGCCGGTTTATCGGAAGGGTAAATCGCCAGTCAAGAATCAATTATATTCTCAACTGGTCCTTATTTATAGACGGGACGGTCATCATGCTTTCCGGTTTCATGATCTCGGAATCGCTCCTGCCGGCGCTGGGGATTCACCTGCCGCGTAATTTTGCCTGGCGCGGCCTGCATGACCTGTCCGCGAACCTCTTCCTGGTCCTGCTTGGCCTGCATACTGCCCTGCACTGGAACTGGATCGTGGATGCCTTCAAGCGCCATATCTTCCAACCCCTCGCCAAACTCCTCCCGGTCCGTTCTCGAAAGGATAACCCGGCATGAAGATTCTTGGACGTATCTTGATTATCCTGGCAGTCTTTGCACTTGTCATGGGAATTACCTATGCAGTTGTAAATGCCCGTGGATCCTCCGGTCCCGGTACAACGCCCGGGTTTCAACCGGGTAAGGAAGGATTTTCGCAGTCAAATGGAGCGCAGAGCTTTCCAGGAGGTGGACGCCCTGCATTTCCGGGTGGGGATCGGAACGAATCTCGCGGCGAGCATGGCAGTGCGATGGTTGTTTGGAGTGATCAAAAATATTGCTGTGATTGGCATCATTGTGGCCTTGATCGTGGTGCCAAAAGGATGGATGGAGAAAAAGAGGCGGGCAGCGCAGGTCGCAGCCGGATAAAAAAATCGGAGGTGTCACCAGAGACACTTCCGATTTTTGATTCTGATCTCTTTCAGGACTTTTTTGGTAAACGGATCCTGATCTTCAATCCGGCACCCGGTTCGGACTCGGCCGAGATCTGTCCGCCGTGGGCCTGGATGATTGACTTGGCGATCGCCAGTCCCAGTCCCGAGCCGCCATCCTCGCGGTAACGGGAGGGGTCCGCCCGGTATAGGCGCTCAAAGATCCGGTCCGCGTCCTCGATGTTCAAGCCGGGTCCGCTATCCTGCACGGAGAGCTCCACCATGACTTCCACTTGCCGGGCAGCCAGGATGATCTGTCCGCCTTCGGGCGTGTGGCGCAGGGCATTGTCCACAATGTTTGTGAGGACCTGGGTGATCCGTCCGGGATCCACCTCGACCAGAGGCAGATCGGGCGCAATTTCCACTGCAAAGGTAATGTTCTTTCTCTGGGCCTGATATTGATAAAGGGAGGCAACTTCCAGGATCAGCCGCTGCGGCTCGATCGTCTCGACCTGCATGCTCAGCTCGCCTGCATCTGCCAGAGAGAGTATGCGCAGATCGTTGATGAGATGCTCGAGACGGGTTGCCTCCTCCCGGATGATCTCAAAATTTTCCGGGGAGGGGGGCAGGACACCATCATGGACAGCTTCCGCATGGCCAAGGATCAAACTGAGCGGTGTCCGCAGCTCATGGGCGATGTCGGCTGTCATCTGTTTGCGTGCATTGATCGAGCGCGAAAGCTCGGTGCTCATTTTATTGAACGCCCGGGCCAGCTCTCCCAATTCATCCTTTGAGCGCACCGGTACCTGTTGGGAAAGGTCACCTTCTGAAACGGCATGGGTGGCCCGCGTTAGCTCACGGATGGGACGGGTCAGCGTGCGGGAAAGAATGATCCCCAGTAACAGCGCAATGCCCATGCCAACCAGCGCGCCATAGAGCAGATAAAGGTTGATGCGCTCGATAAATTCCACCTCGCGTGGCTGTCCCTGAAACGGCATGGGCATGGGAACCAGGATACCGATCACTCGACCGTCATCAGTAATGGACACACCTTGTTTTAGATCTGAGTCTGAAACCTTGTCTCCAGCTTTGTACCTGGCATTCGCAATCAGAACATGACCACCAGGATCTGTTAAGATGAATGGAATCCTGCGGGGAGGATGATTGCCGGGGCCTTGAGGTCCATTGGTCGGATACAGGTAAACTTCGGCGCCCGCCCAGGTCCTGTTCAAATCATAATAAGTGGTAAGCTGCGCAATAATATTGTTTCGATCCTGATCCGAGAGGAATCGAATAAATTCCTGGCGTGTATTCCAGCGCGCGGTAATGAAAATGACTGTCACACTGATGATCCCGATGCTGAGAAACGCCAGGATGAGCTTGGTGCTGATGGAGCGCATGGATTACTCTCGCTTGAACCGGTAACCCACGCCGTATACGGTTTCAATGTAATTGGGATTGCGCGGATCGCGTTCGATCTTGCTGCGCAGGTTTTTGATGTGGGTGTCAATGGTACGTTCATAGCCTTCGTAGCGGACACCCTGAATGATATCCAGCAGGTCGAGCCGGGAAAAAACCCGTCCCGGGGAGGACATAAGCGCAGCCAGGATGTCAAATTCGGAGGGGGTCAGATCGACAAATTCAGCTGCAACCGTGACGGTCCGCCCATCGCGGTCCAGGACGATATCGGCGGCTTTTAGAACCTTTCCATCCGGTTTGACATCGCCTGCGCGCCGTAATACTGCCCGCACCCGGGCGACAAGCTCGCGCGGGCGGAAGGGCTTGGTCATGTAATCGTCCGCACCCACCTCCAGCCCGATCACCTTTTCCTCATCTTCCACACGGGCTGTCAGCAGGATGATGGGAGTGTTGCTATCGGCGCGGTGCTTCCGCATAAACTCGTAGCCATCCATCTCGGGCATCATCACGTCGAGGACGATCAGGTCCGGTTTCTCGCGGCGTGCCACGTTTAATGCCTCTTTACCGTTGTAGGCGCTCACCACGCGATAGCCCTTCCTGAGTCAAATAACTCTCGACCAGGGAAACCAGCCTTTTTTCATCATCCACGACCATGATTGTTCTTGACATAATGCTCTCTTTCCTGCTCAGTATACCAATTCCGGTGTTCCCGGATTAGGCCCCAGCTTTTGTTTTTAAATATTCGATCACTGCCTGGACTAACTGCGTGGGAATGCGGTTCGGGTCGACGGTCGTCGGACGATTTGAAGTGCCTGTTGCGTTGGATTGGGCCCCTTGTCCCTGTCTTTGGAAGTTGGGATTGCCGCCGCCCGCAAAACCGCCGCCACCATCGGGTGGTGGTCCACCTCCTCCGACAAAGAATCCACCATTTCCGCTGGCGTTCCTTCTGTTATTGTTGGAGGAACTTCCATTTTGGGCGGTTCCATTTTGCGAGCCGCCGAATGTGAGGCCTCCCTGTGACTGCATGATGGAGAACATATCCTGGCGGGTCAGGTTCAATGCAGTGATGGCCTGCGTCTGTTCCTGAGTCATTGTCTCCTGGATCTGGGTGAGTAACGCGTCTTTTTCCTCTGTTGCGGCCGTGTCACTGGCGTCCAGCACTTGCAGGGTCTCCCAAAGTGGAAGGAGCTCCTTGGCTTGTCCGGCGGTGACGGCATTCCCGGTACCATCCAGCTTGATCGTTCCGATTGCGATCTGCATGGGCATGGATAACTCTCCCGCGGCTGCGTCCGCCCTGAGCACCGGCGACAGGAGCGCCTGCGTTGGACGTGCCGTTGCAGGCGGACAGGATCAATGTCAGAACCGATACTATAAAAAGTACTGTTTTGTTCATACTTGTTTTCCTTTCCAATTATTCGTATCGTAAGGCTTCGATGGGATCCATCTGCGCGGCTTTGTTGGCCGGATAAAACCCGAAGAATGCCCCAATGCTCGCCGCCGAGAAGAACGCCAGCAGAATGGAGGTTGGAACTACAACCGTTCGCATATCGCTCAATGTTCCGAACAGCAGGGCGCCGCCAACGCCGACTGCTATTCCGATCAACCCACCGAGGATGCTGAGCAGCAGTGCTTCTGCAAGGAACTGCATGCGGATGTCATTCGGCGTGGCACCGATCGATTGGCGGATGCCGATCTCGCGCGTCCGCTCGGTGACGCTGACCAGCATGATGTTCATAATGCCAATGCCGCCGACGATCAACGAAACGCCTGCCACCCAGGCCAGCAGCGAACGGAAGGCGGCTGTCGTGGATTCGCGCGTGCTGATGATATCCTGCTGGGAGGTTACGCTGAAATCGAGCGAGTCAAGGGTGATACCATGCCGCTTGGCAAGCAGGATTTCGATCTGCTGGGTGACTTGGGTCATATCCGCACCATCTGCGACTTCCACGTACAGCATACGGACTCTATCGCCGATGATGCGCGCAAACTGGGAAGGAGTGAATTTCTGGAAGACCACAGTGATGGGGGTATAGAGCCGCGAGTCATAATCCACATCGCCGACGGTTCCCTTTTTGGCAAGCACGCCGATCACCGTGAGCTTGGTCGTCCCAGTTGTGACTACCTGCCCAATCGGGCTCGTGTCAGCAAACAATTCTGTTGCGAGGGTTGAGCCAAGCACAGCAACCTTTTGTTTTCGATTTACATCGGTATCGTTGAAGTAACGGCCCTGTGCCACACTCATGTCACGTACGGAGGGTAGTTCGGAGGTGCTGCCGAGGATGGTGACATCCTCCAGGGTCGTGCCGTTGTATTTCACAGTCTCGGAGGCCTGTTGCTCCACGATCACGGCTTTAACGCCGGGAACTCCATCGGCAATGGCGGCCGCATCATCGAAGACCAGCCCGCCTGAGCTGCCTTGTCCTGGAGGTCCGCCGCGCGAAAAGGCGGATTGGACGAAGAGCAGGTTCGAGCCGAGGCTGGTGATCTGCTCCGAGATGGTGGCCTCCGTCCCGGCGCTGATGGCAACCATCATGATGACTGCCGATACGCCGATGATGATGCCCAGCGTCGTCAGGAAAGACCGGACCTTATTTTTTAGGATTGCCTCCCAGGCGATTCGAAGGACTTCTGTTATTTTCATACTGCACTCTCTTCCTGGGGGATGGGCGTGTGCCCGTTATGTTTGATCTTGTCTATCTTTCCATCCGCGAGATGGATCACGCGCTGCGTGTATTCAGCAGTCAGCGGATCGTGCGTGACCATGACAATCGTTACTCCCTGCTGATGCAGGGTCCGCAGGAGATTCAGGATCTCGCGCCCAGACCGGCTGTCGAGATTGCCGGTGGGTTCATCGGCAATGATGAGTACGGGATCGTTGATCAGCGCCCGGGCGATGGCAACGCGCTGCTGCTGCCCGCCCGAGAGCTCCTGCGGCTGGTGGTGGATCCGGTCCGCCAGGCCAACAAGCTCCAACATCTTGAGAGCCTTTTGCTCACCTTCTTCATTGGTCAGCTTTCGGTTGCGGTCGTAGAGCAGCGGCATTGTGACATTTCGAAGTGCATCCGTACGAGGCAGCAGGTTATAAGCCTGAAAGATAAATCCCAGCTTCTCGTTGCGGACAATGGCCAGCTCTGTTTTGCTCATGTCGCTGATATCCTGCCCATCCAGGATGTACTTCCCTGCTGTGGGGCGTGAGAGGCAGCCTAATATATGCATTAATGTGCTTTTCCCAGATCCCGACGGTCCCATGATGGCGACGAACTCACCCGCTTTGATCTGCAGGCTGACGCCATCCAAAGCTGCAACCGTGGCATCGCCCATTCCATAAACCTTGGTCAGGTCAATTGTTTCGATAATTGTTCTGTCGTCCATTATTTTGTCTCCACGATACCGGTCGTTACCACATCGCCGACGCTGAGACCAGATTTGATCTCGGCGTAGGTGACATCCTGGAGGCCTACATCCACGACTCGAAGCCGCGGCGTGCCGTTCTGCATCACGAAGATGGTATACCGGCCATCATCGAGTTTGTGCAATGCCTCCACCGGCACAAGCACTGCGTTCTCGGCTTTCCCACTGATGACATCCACAGCTGCAGATGTGCCGCTTGGCAGGGTCTTGTCGAACTTGTCATTCAATTTGACAATCGCGTGGACAAGTGACGAATTGGAGGATGTGTCCAGCGTGGGATAGACCAGGGTTACTGTGCCTTTGTAGGTATCGTCTGGAAGAATGTCAAACACAACCTCGGTTTCGTACCCCGGCTGGACCGAAGACCAATCCTCGGGATCGAAGTATGCGCCAACCGTATACGGCTGACTTAAATCTGCCACCGTGATAATGGATGTTGCACTGATGGTATCGCCAACACTCGCTGTGAGATCTGTCACGGTCCCGCTGATCGGGGAGAGGAGCTGGGTTGCCTTCAAATTTTCATCCGCCGTCTGTAAGGCGGTCTGCGCCTCCACCAGGGATGTCAGGCTGCTGCCGGGGACATTTTCGGGTAGTGCCTTCCCGTTGAGCATATCCAGGTAGGCCTGATCTTCCTTCTGCTTTTCGATGGCAAGCGCGTACGTTGCCCGGGCGGCCGCGATCTCGGCCTGGGAAGGTGCCGCCACTTCCTTTATGGTATCTTCGGTGCTCCCATTTTTATTGGAATCGTTTGTATCCGTGACTGTATAGGTAAAAGTGGCAGGGACATATTGGTTGACATATTTCAACTGGGCAGCCTGGAGATTGGTCTGGGCACGGTCGAGAGCCTTCGTCGCATCATCGATTTTCTTCTTCTGGTCCGCAGTCGGGTTCGCACCGCCATCGGCCTGCGCCGCCTGGAGATTTTGCTGGGCGGTGGACACCTGGTTCTCCCAGTAATAAACATCCGAGCTGATCAGGTGCTCCAAACTTTGTTTGGCGTTGTAGATCGACACTTCTGCGTCGGCAGCCGCCTGCTCGGCAGAGGCGATGGAAGCAGGGGTTGTGAGATCATCCAGTGTACGTTTCGCCTGTTTATAAGCTGCGAGAGCCTCGGCGTTATCGAGCTGCCCGATCACCTGGCCTGCCTCCACGGTGTCGCCGATCTTGACATCCAGTTCGGTGATCTTGCCGCTCGTGCCGAAGCCAAAACTCGCCGTGTTGGCAGGAGCCAGGGAGCCGGTTCCATTCGCATACAGCACGATATTGCCTTTGAATGCAGTGGCAGTCTGGACCGGAGTTACTGCTGTCGTTGTTGTGCTGGCTTTTGTTGTACGCACATAATAGAATGCCGCGCCTCCGGCGATTACGAGGATGGCGATGCCGGCAATGAGCCAGCGTAGTTTTCCGGAAAATCGTTTCTTCATAGCATGATCCTTTTGTTCGTTCATAATTTCTTCCTCGTCCTCACTTCGTCTCAACCACGCCGGTTGTGACAACATCGCCGGCATTCAATCCGGAAATGATTTCCGCTTTTGTCAGATCCTGCAACCCCACCTTTACCTCACGGAGACGCAGCTTCCCATTCTGCATGACAAAGAGGCTATAGCGCCCATCCTCGAATTCGTGCAAGGCTTCGACCGGTACCAGGACGGCATTTTTTGCCCGTCCGCCAATCACATCCACGGATGTGGCGGCACCGGAAGGAAGTTCATATGTCATCTTGTTCTTCAGCCGTGCCGTGAAATGGACAAGTTCCTTACTGGAGGAGGAGGTATCCAGAGTGGGATAAACATTGGTAACTACACCTGAAAAAACCTGCTCGGGAAGGATGTCAAAACTTATTTCAACTTCGTAGCCAGCTTTGATTTCGCCCCAATCCGCCGCATCCAGATACCCATCCAGCGAATAGGGCTGGTCCAGGTTGGAAAGGGTTAGCACAGAATTTCCGTTGACTGTGTCGCCCACACTCATATCGAGTGATGTCACAGTTCCGCTGAAGGGAGCAATGAGCTTCGTGGCATCCAGGTTATATTCCGCCGTCTCGAGTGCATGTTTGGCTTCGATGTACTTGATCAGATTGGAACCGGTCGCTCCTTCAGGAATCTCTGCACCGTTCAGGACATCGAGATAGGTCTGGGCTTCTCCAATGGATGCCTTGGCGAGATCGTAGGCAGCGCGTGCCATGCCGATTTTGCCTTCCGTCGGTGGAGTGATCAGGTCGACCATTTTTCCGGTATTTGTATCTTCGACTTTGATGACTTCCGTAAAAGTCCCACGGCGAGTCCGCACCGTGCGATATTGGGTAAAGTTCTTGGGGATATAAGTTTCTTCATACACGGTCTGGAAATACTTCAACGTATCCTGGGCATACTTCAGGGAAGTTTCTGCCTCGGTCACTTTTTGCTTGGCAGCAGCGGATGTGTCGGTTTGATAGCCAGTTTGCGCGTCTGTAAGAGTCTGCTGGCGTTCGGCAACCTTCTCCTCCCAGTAGAGCACTTCGGGACTGATCAAATATTCAAGATTTGCTTTTGCCGATGCAAAATCGGTTTGTGCAGTTGCAAGCGTCTGCCTAGCAGTGGCGATCGCCGCGGCGGAAGTCATTGCATTCATTCCATCCTGGGCAGCTGCAAGCTGGATCTGCGCATCCGTATCATCAAGTTGAGCCATGACCTGACCGGCTTTCACCGTATCGCCAACTTTGACGTCAATCTCCTTGACCTGGCCGCTGCTGTTGAACCCGAGTGCGGATTCGGCCGCCGGGATCACTGTCCCCGTGCCATTGGCGTACAGGATCAGGTCGCCTTTTGTTGCCTTTGTGGTCTGAAGCAGGCTTACCGCTGTCGTGGATGTTTGCGATGAGAGGTATCGTGTATAGAGGAAGAAACCTCCGGCGATCAGTCCTGCCAGAAGAGCGACGACAGCTACAATCAGGATGGGTTTCTTCAAGAACAGTTTTGATTTTTGCGTAGTCATGCCTGCCATCCGTTACTGGTTTACCGCGGGCACATCGGTGAGAACCACATCGCCCTTTTTCAACCCCGATTTCACTTCGGCATTGAGAATATCCTGCAGGCCGATCTCAACCTCCTGCTCCACAGGCTTGCCGTTCTTCATAAGGTAGACAACATACTTTCCGGATCCCATATCCTTCAAAGCAGTTATGGGAACCAGGACCGCACCGAGGGCTTCACCGCCGGTCACGTCCACACTGGCGGTCGAGCCCACTGGTAAATCCTTGCGGACCGACTCATCGAGCTGTACCAGGATATGGACCATGGAAGTGCCTGAGGAAGTCATCCAGTTTTGGATAAACCTGAATGATCTTTCCTGAATACGTGTCGTTGGGGAGCAGATCGAAAGTAACGTTTGCTTTGAATCCCAGCCTGGCCTTGTCCCAGTCTGTTTCATCCAGGGCTGCATCAATCAAATAGGGTTGCTTCAGGTCAGAGATCGTAACTGTCGAGGATGTCCCCGCATCATTGCCTGCATTCAGGTTGATCGAGGTGATTGTCCCGCTGATGGGGGCGATCAATTCAGTCGCATCAAGATTTGCCTTGGCGGTATCGTAAGTGATCTTCGCTTCCGTAAAGGATGTTACGCTGCTGGCGGGCACTTCCGCTGTCTTTTTGACGCCGTTCAGGATATCCAGGTAATTCTGCGCATCCGATAAATTGGCTGCCGCCAGCTCATAGTCGGCACGGGCTGCCAATAGCTCAGCGTCAGTCGGGGCGATCAGGTCCCTGCGAATTGTGACACCCTTGTCGTTACGGATCGGGTAGGTAAATGTATCCCGGGTATAGGTGCTGGAATAGTTGTTGTAGGCATATGAGAGCGCATCCTGGGCTTTCGCCAGATTTGCATTTGCCTCTGAAACCTTTTGTTTATTGGCATCCGAGCCGTCCTGCTGCAGCGCAGCCTTGGCTGATCTCCAGATCCTGTTGGGTGGCGGTTACCTTTTCCTCAGCGATCAACATGTCGGGACCGATCAGGTACTCCAGATCGTTCCTGGCTGTTGCAAAGCTCTGCTTCGCATCCTGCACCGCCTGCGCCGCTGAAGCGATTGCAGCGGGGGAACTTAAGGCTGCCAGGTTTCCTTCTGCCTGTTTGTATTTCAATTCCAGGATGCTGCTATCCAAACGCGCCAGGACCTGGCCTGCTTTTACCTGGTCACCGAGACTTACCAGGACTTCACTGACTGTTCCACTATTTTTGAAGCCAAATGACACCTGCTCCTTGGGGATGAGGGTCCCAAGGCCGGTCGCGGTAAGGATGATGTCGCCCGTGCCAATCGTGGATGTTTGAACTGTCGTTTTTGTGTTCGTTGTCCGGGTTGTTGAGTAATAATAGGCAGCGCCCCCAATTATTATGATTACGGCAATCAAAGACAGGATCGTCCATTTGTTTGTTATGAATTTCAAGAAATTTCTTTTCACTGCGATCCCTTCCAATTACTTCGTCACGACGATCTCACGAGCCTCCAGGCCCGATAAGACTTCTGCATAGGTGTCATTTTTCAAACCGATCGTGACCTCGCGTTTTCACCTTCTGACCATTCTGGAGGATCGTTACATAAGACTTGCCGTCATTCCCCTTGTGAACCGCGCCCACAGGAACGAGCAGGGCGTTCTTCGCTTGGCCTCCGATGACTTCCACTGTGGCACCCGTTCCCGCAGGAAGATCCTGGCTGAGGCTTTGATCCAGTTGCACGATCAGGTGCACGACGGATGTCTCGAAGGAAGGACTCAATTCAGGGTACACCAGGGTGACCGTGCCAGGATAGATTTTTTCAGGGAGCAGCTTGAATGTGACGTTGACTTTATTTCCCACCTGGGCCATGAACCAATCGGCCTCATCCACATATACATCCAGGGTGTAAGGCTGGCTTAGTTGGGAGATGGTAACCACGGAGGAACTCCCTGCCTGCTCGCCGACGTTCAGGGCAAGCGAAGTGACAGTCCCACTGATCGGAGCGACCAATTTCGTGTCATCCAGGGCGGATTTTGCATTTTCCAGGGCAAGCTGGGTTTCATATAGTGTAGTGATTTTTGCGCCGATGGCGCCATCTGGAATGATTCCGCTGTTCAGGATATCCAGGTACGCCTGTCCTTCTGAAATGGTTTCCTGCGCCTGGGCAATTTGATTGTGCGCTGTGGTCAGATCATCTGTGGATGGTTTGTTGATATCCGCGACTTCCTTCCCCGTAATGGGATCTGTTGTCGTTGCCAGGACCTGTTTCGGAAATCTATGGGTGCCAACGTTTTCGTATACGCCAAACTTCTCAGGGAGATATACATTGTTGTAATAGGTCAGGACCTGGCTGAGCTTGTCGTTAAGATAATTGACCGCCTGCTCTTTTTCCTTCACCGCCTGACTTGCTGCGTCGGATGGACTGGCTTTTGCTGCTGCCTGTGCATCCGTCAGCTCCTGTTGGGCGATCACCAGATTTTCTTCGGCGTCAGCGACATCCGGGCTGATCAGGTAGGCAAGCCACTCCTTGGCAGCCGCTTTCGTATCCTGGGCGGTGGCAATCTCCTTCTGGATCGTGGCAATGGAAGCGGCGGAATAAAGCTCCTGCAGATTACGCTGCGCCTCGTCGTATTTGATTTTTGCAAGGGTGTCATCCAACTGCGCCAGAACCTGGCCCGCCTCGACCTGGTCGCCGACTTTTACATAAACATCCTTGACCTGGCCGCTGGTGTCGAAGCCAAAGGATGCGTCCGTCTGGGGGATGAGAGTTCCGGAGCCGCTGGCAGAAACGGTCAGATCCCCAGGGCGGACGACTGCGGTCTGGGATTGGGCATTTGTGTTGTCAGTTGCAGTAAAAACTTTGGAGTAATAGAGATAACCTGCTAGAAGGATGGAAATGCCAAGAACTGCTGTAATCCAGATGATTTTCCGTTTTTGTGGGGGAGGAGAACTTCCTTTTTGGGATGTCAATGGAACGGGCCTTTCGATCAAAGCTTGTAATATTTTTCACCGAAAGTATAGTAAATAGATATCGAGAAATCGTCATGAAATTATGAAGACATTGTGTGGGTTAAATGGCACCAAATAAGGTGACTGTAACTAATTCGAGATCTAGTTTTTTGACTTGCAACCACCTTAGACCTTGATTATCGAGGATTTTTATCTTACAATTACGATTACATTTGGTACTAGGCAAGAGAGACAATCACTCGGTGAGGAAAAACGAATGAATGAGAGAAATATCCAGCAAGTACTTAAGATAGAAGAACAGGCACAAGAAATTCATGAAGCGGCCATGAAGGAAGCGCAGCAATTGCCGCTGGTTACGGAGCAGGAAGCCCAGGCATTGATTGAAAAAGCCGGGCTGAGGCCCAGCAAAAAGCGCGCGAAATGATATCTGAAGTGAAGGCGGATGAAGAGAGCGCCCGTATTTTGTCAGAGGTTGAGGAGAAAAATAAGCAGTTCGAGACACTTGCGATGAGCAACTTTGATCGTGCTGTTACTATGTGCTTGAACGTGTAATTGGTAGGGCTTAATTTATGGCCAGCGGTGTCGCAGACTATGCGGCAATCAGCGCGCGCGTGAGGGCGATGTATGCAGATTTGCTCACACCGCAGGATATTGTCCGGTTGAGCGAGGCGCCGGATTTCTTATCCCTATTTAACGCACTCAAAAGTACTGCTTACGGACGCTTACCTTGATGGGCTCAAGGATAAAGATATCAATCCGCAGGCAGCGTAATCATCCAGATCAAAAGAAAATTAGCGGATTCATATAACAGCGTCATTCAAATGGCGCCTGTTGAGACTCGTCCCTTGGTGAAGCAGCTATATCGCTATTATGAAATAGGCAATCTGAAGGCGGTCTTGCGGGCAATAGTGACCGTTTCATCCTGGAATACGGAAAGGGCGATTTGGGACAGGGTCCGTGATGTGCTATTTCCCTTAGGTTCGGCGTCCGTGCTCCCTGCCCAGGCAATGGTTGAATCTGGCAGTGTCGCTGCGGCAGTCGATTTGCTGCAAGGAACGCCATACGAGGAAACCCTTTCGTTCGCCATGAAGAGATACTCGGCCGAGCAGAACCTTTTCCCTATTGAAGTGGCGCTGGATTTGAGCTACTGGCGTCGTTTGTGGTCTGAAGCGCAAAAACTGACAGGGCAGGATCGAGAACATAGTATACGCATTATCGGCTCGCTGCTTGACATGAACAACCTGATGTGGACCATCCGGTATCGTGTGTATCACAAACTCTCCGAAGAGGAAATGATTAACTATACTCTGCCTTTTGGGTACCGGGTTCACGATTCAGATATTCGGGCAATTGCAGCTGGAGCGGATTTCGCCTCCGTCATCACCCGGCTTTATCCCGGAATCCCTGATGTAAATGCTCTTCTGGAGGATCCTCAGAACCGGCCTGCCAAAGCTGGAAGTTCTGTTCAAGCGCCGGATCATGCAGGAATGCCTGGCTGCTTTTGTTGGAAGTCCGTTCCACATCGGGATTCCACTTGCTTTCCTGGTGCTGCATGATTTCGAAATGCAGGATTTGATCGTTCTCATCGAAGCAAAATCTTCCGGATTACCGGAGGAGGAATATCGTCCATTTTTATTGAAAGCTAATTTGCTGCTCCCTGAAGCATTAATCGGAAAGAGCATTTGGGCTGTGTTCAGAAAATAAGCATGGAGATTTAGTGAGTTCCGCTGATAATCTTGTTAATATGGAGATAACATGTTTTTTCCGGAAGCAATGAATGAAGTTGAATTGATCGTCCCCTCCAAAGACCTTTTGGCTGTGACGAATATATTGGGGAAGCACGGAGTTTTTCATCAGATCGATAGCACGTATTTGGGTCTGGAAAATCTCGGACCGAATACCTGGCAGGAAAAAGCCGCCGGTTATTCCAACCTGGAACGTCGTATCCAGTTGATTATGCAGAACTTGAACCTGAGTGAGGAATATTCTGGCGCTTCGGATGTGGATTCGTTATCCGATTTGGAACCCATGCAGTCTGCTGTGGATCGCATCGAAGCAGATGTTAAGAAAACCAGTGATCAGTTGGCTGCCGAAAAGAAGTCGCTGGAGCAGCTTGAGAGCCAGCTCCATCAACTGGAACCGATTGCCGGTGCAAATGTGATGTTGGTGCATTGCGAAAATCCAGTTATTTACATTCGGTGCTGGGAATTATCCCTGCAGAGAATGTGAGCAGGTTGGAAACAAGCCTGTCAAGAGTCCCTCACGCTTTCTTTACGTTGCGTGAGGATCCAAAGCGACCAGTTGTATGGTTGGTGGGCCCACGCAGCAATTCTGATGTAATCGATCGGGCGGTGAAAAGTGCCTATCTAAATCCCTTGGTTCTGCCGGAAGAATTCGAGGGTACTCCTGCAGAGATCAATGCATCGATTCGCAAAGCCATTGAAATCTCAAATCAGAATATTTCGCAATTGAATGCCACCCTTGCCAGGCTGGCCGATGAACACAAGCAGGAATTGCGAAAATTATTGTGGGACGTCCATGTCAGTCGCTTGATTGCAGATGCAATAGCCCGGTTTGGACAGCTTCGCAATACCTATGTGGTTGTGGGATGGGTTCCAAGTGCTGTGCTGGCAGGCTTAACGCAGCGGCTCAAGCAGGCTTCCCGTGAGATCCTGATCCAGGCGACTCCCATCGAACCTGCGGGCCATTCGTCAAACGTCCCGGTCGCCTTGCGAAATCCCCGCTCCCTCAGCCCGTTTGAATTGCTGGTCAATACCTATGCGCGACCACGTTATGAGGAAATCGATCCCACGGCTACTGATCGCGATAACCTTTCCACTGCTTTATGGGGCGATGTTCGGCGATGTGGGTCATGGGCTCGTGGTTGCCGCCTTTGGCTGGCTTGTAGCCAGCAAGGTTGTCCCGGCATTGCGAGGTCTGGCAGCCTTGGAGGATTGCTGGTCATTTGCGGTATCAGCGGCAACCATCTTCGGGTTCATCTACGGGAGTGTCTTCGGGTTTGAAGAGGTTCTGCCGCATCTGATTAGGCCAAGTCAGAGTATCCTCCAGATCTTGGGTATTGCCATCGCCGTGGGGATTGTGTTGCTGAACATCGGTATTCTACTGAATCTGTATAACGCCGTTCGAGCCCGCGATTGGCCCCGCTTCTTTTTTGACTCGAATGGACTCGCCGGATGGATTTTTATTTGTCGTTCGTGGTCTTATTCATCCAGATAGTGGGCAAGTTGATTTTGAGTCGCACCATATTTCCGAGCGGTGTGATCACGTTGGCCTGGGTGCTCATGGGCCTGACGACACTTGTGGCGGTCATCTTCTCCGAGCCCTTGAAACATTGGATGGAAGGACATCGACCTCTTGTCGAAGGTAGCCTGGCCATATTTGGGGTGCAGGCGTTCTTTGAGATGGTCGAAAAATACATAAGCATGTTTAGCAATACCTTATCATACGTGCGCGTAGGGGCGTTCGCCATCGTTCATGCTGGCTTTACCAGCGCCGTGTTCGTCATCGCCCAGTCTGGTGAGTGGGGGAACAGAAGCTGGCTTCGGATTCTGGGTGGTGGTCGTCTTAGGAAACCTATTCGTCATTGGCCTCGAGGCCTTTATTGTCTTCATTCAGACCATGCGTCTCCATTACTATGAATTCTTCAGCAAGTTTTTCAGGGGCGGCGGCTCGCCTTATGAACCGCTTGCCCTTGCCAGACGTGCCAAAAAAGTAACAGAATTGCTTTGTGAGTAATATTCCGTAATCCTAAAGGAGAAGAAAGATGATCAAAATCGTTATTGTGACACTGGCAACGCTAATTCCTCTGGCTCCCTTTGTTATGTATTTTGTAAGCCTGCGCAGTAATAACCCATTAAAGGCTGCAAAGGATTTGGTATTTGCGTTCAAGAGCTATAATGCGTTTCTTATTTTGATGGCGCTGGGTATCGGGGTGGTTTGGCTTATTTCTCCTCAAACGGTCCTGGCAGCAGGCACAGTCGCGCAGCAAGCCGCGGCAGATCCTTATGCTTCATTGGCAGCAGGCATCTCCACCGGTCTGGCGGCCCTCGGTGCTGGTGTGGCCGTAAGTGGCACGGGAGCGGCAGCGATCGGTGCAATTGCTGAAAAGCCCGAGGCGTTAGGTCGTTCACTGATTTTCGTGGGTCTTGCAGAAGGTATTGCCATCTACGGTCTGCTAATCGCCTTCCTGGTTCTTTTTGGCTAGGAAACGATGAAGGTTCTGGTCATTGGCCATCCTGAAGCGGTGCTGGGATTCTCGCTCGCGGGGGTGGGCGGGCGGGTGGCTGCAACGGCAGATGAAGTAAATCAGGCGTTGGATGAAGCCCAGGCATCGAAGGATGTTGGCATTGTTCTTGTAACGCAGGATGTTGCCGAACTGATCCCGGCCAGGATGGAACAACTCAAATTGCGCAGCACCATTCCCTTGATCGTTGAGATTCCATCCGGAGGTGGTGCGCCGGAAGGGCAGTCATCGCTTGGCGAGATCGTTCTTCGGGCGATTGGGATAAGGTTATGAATCTTTTCTGTCTCATCCGTTATTGAGAGCAAGAAAATACAGAGTGCCGCACGCAAGTTGGGAATGCATGTCTCAGCTTGAAATTTGAATTACGACCTACAAGGCAACTCAAAAAGATTGCTTACGAATGAGACAAACAGTAGATTGGACAGTTTATTTATGAAATCTGAAGCACAGGATATTGAGATGCTGGAACGTGCTATTTTGACTGAAGCACGTGAGAATGCTGATCAAATCAAGGCCGAGGCAAAGGAAAAGGCGGAGGCAATCCGAAAGCGCGGCCAGGAACAAGCAGAGGCTGAGACGCAAAGCTATTCTTGAGCGCGCCCAGCAGGATGCGGAACGTCTTCGCGGCCAGGCAGTTGCAACCGCCCAATTGAAGGCTCGTTCCTTGGAACTGGCGCGCCGCGAACAATTGCTCGATCGGGTATTCAAAGCTGCGAAAGAAAAATTGCCCGAGCTTCAAAAGCGACCGGATTACGATCAAATCGCCGCGATGCTGCTTCGCGAAGCATTGAGTCAATTGAAAGTCAAAAAGGCTGAGATCAGGGCAGATGAAATCACACAAAAATCCCTGAAGATGGGCGCTCTGGATGAAATTTCCAGGGAACTGAACGGGGAGTTCGCAATTGCTGGCACGCTTGAAGAAGGCACTGGAGTCGTCGTGGATGCGGCAGAAGGCAAACTGCACTACGATAATACGTTGGAGACTCGATTGAGTCGGCTTGCAGGGCGATCTGCGCTCCTCGGTCTATCAGGTATTGACTGGAGAAAAGCAATGAGTGATCAAGCTGGAACAATAACCTGGATCAGCGGTCCAGTCGTCCGCGCTCGCGGGTCTCGTCATATCGGTATGCTCGAACTCGTCGAGGTGGGCGAAGAACGTCTTGTGGGTGAAGTGATTGGTCTGCGCGGGGACACGATCACGGTGCAGGTCTATGAAGAGACCGCCGGTATGCAGCCCGGCGCACCGATCTATGGCACAGGCTTGCCTTTGTCGGTTGAACTCGGCACCCGGCTTAATCCAAAGCATTTATGATGGCGTGCAACGCCCGCTTCCGTTAATTGAAGCAGGCAACAGGCTCATTTATCAGTCGCGGTGCCCGATTTGACCCGATCAGCCGCGAGAAAGCGTGGAAATACACGCCCGAGGCGAAAGTCGGCGATGAGGTCAAAGGTGGCATGATCCTCGGCGTTGCCATGGAAACGGATACCTTTGAACATCGCGTGATGGTTCACCCGGACGATGCAGGCACGATCACCTGGGTTGCCGCTCCCGGCGAATACACAGTGACAGAACCCATCGCCAGGCTAAAAGTTGGTAAGGAAGAAAAAGAATTGATCATGCTGCAGCGCTGGCCCGTTCGACGGCCGCGCCCGTTTGTCAGGCGCCTCGGGCACCACATCCCATTGATCACTGGTCAGCGCATTCTGGATACATTCTTCCCTGTCGCAAAGGGCGGTGCGGCGGGCATTCCTGGTCCGTTCGGTTCCGGCAAGACAGTCACCCAGCACAGCATTGCGAAATGGGCGGATGCGCAAGTGATTGTATACATCGGATGCGGCGAACGCGGCAATGAGATGACCGAGGTACTGCAGGAATTTCCGCATCTCGTCGACCCGAGAACCGGTCGTCCCTTAATGGAACGTACCGTGCTGATTGCGAATACATCCAACATGCCGGTGGCGGCGCGCGAAGCCAGCATCTACACCGGCATTACAATCGCGGAGTACTACCGCGATATGGGCTACAGCGTCGCCCTGATGGCCGACTCCACCTCCCGCTGGGCAGAGGCGCTGCGTGAAGTTTCCGGTCGTCTGGAAGAGATGCCGGCAGAGGAAGGTTACCCCGCCTATCTGGCGGGCCGCCTCGCGGAGTTTTACGAGCGAGCGGGGTATGTGGAAAACTTGAATGGAACGCAGGGATCGGTGACCATCGTGGGTGCGGTTTCTCCTCCAGGTGGTGACTTCTCGGAGCCGGTTACGCAACATACCAAGCGGTTCATCCGTTGTTTCTGGGCGCTGGATAAATCGCTGGCTTCAGCCCGT
Source organism: uncultured Chloroflexia bacterium (assembly GCA_963750005.1). Taxonomy (GTDB): domain Bacteria; phylum Chloroflexota; class Anaerolineae; order Anaerolineales; family Villigracilaceae; genus Defluviilinea. The sequence continues at coordinate 124,039 of CAVVPC010000003.1, forward strand.
CACTTCCCAGCCATCAACTGGCTGGATAGCTACAGCGAGTATCTCGAAGACGTTGCGGATTGGTGGCGCGAGAAGGTCGGCAAGGATTGGTTTGCAATGCGTAACCGCGCCATGGAATTGTTGAGCGAAGAAAGCCGTCTCTCACAGATCGTCAAACTTGTTGGGCCGGATGCGCTGCCTTATGCCGAGCGCATGATTCTTGAAACCGCCCGTCTCATCCGGGAAGGCATATTGCAGCAGAATGCCACGGACCCGGTGGATGCCTATTCGTCCATCGAAAAGCAAATTCGGCTGCTTGAACTCGTCCTCTACTTCCATGAGCGCGGCATGAACGTTATCAAGCGCGGCGCCCCGATTTCCGTCATCCATGAGCTTCCCGTTGTGGATACAATCATTCGCGCAAAATCCACCGTGCCAAATGAGGAAGTGCAAAAACTGGATGATATTCAAAAGCAGATTGACGAGCAGATGAGTCAATTAGATGCGGAGTACAGATCATGAGCGAAGTAACAGTTCAAGGTGGTCAGGAAGTCGTAGGCGTCAGTCGCATCGAAGGACCGATCATGGTCGTGGAAGGCGCCTCCAACGTCAGTTACGATGAAGTCGTGGAAATCCAGGATTCGAGGGGACAGCTTCGACGGGGACGTGTGCTGGAAGTTGGGGAGGGAGTGGCAGTTATCCAGGTGTTTGCTGGTTCCACCGGCTTATCCATCGATGGAACGCGTGTCCGTTTTCTTGGCGATACCCTGCACATGCCCGTGGCGGAAGAAATGCTCGGGCGCATCTTCGATGGTTTGGGCAACCCGATTGACGGCGGTCCCCAGCCGCTTACAGACCATTATGCGGATGTGAACGGCCAGCCAATCAACCCAACGGCGCGCGTCTACCCGCGTGATTACATCCAAACTGGCATTTCATCCATCGATGGAATGAACACGCTCCTGCGCGGCCAAAAGCTGCCGCTGTTTTCCGGAGCGGGCATGCCGCATGACCAGTTGGCGGCTCAAATCGTCCGCCAGGCAACCCTGGGTAAACCAGCCGGCGAGACTCGTCAGATGCCGAAGCGGAGCAGTTCTCCATTGTGTTTGCCGCCATGGGTGTGAAGAATGACGTCGCGGATTACTTCCGCCGTTCGTTCACCGAAAGCGGAGCATTGACCCGTGTGGCAATGTTCCTCAACCTGGCGGATGATCCCCCGGTCGAGCGTATCGTGACTCCTCGCGCCGCATTGACGCTGGCAGAATATCTTGCCTATGAACGCGAGATGCACGTGCTGGTTGTCCTCACCGATATGACCAATTACGGCGAAGCCCTGCGGCAGATTTCGAACGTGCGCGGTGAAGTGCCCAGCCGCAAAGGATATCCGGGCTATCTGTATAGCGACCTGGCGTCCATGTACGAACGCACGGGTCGTATCCGCACCAGCAAAGGCTCCATCACACAGATCCCGATCCTTACGATGCCCAATGACGATATCACACATCCCATGCCCGACCTTACCGGTTACATCACCGAAGGTCAGATCGTGCTTGGGCGCGAGCTGTTCTTCGCCGGTGTATATCCGCCAGTAGCGGTATTGCCGAGCCTTTCCCGATTGATGAAGGATGGCATCGGGGGTCCTCAAATGATTATCCACAGCGAAAGCGTGGGCAGCCAGTCGCGCATGATGGAACATGGCACTGGCAAGGATCGCACTCGCGCCGACCATCCACATGTTTCGGCGCAACTGTATGCGGCCTATGCCCATACGCAGGATGTTCGCGCGCTGGCTTCTGTCATTGGCGAAGAGGAATTGGGCACGGTGGATCAGCAATACCTGAAATTTGGTCGAGCGTTCGAGCACGAATTCATCAACCAAAGCGTCTACGGAAAACCGCACCATCGAACAGACCCTGAATATTGGCTGGCGATTGCTCTCGATGCTGCCGCAGGAGGAGCTGACCCGCGTCAGCCTGGACGAGATCAAGCAATACTACAAGCCTGAACATGCCGAACATTAATATTGCGCCCACCCGCAGCAATTTGATACGCGTCAAGAAGGATCTGAGATTCGCGCGCGAAGGATACGAAATCCTGGATCGCAAGCGTGAGGCGTTGACCGGTGAACTGGTCCGCGTGGCAAAGGAAGCCGACGCGGTTCAAAAGGAAGTCTGGGCGTTGCTTCAAACCGCTTATGATGCCATGGAAAAGGCCCGACTCGTGATGGGCAGCGATCATGTTGAATGGGCGGCTCTCGCTGTCAATAAGACGGTTGATGTGCATCTCAAGTTGCGCGGCATTATGGGCGTGGCGATCCCCGTCGATCACAGCGAGTGGCGAGCCGCCAAAACTGCTCTACAGCCCGGGTGACACCGCCGCCGTTTTGGATGAAGCCAGCACCGCGTTCCGCGATGTTTTATTGCGCATCCCCCAACTTGCCATGCTCACTGCCACAGTCTGGCGGCTGGCCAATGAATTGCGCAAAACCCAACGCCGGGTGAATGCGCTCCAGCATATCTTCATCCCGGCCTATGAGGTCACTGTTGCATTCATCGTCAGTTCGCTGGAGGAGCGCGAGCGCGAAGAGACCTTCCGATTGAAATGGCTGAAGACAAAGATGGCAAAATCCGCCACCTGATTTATAATGGATAGGGAGTGCTTTGAAAGTCAATATCAAAGCATCGATAAGGAGTTCATATGCAGATTGGTGTATTGGGTTCGGGAGTTACCGCGCAGACCATCGGTTCAAAGATGGTCCAACTTGGCCATGAAGTGATGCTGGGATCGCGCGAGGAAGCCAATCCTGCGTCAGTTGCCTGGGCAAAGGAAGAGGGGGGTCAGCATGCCTTATATGGCACCTTTATGAATGCAGCGAAGTTTGGTGAAATTGTGTTCAATTGCACCTTAGGGCTCGGCCTCTATGGATGCTCTCCAGCAGGCAGGGGCCGAAAACTTAAAAGGCAAGATTCTGATCGATACTGCCAATCCTCTCGAACCGCTTCAGATGACATGTGGACATTGACAATCTGCAACGATCGATTCCCTGGCAGAGCAAATTCAGAGGCATCTTCCCAGAAACAAAAGTCGTCAAAACCCTCAATACAGTCAATGCAAACGTCATGGTTGACCCGGAAAAATTGCACGAAAAAACCAGCATCTTTGTCAGCGGGAATGATATCGAAGCCAAGGCGACAGTGGTCCGCATCTTGAAGGAATGGTTTGGCTGGAAGGATGTCATCGATCTGGGTGGCATTCAAACTTCACGCAGTGTGGAAATGTATGTCCTGCTCTGGCATCAGTTTGAGAAATGTCGTCCCTTCACAAAGATTTAATATCAAGGTGGTCACTTCCTGAAGCAAGTGGAATCCATAAATTCAAAAAGCGGAGCAAAAGCTCTCCGCTTTTTTGTTCAGCGAATATATTTCTATTTTTTCTTGTGGTTTTCCTGGCCTGCCTCGCGGGCTCCACCATTCCCCAGCGCGACGCGCCGAGATACAGGATCTCGAGGATCAGGTCTTCATAACGGATGCCTTCCGCTTTGCTTTGCAGGCATAGGTCGCTGTAATTGGCGGTCAGCCCGGGCAGGGTGTTGATCTCCATGACACGCGGGTTGCCCTGTGCATCCAGCCGGATATCTGTGCGGGAGACATCCAGCGTATTCAAAAGGAGGTGGGCACGCAAGTGCGAAATATTTCAGTTTCTTTTCAAGTTCAGGCTCAATGTCTGCGGGACAGAAATAGCCAGGTGCGCCCTCCTCACCACATCCTTGGATTTGGCCTCCTGGCTGTAGACCATCGGCGTGACGGAACGGGTCATATCCAGCTCAAGCACTGGGAAGCGGTGGAAGCCGTCCTTCTCATACCATTCCGGGTGGCGGGAGTATAGCTTGGCATCGGCACGGCCCAGGATCCCGACCGTGAACTCGCGCCCCGGCAGGAATGTTTCCACGAGGGCGGGCTGTTGATAGGTGTTGATGATATAATCCGCCCGTTCGCGCAGTTCCTTCTCGTTGTTGACGATGGCATTGGTGTCCACGCCCATGCCGGTCCCTTCCCGGGCGGGTTTGACGAACAGGGGAAATTCCAATTCCGCGCGAAGCGGCTCATCCCCAGATTGAACTCCTGGAAGGGGGCCACGGGCAGACGGCGGTCGCGCCAGATGCGTTTGGTCAGGGTCTTATCGAGCGAGATGCCGTTGGTCGAGCACACGCGAGCCGGTATATGGAATTTTCATCATTTCCAGCAGGGCGGGAACCTGGGCTTCGCGGGCGTCGCCGCCCAATCCCTCGGCGATGTTGAAGCAGATATCGGGTTTTTCCTCCCTGCAGGGCAAACGGAAGATCCTCATCTGCCTGGATAAAGACGGTCTGGTGTCCGTCTGTTTCGATCGCAGCCCGGATCGAATCGATCGTTTCGATGTGGTCAAAGTCGGCGAAAGCATCCGGTGGAACGCCCTCCGGTTTGGGCTTCGATTCATCCTTGATGTTCGCAAGAACGGCAACTTTCCAATACCGTTTCATGCGACGACTGGGGGGCTTTTCTTCTCCGTGAGAAAGCATTTTCTCTCCTTGTCATGCCAAAAAGCTGGGTGATGAGAGCACTCATCAGTGGCTCAACTCTTGATTATACTTTTGAACGAAACAAGCGGTAGTATAGTACATGCTGTCACAGTTGACAAGGGGATTGGTGACCAAATCCATACTGATTAACTTTGCTCACGATAGAGTCGGCAGTATGTAAGAGCTGAAATCATCTGCCTAAAAATTACATTTTTAAGCAATAATGTCGTACTATGTAACTAGACAATGAAGGTTCTTTCAGGTATCATTGGCTCGATTGTGCTCCTCCTCACGAAGGCTTAAACCGACTGAGACAGCGACAAAAATAAACGAAATGTCGAATACGCCCGGATAAAATCCTTATCCGGGTTCTTGTACGTAATATGAATTTCGCGTGGAGGTATTCATGACAGATCTGATCAAGCAAATCACAGGCGATTTGCAGAAGCAAATTGAAGGATTTGAACCGGAACTCAATATCAGTGATATTGGTACAGTGCTGGAAGCAGGTGACGGGATTGCCCGTGTGCAGGGTCTGGCAAAAGTAAGTGCACAGGAACTTGGTGCAATTTGCCAACGGGGTCATGGGAACGGCCTTCAACCTTGAGAAGGACAGCGTGGGTGTGATCATCATGGGCGATTACGGGGGGATCATCGAAGGCATGACCGTGCGCGGCACGGGCCGCATTGCGTCGGTCCCGGTTGGGGATGCGATGATCGGGCGCGTGGTCAATGCGCTGGGTGAGCCGATCGACGGCAAGGGTCCCATTGCGACCACCGGTTTCCGTCCCATCGAGCGCATTGCCCCGGGTGTGGTCCATCGCCAGGACGTGGATACGCCGGTGCAGACCGGCATCAAGTCCATCGATGCGATGATCCCGGTCGGCCGCGGCCAGCGCGAGCTGATCATTGGCGACCGCCAGACCGGCAAGACTGCCATCGCCATCGATACCATCATCAATCAAAAAGGCAAGGACCTGGTCTGCATTTACGTGGCGATCGGGCAGAAGAAGGCCGCTGTCGCCCGCACAGTTGGCATCCTCGAACGCAACGGCGCGATGGACCATACCATCATCGTTGTCGCTGCTGCCGATGAATCGGCGGCGCTGCAGTATATTGCTCCCTATTCCGGCACTGCCATTGGTGAGGAATTCATGGAGACGGGCCGCGACGCGCTGATCATCTACGATGATCTTTCGAAGCACGCCTGGGCCTATCGCCAGGTTTCCCTCCTTTTGCGCCGCCCGCCCGGACGTGAAGCCTATCCCGGCGATGTGTTTTATCTCCACTCCCGGCTGCTGGAACGCGCTGCCCGCCTTGCAAATAAATATGTGATCGTCAAAAAGGATTTCGCCGAGCTCACTGGCTTCCGGACAGGATGCTGTGGACGGAAAAGTATACGGCGGACCTATCTGCCAAGGATGAAGCCGAGGAAGCTCGCAAGGAAATGGACAACGCCGGATGAATACAAGCTGGTGAAGGTGAAGGGCACAGGCGGTTCCCTCACGGCGTTGCCGATCATCGAAACCCTGCTCGGTGATGTTTCTGCCTATGTGCCGACCAACGTGATCTCGATCACGGATGGACAGATCTACCTCGAGACCAACCTCTTCAATGCAGGCATTCGTCCGGCGGTGAACGTCGGTATCTCTGTCTCCCGCGTGGGTGGCGATGCGCAGACCAAGGCCATGAAACAGGTTGCCGGACGGCTGCGCCTGGACATGGCTTCCTATCGTGAGTTGGCTGCCTTTGCGCTGATGGCATCCGATCTGGACAAGGCCACCCAGCAGCAGCTCGGACCGCGGCCAGCGCATGCAGGAGATCCTCAAACAGCCGCAGTATTCGCCCATGTCCCTGTCGGACCAGGTGATCGTGCTCTTTGCAGGCACCAACGGTTATGCGGACCAGGTTTCGCTTGCAAACATGGCGCAATGGCAGACAGACCTGATGCGGTTCATGGAATCTTCCTACCCGGAAGTTGGCCGGGATATTGTCGAAAAGAAGATGATCACCGACAGCAACCGCCAAAACATGGTCAAGGCACTCGATGCCTTTGCATCAATCCTGGCAGGCATAAACACATGGCATCTGCGCGTGAGATGCGGCTCCGCATCAAAAGTGTAAAAAATATCTCCCAGGTGACGCGCGCGCTGGAAGCAGTGAGTGCGGCCAAAGTGCGCAAAGCCATTCAGGCTTTAACGGCGACGCGTTCCTATGCGACCAAAGCCTGGCAGGTGGTCACGCACATCACGAACCAGCCGGGCGGCGTCAGCCTTCATCCGCTTCTGACACCGCGTTCTGACTCCGCAGAATACGCTGGTGATCGTCATCACTGCCGACCGCGGCCTGGCCGGCGCCTACAACACCAACATGATCCGCTATGTTTTGCAGCGGTTCGATAAGTATCACCTTCCCGTGAAATACATTACGGTGGGGCGCAAGGGACGCGATCTTCTGTATCGCCTTCGTAAGCCAGTCCTTGCGGATTTCAGCAACCTGCCCTGCCGCGCCGAAATTTGGCTCTCTCTCCGCGATAGGCAGGCTGGTGGTGGACGATTTCATCAAGGGCGAAGTGGATGAGGTCTATCTGGTCTACACGGAGTTTGTCAGTATCGCCCGCCAGGTGGCCACTGTAAAACAGATCCTGCCCCTGGATGTTAGAACAGGGAAGGGCTTGTGCGGGATTTTGGCGAACAGCATACAGGTCCCGCAGCGGCGTATGAGTACGAACCTGACCAGAAGGATATCCTGGACGAAATGATCCCGCGCTTTACTGCGCTGCAGATCTATCAGGCGATCCTGGAATCGCAGGCGAGTGAGCATGCAGCCCGCATGGTCGCCATGCGCAATGCAACCGATAATGCCAAGGAGCTTGTCACCGCATTGCAGCTGGCGTATAACAAGGTTCGCCAGCAGGGAATTACGAACGACATCTTAGACATTGTGGGCGGCGCGGAAGCGCTCTCCGCTGAATTAACTGGAGGAAAATCATGGCAAAGGCAACAGGCCGTGTCGTACAAATTCTGGGCGGTGTGGTGGACGTGGAATTTCCCCGGGAGGATATTCCCGAACTGTTTGAAGCGATTGAAGTCGAACGTCCCGGAAAAGAGCCGATGATTCTGGAAGTACAAAAGCATATTGGCGATAACTGGGTCCGCACCGTGGCAATGGATGCCACGGATGGTCTTCAGACGCGGAATGCCTGCCCGTGCCACCGGCGACCCGATCCTGGTCCCGGTTGGACCGTCCACATTGGGGCGCATTTTCAATGTGCTCGGTCACCCGATCGATGAAAAAGGCACGGTGGAAGCATCCACTTCATTATCCCATCCACCGGCTCGCTCCGTCTTTTGAAGAGCAATCCACCCGTGTTGAAATCTTCGAGACCGGTGTAAAAGTCATCGACCTGATCGCTCCCTTTACGAAGGGCGGTAAGACCGGCATCTTCGGCGGCGCCGGGACCGGCAAAACCGTTATCATCATGGAGCTCATCCGCTCGGTCGCGACGGAGCATGAAGGCAACTCGGTGTTTGCCGGTGTGGGCGAACGCACCCGTGAAGGCACCCAGCTCTATCGTGAAATGCTCGAGTCGGGCGTGATGAAGGACACCGTCATGGTCTACGGCCAGATGAACGAGCCCTCCGGCGTGCGCCTGCGTGTGGCGCTTGACGGCGCTGGCGATGGCGGAATACTTCCGTGACCAGGGCCGGGATGTGCTGCTCTTCATCGATAACATCTTCCGCTTCTCGATGTCCGGTTCCGAAGTATCGGCCCTGCTCGGACGCATGCCCTCCGCCGTGGGATACCAGCCGACTCTGGCGACCGAAATGGGTGAGCTGCAGGAACGCATCACCTCGACCCGCACCGGCTCGATCACATCCATGCAGGCGGTCTACGTGCCGGCGGATGACTACTCCGATCCCGCGCCGGTGGCGACCTTTACCCACCTCGATGCGACCATCGCCCTCGAGCGCTCCATCGTGGAAAAAGGCATTTACCCGGCCGTGGACCCGCTGGGCTCCACCTCCCGGATTCTCGATCCCAATATCGTGGGCGAGGAGCACTACCGCACTGCCCGTGAAGTCCAGCGCGTTTTGCAGCGCTACAAGGACCTGCAGGACATCATCGCCATCCTGGGTATCGACGAATTGAGCGAAGACGACAAGCTGGTGGTGGCGCGCGCCCGCAAGATCGAGCGCTTCTTCTCCCAGCCGTTCTTCGTGGCCGAGCGCTTCACCGGCATCGACGGCCGTTATGTCCCGTTGAAGGAAACCGTGCGCGGCTTCCGCGAGATCCTGGATGGGAAATGCGACGACCTGCCCGAGCAGGCTTTCATGATGGCGGGTACAATTGATGACGTCCGCGAAAAAGCGGATAAAATCGCCAAGGGTGCGTAAGTAAGTGTCAGGTGTTCCAGTGCAGGGTCAGGTAGGCCTGAAACTGGCACATGACACTGGAGAACTTTTATGACCATTCGTTGTGAAATCGTCTCGCAGGACCGGACCGTCTTTCAGGGTGACGTGGATATTGTCATTCTGCCGGGCGTGGCGGGTGAAATGGGAATCCTGCCGCACCATGCGCCTGTGCTGACCATCCTCAAGTATGGTGTAATTAAGATCCGCAAGCAGGGCAAGGAGGAGATGTTCGCGGTCGCGGGTGGGATGGCGGAGGTCCAGCCGGAGATGGTCACGATCCTGGCCGATGCTGCGGAGAACATTCAGGAAATCGATGTTACCCGCGCCCAGGCTGCCAAGAAGCGCGCCGAGGATGCACTCGCCAAGATCAAGCCTGAGGACCACGACGCGTATCTGACCATGGAAGCCGCGCTGCGGCGCTCCAACTCTGCGGCTGGATGTCGTCCGGCGTTATCGTGAAGTCAAGGACACATTCAGCGACAAGGACACATCGCTGTAGCCGATCGTTCAACCAATCAAAAATTAATTATTCAGGATAGTAGACACTGTGGCAATGTTTTCGAAAGACCTGGGTATTGACCTGGGTACCATGTTCACCCGTCTCGCCGACGGCACGCAGGTGCTGCTGGAGGAGCCGACGATTGTCGCCATCGAAGTGTATGACCAGAAGATGGTGGCAGTGGGTCAGGAGGCGCGGGACATGTATGGGCGCGTGCCTGAAAGCATCGAAGTCGCCCGGCCCCTCAAGAATGGGGTGATTGCAGACTATGAAATTACCGAGACCCTGCTCTCCTATCTGCTCCAGCGTGTCAGCGGATCGATGCGCATCTTTCGCCCCGCGTCATGATCACGGTTCCATACGGGGTGACCAGCGTGGAACGGCGGGCGGTCTATGAAGCCACACTGGAGGCGGGCAGCCGGGAGGCATACCTGATCCAGCAGCCCCTGGCCGCGGCCCTGGGCGTGGACCTGCCGATCGGTTCTCCTTCCGGAAACATGGTTATCTGTCTGGGCGGTGGCTGCACCGAAGCGGCCGTCATGGCGATGTATGGCATTGTCTCGGCGGAAACCCTGCGGGCGGGCGGCATGGACCTGGACGATGCAATCGTCAACTATGTGCGCCGAAAATATGGCATTGTGATCGGCCAGGTGACGGCGGAGCAGCTCAAGATCCGGATCGGAGCTGCGGTTCCCAGGATACTGAAAATAGCATGGAAGTCCAGGGTCAGGACCAGGTCACAGGCCTGCCGCGCCCTGTCACCCTGACCACTGGCGAGATCGTCGAAGCGCTCCAGGATCCGCTCAAGGCCATTGTCGAAACGGGCCGCCGTGTCCTCGAGAAGACCCCGCCCGAGCTGGTGGCGGATATCATCGACCGCGGTGTGGCTTTATGCGGCGGCGGCGCGCTCCTGCGCGGCATCGACAAGCTGCTGACCAAGTCCCTGGGCATCCCCGCCTATCTGGTGGATAATCCCATGACCTGCGTGGTGGAAGGCGCGGTCAAGGCCCTGCCCATGTACAACATCCTGCGGCGCAGCCTGCCGCAGGTATAAGGCTGGAGATCAAAAAAGCGCCGGTGACGGCGCTTTTTTTAATTTAATCGAGATAATATGTCATTCGCTGGAGATGGGCAACCGGGTCGATATACTGCACCCGGACGTTGCCGGGAACAGTAAGGTTGATGGGGGCGTAGTTCAAGATCGCCTTGATCCCGGCTTTCACCAGCTGGTCGGAAATTTCCTGGGCAGCGGGTGCGGGAACAGTAAGCATGGCAATCTTGACCTTGTTCTGCCTGACCTTTTCAGCCAGCGTGCTCGTATCGAAAATCTCGAACTCCCCCACCTTTTGCCCGATTTTGTTCGGGTCGTTATCAAATACCATCGTGACCCGGAAGCCGCGGTTGGAAAATCCGTTGTAGCGCGCCAGGGCATGACCGATATCGCCCATGCCTATGACGATCACATCCCAGACCCGGTGGACTTTGAGGATATCCTGCAGCCGCTCCACCAAAAACGGGATCGAATAGCCGGTTCCCTGTTTGCCGAACTCGCCAAACTGGGAAATATCCTTGCGGATCTGTGCGGCAGAGATGCCGACGATCTCTCCCAACTCCTGGGAGGAGGTAGTCTGTATACCCTTGCTGGAAAGTCTTTGCAGGGCACGCAGGTAAACTGGTAGCCTGCCAATGATGATGTCAGGGATTCTTTCTGCATTCATTCGAGTCTGCCCTCGTTTATGTGAAATTCTACATTAACTCTACCATAAAAGGAGTTTTTGTACAATTACACACAAGTTGGAACGTAGATTTTCCAAGGAGTAAACCAGTAAAGATGGAGAGGACACCTAATGAATTACAAAAATTGGGCGGAAATATTTTAGTATTCCTGGCATACTGGCGGTTCAGACCTTGTCAGACATTTATTGAAGAAATCCACCAGCGGGAAGGCACTTTTTGCTCAGGGAACCGTTCCCACCTGTTTGCAGTTGACGGGCTGGTTATACATGACCTGACATTCCACCCAGGCCTTATCGAACTTTACCAGTACATTCACTTCCCCGAGAAAGGCATCGTATCCGCTCACAATCATTTTTCGGTCCGGGGTAATCAGATCCTTGACCGCACGCAGGGAGCCCTGACGAAATTTACGGGATTCGGTCGTGTCCACCTGCTGACCCTTGTGGTCCACAGCGAACTGGATGCTGGCGTTCAATTCCTCAACAGGTGTACGCAGAAGCTCGTTGTTCAATCCATCCACGATCGTTCCCGCGATCCCCACCAGCACCAGGCCTACCAGGATGGGCGCAATCTTTCCCAGAATAGAGGTAGAGAAGACTGCGCCTTCGCTCAATGGAAGCTGGAGCAGCCCGGCGATGGCGACAAACATGATGATCCAGGCGAAGGCTACGCCGATGCGCGTGGAAAACTCCGGATAATAGACGTAATGCAAATATTGCTGCACTTCCGGTTCCAGCAGAGTGAGAAGGCGCGGAAAGATCACGGTGGGCAGGGTCACCACGAGCCAGGCAAGGAAAAATCCATACACGATCCAGATCAGGAGCGCTATGATGGGTCTATCCCGTCTGGCAGCCAACCAGCCGGTCAATCCGCCGGCTGCCGTACAAAGCAAAGCCCCGGCTGCGAATTTTAGCCAGGGATGCAAGCTGTTGATCTGGCTCAGCGAATAGGCATCAAGTCCCCACGTAAAAAGGGCAAAAAGAAAGCCAAGCGACGCGCCATACCAGAGCCCATAGGCGCGTTTGGTGCGTAGGACATCAGAACGGTCTGTGGATATTGGTTTATATGCACTCATTTGTTATGGACTCGACTGAATTGTAGCTGTGTAGGTAGTATATTGTAACCCTCCCAGGGACTGGGGCGCCTGCGCGTAAATCACGTAAATGGAACCTGCATTTACAGAGAGGGGCTTTCGGTTTGCATTACAGGAAAGCTCCAGCGAGGTAGGTTGACCGTTCTCAAGAATACTCACTTGAAGGTTTGTATTCCCTTTGCAATCGAGGCTTGCCAACACCGTATCCGTGTAAGGTGTGAACTGGAGCCAGTCCTGCGTGTCACCCTCCGGTGAGGAGATGTCTCCATTATAGATGAATGTTTGTGTTCCGAGAGGCTCGAATACCACACTGGCAATGGGATGCTCCTGAGAGTCTTGATCGTCCCAGGCGGGGACCACAGTCGGCGTGGGCGTGGGTGGAATTCCTGTCGGCGTGCCGGTGCCTATCGCTTCACCAGCTTCCGTCACGATGGGCAGATTTTCCACGCCCTTTGCCTGCACAAAGGCGGCGTTGATCCAGCCTTTGCCTTCGGGACCGGCTGTAAATTCAATTTGTAGCCAGGTGCTGTTGGCATCCTTGCCAGTCAGGTTGACGACATCCCGGGCGTTGAGCGTGCCCACGGAATTGAAGCCCGTTCCAGGTCCGCTGCGGACGTTGATCTGCTGCTGAACAACGGCTGTGTTCCCACTGTTCGGATCCACTCCGCTGCCGCCTCCGATCACGGGGACTTCGGCCCCTTTCGCTGTTGGGACATACTGGGATGTGACCCAGCCTTTCCCGTCCTTTGCCTGTGGGTAGAGGATCTGCCACCAGTTCCCGGCCGGATCCTTCCCGGTGATCTGTACTTTAGTATTCGCAGGAATGATCCCGAGCACACTGCCGGCTGTGGACGGCTCGGCGCGGACATTCAACTGGGTGGAAGTCGTCCCCTCCGCAGGGGGCACTGTCGGTTGTGGAGAGGGTGGGAGAGGAGTGTCCGATTGAGATGAGGGAAGAATATTAGGCAACATGGGCGTGGCGATCCATACCGTCGATGTGGACACGATTGCAATTTCAGGATGAGCACCACAACCAGCACCCAGGAGAAAAATGATCAGGATGAAGGCAGGACGAATTTTGGCAATCACTGTTTATTTAGCTGGAATCGAAAAAACTTGCACAGGTCCATACTCATACACGAGCTGGGCGGAAGGCAGGTCAAACCGATCGGTGATCTTGTAGAATTTGAGCACTGCTTCCGGGGTATTGTACTTTGAGTTGGTCCTGAGTACGACGATTGCATTCTCGAGTGGCACAGGATGATCCCTCTGGTAGAAGACATCATAGGGAACGCCATACAGGTAAAGGTAATAGGCAGTCTGTATATCAACCGGCGAGATGGACAGGATCTTGTCCTCTGCCTGCAGGTGGGAGGCGAGATACTGGGCGGCATACTGTTCAGGGAGATCATCTGCGTTGGGGACCAGGGATCCCTGCTGCGTCTCAAGAAAGATGTTTGCGAAAGCGAGGATCATGCCCAACAGAATCGCTGAAGAGACGATCCTGGCTGTGTACTCCGTTTTCGTGATCCTGTTCAGCAGCAGCTCGGCCAGCCAGACCAGGCCTCCAGCTGCAAAGATCAGGTAGAACGCATCCAGGTACATCCACACCCTCGCCAGGGGCGCCACACGCTGGATGACCAGCACGACCGCAACTGCCAGGACCAAAAACGCCTGCAGCGGCAATCTCTGGTTCGAGGCTTTTCGATAAAAGAATAGAGAAAGAAGAAATCCGGCCAGAAGGAGATTTTTGACCGGCTGGGAAAAACCTGCCAGCCAGCTCTCCCAGGTCCTGGTGATCCGCGGCTGTAGATTTTCGACGAACACCGACCAGGCCCGCGATTCGACGATCTCGTTGCTGGTTATCGAGCGAAACCCGGTCCCAAAAAGAATCACCGGCAAATAGAGGAGCAGAGTGAGCAATCCAGCCAGGAGGCAGGTGAGCAGAAAGTCCCAGGCCTTGGTCGATCTTTCCTTCCAGGATTTGGGTGCAGTGAGGTGCATGACCAGGACCCACAGGGAAACACCCGCCATCGGGTACAGAAAGATGGGGATGGTGTAAAAGCCAAGCGCGGCAACGATGGCATACGCCCCAAGGGCGGCACGGCTTTGCTGCTGGGTGAGCAGCGTCCCAAGGTTTGCCAGGAGCAGGGAAAACAAAATGATCAGCGTGTAGCCGCGCCCGTTCACCGAATAATTGATGAACCAGGGCGTCAGTGCGATCAGCGCAGCGCCTGCCAGGGATTGCCGGGCGTTGAAGATCCTGCGGCCGAAAAAGTAGGCAGCCGGGATGCACAGGATGCCGGCCAGCAGAGCCGGGCCTCTGACGACCCAGGGCTGTCTCCCAAATATCTCATAGAAAATGCGGACCAGGATGGTATGGAAGATGTGGTTGTTGGGAGCGCTGTAATCGGCCAGGATATGCTTGAAGTCGCGGGTCGCATAATAGACAAAGGTATACGCTTCATCGTAAGCGATCGGCTGGGTGATCCTCCAAAGCCGGATGACCATGCCTGATAAGGTAATGGCCCCCAAAATCCAGTAGATATAGGACGGATCCTTCCCGGGGATGAAAAGGTGTTGGAGTGTGGCAAGGATCGATCGGGGGAGAGGCCGTTGTTGCTGCTTCGATTTGTCCATGGCGCGAAAAGCGCCCCCGCGCAGACTCGAACTGCGCTCTTCGGCTCCGGAGGCCGACACTCTGTCCACTGAGCTACGGGGGCGGGCGACGAAATTTTATCACATTTGCCAGCAGTGCAACTGCTGGCAAAACTGCAGCTATTTACATCTTCGCCACCGGTGCCAGGGCAACCAGCTCTGATCGCAGTTTCTCTATGATATGGATATTGCCCCTCTCGTCCCCCAGCCGGGTGAACTGTTCCTTTTTATGGGCAAGCTCGCCGCACACCTGGTAGAAGCGCGCCGTCTTCAAGAAGCTCCCCGACGTCAGGGCAGACAGATAAGCCTTCCCCTGGAAAAAGGAAAGGGCGCTGTTGTATTGTCCCTGGGAGAGATATCCCTTGTCCACCTCTTCCTGCAGGTGGCGCTTCAGGATGTCACGTTCATGGCAGTATCATCCAGACGATAAAGCCAAGCATCAGTGTGTAGCCTAGATAATCCACGGCGGTGCCGGCGAGGAAGCCTCCGAACCCGCCCACCAGGCCGCTGAACGTGTTATGGAAGGCGTGCGGCAAAGACAGCGGCGGAAAACCCGATGGGAACCGCCAGGACCTTGATGGCAGTGTTGGTGCTCATTCGTGAAGTGGCAAGGCCGATCCCGGTGAACGCAGTAAAGAAAGGATGCATCCAGCCGACCAGCATCACCCGGATGAACACCAGGGTCCAAAAGCCGATCCAGCCGTTATCGAGGTAGCCGTTCCTGTAAATGTACAGGACATTTTCTGTCGCCGCGAAACCCATGGCAGTGATGGCGGCGTAGACAACGCCATCCAGCACCGAATCAAATTCCCTGCGAAAGAACAGGAAGACGATCAGGACGGCGAGACCTTTGAAACTTTCCTCGACGATGGGCGCCACGATCGAGCTGACCCCAAACTCAGTGGCCACCTTGGAACCTGTCAGGGCATAGAGACCTGCGCCGCTGGCGGTGTTCAGGATGAACGCAAAGCCGGCAGCGATCACAGCTCCCCAGCCGAACGCTGCGCCCAGCAGGATCTTGGGTTCCTTCTCATACCGGTCCAGCCAGTTGATAAATACCGCGAACAGGAACATCGGGACGAACCCAAAAAATAACGCCCCAAAGAATGGCATGAATTCCTCCGGAAACCGATCGAATCAAACCTGTTCACCCGCAAAAAAGCTGTGACGTCATTGGAATGAGGAATTTTACATCGAAAAAGTGGGATGTGTGATTCTTGACGAGTATCAATCCGCCTGCGAGCGCATGAAGATAAGTTTTGTTCTTTCGATGCGTGTTTCCTCGAACGGGATCCCGAGTAAGTCCAACACTTCCTCCGGCCGCCCGGTTGCTCCCTCCCGGGCGGTGAGGCGCATGAAGATGACGGCCCGGGGGAAAGTGTCAGGGGTAAGGGAAAGTTCCTCGATCAATGGACGCAGGTCATAATTTTTTCCGCGTCTCTCGCGGGGAAGAGTCTCTGTCCCCATAACGGTCTCAATTCTCCGCTCCAATTCGGACCCGTCAATTGGTTCCTTTAAAGCGACCTCATACTCCGCTGCAGTGACCTGGGTTTGCAGGGCTGGTTCGCCATCGTCCACGCGCTCCACGTTCAGCACATGGATGCCCGTTGGCAGGGTCGCCTGGAGTTTTTCACAAAGCCCATCCAGCGGAATATCATTTTGAAGGCGCATGTCCATCACTTCACAGCGCGAGGAAAATCCCAGCGGGAGGGCAGCCGCAATGTTCATCTTCGGCTGGGGATGGAAGCCCAGTGAATAGGCGAGTGGAAGCTCGGCCCGGCGGGCGGTCCTCTCCCAGAGCTTGTGCAGGTCGAGGTGACCGGTGTAGCGCAGGGCGCCCTGCTTGGCGAAGGTGATGCGGATGCGCATTACTGCGAATTTCCATGATTCGGAGTGTTCACCACCAGCCACGAGCGGATGTCGCGGCTGTGCTCGCGATAGCGCTTATAGGTGTTGCCGGCAATGCGCTCGTAAAGGTTGTGCTTGCCGATCACTTCCTCCGTCATCTTCTCAAGTGAGGCGACAATGGATGCAAAAGCATTCAGCTCCTGGGTGACGATGTCCTCCAGGGAGACAGTCCGGTATTTTTCAACGACCCATTCCATGGGCGTTTCATCCTCGAGCAGGGGGGAGCCAAGATCAGGATAGCCGTATTGGTCGAGGAAGGCATCCAGGGCATTTTGCGTGCGACTCGGCGAATAAGGCTCGCCCTGCTGGATCTCATACATGCGGTCGGCCATGTACTGTTCGTAGACCAGCACGTGGGCAAGCAGGTCCTTGATGGACCATTTGCCCTGCACGCCGGGCAGGGTCAGCCGCCGTGTAAAGCCGATGCGGTTGATGAGCAGCTCGAACTTGTCACGCTCGCGCATCAGACGCGCCAGAAAAACATCTTTGTTGGTTTTTGCCATGCATTAATCCCCCACGACTGGCAGCTTCAAACCAGACTGCGCCAGCAGGTTGCTGGAAGCCGGCGATTTCACATCCGGGCATTTCCAGACATCGCCCGGGTTTTCCCGCCGCATGTTGGCGAACGTGGGCAGGATGCCGCAGGCAAAGCAGTTCAAGCGGCAGTCCACCCGGATCTGCCCTTCGAGCGACAGGCGGAAATCCTGGAACAGGAAGTTCTTGCGGACGGCGGCGGTGATGTGCTCCCAGGGGAAGACCTCGTCGGTGCGGCGCTGGCGGTGGGTGTAGAACAGCGGGTCGAGCCCGTGCTCTTCGAATGCCTTCATCCAGGCATCGTATTTGCGGCCTTCATCCCAGGCGTCGAACTTGGCGCCGTTCCTCCAGGCGCCGTACACGACCTCGGCCATGCGCCGGTCGCCGCGCGAGAGCCAGGCCTCCAGTGAAGGAGTCTTCGGCCCGGGTCAGGCTGAGCTTGATGTTGCGGTCGCGTCCCAGCTCGCGGCTGCAGCAGGGCCTGTTTGGCCCGGATCTGTTCGGGTGTATCGCACGAAACCCACTGGAACGGGGTCTGCGGCTTGGGCACAAAGGTGCTTACCCCGGCGTTCAGCTTGGCCCTGCATGCCGATCACTTTGCGGCCCTCGGCGATGACCCGCTTGCACAGGTCGGCGATCGCCTGCACATCCTCCAGCGTCTCACTGGGATGGCCGATCATGAAGTAGAGCTTGATGGTGGTCCAGCCGCGGCGGTAGATCTCGCGGGTGGTGTTGATGATCTCCTCGTCGGGGATGAACTTGTTGATGATGCGGCGCATCCGCTCGGTGGCGGCCTCGGGGGCCAGGGTAAACCCGCCGGAGCGGCTGATCCTTGAGCTTTTCCATCAGGTCGATGGAAACAGATTCGATCCGCAGGGAGGGCAGGCCAGATCTTGAGATGCGTGCCGCCAAACTTCTCGCCGACTGGCTGTGACCAGCTCGAGCACGTCGGTGTAATCGGAGGACGACAGCGACAGCAGCGCCAGCTCCTCGAAGCCGGTGTTCTTGATCGCATCTTCAGCGGCCTGCAGGACTTCGTCCACGGTCCGTTCGCGGACGGGGCGGGTGATCATGCCTGCATGGCAGAACCGGCAGCCGCGGGTGCAGCCGCGCATGATCTCCACCGAGACGCGGTTGTGGACGATCTCGATGTTCGGCACGATGAAATGGGTTGGCGGCGGAGGCAGTACCGGCACGATGCGTTTCGTGATCGATTTTTGGAACATTTGGAACGGTTGGCTCCGTGTGCGAGAGAGTGCCGTCCTCGAGATAATAGGCTTCGTAGAATTGCGGGACATAGACGCCCTGGATCTTTGCCAATTCTCTGAGAAGTTCTTCACGATCGAATATCGAATATCGAAAATCGCCTTTTAGCCCTGCTCCCTGTCCCTTAACCCTCTGTATCGTATTGATGATATCGTGGATCACTTCCTCGCCCTCCCCGATCACGAACGCGTCAATGAACGTGTGCATTGGTTCAGGGTTCATGGTGGAGTGTCCGCCGGCGATGATGATGGGGTGGGTCTCGTCGCGGTCCTGCGAGCGGACCGGGATGCCGGCCAGGTCAAGCACGTTGAGGGCGTTCGTGTAGAGGGTCTCGTAGGGCAGGGAAAAGCCGATGAGGTCGAAACTGGCCAGGGGGTGTTTTGATTCGAGCGAATACAGCGGAATTCCGTGTTCGCGCATCAGCGCTTCCATGTCCAGCCAGGGAGCGTAGGCGCGTTCGGCCAGGGCATCCTCCCGCTGGTTGACCTGGTCGTACAGGATCTTCAGCCCCACATTCGAGACGCCGATGTCATAAATATCGGGGAAGACGAACGCAACCCTGGTTTGTACCTGGTCCCAGTCCTTGACCATGATATTGAGTTCACCGCCGACATACCGGCCGGGTTTTTGTACCTTTAAAAGGATACGGTCAAGCCTGTTTTCAATCTGTTCCGGAGTAAGCATGGAAGGCATTATAACAAGTTTTGTCCGATTTACCGCCTGGCTCACGAAATCTTTAAATACTTACAAGGAATTTTGTGTGGATTTCAAAATCCCATAAGCAAAAGGCTGCGGTACGATGTCAATATCAGGGGTTTGCCGTAATGCCGGGTATTCACCCATTCTTGCTCTCTTGAGGAAGCGTTTTTCTGAGACTGACACTTGCGCCCGATTTGCCAAGCAAATCGGGCGTTCGGTGCAATGCAGATGAGGATATCGGTCGTTGTGGGAGAGATGCTCCGGCAAACAGTGTCTCGACACGACATAATACTGTGAGTGGTAAATATGTCATCTTTTCAGCGATGAAAGGAGAATAAGCCTATTCCTGCTATAGAATTTTCATACAGAAAAGGAGTCCTGTATGAGAAAACTTATTATTCTTTTACTTGCTCTATCCCTTGCCGCTTGTGCGGCCCCGCCGGTCACTCCCACCCAGGCCCCGACCGGGGAAGTGATCCAGCCTACTCAAACGGCTGCGGTGATCGTGCAAACTGTTATTGTGACAGTCATCCCCACGGACCTGCCAACGGAGGCACCCACCCAGGTCCCATCGGCGACACCATTGCCCCCGCCGACCGAAGTGCCTGCCACGCAGCCGGCTGACATCCAGCCAACCGATTCAACGGCAACTTCTGCGCCTGTACAGGCCGCGGACAGTGGCAGCGGCCCGGTCACTCTAGACAGCGCCCTGGGCGGCGGTTGGTTTAAGAATATGGCGCTTACCGCCAAAGCTTTGTCCCTGCGCTGCCAGCCTTCCAGGCAGATCACCTTCAACGTGACCCCCTCGGATCCGAGCATCACTCAGGTGGACTTCTATTACCGGATCGAAGATAAGGCTACTGGCGCCGTCTTCGACTGGCAGGGTCCACGAAAAATGTCTGCTGATGGGAACGGCAGCTTCACCCTGGTCTTTACCGGCGAGGATGTCAATCCCAATTTCCGGAAGCCGAATGCCTGGTTCGATTTCCAGGTTGTTGGGCTGAGCAAATCGGGAGGCCGTGTGGGAAACAGTGAGAAGATCGTGCAGCAGGTGAGCTACACGTTCGATTGTCCATAAAAAGAGATGATAAAAAAAAGGACAGGTTCAGCCTGTCCCTTTTTGATTCACTTATTCATCCCGCCGCTTGAACCGCTTTGTAACTCCCTCCCCAAGCAGGGCGGATGCTTTTTCATTCCCGGCATCCATGGCCACATCCAAAGCGGTTTTTCCGTCCTGGCTCTTGAGGGTCAGGTCGGCTCCGCCGAGGAGCAGGATGCGAACGGTATCGACATCATCGTTCTGGGCGGCGGCGTGGAGAGGGGTAAAGCCGCCCTGCTCCCGCACATTCGGGTCGGCGCCCAGCGCCAGGAGCAATTTAACAATTCGGGTACGTTTGCCCGCGGCCGCCGAATGAAGTGGCGTGGCTTTGAGCGCATTACGGGCGGGGGAATTGAGGGGTGCGCCTGCCCTGGCGAGATACTCGGCTGTATCGTAATGGCCGAAGTAGCATGCCAGTCCAAGCGCCTGGAACCCATCCTCCGCGTAGGCGTTGACAAGCTGTGGGTCCCTTGCCAGCAGGCGTATGACGTGGTTGATCTTGCCGGTAGCCGCTGCTTCGAAGATCGACAGGACGATCGTTTTATCGGCAAGGAAGGATGCGATCTCCGCCTGGCCGTGGTAGGCCGCGACCAGGATGGGACTCAGCCCATTCTCCCGCGTGTGGAGCAGGCTCGAGTCCACGATGAGCTGGCGCTCCACCTCGTAGCGGTTACCCTGACGGATGGCGTCAAAAAAGCTGATGCTCATTCACTCTCTATAAAGAGCCTTGCGAAGAGTGTTGTGGTGTTTATTTTGGGCTGCATGATTAAACCTTCGCAAGGCTGGGCTTACTCTACAACCGTCTTTCCATTCTTGTAGAAAAGATCGCCATCCAGGGTGATCTCAGAGTCGGCCATGTCACAAAGCATATCCCAGTGCAGGCCGGATTCGTTCCGGCCTCCGCATTCCGGGAAGCCCGCACCCACGGCAAAGTGAATGGTCCCGCCGATCTTCTCGTCGAAGAGCATGTTGCGGGTGAAGTGTTGGATGCCATAATTCGTGCCGATGCCCCATTCACCCAGCACGCGGGCGCCGGAGTCGATATCGAGCATCGACGTCAGGAACTCCTGGTTCTTCCCAGCCTTTTCCTTCACCACCCTGCCGTTCTCGAACCACAGCTCGATATCGGCCACCTCCTGGCCCTGGTAGAGCGCGGGGTACTGGAAGCGGATCCAGCCGTTGACCGAGTCTTCGACCGGGCTGGTGAAGATCTCACCGTCCGGGAAGTTGTAGCGCCCGTCTGAGATCTCGAAGATACGGTCCTTGATGGACAGGGTGATATCCACGTTGGCGCCTTTGAGCACGGCCCGGTCGTGTCCCTTGAGCCAGGCCGCCAGCTGCTGCTGTTTGCGTCCCTCCTCCTTCCAGAAGGCGACGGGATCAGCCTCATTCAACATGCCTGCGCCATAGACGAACTCCCGGTAATCGGCCAGGCTCATGTTTGCATCCTGGGCCATGGCGTTGGTGGGATACACTGTCAGGCACCAGCGGTGTGTCCCTTCGGCGGAGCGCTGCATCAATTGAGTGGAGAGCGGCGCCAGGGCTTTGCGGCCGCGGGCCATCCGTGAGCCGTTAATGCCCGAGAGGTTGCGGCTGTTATGAATCGCTTCGATATAGAGCGAAGCATCGAATGTCTCCACGATCAATTTCCGGACCGGGGGGACGAAATCCAGCTGCTCGTCAGAGGCATATTTGTAGAAGATTTCGTCTGCGCCCGGCATGCGCTGGTCGACGAGGACATGCGCGCCGGCCCGGACGGCTTCTTCATACACGGCCAGGTTAAGTTCTTCGGCCAGTGGGGTGGTGCGCAGCCAGAACTGCTGTCCGGGCTGGAGCTCCAGCGCATAATGGACCATGACTTTGGCGAGCTTTTCAACGCGGGGATCAGCCATTAATTCTCCGGGGGAAACAGGGGTTCGTACTGCCTGCCTGATTCTATCATCGCCTCCATCTGCTCGTGGTCCAGTTCCTTGTAGTTCTCACAGGCCCGGATCATCATCGGCAGGACGCGGATGTCACCAGCGGTGCACAGCCCGGTCACCTCATAGGAAAGAGCGAAGTTGACCGCCCGCTGGATCTCATCCATCTGGTCGAAGGGCTCGTACCAGGTGGTGGCGGTATGCTCCCTTTCGCCCCACGGGCGCCTTTGTGATGGACTTGATCACCATCGTGCCGACGTCCTTTGCCCGGCAGACGGAGATCAGCTCCTTGGCATGCCTGTGGTATTCCGGGTTCGCCATCTGCACGAAGTTTAACGGGAAGAGGACCGAGTCGAAGTCGAAGCGGTTTAAGGCTTCCAGATAGATCTCCGGCGCGTTCACCCCGTGACCGGTGATCCCGATATATTTGAACAGGCCTTCCCGGCGGGCCTCCTCGAAGGCTTCCAGCGCGCCGCCCTTCATGGTGATGGCGTCCAGCTCCTCCATGGTGGTGACGGCGTGACACTGGTAAAGGTCAAAGCTCCGGGTCTGCAGGCGCTTGAGGGACTGCCGCAGTTCATTCCAGGCGCCGCCTTTTGTGCGCTCCATGGTCTTGCAGCCGAGGAAAAAGCGCTCACGCTCCCGCTTGATCCACGGGCCGACGCGGTTCTCGGCCTGCCCGTAGGAGGGAGCGATGTCGATGTGGTTGATGCCTGCCCCGATGACCAGTTCCATGACCCGGTCGGCATCTTCCTGAGTAACGTTCCCAAATGCCGCCGCCCCAAAGATCGCCAGCGTGCTCATGTGACCTGATCGGCCAAACCGACGTTTTAGCATTTCTCTCTCCACTAGTCATCCTCTCTATTTTGGTACCCATAGACCATTTCCACCGCCCTGGCGATATCGGCCTCGCTGTGGGTGTCACAAGCCACCAGCGGGCGTCCTGCGCCTTTCACTTCATGCCCACCGGCACTCATGACCTTGCTTCCCAGGTAATTCCCATCAGCGTTATACACGACGTACAGATTGTAGAGCTTTCCACAGACGATGCATCCGTGCATCTCACCTTTGGTTATTGCTTCGGTCATTATTCCTCCATACTTCTAAAGTTGTACTAGTCACCGATGATTTTCACCAATGCCCGTTTCCTTCGGCGTCCATCGAACTCCCCGTAAAAGATCTGCTCCCAGGGTCCAAAATCCAGCTCACCCTCGGTCACTGCGACCACAACTTCGCGTCCCATCACCTGGCGCTTCATGTGCGCGTCGGCGTTATCCTCCCCGGTGTCATTGTGGCGGTATTGCTCAACCGGGTCATGGGGTGCCAGCTTCTCGAGCCACTTATCATAATCACTGTGCAGCCCGCTTTCGTCATCGTTGATGAACACGGAAGCAGTGATATGCATGGCGTTTACCAGCAGCAGCCCTTCGCGAATACCACTTTCCCGTAAAGCTGCCTCTATTTGAGGAGTTATGTTGATGAATCCGCGCCGGGAAGGGACGTTGAACCAGAGTTCTTTGCGGTAGGATTTCATAGTTTCTCTCAATCATCCATTTGGCGCTACGCCGGATTTATACCGCGCGAGGCGGATAATCGTTCAACTATATTACAAAAAACCTATTTTTTCAAACAGAATAGAACGAAGCAGAGATTGAACATGTATAGTAAAAAATATATATATCTATTTTTCTATCCCTGGAATATATCGCGGTATATATTGGTTATGAGTATTTTGTGATATCAGATTAGGAAGTTTATTCTCTCCAGATATACGCGAGAAGGGGCATCGATCAGGAAGCTACACTTTCACACCAGATAACGCCGCCCCTGACCTATAACTCGAATATGCTATATCAACACCGACGCGGCGAATGGCAGCGTGGGTGAAGTTCGTGTCGCCAAGAAAAAGGACGTGACTGGATGATTACTACACAAGATAAAAAATCATTAAAAGCAATGGGCAAGTTGTTGGATAAAGTCGCACTCGTGACAGGTAGTTCACGGGGTATTGGTGCTGCAATCGCAAGAAGGTTTGCACTGGAAGGTGCCAAGGTCGTAGTTCACGGACGAAATGTCGCAGCCATGACGGCGATCCGGTCTGAAATCGAAAAGGCAGGTGGACAGGCGATCCAAATGGTTGCGGGTATCACCTCGTTTGCAGAGATCGAGGCGTTGCGCCAGCAGGTGGAGCAACAGTTTGGACCCATCGATATTCTTGTTGCCAATGCAGGAGCTAGCTTGACAAAACCTGGTCCGATTGAACAAATCCCTGAAGAAGGATGGCGTGCCTCCGTGGACGCGAATCTGACCAGTACATTTTTGACGATCAAAAGTGTCCTACCAGGTATGAAGGAACGCAAAGCCGGTAACATCATAACCATCTCATCCGCCGCCGGTCGAAGAGCACATCCCATGTCGCCTGTCCCTTATGCCGCTGCCAAGGCAGGTATACAACTACTTACACAAGACCTGGCCGCCCAGGCCGGGTCTTATGGCATCCGGGCAAACTGTATTGCGCCCGAAACAATCCTCACCGAGCGCAACATACAGCAGATACCCGACGTACAGAAACAAGTACTCATCGATTCCCACCCTATAAAGCGCCTGGGTACACCTGAGGATGTAGCAGAAGCAGCACTCTACCTCGCTTCAGATGATTCCGCATGGGTCACCGGCATAATTCTGGATATTGCAGGTGGGGCGGTTCTCTTGTAAGTTAGAACGGAGAAATCGTTATGGTAGAAATGTTGGAGCCCTGGTATCAACTTTATTCATATTCTGGGTGCCATTATTTGGGTTGGTGGTGGCGTGATGCTCAGCCTTCTTGGCGCCCGAGCTCGAAAAAGCGAGGATCCTCGCCTCATCGGTGATTTCGCACAGACTTTGTCGTATATCGGTTTGCGAGTACTCACGCCTGCCGTTATTGCAGTGTTATTGACAGGTATCTGGCTTGTCCTTACGGGCTCCGAGTGGAAGTTCACGCAGTTGTGGGTCCTCCTTGGGCTTGGAGCGTTCATTACTGCCTTTTTGATCGGGGCGGTATACATGAGCCGAACCGCGATTTCAGCTTGACGCGCGTGGCCACCAGTTCCAATCTCAATCCACAGGCCGCTCGTGATCTGCTTCGCCGTTGGATGGTTGGCTATCAAGTAATCTTGCTCATAGTTGTATTTGCCGTTTGGGATATGGTTTTCAAGCCAGGTCTATAATATTTAATGATCTCGTCTCTTGATATATCAATCATTGATTGTCATTTGATGGGAGGAATTGGATGATCGTTGTTCCTCATGAATAAAAACTATTATCTTCACGGTATATGAAAAAATATTACCATTACCTAAAAATCAGTCAGGTAAACAAACTTATTCGAGAAGGGAGAACCTCACCGGTCGAGATCGTAGATGCCTGTCTCGAGAGAATTGGAGAACTGAATGCAAAACTCAATGCATTTATCACGGTCTTGAGCGACGAAGCACGGCAGCAGGCAAAGCAAGCAGAAGAAGAGATAAGGAAAGGTAACTGGCGTGGTGCTTACATGGGATTCCAGTCGGGGTGAAGGATTTCTATGACACTTCCGGTATCAAAACGACCGCAGCTTTTGAGCACTTCAAATCTCGTGTTCCTAAAAACGATGCAGTAGGTGTGGCAAAACTCAAAGATGCCGGAGCCATTATCATTGGAAAAACGAATATGCACACCCTGGGTATGGGAACAACCGGGCTTGCAAGTTATTTTGGACCGGTAAAGAATCCTTGGAATTCTGACTATATTCCCGGTGGTTCATCCAGTGGATCGGCAGCGGCGGTCGCAAGTGGCTTGTGCTATGCCACATTCGATACTGATGCTATTGGTTCGTGTCGACTGCCTGCCGCTGTATGTGGTGTTGTCGGGTTTAAGGGCACTTTTGGTTTGATTGATATGAGAGGTATTCTTGAGGGTACGGAACCGCCTGATGAGATGATTTAATGGCTGGGCCACGCCGGCATAACGACAAGGAGTGTTGAGGATGTGGTCTTAATGCTCAAGCTACTGGCAAAACAAAACAAGCCGATTGAAACATCTGAATTTCTTGATAATCCTCCTAAATACCGAAATTTGAGAGTAGGTGTGGCTAACAATCTCGAGGTAAATAAAGAAGTTTTAGATGCGTTTCAAAATGCAGTTGATGAAATCAAAGGTTTTGGTTACCCTGTAACCGAAATTACGCACCGTTCTGGGATATTACCAAGGCTTCATGAATATGACATCTGATCGCGAATTTAAGCGAAGGAGATATTCCAAGACATTGATTACTTATCCTGCCAACTATTCCAACGATTACTCCATTGATTCAGGATGCAGATAAAGACGCGCAAGCACTTTCGGCCAAACACACCGTGTTTGCCAATTACTACGGCCTGCCTGCGATCACTGTCCCTGGCGGTTTCGACAAACATGGTCTGCCTTTAGGTCTCCAGATTGTTGGCAAGCCTTGGAACGAAAACTCTGTTTTGCAATTTCGCTAATCAATATGAAGCGGCAACAGAGTATGGTAAGAACAGCCGCCGTCGGGAAGCTGCTCGCCGGGAAGGCGGTCGATGATCCGCTGGACATTCTGACCGAAGTAGGCGCCGCTCGCCGCCACCTGCCCGTTGATGCACGGCTCGACCTCGCCCGCGAAGAAGGGATTACCGACAAATTCCTGGCCGCGCCACGTGCCGTCCCAGTCCCATCCCATCCACCTCACGTGGTCGTGGACCAGGCCCACCGCACGACGCGCCTCGCTGCTTACGGGATCGAGACCCATCTCCCGCAGCAGCGACAGGACGTGCATCGTGGAGTTCCACCCGTGGTTCCACGCCGCGCCCGCCCATGACCCGTCAGCTCCCTGTAGGGCGAGCAGCCGAGCGCCCCAGCCCTCCGTCGCGACCTTCGCGCGCTCGGCCGCGACCTCCTCTTCGGGTGCACCGATCAGATCGCGCATCACTTGCCAGCGGATCGAAGGGTCAGAATCGAGCAGCCATCGTATGACCGTTCCGGTTGGTTTTGGGGTTTGTCGTTTGGGGGGATTGGTTGTCATCTGTTAGTTCTCCTTACTTCTAATCACGCAGACAGTTGAGGCTGATAATGGAGAGCGACAACGCCTGAACTGAACGTCTTGGTGTCCAGGAGCTTCAGAGTATTGACGCCCATATGCTCGAAGATGCGCGGCCCTTCTCCGAAAGCAAACGGAAACACGAGAATGCGCAACTCATCCACAAGGCCATGCTTGAGCATTGTGTGCGTCAACTCGCCCACGCCATACTGCAACAAACTCTTGCCCGGCTCTTGCTTGAGCTTCCTGATCTCCTCAGCAACGTCGCCCTTTATGAGCGTAGCGTTCCATTGAAGCGGCTCCTTCAGGGTTCGGGACGCGACATACTTGGGCATACTGTTTATCCTGTCCGCATCTTTTCCCTGCCTGGTCGGCCAGACGTTGGCGAAGGATTCGTAGGTCTTCTGACCCATCAAGAGGGCGTCTGGCATGAACAAAAGCTCGTTGAGGTATTCTTGAACATCCGCGCTGTGGAATGGAAAAACCTGTTTCCAAAAATCTGCATTCTCCCCACCCATGGCTCCATCGACCGACACTTCAGCTTCTACAATTATTTTTCTCATATCGTTTTTGCCTAGCATAAATTTGTTACTCTTCGCCAGGGTTGACCAATCCCGCGCGAGAATCGCCAGAATGGCTGCCTGGGTCCGGTCAGTACCACCAAGTTTTGAAAAAATCACACTGACATAGTTTTTGATGGTCCCCTCCGAGAGAAATAGGGTTTGAGCTATATCGGAATTGCTCATTCCCTTTGCCAGAAGACGAAGCACTTCACGTTCCCGCTCGCTGAGCTGGCTGATCAATTCTTGATCCTGCCGTGTTATAGAAGGTTGATGAGCGATTTGATCGAGAATTTTTCCTGCCACGTGGGGGTCGATCGGATTCCAGCCTTTTCTAATTCTTTTTTGACCACAACTACGATTGCGCTAAGCCCATGTTCGAGCGCAGCCAGCTCATCGTCGCCGGAAGGACCCGGCCTGCGTGTGGAACGTCTTTAAAGCGAAGGGCCGGAGGCATTGCCTCCGGCTCTGGTTATTCAGTTGTAATTGGGTTATTGGACCGCCTGGTTTTGGTAAAACTTTCGAACGTACGCGATCATCTGGTTTTTTGTCATCTTATCGGCGGTTTCCACTTTTAAGACCCGGTTTTGCAGGCTCTTATATTTCATGAGTACTTTTTCAAACTCGATCTTGGCTTCTCCGGGGCCGATGATGAGAATCGAGTTTGCATCCTTGAGGGCGGATATGACTTGTTGATAGTACTTCTTCAGCTGCAGCCGGAAGCGATCGCTCTTACGGAATTCCGTATCGGCTTTCTGGTTCTGCTTGCCTCCCAGCTGGGTCCCACCTGAATAATGGGCGGGCGGCTCGATATGGGAAGGGATTACCTCAACAATGCCATCCTGATCGGTAATGACATACGCCTGCTTGTGGTCGATCCATAGCCCAACGTTTCGATCCATACTACCTCCTTGTCTTGGTCTGGTTGTTAATGTGCCGATGTTTCCCCTTAGTTATTTATAGCACTTCCTCAATCAGATTTAAATTAGATTTTTATTATAAAACGCGTCTGGACAAGAAAAGTTCGTGTAAACAATATGCTCTATAACCTTGGAAATTTGGCGCCAGTGTTCTACATGTAAGAACGGAATTGGTCCCCAAATTGTTTCAGCATCAATTTTTCCTCCATACGCACTCGCAGGAAGTAAATGGGAGAAAGACTTGCAGGAGGCGGCAAAGTATCTGGAACTAAAGAAATCCCGTATTTATTGCTTCTCTTCCCTTTCGATCACAACGTTTGCTTCGGTGAGGAGTGCCGCGATCGCGCCGATGGCGGCCAACTGGGGGGCGATCAGGACCCCGACCACACCAAACGTCATCGGGATTTCCAACACCGTTTTGCCCTCCTTATCCTTGATGATGATCCTGCGGATACTGCCTTCGTGGATCACTTCCTTGATCTTGCCGATCAGCTTCTCGCCGTCGACACGAAATTCTTCCGTACGAGTTTTTTCTTCCGTCATGGGATCCTCCGAATTTTTCATGACAACTCCCAGCAGTGCAACTGCCGGGAAAACAAACAACCGTTCGTCCAGCAGTTGCACTGCTGGACAGGCCCTGGGAAATACTATCCCACAAATAACAAATCAGTAGGTGGGTAAGTCTCTTCGTCAAGAAGATATGCCCGCGCACTTGAATAAGGCCATTCACCTGGCGTCTTTACAATACCTGCTCTTACAGGGTTCATATGGATATAATCCACCTTCTGTCTAGCGAACTTTTCAGTATAGATCGCTTCAGGGTGAGAACCTTCCTGCCATACCTGGTATTTTGAGACATTCTGTGCTCGATTCTCCTTCCTGGCATTTTTGAATGCGGATAGAGTTTCTGTAGCGTCTCGCTCTTGTGCGACTTTAGAAATCTGCGCGATGTAAACCGCTTGAAATCCCTTGTCATGTCTGAAAGATTGGTCTCGACCTCCGGCCATAAAATTGCATGCAAGTGCGTTGACATGACAACAAAGGCGTTGAGCTCAGTTAGTTTATTTGTTCTCAAGTAACTTAATGCGTCTAAAATGATTTGGCGGTAAGCAGGCTCAGCAAAAATTGGAAGCCAGTCCACAATGGTCCAGGTGACAAAGTAAGGGTAATTCTTGTCGGTAAAAATGCGATATGAATTTGTCATCTTGCTGGCGTACGGCAGTGCAACTGCCGTACGAACAAACTAATTTATTCAAACCACTTTTCATCCAACGGAGCCCATTCATCTGACTGGTCGGCGCGGTCCTTCCAATTTTCCTTGCCGCTCCATTCTTCGATCTGGATGGCATAAATTGAGGTCGCACGCAGTTCTTTCTCCGTGATCTCGCGAAATTCCTTCCCCGGGGATAGGAGCGGGAAGTATTTTTTGATGAGGCTGTACAGGAGCCGCCGGGCCTCCTGCGGGTCGCTGACCAGTTGCACAGTGCCAAAGACGACCACGCTCCGATACTGGAGGGAAAACTCGAGGGCGACATTGGATGGGAGCATCTTCCCCAGTTCGCTCACTTCCAGGCAGACCCTGGGGTTGTTTTCGATATTCGAGCGGATCCTGCCCGCGAGGTTCGAATGGAAGATGATCTGGTGATTCTGCTCGTCGAACCAGAAAGTGCTGGGGGTACAGGAAGGGCTGCCCATCCCGCGAGGATGCAATGTGTCCCAATGCTGCGCCTCCCGTAAAAAGGCACGGATCCACTCCTCGTCGCGTCTGATATTCGGGCAGCCTCTGGAATGCCGTTGGGCTTTGATTGCTATAGTCGCGGGGCATGCTGGATCGCTTATACCTCAAATGCCCATTCGCCGGCCCGCATGACTGGCTCAAGGCTGCCATCGTCACAGATGCCGTCGATGTCCATTTCACCCGAGCCGATCATAAAATCCACATGGATGAGGCTCTTGTTGCCACCGCTGGCCGCGAATTCATCGTCGGTCATGTCATCTCCGCCCTGGATCGAGGTGCGGTAGGCGTTCCCCAGGGCAATATGGCTGGCCGCGTTTTCGTCAAAGAGCGTATTGTAAAAAAGAATACCGCTCTGGCTGATGGGGGAGCTATTCGGCACCAGCGCCACTTCTCCAAGGCGGCCGGCATTTTCATCGGTCTCGAGAAGCCTTCGCAGATCCTCCTCTCCCTTTTTGGCAGAGAAATTCACAGCCCGTCCATTCTCGAAACGGATGGTGAAATCCTCGATCAAAGTACCCAGCTGATTTAATGGACGGCTGACGGTGACAAATCCATCGGCCTTATCCTTATGTGGCGCCGTAAAGACCTCCTCCGTCGGAATATTTACAGTGCAGGTAACACCGTTCTTGAAGCTCTCCTGTGCTCCTCCCCAGACCTGCTTCTCTGGCAGGCCGATGGTTAGATCTGTGCCGGGGGTGCGGTAGTGCAGGGCTGTATAGCGTTTTGCATTTAAATAATCCTTGTAAAGGACCAGTTTCTGAATGTGATTTTCCCAGGCACCGACCGGGTCAGGGACATCGATTCGACAGGCCTTAAAAATCGCATCCCAGAGCTTTTCAACGGCTTGATCTTCCGGAACCTCCGGAAAGACCTTTCGAGCCCAGGCAGGTGTGGAGACCGCCACCACGCACCAGTTGGTCAGGTTTTCATATTTTCGAAGCGGTTCATAGACTTCCTGCAAAAGGGTCTTCCGGCTGGTCGCAACCCGCTCTGGATCGATCCCGTCATACAAGTCCGGATCGAACGAGAGAATAGCCAGCTCGGCCTCTCCGTTCTTGTAGTATTCCTCGAAACGGGTCAAAACCCATTTGGGAAGCTGTGTTAGCGTCTGCGGGTCTGCATGCAAAAGGCGGATCCGGTTGATCTGCTCATCCGTCCAGAGAACATCCACGTACCTTGTCCCTGCCTTGTAGGCGCTTTCCGTGACCTTCCGGATAAAGGGGGCGCAATCGATATTCGCGCGAACAGAAAGCCTTTGATCATCTCGCAGATTGAGCCCAACTTTCACGACGACATCAGCATATTTTTCAAGCAATGAGTTGAATTCCTGGTTGTCCATGGGGTGCCTCCGCTCAGACAAATATAGACTTAGACGTCAAACGCCCATTCACCGGCGCGCATCACGGGCTCATGGGAACCGTTCTCGGTGATCCCGTCGATGTCCATTTGCGGGGAGCCGATCATGAAATCCACATGGTTGAGGCTGGTATTGCCGCCGGCCGCGTTGAACTCCTCCTCGGTCAGCTCCTCGCCGCCGGTCAGGGTGAAGCGATAGGCGCGCCCAATGGCGATATGACAGGAGGCATTCTCATCAAACAATGTGTTGTAGAAGAGGTGCCCGCGCCTGGCGATGGGCGAGCTGGCGGGCACAAGGGCAACCTCGCCAAGCCGGCTGGAGCCTTCATCCGTATTGACCAGTTTCTGGAGGATGGCCTCATTCTTTTTGGCATGGACCTTGACGATCCGGCCATTCTCAAAGGTTACACTGAAATCTTCGATCAGAGCTGCCGCCATAGTTGAGTGGGAACGTCGCAGTGACGGTCCCTTCGGCGCGCTGGCGGTCGGGCAGGGTGAAGATTTCCTCGGTTGGCATGTTGGCGGTAAAGACGACGCCGTTCTCTGCCAGGGACTGGGCACTGATCCATTTATGGCCGCGCGGCAGGCCGAGGGTAAAGTCGGTATTATCCGATTTATAGTGCAGGGCGGAAAATTTCTTTGCCTGCATGAAATCAGCCCGTTTCTTTAAGTTCCGGATGTGCTCCTGCCAGGCTGCGACGGGGTCCGGCTCGGTGGCGCGAGTCGTTTCGAAGATGGCCTGCCAGAGCTTTTCCTGGGCTTCCGCCTCCGGCAGGTCCGGGAAGATCTTCTTAGCCCAGGCGGGGGCGCCGGAGGCAACTACGCACCAGTTGATCGCGTTACGACTGACATTGAGGTTGATCTCCTGATAATTGTGAAGATGAGACTTCTGCATGGCGTCGATGCGTTCAGGATCGAGGCCATGATATACATCTGGATTGTTGCCATAAATCGACAGGAGGGCATCGCCCTCTCTTGATAAAATCCATGATTCCGTTGGTATACCAGGTGGGATATTCATCGAACGAGTCCGCGGGCGCGTGCTGCAGGCGGATGCGAAGCATTTCCTCATCCCCCCAGAGCGCCTCCACATAGCGGGCGCCTGCTGCGTAGGCAGCTTTTGTCACTTCATGGACCAGCGCCCGCGCCGCGGTGGGGAACACCGCGAGCCAGGGCGTTTGTAATGACCAGGCGCTGACCCTCCCGAAGATTTCAATCCAACTCTGACAATTGCCTCCGCATACTTACGGAGCAATTCCTGATGCTGTTCCTGTGAAACCATGTGAGGTCCTCCGCACATTTTTCGCAAGTATAGCATGAACATCCGGATGACAAGCGCCCGGGTTAATCGAACTGCCGCTGCACTGGATTTCACCCACGGCAGTGTTCAAACGGGAGACGGTTACAGCTATTGCGCCAGGTAGCCGCCATCGGCAGGGTAGATATCCGAGACAACTACTTTGGCCCCATTCTTCGCATAGAGAAGCGCGATGCTCTCTCCTATTCCAGAAGCTGCACCGGTAACCAGCGCAACTTTCCCTTCAAATACCTGCATACAATCTCCTTTTTTCCAATATTTCCTGGCAGTCATTTAAGTTCCCCTGGACTCCTTCATCATTTAATAACGAGACATGCCCAACTTTGTTAGAGAATACGATTGAGCAAGTCTAAACACGTTTCCATGTGTTATATATAATGCCCCCGGTCACACACCTGCCTGATTTGCCTAGCAAATCACGGGCGGTGCCAGGGCAAGTGTGTGACCGGGAGGGGTATAGTATGTTTGGAACCAAATCCACCGCAGGAGTCTGCAATGTTGAAGATTGAAAAGATTGATACTGAGAACAAAGCCCAGGTAAAACGGTTTGTAGAGCTGCCATACACACTCTACAAGGACTGCCCTCTATGGGTCCCGCCTCTTTATATGGATGCCTACCTGCCGCTTAACCGCAAGAAAACATTCCTTCTTTACCCACTCCGAAGCGGATTTTTATGTGGCTGTCCGGGATGGGGAAGTGGTGGGCCGGATCTGCGCTGCCAACAACAAGCGGTTTAATGAGTACCACAAGACCAAAAAAGCCCATTTTTATGGCCTCGAGACAGTAAACGATCCTGAGGTGTCAACACTTCTCTTCGACACAGCCGCGGCCTGGGCCAGGGAGCATGGGCTGGATACCGTGATCGGCCCCAAAGGGCTCTCTCCGTTCGACGGTTATGGGATCCTGGTCGACGGCTTCGAACACCGCCAGATGATGACCATGATGAACTATAACTACGATTATTATCCACAGCTCATTGAAGCCTATGGCTTTGAGAAAGAGGTGGATTTTGTCTCCTGCTATCTTCCGGCGAATTCATTCAAGATGCCGGAGCGGGTGGAGCGCATTGCCAGGCGGGTGCTCGAGCGGGGCACGCTATGGGTGAAAACTTTCAAGAGCAAGCGCGAATTGATCCAGTGGGCGCCGCGGATCGGATATACCTATAACAAGGCATTCGTCAACAACTGGGAATACTATCCCTTTACCGAAGCCGATATTAAGTATGCGGTGGATAATGTCTTTCTCGTGGCGAATCCGCGCCTGATCAAGCTGGTCATGCACGGCGAGGATATCGTTGGCTTCCTGTTCGCCTTCCCGGATGTCTCGGACGCGCTCCAGCGCGCGAAGGGCCATCTCTTCCCGTTTGGGATCATCGATCTACTGCTGGATATGAAGCGTACCCGGACGGTTTCCGGAAACGGCATGGGTGTGCTGCCGGAATTCCATGGCAAGGGTGGGAATGCCCTGCTCTATTACGAAATGGGCAAGACAATTTTTGGGTTCAATCAATTCGAGCACGTGGAGATGACCCAGGTTGCCGAGAGCGCGACCCAGATGCGGGCAGATCTACAGAACCTGAATGGGGTGGAATATAAGACGCATCGGGTGTATCGGAAGGTGATTGGGTAGGAGGCAGGTACACAAGTAGACAAGTAAACATGGGTCTATGGGTTTACTTGTCTACTTGTGTACTCTTTGAATGAAAATGTGGAACAACCTCTTCAATCCGTACCTCCTGATTAGTTAAGGCAGTTTACTCTCTTTCCGGCTCGATCTGCAATTTCAATTCACTGCCCATGGGCACTTCCCCATTGTTCGCGCCTTCCAGCGGGATCAGCACATGGAATTGGCTGCCAGGGAAGTTCACCTCATCGTAGCCGGTGCTCTCGACCCAGATGCGGCCGCCATGCGCCTCCACGATGCCCTTGGAAAGAGCCAGCCCGAGGCCGGCGCCGCTCCCCATGAAGCGGGTCTTGCTGGTGGAATGCTTGGAGAGCTCACCAGGCTGATAGAACTTGCTGAAGATGATCTCGCGTGAGGCCGGGTCCACGCCCACGCCGGTATCGCTGACAACGTATTCGATGCCGCCGTTCGGCAGCTCTGAATTAACGGGCGGCAGGGTACGCGCCCCAACCATGATTTTTCCATCGTTGGGCGTAAATTTAATCGCATTCGAAAGCAGGTGCTGGAAGAGTTTCTTTAGCAGGTTTGGGTCCGCCTTTGCCAGAGGCAGCGGGGGAATATTGACTGAAAGGGCCTGCCCGCGTTCCTGGAATGTATTTTCGAGCTTGTCGGCCACTTCCCTGACGAGCTCGGCAGTATCCACAGAGACCAGGTTGGGATGCAGCGTGCGCGTATCGATCTGGGCGATGTCGAACATGGAGTCCATGATCTCGTGCAGGCGCCGGGTCCCCTTGGAGATGCTGCTGAGCATCTGGTGGACGGCGGTAGGCAGCGTCTGGTCCTCGCTCAGCATTTCTGTGTAGCCGATGATCGTTGTCAGCGGCGTGCGCAGCTCGTGCGAGGCAATGCTGATAAAGTCAGACTTGGTCTGGTCGAGGCGCTCGAGGTCGTGGTTGGCTTTGTCGAGGTCACGGTAGGCCTGCCGCAGCTCGGTGTTGAGCTGGACAAGGTTCTCGACCAGGCGGGCATTCTCGAGGGCTACTGCCGTCTGGTTGGCGAGAGCGGACAGGGTTACCAGGTCTTCGGCAGTGTAGCGGTTCCCGCTGATCTTTGCGCCGAGGGCCAGCATGCCGATCCATTCGCGCTTGGAGAAGATCGCCAGGTAGACCTCGGCTTCGAGAGTATTGAACCACTCCCGCTCAGGCTGGGACACAGACCGGAAGGAGGGGAGCAGGTCCAGGTCATATTGGAGAAGCGGGCGCAATTCCCCAGTCAGCTGGCGAACAACCGGATGGTCACTTGGCAGGGAGAGGATCCTGATCTGCCGTTCCCCTTCATTGCGGACCGCCCGCAGCCGGTAGGATTTTTGTCCCTCTACTGGAGTTTCCGAATCGACCAGGAACAGAAAGCCGCGCGTGATATCCATCGCTTCGATGATCAGGCCGACCGCAACATTGGCCAGTCTCTGCATATCGAGGATGTTACTGATCTGTTCGCTGTAGGCATGCAGGGTCTTGCTGGGATGGTATTCCTGCATTTTGAGCCAGCGGTTCACCCAGCGCTGGATGATCGAAAGTAGTGGTGTAAATATCAGGGCCAGCAGCATGGCAATGCCCGCCCCCACCAAAAGCGGACTGTAATTGGGCAGCGCATCGAACACGGTTTGCGAAGCCGTAAATCCCACAACATAAAATGTAACAATAACCAGGGTGGTGATGAGATAGGTTGCCACCTGCCGCGCCACTTCACGCAGGTCCGGGGGATCATGGGTGACAATGACGAAGGTGGCCAAAACGGCCGCGGCGAGGCGCATCGGGTTCCCGGGGAACGGGATGCCCGCCATGATCAACGAGTCGTTGAGGATGACCAGCAGAAAAACAGGAGTCCAGTAGTTCAGGCGGTTGCGCAGCAGCGGCTGGCGCGAGTTGTTATGGGCGGAACGCACATTGAAAAAACCTCCCAGGGTGAACACCAGCCAGCCAAGCATGGCCCAGGTGGGAGCAAGCCGCTCACGGGTGAGAATGAAGTTTCCACTTTGGAAGACGACCTCACCGAAGCGATAGATATTGGGAAGGATGGCGAGGAGACCCAGTACCCAGAACAATCCCAGTCCAAGCCAGACAGTTGGACGCCGTCGGATAAAGGAAAGCACCGAGAGCGTCAACAGGAAGGAGAGGATAAGCGCAGCGTAGATCTGAAAATCATTTGCCACCCGCGGCGATGCAATATAGAGCTGGCCGGAGCGCCACAACCCTTCGGCAAGCGTAAACATGGATGCCAGAGCGATGTAGACTCCCAGCAGGATGGCGGCGTTTTCCTGGCCTGCGGGACGCCTGTACAGCGTAACGATCAGAGGCAGGTACAAGATTGTCAGAATCAGATACAGGATGAGGGTCACAGTTTGGGCTGACATCAACGAAAAGTATACTCGAAATCATTTACGAAGTACCGCTTAAAAATGTAAGCCGGAGTTCTGGTTTTATCCGGGTTCAATTTCAAGCGACTAATCGTTACTGGAAAAAGCGGTAATAGGTTATCATTAACTTATGCTCATCACAAAAACTTCCCGCGATACCTACCAGTTCAGTTCGGATTTCTTTCAGCCGGATGGGGGCGTGACCTTTGCGGATTTTGCCTCTGCCCGCAGGTTTGCCTCCCAAATGTCGACGCACCGGGCCCAGCCGGTAGCG
The DNA here is from genome assembly GCA_963750005.1 of uncultured Chloroflexia bacterium. Taxonomy (GTDB): domain Bacteria; phylum Chloroflexota; class Anaerolineae; order Anaerolineales; family Villigracilaceae; genus Defluviilinea. The sequence goes on from CAVVPC010000003.1 coordinate 161,683, forward strand.
GCCTCCGAGCTTTACGCGATGCAGCTGATCGACGAGGCGATGCGCATGCTCGTCAGGCGCTTTGCCCCGGCTGCGCTCATGAACACCGCCGTCTCCCATGCTGACGAAAGCCTCGGCCCGGACTCTGTCACGGCGACGGAGAAGAAATTCGTTTCGGAATTTCCGCCCGATAATGTCTACCGTGGCGAGGAAAAGCTCGAGGAGTACCTGGCGCGCCTGTCCAACGGGCGCATCAGGACGGTGGAAGAGTTGATCTACGTCTTCACCCACAATACCAACCCGGCCGTGCACCCTCTGCTCGACCTGGTGGACGATGAGCCGCTCGAGCCGACAGCCTATAAGAGCCTGATCGCCTCACTGAACACATTCTTTGCCAGGGCCGCCAAGGAAAATGCAGCCAGCCAGGGTGGAACAGAGTCATTATTCGATATCCTGCGCGCGCCGGCTGACGCCTCCCCTTATTCGCTGGAAGGCCAGCTCCAGTACATTCTTGATAAATGGGGCCAGATCCTCGACGTCAAGTTTGTCTCCCGCATCGTACGCGGCATGGACTACCTCCGCGAGGAGACCATCCGCCTGCACGGCCACGGCGAGTTCAAGCCCGATGTTCCCCTGCAGACCTTTGGCAGCGGCGAGTACCAGGAGTATGAGCAGTACAGTCCCGATAAGGATTGGATGCCGCGCCTGGTTCTCCTGGCCCGGAATTCCTACGTCTGGCTGGAACAGCTTTCCCGCAAATACGGGCGCTGGATCAAGACCCTCGACATGATCCCGGATGAAGAGCTGGATATTCTGCGGGACCGCGGCTTTACCGGCCTGTGGCTGATCGGCTTGTGGGAGCGCTCGCACGCCTCCCAGCGGATCAAGCAGCGCATGGGCGACGCGGACGCGGTTGCATCGGCTTACTCCCTTTATTCGTATGATATCGCCGAAGACCTGGGCGGCTGGTCCGCGCTCGAAAACCTGCGCTCACGTGCCTGGCAGCGCGGCATCCGTCTCTCGGCAGACATGGTGCCCAACCACATGGGCATCGACTCACGCTGGGTGATCGAGCATCCCGATTGGTTCCTTTCACTGCCGTACTCGCCCTATCCCTCCTATTCATTCAATTCCGAAGATCTCTCGGATGATCCCCGCGTTGGCGTCTATCTCGAAGACCACTATTACGATAAGACCGACGCGGCAGTCGTCTTCCAGCGCCGCGATCACCAGAGTGGAGATGTGCGTTATGTCTACCACGGCAACGACGGCACCTCCTTCCCATGGAATGACACGGCCCAGCTCGATTACCTGAAGGCCGAAGTACGCGAGGCAGTCATTCAGACCATCCTGCATGTGGCCCGCAACTTCCCGGTCATCCGCTTCGATGCGGCGATGACGCTGGCCAAGAAGCACATCCAGCGCCTGTGGTTCCCGGAACCCGGCTCGGGCGGCGCGATCCCCTCCCGCGCCGAGCACGGCATGACCCGCGCCGAGTTCGACGCGGCCATCCCCAATGAGTTCTGGCGTGAAGTCGTGGACCGGGTCGCAGCCGAAGTGCCGGATACGCTACTCCTGGCCGAGGCGTTCTGGCTGCTGGAAGGCTACTTCGTCCGCACGCTGGGCATGCACCGGGTCTATAACTCGGCCTTCATGCATATGCTGCGGGATGAGGACAACGCCAAGTACCGCATGGCGATCAAGAACACACTCGAGTTCGATCCGCAGATCCTCAAGCGCTACGTCAACTTCATGAACAACCCGGATGAGAAGACTGCCATCGAGCAGTTCGGCAATGGCGATAAATATTTCGGCGTAGCGACGGTGCTGTCCACCCTGCCTGGCCTGCCGATGTTCGGTCACGGACAGGTGGAGGGCTTGCGTGAAAAATACGGGATGGAGTTCCGCAAACCGAAATGGGATGAAACTCCTGACGAGGGACTGATCGCCGGGCATGCCTGGAAGATCTTCCCGGTCCTCCACCGCCGTTCCCTGTTCGCCGACGTCGAGAACTTCTTCCTCTACGATCTATTCACGCCGAACGGCATCGGTGGACGAAAACGTCTTTGCCTACTCCAACATTTACCAGGACGAGCGCGGGCTGGTCATTTACCACAACCGCTTCGCCGATACCAGCGGCTGGATCAAAACCTCGGCCGCCTATCTCGATAAAGGCACCGGCGACCTGCGTCAGAAATCGCTCGCCGAAGGACTGGGACTTCCCTTTGAAGGATACGTCATCTTCAAGGATTATGTTACCCACCTCGAATATATCCGCTCCTGCGAAGACCTCTGGCAGAAGGGCATGTTCCTGGAACTGCACGCCTACCAGCACCATGTCTTCATGGATTGGCGTTTCGTGGACGATGAGCGTTGGCAGGCGATCTGCAACGCCCTGAACGGCACGGGGGTCGAACTCTATGCAGGCAAAATGGGACGAGCTCTTTGGGGTGAAGGAAGAGGAAGTTGTTGAAGCGGTAAAGGTCAAAAGGCCGCGCAAGAAAGCCGTAGTGAAGAAAGCCGGAACAACGAAGAAGACTACTGTCAAAAAGGAAACGGGCAAGAAAAAGGAACCGGCAGCCAGGAAACCTGCGGCAAAGAAAACAGTGACATCCAGCGGCGAAGCGCCTGGGAACAAGGAACGAGCCAGCAGGAAAAAATAGCCGTTCCCTGGCGAGCATGAAGCGATCATGATGGAGCGCAAAAATCGATGGGTTCAGCTGCTATTTTATATAGTGCTGTTGTCCATGCTTTCGGCTTTGGCGCTGTATGCCTATCTGGGGACTTTCACCCGCTACATGGCGGATGATTACTGCTCGGCTGCTGCCTTGAAGAATAATGGTTTTTGGGGTGCCCAGTCCTATTGGTGGCAGAACTGGTCCGGACGATACTCGTTTACATTCGTAATTTCACTGGTTGAATTGCTTGGTTTAAGGATTGTTCCAATCCTGCCGGGGCTTGCCATCGCCTTATGGTTGTTAAGTCTTGTCTGGGCGCTGCTGCCTCTGCTAAGGAATCTAAAGGTCTCCAGCCCTATAGCCGGCGCCTTATTCCTCTCCAGTGTTGCTCTCTGGTTGACGTACCGGAGCGTGGCTGACTATCCACAGATCGTTTTTTGGCAGACAGGCATCCTGACCTACCCCGTATCCATCATTCTGTTTTTCCTGGGTCTTGGCCTTGCCGTTCGGCGGACAGCGGATCCTGCCCGGATGAAATGGTGGCAGCTGCTTCTCTGGTTTTTGTTTGCATTTGCTGCAGGTGGGTTTTCGGAAACGGGCGTGGTGATCCAGATCGCACTGCTTGGATTGCTTTTGATTGTCATCCTCCTGACAAAAAATACACAAAAGGGAATATTGTTTCCCATCCTTCTCGCGGCTTTCCTCGGCTCAGTGTTGTCCCTGCTTGTCATAGCATTTGCTCCCGGTAACGCGGTCCGCTCGGCAGGGTTTCAAAGTATTCCACCTTTCATTCAATCCTTTACGGGCTCCTTGATCGAAACTTTGGCATTCATCCCGAGCCTTGCCGGATACCATACGACTGTATTTGTTTTGGGGCTTCTGACTGGCGCCTCTTTTGCCTGCCTCTTTATTGGCGAAGAATTGCAAATCAACAGATCGTCAATTGCCATCTATTTCATCGCCTCCCTTATATTTGCTCTGATTGGAATTTGGGCGGGAATAGCGCCGGCCTATCTCTTGCGAGGCGGAGTGCCTCCCCAAAGGGTGTTGTTGTCTGCTTATTTTTTAACTGCCTGCCTGGCGATCTATTGGGGGATCCTCAGCATCCTACTGCTGCGTTCCATCCTTCCCCGGGCCTCGCTTGGTGTTCAAAGCTGGATCTCCCTCGGGCTCCTATTCCTGATCATCATTTTTGGAGTTCTGCCGTTTGCCATCTCACAACTGGAATTGGTCCCACCATTGAAGATCTACGCCACGCTGTGGGATGAGCGCCATCAAACTATGCTGGCGGCTTCTCTGCATGGGGAATCCATCATTGTTACAACAGATCTTGCTAAAGTTAATACCTTAAGTGAGCTGGGTACTAAGCTGTGGCTGATAGGCGATTTTGAAACGGACCCGAACAATTGGATCAATCACTGTGGGGCCGAATTTTATGGGGTCGAACAAATCGTAGCAAAGTGATCCTCGCGGGTGGATCCGATTTACAAAAAGACTGACCACGGCTGCAGCCGCGGTCAGTCTTTGAGTCGCAAAAAGCTGAAGAAGCCGGATTTAGCGCCAGCTGCGACGATGCGAGTTTCCGTCAAACGGATTTTTCAGGGGCGAGATTGTGGAGCCGCTTGTGGGTGGATTCCCGGTTCTGGATCAAGCTCAACCCGGCAACATAGAAGAAACCGAACATGTAAATGGCCATCCAGGGGACAATTCCCCAGCCGATGATCGGTGCAAGCACAATGCCTGTGAGCAAGGCATAAAGTCCAAGGATGATCTCAAGCCAGACCAGCGGGCTGACCGGCGCAATGTAAGCTTTATCAACCGGCTTGTTCCGTTTGCGCGTGTCCTGCAGGTTCAACTTTGGCGTCCGGATGAACACGCCGCCTTTGCCAATCAAACCCTCGATCACTGCCAGGGAGGTGTTCAGGCACAGACCAAAGCCAGTGATGGTAAGAAGCGGCAGAAGCCGGAGACGCTCCGACAGGGAGGGGGAATGGGAAGCTTTCGCGGAAAGGTACACCAGGGGAGGGCCAAATCCTGCGACAATGGACAATGGAAAGAGCTTAAACGCATGCGGGGCGAGCAGACCCACGGGAAGGGTCAGGATAAGAATTGCCAGCATAAGCGGATGGACTCCATAGCCGGTGATGTGGAGTAGTGCCAGCAGGCGGACATGCCAGGGCAGCCTGGAGTCTTCGAATAATTTAGGCAGGATTTTCCGCACAACCTGAAAGCTTCCCTTTGCCCAGCGGAATTGCTGGTTCTTATAAGCTTCCACGTGTGGAGGCAATTCTGCCGGGACCACAACATCAGGCAGGTAATCGATTTTCCAGCCGCGCATCTGGGCGCGATAGCTCAAATCAAGGTCTTCGGTGAGCGTATCCCATTGCCAGCCACCACGTCCTCGATGCAGGATCTGCGCCAGATACCGGCTGTCCCATTAAAGTTGAGCAGAAAGTCATTTCTTGAGCGGACCGTCTGTTCGACAATGAAATGCCCGTCGATGGCCATCGCCTCCACCCGGGTGAGTGAATTATATTTCCGGTTTGTATGACCCCACCGGGTTTGGAGACATCCAAGCTGCTGACTTGTAAAGTAAGGGACAGTTTTCTTTAACCAGTCTGGATCCGGGACAAAGTCCGCATCAAAAATGGCGATCAATTCACCAGATGCCGATTGGAAACCATAAGCCAGCGCTCCCGCTTTATAGCCTGTGCGATCAACGCGGTGGATCCACTCTATGTTGACCCCCTCTGATTTGTACTCGTCGACAAGGTTCCTGGTAAGGATGGCGGTATCATCTGTGGAATCGTCCAGAACCTGGATCTGAAGCTTATCGGCGGGATAGTCCAGACAGGTGACCGAAGCCAGCAGCCTCTCGATGGTATATTTTTCATTGAAGATCGGAAGCTGGACAGTCACTTTGGGGAATGTCTCAAGCACGGGAATCTTTCTTTTATTTGAGGTACCCGATTTGGATTTTAAGTAAAGGAATGCATTGATCAGGTTATGTAGTCCGTACATGGATAATACAAAAACTATCAGGAGATACAAAGCTCCCAATAATAGGGAAAAAATGTGCATGACAGCTTTCCTTTCGCATAGAATTGAACCTTCTACGTGTAGTGCCCAGTAAGCCAATAACCACGGCGTATGATGGTTATATGACTAACAACGAAAGGAGAGCGGTTGTAATACTGCTTTAGGGAAGCATTTTGTGGAGTACGGATTAGAATTTGCTCATAACCATAGGTTGAGCGCTGAAAAGGGCAAAAAAGATGTCCAACAAAAATCCCGCATGTCACTCGTAATTGATCATGCGGGACTTACCTTATTCCATTTGTTGGTTTGCAGCGGGTTGTGTATCCCGCGTTCGCCACAAGTATAGGAAAAAGTAGAGTACTACAAGAACGGAGAGCCAGAAGACCACTGAGAAAATTACACCCTCCCTTGTGGAAATATAGATCATTGGGTTTCTAGCGAGCCAGGGAAGCGATTCGGGCATCGGTTTCCGGTCGAGGGCATAATAGAGAACATCCTCCAGGCCGCTGAACGCAGCTACAAAAAGTGAGGTGACGAAATACAGGCAATCCTTCCAGGAACCCCATAACAGGATCGTTCCCATGACCGCGTAGCCTGCCAGGGTCACGAACCAGCCCATGTGATAGAGGTCCGCGTATCCAACCATATTGTTGGCTTCGAAAATCCTCTGCCAGATCAGGATATCTGTCACAGTATAGAAAATAAGGGCAATTATTGTAGCGATGACGGTGCGGTATCTTTTCACAGGATGTGTCTCCGATTGTCAGTCCCCCGGGCAGTTTTTGTACGGTGGCTGAGCAATGAATAATCAGTAAGAATTGAATATAAAACTTTCGCTAGTATACTCGCGCATGACTGGACAATGTATTGTTACAAGCTTACAGTTTGCCTTCTGTTCCTCCTACGATTGGTATACGATCCAATTCCCTCCGGCCGGCTGGTAATCGCAGTGACGGTTTCCGCTGTATGCAATTCTCCATGCGTCAGATGGCTGTTGTGCTCACACCGCACGGGGAGGGTAGGTGGGGGTCTGTCTCCGGAACTCGTAATTGTCGATGATCGCCGCGATGATCTTCTTCTGCTGGTCCGTGACCAGGCTGAACTCGAGACCAATATTATAGTACTCCGGGCTCAAGTCTTTACGGCAATGGACCACGCGCACGGGCATGGCCATGCGCGTCGCCCGGACATCCGGTAATTCCGGGAGCTGGATGGATATATTCATTTCCGTATCTACAGCATATGGTTCATCCCCAATCACCATCGCCCCCAACTGGGTGATTTCCCCCAGATAACCGATCAGTTTTCCGTGGTAAAGCTCGAACACCTGGGAATAGGACATGAGGTCTTTGCGTGGTTGTTTTCGTCGCTCCTGCATATTCTGCCTCCATATGCAAGTGTACCTGACATCCGCCTAAAAATTAATTGTGCAATCATCTTAAAATCCATGCAGGTTTACTGCAACTATGGTTAAATCGTTTCATGCGCTGGATCTATCTTTCCCTCATCTCGATGACGCCGTGCTCTCGGCCGGTGGACTGATTTACGACCAGGCAAAGGCCGGCATGCTGGTCGAAATCTGGACGTTCATGTCCGGTTACCCGCCAGAAGGGGAATTCTCCCAGTTTGCGCAGCTGCAGCATTTTGTGTGGGGATTCCCGTCCGCCGAGGCAGCGGTAAGCGCCCGCAGAGAGGAGGATCAGCGAGCGGCAGCCATTGTCGGCGCCCAGGCAGTCCACCTCGATTTTTTGGACTGCATTTACCGTCGTGGCTCGAACGGGGAGTGGCTGTACAGCGATATATCCGTACCTCCTCACGAGGAGGATGCCGGCCTCCCAGGCCAAATTGCCGAGGCGGTCCTGGCCCGCGTCCAGCCGGACGATGTAGTGGTCTGCCAGTTGGCTGTCGGCTCACACATCGACCATCTTCTCGTTCGCCAGGGAGCGGAAGAGACCGGTCTACATCTATTCTATGACATCGACATTCCTTATTTCTTCTCGAAACCCGAGGAAGTTGGCCCGAAATCGACCGGGATGAAGGAAACCGTCCATTCCGTGACGGACGCAGGCCTGAAGGCGTGGCACGAGGCGGTTTTGGAGTACAAATCCCAGCTGCCCCTGTTCGGGGAGTATATGTACACCCCGGAAAAAGCGGGGGTGGCGCTGCGGTCCTACCGGGACCAGCAGGGAGGAATACCCATATTACAGTTTAGTTAGGGGTTACAAACTCCCTTGTATTGAGCCTGAAATCCGTGATATATTAACTGCGTTTTTACGGACAACTGCATCGGGTCATCTCATTTGCATCTCTTTATGAGATGCAAAATTCTTATATCAGGAAAGTAAAATGCCTAACAACTTTTTGACTAAAGAGGGATATCAGAAACTTCAGGACGAATTGGATTATCTGCGCACTGCCAAGCGTCAGGAAGTTGCGAACCGTCTGCATGAAGCGATGGAAGGCGGCGAGCTGATTGAAAATGCTGAATATGAAGCTGCCAAGAATGAGCAGGCGTTTGTGGAAGGCCGCATTCAGGAGCTTGAAGTTTTGCTTGCCACCGCAAAGATCATCGAAGAAAACGGCAAAAAGAAGAGTGACATCGTGCAGATCGGTTCGAAAGTGACCATCAAGGAGGGTAGCTTCGAGCCGGAGACATTTATTATCGTTGGTGTGGCCGAGGCCAATCCCCGCGCAGGCAAGATCTCCAATAAATCGCCGATCGGCAAGTCGATCCTCAACCACAAGGTTAACGATACCGTCAAAGTCGAAACCCCGGGCGGTACATATAATGTTAAAATCCTGAAGGTTTCCTAGACGCAGGAGCGTACATTTACCCCGCGCGCCTGTTGAGGAGCGCGGGGTTTTTATTTCTTATCCCCTCGCCCACGAGAAGGAAATCCATCACATTCCCATCCCTTCCACCTGAATGGCACACGTCCTATAGTGTGAAGGGGGAGCCTGGTCATGACAGAATACAACTCACTTGAAAAGATACGTTTGCAGAAGCTCGAAGAATTACGCGCCGAAGGTGTGGAGCCTTATCCCACCCGTGCCCAGCGGACCCACACCAGCGTCCAGGCGATTGCCGGGTTCGATGCCGCGGAAAAGGAAGGCCGGGAGGTCAAAGTCGTTCTGGCAGGCCGCATTCGCGCCACCCGGGCGATGGGGAAAATCTCGTTTGCCCATATCGAGGACGGCGACGGCCGGATCCAGCTTTTCTTCCGGATGAATGAAGTAGGTAAGGAAAACCTTGACTTCTTCAACAGAATGTTCGACATCGGCGACTTTATCCAGGCGTCCGGGGTTATGTTCCGCACCAAGACCGGTGAGGCAACTCTCCATGTTCACGAATTCAAGCTGCTGGCCAAATCCGTCAGCCCGCTCCCAGCGGCCAAGGATGAGACCCTCGAAGACGGGACTGTGATCCGCCATGCCGCGCTGGAGGATTCCGAGCTGCGTGCCCGGCAGCGATACGCGGACCTGGCGGTTAACCCTGCCGTGCGGGAAACCTTCCGCAAGCGGGCGGCCATCGTCAAATCCCTGCGCAATTTTCTGGATGACCATGGCTTTCTCGAAGTTGAGACACCCATCCTGCAGCCGCTCTACGGCGGCGCGGCGGCCCGTCCGTTTGTGACCCATCACAACGAGCTCGAACAGGACATGTACCTGCGCATCTCATTCGAGCTGTACCTGAAGAGGCTGCTCGTCGGCAACCTGGAGAAAGTCTACGAGATCGGGCGCGACTTCCGCAACGAGGGCGTCTCCTTCAAGCATAATCCGGAATTTACCCAGCTCGAGTTCTACTGGGCATACGCCGACTATTTGCAGGTGATGGAATTGACCGAGCAAATGGTCTCATATACCGCTCAGCAGGTACTCGGCACACAACAGGTCACTTACAAGGGACAGGCAATCGACCTGACGCCTCCCTGGAAGAGACTGGAAATGCGCCAGGGGATCCTCGAAACCAGCGGCATCGATATTGGCGAGTACAGGACGGCTGAGACGCTGTTCACGGCGATCAAGGAAAAGCACCCGAACAAGCTGCCTGATCCCAGGGCGACCGCGCGGCAAGCTGATCGATTTTCTGCTCAGCGAGTTCCTCGAGCCGACCCTGATCCAGCCGACATTTTTATACAATTACCCGCGCGACATCTCGCCGCTGGCCAAATCCATGCCCGGCGATGCCATGACCGTCGAGCGATTCGAGGGTTACGCGGCCGGCTTCGAGCTGTGCAATGCCTTCACAGAGCTGAACGATCCGCTCGACCAGGAACAGCGCTTCCTCGAAATGGGACGCGATTACGCCGCCGACGATGAGGAGAAGCATCCGATGGATGAGGATTATCTGCGTGCCATGCGCTACGGTATGCCGCCCAACGGTGGTTTTGGCATGGGTGTGGACCGACTGGCCATGCTGCTTCTGGACAAGCACTCAATTCGTGAAGTCCTGCTCTTCCCCGCTTTACGGAATGAGGAATTTGGTCAGTGAATAGCAGGGGCACGACTTCGCATGCGCTTCAGCGCGATATCGTGCCCCTGAATATTTCATATGAGAAATACGATTTTGATCATAGGTGATATTTCCGCCATTGCGCTGGTCACCTTCATCGGTTTTGCCACGCATGGCGAGGCTGGTTCATCCTTCCTGCCGCGCATGGCAGCCATCTTCTTTCCACTTGTTATTTCGTGGTTCCTGCTGGCTCCCTCCCTTGGACTTTTTCAAAATCAATTCATCTCCACTGCAAAGCAATTGTGGCGTCCTGTGCTGGCGATGGTATTTGCCGCTTCGTTCGCTGCCGTCCTGCGGGGACTCATCCTGAATGCACCGGTCATCCCGATTTTTGCGGTTGTCCTCAGCGCCACGTCCGCTTTTGGGTTGCTGGTCTGGCGGGGAATTTACCTGTTTCTAAATCGAAAAGTGTCCACCGGCAGCTAGGAACAATTCGTACACGTTTGGCGTTCTACCGCTTGTATCCTATATGCTCCAAGTCACATCTTGTGACTTGATCTGGCAAAAATAGATTCGAATATTGAGTAGAGTAGTTTTGCGGTACCTTGTTAGCTTCGAGTCTTTTGCAGTGATACAGAGTGCCGCATAATTTACTTAACTCCTCGACAAATTTCTCTCACAAATCCAGGTGAGAAGCTCAGTTTTTTATAAGACAAGCGGTAAAATTAACCCCATGAACGAGCAAGCCCTAATTCAAGATGCGCAAAAAGGCGATTTGGACGCCTTCAACACGCTCATCCTGCATTACCAGGACAGCGTGTTCAATACCGCACTCCGCATCCTCGGCGACGACGATCTTGCCGCGGATGTCAGCCAGGATGCCTTCATTTCCGCGTTCAAAAGCATTAATTCCTTCCGCGGTGGTTCCTTCAAGGCCTGGCTCATGCGGACCGTGACCAACGCCTGCTACGATGAACTGCGCCGCCGGAAGCGTCGTCCCACCACGCCGCTCGAGCCGGATACCGAGGATGGCGAGGAAATGGATTCGCCGCGCTGGCTTGCCGACCCGGGCATGACACCCGACCAGAAGGCGGAGGCTGATGAGCTCGAGCATGCCATCCAGCACTGCCTCAACAACCTGCCCATGGAGTTCAAGACTGTGGTCGTCATGGCCGATCTGCAGGGTATGGACTACACCGAGGTGGCAGTCGCCGTGCGTGTCCCTATTGGGACCATCAAAAGCCGCCTGGCACGGGCCAGATTAAGGCTGCGTGAGTGTCTGCAGGGCTTTTCGGAACTTTTACCGTCTGTATTTCGTCTCGAAGAAGAAAGCACTGCCTGATGAAACAGCGAGATATTGAGCTTCTCTCTTCTTATTTGGACGGACAACTGAGTTCGTCCAATTCTACGCGCCTGGAGGCACGCCTCCGCACGGACCCGGACCTGCGCTCCGTTTTACAGGATTTACGCGGGGCTCGGAGCCTGCTCCGCCAGCTGCCCATGCGCAAGGCGCCGCGCAACTTTACTCTGACACCCAAAATGGTGGGCAGGAACCCGCCATTGCCGCGTTCCTACCCGGTATTCCGGTTTACGGCCACTCTTGCCGCGATCCTGCTTTTCTTTACCTTTGGGTTGAACGTCATGGGCCGGCAGCTGGCTTCCCAGCCACTGGTATTTGGGATGGGGGGAGGCGGAGCGCCGGATACTTTTGAATCCGCTGCGGCCACGGAGCCGCCGGCAGCAGCGACGGAGGCACCCGCCGCAACGGAAGCACCGCTTCAGTCGCCATCTGTGGCCATGGCTCCGCTATCAACCGCAACTGCATCTGCAGAAGATGCCAACTCCACCAGGGCCATGGAAACTGCGGTCTCCAAGCAGTCCGAGACAGATGCCGCAAATGCGGCAAGCAGCGGCCTGGCACAACAACAGCCTCCACAGGTTTCTGCTCAACCCGCACAAGTACAGACAGTTTCCCCCCTGTGGCAGTGGTTGTTTGCCGGCATCGCATTGATCAGCTTGTTCATCATGGCGTTGATGCGGCAGCTATCAGCCAGTCGCTGGCGAAGCAAAAGCTAGAATATGGAGTGCAGGAGCTTGCTCCTGCACTTTTATTTTACACAGTACCGGTTGATCCCATTAAATGAAAATTTGAATACTTACCGTTAATCACTTCAAAAGATATTTGATATGATTTACGGTAAGTGTCATAATAGGAACATGGCAAACAACGAATACATATACTGTCCACGCTGCGCGACCCTGTTAACAGAGGAGCTGCGCTTTGGGAAGGTGCGGCCTGTCTGTCCTAATTGCAGCTGGATCCATTTTGTGGACCCCAAGGTGGCGGCTGCTGTGCTGGTCGAACAGGAGAGGCGTGTCCTGTTGGTGCGGCGGGCGAATGAGCCGTTCCGCGGCCGCTGGACTCTGCCGGCCGGTTTCATCAACGGCGGCGAGGACCCTGCTGAGGCGGCTGCGCGTGAATGCCTGGAGGAGACCGGCCTCAGCGTCCGCGTGATGCGGGTACTGGACATCATCTCAGGCAGGGAACACCCGCGTGGCGCGGATTTCATCATCGTCTATCAGGCAGAAGTGCTCTCAGGAGAGTTGAGACCTGACGATGACGCCGATGCAGTCGAATGGTTTGGACGCGATCAGCTCCCGCCGCTTGCTTTTCGCGCCACCCAAAAAGTGCTAAAATCATTTTATGATTGACATACGCCCCTCACCGATTGCAGGTCGATGGTATGAGGAAAATCCAGCGACCCTCGCCCGGACTGTTGACGAATACCTGGACGATGCCCAACTCCCGGTGCTGGATGGGGATGTGATGGGGGTCATTGCACCGCACGCCGGGCATCAGTATTCCGGTGAAGTGGCAGGCTATGCCTTCGCTGCCCTGCGCGGCCTGCGCCCGGACCTGGTCGTCGTGGCTGGACCGATGCATCATCCCTATAGCCAGCCGTTGATCACCACTGCCCATGCTGCTTATTCCACACCTCTCGGCACAATCCCCGTGGACAAGATCGCCTTGAATGAGTTGGATGTCCTTGCCAAAGCCGGGCTGGGGTTTGGATTCACACCCATCGCCAGGGACCCTGAACATTCCCTCGAGATCGAGCTTCCTTTTTTGCAGCGTGTCTTCCAGCATGAATGGAAACTGCTTCCCATCATGGTCCGTGCCCTCGAAGAGCAGGTCTCAGAGGGCCTGGGAAAGGCACTCGCCACTGTACTCCGCGGCAGGAATTTTGTTCTCGTTGCCAGCACGGACCTCTCGCACTTCTTCAAGCAGGATACCGCCCTGGGCTACGACCGCGCCATGCTGGGTGAGATCGAAAATTTCAACCCTGCCGGCGCCTTCGACCTGGACCGCGCCCGCAAGGGCTTTGCCTGCGGCCTGGGCGCGTTCACGGCCGTACTATGGGCTGCCCGCAAACTTGGGGCGGACAAGGTCAAAGTCCTGCGCCATGCCACCTCTGCGAATGTAACCGGGGATTATTCCTCTGTTGTAGGCTATGGGGCTGCAGCGATATTAAAGAGCAAATAATTCCTACAGTAGATCATCTACAAAAACAAAACAGCGCGAGCTCATGCCCGCGCTGTTTCCGTGGAGGAGGATTTCCTAGTCCAGCAATTTCTTGTGCAGCCAGGTGTTTTTGTGTGATGTCAGGATATAATTTTTTGGGAGAACCTCATGATGGCAAAGAAAAAATATTCCATTAACTGGGAAGACGATCTACCTGTTTCGTTTGAAGTCGATGGTATCCAGTACGAAAGCCTGGATGACGTCCCGGATGAAACGGACCGGGTAAAGCTCGAAGCGATGATGGACGCCACGGCGGATGCAGAGTTCGATGCCGAGTTTGAAAAAATCGAGAAGGAAATGCAGCAAAACCAGGGGACGCCGATCGAAAAAATCATTCTTCCCATCTTCACCGGTGTTGCCATACTTATGCTCCTGATCACGGCAGTAGCATCAGTAAGCAATATCATGAAGATCAGCCGGGAGGAGAGCGCGCCTGGAAGGGTGACAGACGTGACAATGGAGCGCTCCTACGTCAATGAACAGGACCGGGTTGTAGAGGAGTTTTATTATCCTGTGGTGCAGTACGTCGCCAGCGATGGAAAGCGCCGCAATGTAAAGATGAGCGAGGGAAGCTCATCGCCATCCTATGAGGTGGGCGATCAGGTGATCGTGCTGTATGAGCCGGAACATCCGCTTGACGCGCGCATCAAGTCCTTTGGCAGTGCCGCCGGCATGTGGATCCTGCCTGTGATCACTGGGATCATAGGGATCGGGTTCCTAGTGGCCGTGCTTGCGGTGGTGAAAGTGATGTCTGCCTCCCAAACATAGGGCTGGTTGCCCTGCTCACGCAGCTGTTTTCTCACATTCATCTGAAAACATATCTTTATCCTGACTGTCTAAACTCCCAGCGTAAGAGACGACGCTGGGAGTATTTTTGTATATCTGCCAACTGGAGCGGCAAAAGAATTCAAGATATACTAAATTCCATGACTGCCTACGCTCAAATCGTTGTCAATGTCCCTGCCGTTTCGGGGATCTTTGATTACGCCATACCCACAACTCTTGAAGGGCAAATTGGTATCGGGCATCTGGTCATTGTCCCATTTGGGAACAGAACTGTGCAGGGTGTGGTATTCCGTTTCGTTGACCAGCCGTCCGTACAAACCGTCAAGGAGATCCTGGAGCTTGTCGATCCTCTACCCGTTCTGACCGGGCCACAGATCGCGTTGGCGGAAGCCATGGCGGCGTCCACACTATCGCCGCTGGCAGCCATTGTCGGATTGTTCCTGCCGGTAGGAATAAGCCAGGAAGCCGACGTCAATTACCAATTACAAAGACCAGATTATGCTCCTCAAAAATCGCCCATCGAAGTCCCGTCTCATCAACCTTCTAAAAGACCGCGGTTCCCTCCGCGGCCGCCAGATCGATTCACATTTCCGCAAAGTGGAGTGGCGCAATAGCGCGAATTCCCTGGTTCGTAAGGGTGTGCTCTCTGCAAAGAGCATCCTGCCCCCGCCGCGTGTCCGCTCGAAGTATGTCCGTGTGGCGCTGCTGGCGGTCCCGCCCGAGCAGGCGCAAGCGGAGATGCCGAACCTGGGCACAAAGCAGACCCTGGCCCGCAGGCAGGCGGCCCTGCGAATATTTGATCCGCCAGCCGGAGCCGGTCAATGTGTCGTGGGTCTACGCCGAAAGCGGCTGCAACCTTGCCGACCTGCAGGAGCTGGAAGAGCGAGGACTGATCCGCCTTTTCGAGAGTGAGATCTTCCGGGATCCATTGGAGCGGGTCGTAAACACGCAGGACAGCTATCCAGCGAAACAGGAACTGGAACTTACACCCGAACAAGAATCGGCGTTGCATGAAATTTTCAACGCGCTCGCCTCGCCCGATCTACATTCTCCTTTTCTTCTTCAAGGTGTAACCGGCGCAGGGAAAACGGAGATCTATCTACGCGCGACCGAGGAGGTCATCAGGCGCGGCAGGCAGGCGATCATCCTTGTCCCTGAGATCGCTCTCACACCGCAAACGGTCCGCCGTTTCCTGAGCCGTTTTCCAGGGCAGGTGGGCATTGTCCACTCGAAGCTATCAGAGGGGGAGCGTTACGACACCTGGCGGCGCGCACGCACAGGCGCATTGAAGGTCATCATCGGCGCCCGCAGTGCCTTATTTTCGCCTCTGCCAAATGTAGGCTTGATCGTGGCGGACGAATCCCACGACTCCTCCTATTACCAATCCGACCCTCCGTTCTACCATGCTGTGACTGCGGCACAAATGTATGCGCGCTTTGCCGGGGCGGTGTGTGTTCTGGGCAGCGCAACTCCCACGGTTGTACAACGCTATCAGTCTGAGCGTTCCCCTCTCCCACCGGGAGAGGGGGTGTGGGCGGATAGGGGTATTGCAGCGCCTGGAATTGCCTCGCCGCATCACCGGTTCGGACCTGCCTCCTGTTCACATCATCGATATGCGCGAGGAGTTGAAAGCGGGCCAGCGTGGGATCTTCAGCCGGTCCCTGCACGAGGAGCTTGAAGTCCACGCTGGAGCGCGGCGAGCAGGCGATCCTGTTCCTGAACCGGCGCGGGACTGCCACGTATATTTTCTGCCGCGACTGTGGATATGTCCTGCGCTGTCCCAACTGCGATACGCCCCTTACTCTGCACCTGGATGAAAAGGAGCGATTGCTCTGCCATCAATGCGGCTATGAGCGGAAAAGGCCGGCCACCTGTCCCCAGTGCGGCGGCAGGCAGATCCGTGAGTACGGATCTCGGCAGTGAACGAGTGGAAGCGGAAGTGAATTCGCTGTTTCCCAAGGCGCGCACCCTGCGCTGGGATTGGGAGACCACGCGCCAGAAAGATGCCCATGAGATGATCCTCACCCACTTCGCCAACCACCAGGCGGATGTGCTGGTCGGCACCCAGATGCTCGCCAAGGGGCTTGACCTGCCGCTGGTGACCCTGGTCGGCATTGTCCTGGCGGATGTCGGCCTGTACCTGCCCGATCCCTTTGCAGGGGAACGCGTTTTCCAGGTGCTGACCCAGGTGGCGGGACGCGCCGGGCGCAGTGAACGCGGTGGAAAGGTGATCCTGCAAACATTCGATCCTGCCAATCAGGTGATCCAATCGACTGCGGAGCCATGATGTAAATGGTTTTTATCAATATGAGTTGGAGCAGCGCCGGCGTCTTGGATATCCGCCCTTTTCGCGCCTGGTAAGGCTGGAATACCGGCACTCTGACCCAATCACTGCCGAGCAGGAAACCCGCAAAGTTGCTGCCAGACTTACAGCCATTGCTGTCCTCGGATCGCTGGAAGTTGATCACGATGGTGGGTCCTGTTCCAAGCTTTTTTGCCAGGGTTGGCGGGATGTACCGCTGGCAGATCGTCCTGCGCGGACCCGATCCCGTCCGCTCTGCTGCACGAGCAGTCCGCAGGCGGCCTGGTTGAAGGATTGGCGGGTTGAAGTGGACCCAATAAGTTTGCTATAATGTACAAGGCTTGCGAAATTTTCCACTATCAAGCTTATCATTTTGTCAGAGAAGAGACTGCATGCAACCACAACCTCCACAACAACCGCGCCGCGAATTAATTTCCTGGGAGGAGGTCGATCGCCTCATCGACCATCTCATCCCACAGTTCAAGCGTGAGTTCACTGCCATGGTGATGATCACGCGCGGAGGCGTCATCCCGGGCGGGATGCTCGCCGAAGCCATGGACATTACCCATATCCTCACTGCTGCCGTGGACTTCCCGGCCCAGACGGCCAGTGAAAAGGCCAAGCTCATGGCCTGGCCGCAGTTCATCCAGTTTCCTTCCGACGACCAATTGCGCGGCCGGCCGACGCTGATTGTGGATGATGTCTGGGGATCGGGACGGACGATCACGGCGGTGAAGAACCGCGTCTCGGCTGCTGGTGGATTCCCTGAAACATGCGTCCTGCATTTCAATCCCATATCGCAGCCTGTTCGGTCATGTCCGCCCTGATTACTACGCGGCGGTCACGGACGCGTTCACCATTTATCCATGGGAGATCGATCGGGGGGCGGACCAGGTTCTGCTCGGGAGCATCTAAGCGATCCATGAAGCTGATCGATACCAGCCAGGCCCAACGCATCGATACTCTGCGGGGGAACGCCTACTTCACTGATTTATCGGAAACTTTGTTAAGGGAGATTGCCCAGCACATGCAGCTGCGTGAATATCGACGCGGCGACGTACTCTTCTGGGAGGCGGATCCATGCGATGGGCTTCATATCATCGAGAGCGGCAGCGCCAAGATCTACCGCCTCTCGCCGCAGGGACGGCAGTATATTGTCCGCATCCTGCAGGAGGGGGATACGTTTGCGGAAGTGCCGGCGTTCGACGGCGGCCTGAACCCGGTCAACGTGGAGGCGCTTGAGACCTGCAGGGTGTGGGTAATCGATGGCGAAAAGTTGCGCTCGCTGGTGGCCTTGCATCCTGCCTTTGCTCAAAAAGTATTGGAGAACTTTGGAGAGATGCTGCGTAACATGGTCCGCATGGTCAGCGAGATGGCGTTTTACCAGGTCACGCACCGGCTGGCGCGCCTGATCAGCGAGTTTCCGGTTGAAGAGTCGCGCCCGCCACTGGACACAGGAGCAGCTCGCAGCGCAGTTGGGAACCGTGCGTGAAGTCGTCGCCCGGTCGCTCAAAGAGCTGGAGCGCAGCGGCGCGATCCGCATCGAGGACCGCCGCATCCACATCGCCGACGATACTGTGCTCCGGCAGTGGACTCATCCCAATTAAACAGAAAGCGGACGCTTCACGTCCGCTTCTTTCATAAATGTAAACCTTGCGAAGGCTCACGACCTTCGCAAGGTTTGTATTTTATGGCAGCACTTCGAAATTTGAAATTGTCAGATAAAGCTCATCATCTGCTGCCTGCTCGGCCTGATCGATGGTGATCTGGGTGGGGAAGCCATATTTTTCATCGTAAGTAACTTCCACTCTTTCTGCCTCGCTCTGGGCTTTTTCCAGCTCTGCAAAGATCTTATCGATCGTGTCATAGCGCTGGAACAATTCCAGGTTGGCGGCATCGATTTCCTTTCCGCTCTTGTATTCCATGGAAACCACTTCGCCATCCTTGACTTCGATGACCAGCGGCATATCCTGGCTGAAGACGCAGAAGCAGCTGATCGCCAGTTCGTAACGGTAATGCGAGATGTTGGCGTCCTGCCATTTTTCCTGGGCGCGTTCAACCTCACTGCTCGCCTGGCCGACGAGGGATGCACATCCTGTCATGAGGAGTGCAAGAAGAATAAATAAGATTTTTCTCATGTTTCTCTCCATTTCTTTGCGTATTGTGAATTAACCGGCGCATAAGCCTGTCTATTCGTTTTGTTTCTTCCTGACTGACGACGAGGGATATGGAAAAGTTCCCGGTCAGGGACGTTCATAGCAGCGGATCATCGTCCTGGAGCCAATCGTTCACTGCATGGACATTGCCATTATCGCACTCGAATCTTACGGCACCCCATTCATACCAACAAAAAGACGCTGCCCTCATGGACAGCGTCTTAAATCATGTTCGATAAATTTACGGCTTGGCTGCTGTTTGATAATACGTGCCGGTCTGCAGCAGCGTCATGTCATTCACCGACTGCGCAGCCAGCATCTGTGCCTGGCGGGCCAGGTTGGTGGAATTGGCCAGGATCTTCAGTGCATATTCGGGGTTGTGGAAACCCGTGCTGTTCTCGGCAGAGACAAAGTCCCACATGAACTGTGCCTGGCGGTGCAGGTCGCGCGCCTGGTCGAGCAGGGCCGCGTCTGCATCCGGGTTGGCGGCGGCGGTCTTGATGGCGTTGATCGCGTCGATGATGGCATCTTCTGTGTTCTGCTTGTGTTGTGGCGACCTGTTCCTGGATCTCATTCACACGGCCGACCACATATTCCGTATCCGTATGGCATTGTCCGCAGGACTGCTCGGGGTTGATCAGCGGGCTGTGAACATCATGCGAGGAGTATTTCATTGCCCCGTCACTTACGTACGGCATGTGGCAGTCGGCGCAGGCGACGCCCGCTTTGTAATGGGTGGAATCGGCGGTGAAGAATTCGATATTCAGGATGCTGGGCCTTGAGCATGGGTGTGTTCGTATCGGGATATTCCCAGTCCTTGAAACCTGACTTCTCGGTAGTAGGAGATGATCTGGTCGATGTGGGTGCCCTTTTCCCACGGGAAGGTCAGGTACTTGCCGTCGCCCTTGAAATAATATTCCACATGGCAGTTGGCGCATACCACCGTCCGCATTTCCTGGCGGGTGAAGGTGGTCCAATCCTTGCCCTGGGCTTCGAGCGCTTCCTTGAGCGCCGGGTTGGTGACGATCAGGCGCATGGTCCCGGCTTCATGGCAGTTGGCGCAGCCGATGGGATTGTTGATGCTTGGGAGTCATCTCATCGAAGAACATCTTGTCATAGGCTGCCATGCCCATCTCTGCCCACAATCCGGGATTATCGGAAGATTTGCAGGAATAGCAGGTGGCATGCGTGGTCTTGGTTTCGTCCTCATGGCTCAGGTTGAGACGCTTGGTCGCGCGCACATCCTCCAGTGCGTTCATATGGCCGCGGTCGTCGTTGTAGTCCTTGCTGAATGGATAACCGGCAAACAGGATCACCTGGCGCGGATCGCGTTCCAGCCAGGAGAATTTGGAGGAACCGCCATAGGTGGTGTCGATGTTATTCGTCGCCGTCTTT
The DNA here is from genome assembly GCA_963750005.1 of uncultured Chloroflexia bacterium. GTDB lineage: Bacteria > Chloroflexota > Anaerolineae > Anaerolineales > Villigracilaceae > Defluviilinea. Next base: position 182,054 of record CAVVPC010000003.1, read on the forward strand.
TGGAAGGAGTTCCACTGGTTGGGGAAGTTCACGCCCCATTTTGCGGAATCAGGCTCCATGGGCTTGATCTCCACCAGTGGCTGGAAGGCGCGTTGCTGCGGCGGCTGGTTGTTCATGAATACCAGCACACCGACCAGTACGGCGGCCAGCAGGACAATGATGCCGGCCAGAATAAAAGTCAGTATATTTCTTCATGGATGATTCTCCTTCATCGAGATTTATTTGACGGGATAAATGGCTGCATCCTGATAGGGGACCAGGGAGGAGCCGCGTGCGCCGTGGGACACATTGCGGTGACAGTCCCAGCAATAACGGTCAAATGGTTGGGCGCCCATCATGACCGTTTCGACGGTGTCTTCATGGCAGCGGATGCAGTTGGTTTGAATGATTTGCTTGGTTCTATCGCTTGCCCGGATGGCAACCGGGATGTTGCCCGTGGTGAACGCATAGACATCCTTGGCGCCCTGCCGTCCCTTTTCCAGGTAATAGACAACTTTATTCTCATGCGGCAGGTGGCAGTCCACGCATTCGGTAAAGTTCTCGTGCGGAGCGTGATACCAGTTCTCGTACTGCGAATCCATGACATGGCAGTTTGCACACGTCTCTGGCGCGCTTCCCCCGTAGGCAGGTGCGTCGGTCACAAAGACAAAAAAACCGAGCGCAATGACGGCCGCAGCAATGGCAAGGATAAAAGGAAGTCGGGACATGGACGTATTCTCTGGATACTCCTTATCCTTAATATAAGATGAGTCCCATGAAAAAGTATTGTGACTTTTGTCACATTCTACGCCTTAATTGGATTACAAGAGATCAGGATTCCCCCTACAGCCTTCAAAATTGAACGTATTCCCAGCGATAACAAATTTGTTTATTTCGGCGTGTACATGCGGCCTTTCCAGGATACTCCTTTGCCTGAAATCACCCGGAATGCGGATGTGATCATCATCGCTGCAAAGACCGCCGCGCCGAGCGGAGTTGTGAGGGCATACCAGGGAGAAATCTCCATGCCTCGCGCCACCGCGCCCGGACGTTAATCAAATAACCCCAGAAAACCAGCGACTCAAGCAGGACGATCCCCGCCATCCAGCCTCCGCCATTCAGCAGCCAAAAGATGCCCAGCAGGGGCCAGACCGGCAGGAAGAGCGCCGCGATCAGGGCAACGATTGCGCCAAATACGCCCAGATATAGCAATCCGGTCTGGTCGCGCAGGCCGAGATAAATATTCTTCGTCCATCCCTCCCACATCTCGGGCAGGGAGGTATACATGCGCGTTCGTGCCACCGCATGGCCATCGGCGACGATCAGGCGGTAACCATTCCATTTGACCTGTTCGGAAATGGCTTTATCCTCGACGATCTGGTCCTTTACGCTCTCATGCCCGCCGATCGCATCATAGACCGAGCGCTTGATCAGGATGAACTGCCCATTGGCGATGGCATCCTTGCGTTTTGGGTCGTTGACTTTGCGCGGCGAAAATCCCACGGAGAGGGCGGTCATCACCAGCGGCATGACCACTTTTTCCCAGAACGAGCCCATGATCTGGAAGGTCATGATCGTGAACATATCAGCCTCTGTTTCGATGGCTTTTGCATGACAGGAGGAAAGGGCTGTGGGGGAGAGAAAAGTATCGGCATCGATGAAGCAAAGCCATTCGCCGCGCGCCGCGGCTGAGGCTTGGAATAATGCATGGGGTTTTCCGGCCCAGCCTGCGGGGAGGTCGGAGCCGTTGATGATATGAAGTCCAGGAGCTTGCTCCTGATTTTCCGGCAGCAAGCTGCCGGACTCCATAGTCAGATCATGAAGAATCTCAGGGGTTTTATCCGTGGAGCGGTCATCCAAAACAATGATTTCAAAGTTGGGATAATCCTGTGCAAGTACAGCTTCCACACAGGCGCGGATATTGCGCTCCTCATTGCGGGCAGGGATGCAGACGGAGATCATCGGTGCCTCTGCGGGAGGCGGTGCGGGCTTGACGACAATATCAAGGTGATATTGGTTGTGAAGCCAGAAAACAACAAATATGCCTCCGATGAAGAAGGCAGTGGAAAGAATGAGATAGAGCATGGGGTTGAAATGAAAATGGTAAAGTCAAGCTCATGTACAACTTCTGACGTCCGACTTTTGACTCTAATACACAGTAACCATCGATCCCCGGTCGGTCTTCTCCACTTCGATGCGGGTGGGGAAGGCATCCTTGAGCTCGTCCAGGTGGGTGATGACCAGGATCTTGGCGAAATCGTGCTTGACCAGGTTGATCGCTTCGACCAGGCGCTGGCGGCCGAGGGTGTCCTGCGAGCCAAAGCCCTCGTCGATGACGAGCGTTTGCAGACGCGCCCCTTTGCGCTGGGCAAGGATCTCCGAAAGCGCCAGACGGATCGCAAAGTTGACCCGGAACGCCTCTCCGCCGGAATACATCTCATAGGCGCGGATGCCGGCCGAGTCGCTGATCTGGATGTCAAGCGTTTCGCGCAGGTCGTCGCGCTTCTTATCCTTGTATTCGGTCTGCGTCACAAAGCGGATGGACATCTGCCCATCGCTCAAGCGATCCAGCAGCTCGTTGGCTTTTTCCTCAATTTGAGGCAGCGCCTGCTCGATCAACAGCGCCGGGACGCCGTCCTTGCCAAAGGCTTTTTCCAGGGTCTTATGCTGCACGATCCGTTTTTGGAGTGTCTCGCGTTCCTGTGTAGAATTGCGCCTTGCGGGTGCGCTGGGTGGAAAGGACTTCCACGCGCTGCCTGGCGCCGCCCAGCTCACTGCGGGCCCGGTTCTCATTCTCCCGCAAGCGGAACAGCTCACGCTCGGCCTCATCCAGGTTGGGCGATTCGGATTCGGCGGATTCCAGGCTGGATTGTGCCTTCTGGTAATCTGCTTCCAGGGTTGCGATCTCAGACTCGCGATTATTGATCTCGGATTTTAGATTGTCGATCTCACTATCGATCTGCCTGCTCACTTCCCTGGCAGATTTCAGGTTGCTGAACTCCTCCTCGATGCCGCGCAGCTCACTTTCCTTCTCCCGCAGTTCATCATGCGCAGCTGCATCATAGCCAAGTTTCGCCAGTTCCTTGTCCAACCTGGCAAGCTGCTTGTGCTCCTCAGGTGCATATTTTTCATGTGCAAGGATCTTTTCCAGTTCCTTCAGGCGTTTCCGGCCGGTGGTCTCCCACTGGTCCGCGGCGAGCTGCAGGAACTCCAGTCGCTCGTGAGTTGGGAGATTTCCCCGGTAAACCGGATGCGTTCATTCTCTGCGGAGGCAGGGCTTGAATGTTGTGATTCGGTGTCAGTAATTTCTTTTGCGAGATCGCTTGATTCCGCCAGGTTGGCGCGATACCGGTCGCCTTTCTGCTTGCCCTCCTCTTCGAGCTGATAGAGTGTCGACGCCCGATGTTCCTCGCTCAACTGCTGTCCGCATAATGGACACGAGGCTCCTTCGGCAAACTTCAGCGTTTCGATCCGTTCCTTGAGTTGGTTCATATCCTCTTTGAGAGCTTCATTCTCTGCTTTCAATTCAGCCTGTCGCTCGCGTGCGGAATTTCTCTGGCTTTCCAGCTGCGTGCGGAAAGCAGCCTTTTCTTCGGCTTCAGCCAGCAGCCCGCGCATCTTTTCGATCTCAGACTCCAACCCACTGACCACAGAGGACTGTTCAGCGATCACGTTTCCCTGTTCGACCAGGCCATCATATTCATGTTCCAGCCGGGTTCTCTCTACGGCGATCCGCTCCAGCAGCGGTACCCGCTCCTTGTCGTACTCGTGGAACTCGCTTGCAGTTCTGTCCCATTTTCTCAAGCTCTGCACGGACCTGCTGCCACTCCTGATACTCAGCCTCGATTTCACCGGCGCGGTTGACGAGGTCGGCATACGAGTCGCGGTCCGCTTCCCGGGCGGTGAGACGAGTCTGCAACCCGGAGAGATGCGAGCGGGAGCGTTCCAGCGATGCGTTCAACGTTTCCACGAGCTTGCGCTGTTCCTCCAGGGCTGCGACGGTCATCTTGATCGATCTCCAGTACGGCTTCCTGGGCGGTGCGGGTAGCCGTCAACTGTACCAGCGTGGATTCGAGCTCGGCCAGCCTGGTTTTGCGTGTCTCCTCCTCGGCAAGCTCGGCATCGATCTCCGAGATGCGCGCCTCGATGCCGTCCACTTCGCGTTCGATCAATTTACGGCGTTCGGCGGAACGGTTCTTGTATTCCTCCCACATTTCCAGGCCCAGGATGTTGCTCAGCACTTCCTTGCGTTTGCCCGGGTTCTGCTGGGTGAACTGGTCGGCCTTGCCCTGTAAAAAGAAGGAGGCGTTGACAAAGGTATCGTAATCCAGCCGCAGGGTTTGTTCGATGCGCACCTGGGTGTCGCGGGTGGTCTTTTCGGTCAGCGGCCGCCAGCCATCCTGGGTCTTGACCTGGAATTCAAGGATGGTGCTCTTATTGCGGGGCAGGGTGCGCTGGACACGATAGGTGTTGCCTTCATGCTCGAAGGTGATGGCGACTTCGGCTGCTTTTACATCCTTGTGAAGGTTGATGACGTCGCTGCTCTTGCCGCGTGCCTTCCCCGAACAGCGCCCAGGTGATCGAGTCGAGCAGGGAGGATTTTCCGGCGCCATTATGGCCTGAAATGCAGGCATACTCGAAGGTACTAAAATCAAGGTCAACGGGATCTCGATAGGAAAGAAATCCTGAAATACGCAGATGGATGGGGATCATAGGGGGCCAAGGTTCCTGTAAATCATGATGGATTATAATCGACCCATCATGGTAGAAAATTCAGATGCCCGCGCACGGACGACGTCTTGTACTGCTGGCCATTTCACTGTTAACCATTCCCTGTTATTGTGTTGGATTTGTTGCAATTGCACTTCGACCCGGCCCCGGCAGCCTGACACCCTCCGTCACACCGACTACTACGCTGACCGCGACGGCAACTCTGACTCCCACTCCTCCAACTTTGACAGGTACGGTAACCAATACATTCACACCTACCTCCACACCATCAGCAACCATAACACCTACGCCGTCCTCACTCTCCAACCTTATTCCAGCCTGCAACATTGACTCCATCAGTGACGTTAACAGCCACGTTCACGCCCTCGTTTACCCCGTCATGGACCCCGAGCATAACATTCACACCTTCCATCACGGCTTTTGTTCCCTCCCTGACGCCTTCGTTTACCTCCATTCCCGCGGTCACTCCATAACATGACAGATATTCTTCCCTTCCTGAAATCCCTGCTGAGCGTTTCAGGTCTTTCCGGCTTTGAGGGACCGGCCGCGCGGCTGATCGAAGAGAAATGGCATCCGCTGGTGGATGAGATCAGCCTCAGCCGGGTCGGCTCGCTGCATGGACTCAAAAAAGGGAGCGGGAAGGAACCCCGTCCCTCGCTGATGATCGCTGCCCACATGGATGCAATCGGCCTGATGGTCTCACAGATCCAGGATGGTTTTTTGCACATTACCAATCTGGGCGGAATTGACATCCGGGTCCTGCCCGGACTGGAAGTCACCGTTCATGCCAGCGGCAGCGGAGAGGAATTGCCGGGGGTGATCGCCATGCCGCCTTCGCAGCTGCTTCCTGACTCGGAGAGGGACGGCGTCATTGCACTGAAGCATCTGCTTGTGGATACCGGCCTGACCGCCCGGGAGGTGGAGAAAAAGGTGCGCATTGGCGATCTGGTCTCCTTTGCCAATGCGCCGCTCGAGCTGGCCGGCGATGTGATCTCGGGTCATTCCGTGGATAACCGCGCCTCTGTCGCCGCCCTGACAGTCTGCCTGGAGGAACTCCAGAAAAAGTCGCATACCTGGGATGTATGGGCGGTCGCGACCGTCCAGGAGGAGGTCACGTATCTGGGCGCCTATGGCTCTGCATTCCAACTCCGCCCGCAGCTGGCGATCGCCGTGGATGTGACCTTTGCCAAGGGTCCGGGTGTGAACGGGTGGGAGAGCTTCCCGATGGGCAAGGGAGTGGGCCTGTGCATCGGTCCCAACATGCATCCATTCCTGCACGCGCGGCTCAAGGAAGTGGCTGAGCGCGCCGAAATCCCATGGTTCCTGGATGTCACACCTGCACAATCCGGGACCGATGCGTATGCAATGCAGGTCACTGCCGAAGGGATCCCCACCGCCCTGGTGGATTTCCCTATCCGCTATATGCACACACCGGTTAAGTTTGTTTCCATCAAGGATATCCAGCGGGCGGGCCGCCTCCTGGCTGAATTCATCAGCTCCCTTGAACCGAATTTTTTGGAGACCATTGTCTGGGAATAACTCCATGCCTCCATTCGGAAATCCACAGTTCAAGCTCCTGGAAAAACTTTGCAACGTCATCGCGGTGTCGGGCGATGAAGGCGAAGTCCGTAAAATCGTTCTCGAAGAGATCAAGCCCTACGCGGATGAGGTCCGTGTGGATGCACTGGGCAATGTGCTGGCGACCCGCTGCGGCCAGGGAGAGAAAAAACGCCCTCGCGTCATGCTCGATGCGCACATGGACGAGGTCGGCTTTATGATTGTCGCTGACGATGGCGAAGGACTCTATCGCTTCGAATCCGTCGGCGGGATCGATGCCCGTCACCTGGTCGGCAAGCAGGTGCTTGTTGGAAAGACCCGCACCCCGGGTGTGATCGGCGGCAAACCTGTACACCTGATGAGCGCGGAGGAGAGCAAGCGAAAAGTCTCACTTGATTCCATGCGCATCGATCTCGGATTGAATGGCAAGGCCAATGTTGGCGACCGCGCCGGTTTTGCCACGAAATTCAGGCGTGCCGGCCCTTCCATTTTGTCCAAGGCGATCGATGACCGGATTGGTGTTGCGACGTTGATCGAGCTTCTGAAACATGCCCCCTCCAATGTGGATGTATGCGCGGCATTTACTGTCCAGGAGGAAATCGGGCTGCGCGGTGCAAAGGTCGCGGCCCAGTACTTCAACCCGGATTTCGCCATCGCAATCAACTCCACGCCTGCCCGTGACCTGCCGGCACACGATGGCAGCGAGAACATGACCTATAACACGCGGCTGGGTTTCGGTCCGGCGATTTATACGGCAGACGGATCGACTCTCCACGACCCGCGGCTGGTCCGCTTTCTGCAGGAGACGGCTGAAGCAGGGAAAGATTCCCTGCCAGCTCCGCCAGCCGGGTGGAGGAGGCACGGATTCCGGGGCCATTCAGCGTTCGCTGGCCGGGATTCCGACCGTTTCTGTTTCGGTGCCCCATCGTTATACACATTCACCGGTCAGTATTTCACGCAGCGACGACTGGAAGAATACGCTGAACCTGCTCCACGCCGCACTAAAACGCATCACTCCCGCAGTTGATTCTGAGAAGCTGATTTTTGCTCTTTTGGGATGCGTTTCTACCTGTTGACCCGTCTACTTGTTAAGATTTAGAGGTGGCTGATGAATGGATTAATTGCCCTTGTCGGTTCCGGGGAATATCTTCCCGTGATGGAGGCTGTAGATCGCTACCTGCTCAATAGTCTCAATACGAACGGCCACAGGCCGCGCGTCGTTTGTCTTCCGACTGCCGCAGGCAAGGAAGGTGACGAGAGCGTCAATCGCTGGTCGAATATGGGAATTGAGCACTTTACAAAGCTGGGTGCCGATGTCACCGCCCTGCGCATCATCGACCGGGAGTCGGCCAATCGTGAAGACTTCGCATCCACCGTGGAGAATGCAGACCTGATCTACTTCTCCGGAGGTAATCCCTCCTATCTCTACGAAACCATGAAGGATACCCGCGCCTGGAATGCGGCCCAGCGCGCCTGGGCGCGCGGGGCGGTGTATGCAGGCTGCTCCGCCGGCGCCATGATCCTGGGGAAGCGGATACCCAGCTTTCGAATCATGGGAACGCAGGAAGGCTTTGGCATTGTCCCTGCGGAATTTGTTGTCCCGCATTTCGACGCCATCCCTTCTGTCTGGAAGCCAATGGTTTCTCTCCTGTACAGGCAGCTCAAAGACGGGCAGCGCATGCTCGGCGTTGACGAGGATACGGCTCTCGTAGGTACCCTGCAGGGCGAATGGCGGGTCATGGGCAGGAGCGAAGTGCATGTGTTTACGCGGGATGGAAAAACCACGTATCGAGCCGGCGATGTCGTCCCGCTTGTCCAGGAAATAGTTTAAAAATCGGCATTGCGAAGGTTAACTTAAGATAATTTAATTCACTTTTGAGCAGCCTTTCCAAGGCTTTATCCAAAAACTACAAGGAAATCATCATTCATGAAAAAACTTCTCCAGCAACTCACCGAAGCCTTTGGTCCTTCCGGCTTCGAGGATCGTATCCGCGAGATCGTCTGGGCTGAAGTACTGGGACTCGCCGATGAAATCCGTGTGGACGCGCTTGGCAGCCTGATCGTGAGGAAAAAACCATCCAAACCCAACAGCGAGACAAAAAAGATCATGATCGCCGCGCACATGGATGAGATCGGGATGATCGTCAGCCATGTGGATCGGAACGGCTTTGTGCGTTTTTCTCCGATCGGCGGCGTGTTTCGCCGGTATGTCCTCGGGGGAAGAGTTCGCTTCCTGAATGGGACCCAGGGCGTGATCGGGTATGACCGGCTCGATAACATCAACGACCTGCCCACGCTCGACAAGGTCTATGTTGATGTAGGCGCGACCAATGTTAAGGATTGCCCGGTCAGAATTGGTGATGTCGCCGCGTTCGAGCGCCCGTTCACGGAAATAGGACGCCGCCTGGTGGCCAAGTCGATGGATGATCGAGCCGGTGTACTGGTTGTCATTGAGACCTTGCGGGCCCTGCAGGGAAAGTCCACACCGCATGACCTATTCTTTGTGTTTACCACCCAGGAGGAGGTTGGTACACGCGGCGCGGCGACTTCCGCCTATGGTGTTGACCCGGATGTAGGCATCGCCGTGGATGTCACCCCAACCGGCGACACGCCCAACGCCCTCAAAATGGAGATGGCTCTCGGCAAGGGACCCTGCATCAAGTTTCAGGATGTCGGCGCCATCTCCGACCCACGCGTCGTGCAATGGATGATCCGGGCCGCGGAGAAGAACAGGATCCCGTACCAGCGCGAAGTGCTGCTGGTAGGCGGCACGGACGCCCGGGCCATACAATTGGTGCGGGCGGGTGTGCCTGCCGGCTGCATCTCGATTCCTGTCCGTTATGTTCACTCTCCCTCCGAGATGGTGGACTATGAAGACCTGCAGAATACCGTCAAATTGCTGGCAGCCGTTCTTCGAACCCCACTTGACCTGCATAGTGCGTCCTACGGATAATTCACTTGACTTTTTGTTTGAATTTCAGAATACAAATCCGAATAAAAAATAAAGTTACACATGTGGAACATGCGTGAGACAAACGGTAAGCTCCAGAATTGAAGAATAAACAGATTGAAAAAGAAATAACAGGAAGGTTTTCGCTCTTCACGAAATAAACCTTAAATGATCAATCGAATTTTACGAATTGCATTCTGCGCACTGCTGGTGATCCTGGCAGGATGCTCTTCTCTTCCAGCCATCGATCGGGATTGGATTAACCAGATCCTGTATACGCCGACTCCTGTTCCTCTCCCCACCTCAACGTCCACACCGGTATCTTCCCAGGCAACGCAATCCCTTACCCGGGAGGCACCGGCAGTGGCAGAGCCTGAAATTTTGCGCATCTGGATGCCTCCCCAATTCAACCCGAACGCGAACAACCCTGCTGCAGTCCTGCTCAAGAAGCGCTTGCAGGATTTCGAAGCGGATCACCCCGGGCTCGAGGTCGACGTCCGCATTAAGTCCGAATCGGGCGATGCCGATCTGCTGAGCTCGCTGGCCATCACCAGCATGGCCGCTCCCAATGCACTTCCCGACCTGATCGCCCTGCCACGTCCTTCCCTTGAATCTGCCGCCCAGAAGGGTTTGATCAAGCCCCTGGATTTCTCCAGGGAACCGCAGAGGCCCTGAATGGTATCCTTTCGCCCAGAAGCTCGCAGAGATCGATGGCACGCCTTATGGACTCCCGTTTGCCGGGGATGCATTGGTGATGGTTTATCGCCCCGACCTGGTATGGATCAAATCCTGGGATGACATTCTGCTAAGTGACGGCCAGCTTGTCTTTGCCGGTGCTGATCCTGAGGCGGAAACTGCCTTATCCCTGTATGCCTCCGCCGGGGGGGAGCTGACCGATACGCAGGGAAAGCCTACTCTCAACCAGGATATCCTGATCAAGGTCCTGGAGCTCTTTTCGAAGGGACGGGGCGTTTCCCTTTTTCCGGATGCTTCCAAGAACATTTCCAGCGACGATCAGGTTCTGCAGGAATATCGCAACCAGCGGACGGACATGGGGATCCTGCATTTCTCGAAGTTCCGCGCCCTCCCAGGATGGGCTTTACCAGCCGCTGATGGGCCTCGGAGAGGAGCCTCACTTTACCTTCGCCAATGGCTGGATGTGGACTATTACAGGCCAGTCCCCTGAAAAGCAGCAGCTTGCCATGGATCTCGGGAAATACCTGACCGCGGATGAATTCCTGGCCCCCTGGATCAAGGAATCCGGCTATCTCCCCACCCGTCGCTTCAACACTGGTGAACCGGTGGATGAGACAGTCCAGAATGTCATCACGGCGGCGCAGCCCATGCCTCCGGTCGATACAATTGCTATCCTGGGCCCCCTAATGCAGGAAGCAGTACTCCGTGTCCTTAACGGGGAACAGCCTGAGGCAGTGGCCAGAAGTGTCATTGAAAAATTGAGATAAGGGCGGAGGAGATACGTTCAAGAGCTGCTTGGCAGCAGGGATCAACTTGTGACGAAATAAAGAAACTGGCTCCCGCTTTTTGGGAGCCAGCCTCTTTATTATTCATGCCCAGGCCCACAACATCCACAGGCCGATCATGGCCAGGCCAATTGCAAACCTGGCGAGGAAAGCCCAGCCGGCGCCAATGATGTACGTCTTGGTCGAGTCGAAGGCTTTCCGGCGGTCCCTCAGGCGGATGTATTCCACGACAAGCAGTGCCACGGGGGAGGCGATCAATCCAATGACGGGCGTCAGGAAAATGCTCACCAGGATCCCTGCTGCAAATGCAAGGAGGATCGAACTCCACGGAATGTACTTGTCCCGCATTTTGCTGGCAATGATGACGTTATCCACGATATTGCCCGTGATCATCAACAGCGTCATCAATACCAATAGGAACCAGTCCCAGCCGTTCATCAAGCCGCGCGCGTTTTGGATCAATGCATAGGCGATTGCGGCCAGCCACATGATGGTCAGACCTGGAAATACAGGCACGATCAGGCCGAACAGGCCAACCAGCAGGACAAAAAGTGTCAGGGTTTCAAGCAGTACCTGCGCAGTATACTCGAGCCCGGGCGGCATCTATCTCCTTTATTTATCACCTTGTGAAGGCTGGCGGTCCGGGAAAACTCAACCAAAAAATCCAATCCTTCGCAACGCTCATGCTGTCAGGGTTTGATCACATCCACGCCGCCCATCCACGGGTGGAGCGCCTGGGGCACAACGATCGAGCCATCTTCCAGCTGGTTATTTTCCATCACAGCGATCAGCGTGCGCGGAAGTCCCAGCCCTGAGCCGTTCAAGGTATGGACGAAGCGTGCCTTGCCTCCATCCGCGGGGCGATACTTAATATTCGAACGGCGGGCCTGGAAGTCGCGAACGTTCGAGACTGAGGAAACTTCCAGCCACTCATTGCAGCCTGCCGCCCAGACTTCGATGTCATAGGTGATGGCTGAACCAAAACCGATGTCCCCGGTGCAGAGCTGCTTGACGCGGTAGGTCAGGCCCAACTCGGTACAGGTCGCTTCTGCATCTTCACGCATTTTCTCAAGCAAAGCATCTGACTCCTCGGGCCTGGCGTACATGTACATTTCGACCTTATCGAACTGGTGGCCGCGCTTGATGCCGCGCACATCCCGTCCCGCGCTCATCTTTTCACGGCGGAAGCAGGGGGTATAGGCGGTATACATCCTGGGCAGGGACGCCTCGTCGAGGATCTCCTCCATGTGCAGGCCGGTGAGCGGGACTTCGGCGGTTGGCACGAAGTACAGATCCTCCTCGAAATCCTTGTACAGGTTATCGGCAAACTTCGGGAGCTGGCCGGCACCATAGACCGTATCGTACTTCACCATGAAGGGAAGATATTTTTCCGTATAGCCCTGGCGGATATGCAGGTCGAGCATGAAGGCGATCAAAGCCCGCTGCAGGCGCGCGCCGGGCCCGCTTAAGACATAAAAACGAGAACCCGTGATCTTTGTACCGCGCTCAAAATCGATGATACCCAGCGCGGGCCCCAGGTCCCAGTGCGGCTTGGGCTCAAAGTCAAACTCGGGAATCTGACCCACGGTGCGCAGGACAACGTTCTCATCCTCGCTCGCGCCAATTGGAGTTCGAGGATCGGGGATGTTTGGAAGGGCTGATGTAAGGGATTGGAGGGTCATTTCGACCTCCGCCAATTCCCTGTCGAGAGCTGCAATTTGGTCACCGACTGCGCGCATGGCGGCGATCTTCTTCTCGCGTTCGGCCGGATCCTTCACACCTGCACCTGGTGCAGGTGTTCTTCCAATTTCCTTGGAAACCGCGTTGCGCTCGCCCTTTAAGGTTTCCACCCGGGTGAGCAGGGCACGGCGCTTTTCGTCCAGCCGGAGGATGTCGTCCACAGGAGAGGCGTCCATTTGGCGGTTCCTGAGCGACGTGCGGACAAGGTCGGGATTTTCTCGGATCAAATTCAGGTCTAACATGGTGGCTCCTTTTGGACACGGGTTTTTCTCCGTGCCCGAGAATAGAATACGCCCCCGGTCCATTGCAGGACGAGGGGGCGTCTCGTGGTGCCACCTGCTTTTGCCCCCTCCGCCCTCTGGCACCTCCCCCAAATTCGAAGGGGAAGTTTATATGCCAACCCAAATTCAACTATCGAATTTGGGGGAGGAAGGGTGGGGGCCTCAGACTTGCGCTATAACGGGCGCTGCACGTCTCTCTTACAATATGTCACGTTGAAAACGTGACCTACTCCTGCGAGAGCAACTTCGGTGAAGTGGATTTCCCTGTCTGCCCGGCCACCTCGCACGGACCGGCGGCTCTCTGAACGGATGAACAGGTACTTGTCTTCACGCTGTCTATTGGGCGTGATTATACACTCCCGCGGAAGGGTGTCAAGCAGCCCAATTTCCGTATAATCAGGCATACCCTGGAGGAGCGATGATGAATATTCCTGACTATCAAAAGCTTGCAGATAAAGACACCCGGCTAATACGTAAACGTGAACAGGATGGTGTGGAGAGCCAGCTGCTGGTGATGCAAACGCCGTTTGGCTATCGCCGTGTTGGTGAATTATTTTTCCCTCAATCAGCAATCCCTACTGCAGCGATCTTGTATATTCATTGGTACGAGCCGCCCTCGCCCAGCTCCAATCGCAGCCAGTTTGTGGATGAGGCCAAGGAGATGGCGCGCAGCGGCGCGGCCTGTCTCCTGATCGAGACTCTCTGGTCCGACCCGGATTTCTTCCTCAAGCGTACGCAGGCCGAGGATCTTAAAAATTCCTTCGACGAAGTGGTCAATATCCGGCGCGCCATCGATCTGCTGCTCTCCCAGCCGGGTGTGGATGCCGGCCGCTTTGCTCTTGTCGGTCACGACTTTGGCGGGATGTATGGTGTGCTGGCCGGAAGCCTGGACCGGCGTCCAACGCACTACGTGGTGATGGCGGCCACGCCTCGTTTCCCGGACTGGTACCTGTACTCCCCTAAATTGGAAGGGGAGGCCCGCGAAGAGTTCATCCGCCAATTCTCCCCGCTCGATCCGATCACTCACATCCCCAATCTCTCACCGGCGCCGGTGCTTTTTCAGTTCGGGACGGATGATCCGCATGTTCCAATGGATCGCGCCCGGGAATTTTATGAGGCTGCCGGGCAGGCCAGGGAAACAGGTTGGTATGAATCAGGTCACGGGCTGAATGCCGCTGCGACCGCTGACCGCAAAAAGTGGTTGAAGGAAAAGCTGGGTCTCCAGGAATAATCGATTTGCTTTTTTGTAGATTTGCTTTGAAAACTTCCCTGTCAATGTGGTATATTTTGACAAGGAGTGATATATGAATGAGCAAATCCTAATTATCGAAGACGATCAGCAAATTCTTAAACTACTTCAACGTGGCCTTGCCTACGAAGGCTACACCGTGGATACTGCCACAGACGGGCGCATGGGGCTTATCCTCGCCCGCGATCATACGCCCGACCTGGTGATCCTCGATTGGATGCTCCCCGGCATGGATGGCCTGGAGGTCTGTCACCGCCTGCGGACCGGCGGCTCGATCCCTATCCTGATGTTGACCGCCAAGGACACCGTCCAGGACCGCATCCAGGGCCTGGATGCCGGCGCGGACGATTACATGATCAAGCCATTCAATCTCGACGAATTGCTTGCCCGTGTCCGTGCGCTGCTGCGCCGTACCCAGCCTGAGCGTGTTCCCGTTCTCAAATTCGCCGACCTGACACTCGATACCGGCTCCAGGCAGGCGGCACGCGGCAACCGCTCCATTTCCCTGACCGCCAAGGAGTATGAGCTGCTGGAGCTGTTCCTGCGCCACCCGAAACAGGTGCTGACCCGCGAGGTGATCTTCGACCGGGTCTGGGGCTATGACTTCGGCGGCGAGAGCAACGTGCTGGAAGTTTATATCCGCTACCTGCGCCAGAAATTGGAAGGCGAAGGCGAGATCCGCCTGATCCATACAGTGCGCGGGGTTGGATACGTTCTCAGGGAAAATCCATAGGCCTGCCTCCAAAATCTAAATCCTAAAATCAAAAATCGACAATCCCAAATCCCATGTCTCTCCGTTTGCGCCTGACACTGCTGTATTCGACGCTGATGGGGGCTATTTTGCTTGTCATAAGCGCATCGGTCACCCTCGTGATCACCCGGATGCTGCTCGAGCAGGTGGATGAAACGCTCGAACAGGCGCAACAGATCGTGCTTGAAAAAATTAAAATGGATCCTCTTGGCAGGGTTGTGGCCAACCTGACATCCACCGACATGGGCTATGATGTTTACATGCAGATCTGGGGGTTGAATGGCAAGCTGCAGTCCAATTATAAAGTCTTAACCAATTTTGAAACGGTTCCTTTTGATCAAAATGAGCCTGCACAACGACTCCCCGGCATACAGCGATTTTGTTGGAGCCGATCTGCACATCCGTGTGCTCAGCATTCCTCTGAAACAGGAAGGCAAACGGATCGCCACCCTGCAAATGGCCTCCAGACTGGATGTCGTCGATAAAGCCCAGGATGACCTCATGCAAATCCTTACGATCATCTGGATCGTTGCGGTCATTTTTTCCGGCATGGCCGTCTGGGTGACAATGGGCCAGACCCTCAAGCCGCTGGGCGCAATCACCGAGACGGTGGAGCAGATCAACCGGGCGGACGACCTGTCGCGCCGCATTCCCTACAGTGGTCCCGAGAATGATGAGATCGGCAGCATGGTCGGCTCGTTCAACCAGACGCTTGAGAGGCTCGAAGCGCTCTTCACCTCCCAGCAGCGTCTGCTGGCAGATGTTAGTCATGAGCTAAGGACGCCGTTGACCGTCATCAAAGGCAACGTCGACTTGATGCGCCGGATGAAAAGCCTGGATCCTGAATCACTGGCGAGTATTGACCAGGAAGCGGGCCGGCTCACGCGGCTGGTCGGCGGGCTGCTGCTTTTGGCCCAGGCGGACACCGGCAAGCTGGCGCTCAATATGAACAAGGTCGAGCTCGACCTGCTGGTCACCGAAGTGTTCCAGGAGATGTCCATTCTGGCAGCCAGCAAGGTGCATCTGCATTTGAATGAGATCGATCAGGTCTATGTGAACGGAGACCGCGACCGGCTGAAGCAGGTGTTCATTAACCTGACCGCCAATGCCATTCAATACACCCCCCAGGGCGGGGATGTTTATGTCAGTCTTGAGCAGATCAAGAACCAGGCCAGGGTTATCGTCCGGGATACCGGGCCCGGCATCCCAGCCGAGGATTTGCCGCATATATTTGAGCGCTTCTACCGCGCAGAAAAATCACGCACACGCGGAAAGTCCACAGGCTTTGGCCTGGGACTTTCCATCGTGAACTGGATTGTTGAAAAACACGGGGGCAGGATCGAGGTTGTTTCCAAGGATGGAAAAGGCACAACCTTTGTTATCTGGCTTCCGCTATTCGGGAATCCCTAATCTATTCCTTGCCTGGTGGCACAACCCGGCGCCGTATTTTCGATACCATTCATCCAGCGTAACACTGGATGTGGCGCCGCTGCGCGCATCTTCATAGATCGGCGCCCCAAAGCGGACGTACCGGTTGGTCTCTGCCGACCAGGTCCATTCGCCGCGCGAGATTACGCCGATCCCGCCATTATAGCCGGCCAGGGCAAGACGGGCATTGCCTCCCGCGGCTTCCAGGGAGCGGGAAAGATAGCCCGTCCCACGCAAGGCATTGGTATCGGGATTGAATGGATTTTCCCCAAAATGGAAATGAAACGGCATTACCTGGAACAGGCCGGCTGCGCCGGCGCGCGAGAGTGCGCGGGGATCGCCGCAGGATTCGATCTGCATGACGACTGCCAGCAGGTTGGGATCCACTCCGGCAGCGTTCGCCCAGCGGACGATATCCTTGCTCCAGTATTGGATCTCGCGCGTGAAGATGGGGGAGATCCCACTGGAGGATGCACCTGTGTTATTTGCTGCCGGTAAAGCGAATGGGCTTGCAGTTTGGATCGGCGGATTGCTGATCAACGCCGATGTTTGGTTCGGTACGTTTAACGCAAA
This sequence comes from uncultured Chloroflexia bacterium, assembly GCA_963750005.1. GTDB lineage: Bacteria > Chloroflexota > Anaerolineae > Anaerolineales > Villigracilaceae > Defluviilinea. Next base: position 198,774 of record CAVVPC010000003.1, read on the forward strand.
GGCTGCCAGCATTAAGGCGATGAAAAGGGCGGCGAACGGTGGCAGCCAGTAAATGGACAGACAGCCGCTACCGTTTTCAGAGGCCGCGGCTGTCTGCCGTTGGTCTTGACCTATGTAGCGAGCGCGGGGCATGGGTTCCTCTCAATATTAGTTAAAGGACCCGAGCTCGGAAAGAGTTCGGATATTAAGTTGTTAAAATTTTTTATTCTAAGCGTCGTAGTTGCGGTCACCATTGGACCGGTCGTTACTTGGGCCGTTAAACGATAGATTGTGATAGGTGGGTTCCGGGCGAACAAAGGACGATGGTTGGTTGGTATTGTTCGGCTTGGGCGCCGGACGGAAGGTATTGGGTGTGGACGGTGTGCTCGCCGGCGGCGTCGGCCGGTTCAGGCTGGATGCGGAACGAATGACCGGCTGCGACTGGGACTGGGTGGGAGCCGGCCGGTACAAGGGCTGCTCCACGGGGCGTGGGTTGTTACCAGGGCGGGCATGATCCATGCTGAAGAGCCGGTCTCCTGCAAGGGAGAAGGAACCAATGATCAACACACGGATGAGCAGTATCATCGCGGCCACAAAGACCGGAACGATCTTGATCAGGGTTTCATTGCTGATCACGGCGCCACCCGAGGCGCTGGTGTGGTTCACGATGGCAACCGAAACACCCCACCAGGTGAGCATGGCATTGAATGCTGCAGCCAGGAACCAGGCGCCAAACAGGTACCAGACTTCCTTTGGCTCATTGGCACCCTGCTCGGGAGTGAAAATGCGGGCAATGCCTGCAAAATCGATTCCACAGAACGCGACGGCAAGGATGGTTGCCCAGCGCATACCCGCAAAAGTCAGGTTACCCAGCACGTCGAGCAGGGCAAATTGTGTGGTGCTGAAGTTGAAAATCTCGAACGCCACTAAAGCCCCTATGATCATCAGTCCCCAGGCCGCACCGCGATTGAAGCGCCGGCCGCGAAACAGGCTTGCCAGGCCATCCCCAGCATTCCTACGGTATGCAGACATCTCGACCTCCTTAGTCGAATAAAGGACAAGTAAGGTCGATTATAGAACATGTGTTCTATAGTGTCAAGGGAATGGCTGAGTTTATGAGGATTTAATTGAGATCTTGGTTATTCCCGGCCAAAATATTCCTGCATCGGCTTGAAATAAAAATCCTGCCAGCCCTGTCTATAAAACTCCACTTGTTCACCTGGCAAGCCGCTATGGAACAGGGTCACGGTCGTAGTCCCGTTTAACTCCTGGAGCAGGATCTCAAGGCGGGAGTCGGGTGCCTCATCGGGGAATTCAGTTGTCCGCCAGGCCTGGACGATGCGTCGGAACGGCTCCAATTCCAGGACCGAGCCGCTGATGTATCCATCCCAGGCGCTGAATTTGCCTCCCACGCTTCCGTCCACCTGGGCGGGGCTGCCGGTCATTTCCGTATGACCCTGGCTGCTTAGCCAGGCAGCATACACGTCCGCTGCGCTTGCAATGATTGTCTCTGAGATTTTGAACCCATTTTCCACTTAGACCTGACTCCGTCTTTCGGTATTGCGTAACGCTGTGGCGATCTGGGCGGCCAGGCTGGCATTGTTCAACAGCAGGGACAGGTTGGCCTGCATGGATTTTCCCTCTGTCAGTTCGCTGATGCGTTTGAGGAGAAACGGGGTCACATCCTGGCCATGGATGCCCTTGTCGTGCGCCTCCTGGACGGCTCGTTTAATGTGCGGCTCCATCACGGACTTCGGGATCGCGGCCTCTGCCGGGACCGGATTCGTCACCAGGACTGCGCTATGCATTCCCGTGGACCAGTGAGCCCTGGCAAAATCGACGATCTCCTGCGGCGTCTCCAGATTTTCACTGACATCCAGTCCGCTGTCGCGCGAATAGAATGCCGGGAACTCGTCCACTCCATAGCCGACGACCGGCACACTCATCGTCTCCAGGTATTCCAATGTGGCCGGCAGGTCCAGGATGGCCTTTGCGCCGGCGCAGACGACGATCATGGGGATGCTGGCCAGCGCCTGCAGGTCCGCCGAGATATCGAAAGGTGCCTCGCGATGGACTCCGCCGATCCCGCCCGTTGCGAATACCTTGAGACCGGCATGCTTGCAGGCCAGCATGGTCCCGGCTACAGTCGTGCCGCCGCAAGCCTCTTCGACCATGACAGTCGCAAAATCTCGCGGCCCCACCTTATAGGGCTCTTTTTCACCTGCCAGTCTTTCGAGTTCCGGTTCGGTCAGGCCGACGTGCAGGCCTCCGTCGAGAAAAGCGACGGTGGCCGGGGTGGCTCCATTTTCCCGAACAGCCAGTTCCATATCCCGCGCCAGCTGCAGGTTCTCCGGCCGCGGCAATCCATGGGTCAGGACGGTCAATTCGAGTGCGACGATGGGCAGAGGAACACTCATTGCCCGTTTGACATCAGTGGAAGTAGTGAAGGTAAACATAAGTCCTTATGAAATTGACTTTATTGCCGGTCGCGAAGGAGACGTTCAACGGCGCGCTGGATCAGCTGCCTGCGGCTTTCCTTGGGGGAATTTTTACGCTCAACTTCTATTAGCCTTTCGGCCCCTGCATCGTCACCGCCCAATAGTAAGACTAATTCGGTATACCAGGCACCTTCCGACCGCTCCCGGTCCGCTTCCTCAGCGGATGTCGAAACTCGACCCAGCGAAGGTCCTTTATCATCCGGCGCGACTGCTCCACCCCAGCCCCAATCTTCGCCGAGAACTTTACTGAGACATTTGATTGCCCGGATGATCACTTCAGGGACTGGCTGGCCCTTGGCTTTCATGAACTCCGCCGCCTGGATTAGTTGGGAGCGATAAGCATCCAGTAACAAGTTCATCGTACTCTCGCGCTCAGCCTTTGTATTGGCGCTTACATGTTTTGCAACAGGAATCTCCTGGATTAAACTCACGAATTTTTGAACGGCTGCCTCTTTTTCAAAATAGCCGCTGGAAATGTCGTTTCCTTTTCCCAGGTTCTCGCGGCTGATCCTCCAGGCTTCAATATGCTGCGGCGGAACAATCCTGGTTTCCGGAACTATTTCAGTTGGGACCATCCAGGACCCCATGCCAATCCAGTAAAGTTCCACACCCCTGTCGCACTGGGTCTTCGAGAAATCATCGGCAAACGCGCCAAAGAGATCAAATTTTATCTGGTCACGCGGAATAAATGGCGGCCGCACCTGGAGTCTCCTGGCTTCTGGTAAATCATTGTCCGCGGGATTTGCCAGCTCCCTCATTCCATTAACCGTTTCTGCTTCCCCTTGATTTAGCCGGTCCACTTCTGGCTGTCCGAAGCTTGCCAGGAATTCCGTCAGTCTATGGTCGTTCATGAAACCACCCAGCCTGCCGCGCACCAGACTGACCATACTGCCGGTCCAGGAGGGTTCGAATTTGGATGGAGTTGGCAGGTCAGGCCGTACCTGGGAAGCTGCTCTGTACACCAGCTTCTCGATGGCATCCTTTGTGAAAGGGAAGGGGTTATCAGCGCTGGGGGTTTGGCCGTTCCGGTGCACGGTGAATACAAAGCAGACATCGGTTGCCGTAATGGGAATCCCATCCAGGCTGCGGCCCTGCACTACAGCTGATCTACCGTCAGTATCCCGTAATTCAATTGATTGATTCCGTAAATCAATCGCCTGCCGAAAGCGCTCGAAACCATCCAGCCTGGCTTTGCCTCCGGACTCATTTCCCGTCGGGCCGATCACCCGGGGAGTTCCATCCGGTTTCTCGAACAAGGCAGCCGAGTCCATGTCCACAAGGACTCTTCCGGGACCTCCAATAAGGTGAATGGGTTGCTTTTTGTGCTCCTCCAGGACATCCCCGTGGATAATCCGAATGGTTTCATTGCTTCCGGTAAGGGCCACCGCGCCCACAAAATGGCGGGCGACACCCGGGTCGTCCAGCTCGAAGACATCTGACAGGTAATTGGCGGCTGTTTGCAGGGCAATGAAGAAAGGCGCCAGGAAAATGGGCAGATACTGCAAAACACGCGGGTCGGTGAATGCCGTGTAGGCGTAGTTGACGAAATTTTCAATTGGATTTCCGGGATAAAATGGGTAGTAGTTTGGATTAAGTAAATATCCAAAGATATCCTGGATATGCGCGATCCACACAGAGAGCGGGTAATAGAACAAAGTGATCACAAAGCCGCTCATTAAAAACAGAAACAGCAATAAATACAGGCGGATGGTTGCCACCTGGGGTCGCAAATCAAAAAGACTGTTCAGCATGACGTCGATGAACCGCGCCAGTAAGTCACCAAAACGTCGTCCTTCCCCTTCGCGATACGATGAAGATGATGAACTAGCGGTCATGTGTCATCCTCACCCATCCATCTGACCGTATCGTCGATATCCTGCAGTTCAGTGATCATCCGGCGGCGTAAAGATGTGCTGAATTCCCCGCTGCGGATCATCGCCCGCGATCGGAGCAAAATGGACTTGAGAAGGCCATCGACTGTCGGTTTACCTTTTCTGCAGATGGCATCGATTTCCCGGCTCAGGTGTAGTGCATAATCATGTTGTGCCTTTTCGCTGGCAGATGCCTCGATCAAAATCCGCTTAAGCTGGAGAAGTTCACTTTCGCCTTTTGCAAGTCTTAACCAGTTTGCAGTCCATTGTTTGATCAGGCTTTCCTGAACCGTCGGATGCAGCCGCACGTTGTTGATACTGACACTTAGTACCTTTAGCCCGCGTTGTTGGAAAAGGTCGTATTCCCTGCTGTCGATCTGACCTTCCTTCCGTTGGCCATATTCATCGAGAATATCGACCCTTGACTGCGTCAACCTGGCTTTGACCATCTCGTTAATCACCTGCAAGGCCGTCTTTTCCAAAGGTGCAGTACTTAGAATCGATTGCGTTGACGGAGGTGTCGCAGGTGTGGGAGAACCCATAACTCTGGATACAGCCCGGTTCTCCAGGGTATTGATCGTTCTTTCCATTGAATTGTTGAGATCGCGGAGAAGACGATCGTAAAGTCCATCTTTTCTTCTGGGAGCTGCCTGGGCATGGGATGGGTTATCCATGGCGGCGATTTCATCGTAGGTTGGTTGAGGTAAAGAGGAAGCCGGGACTGGCACTGCCTGGGTTGGACTGAATAATTCGTCGAGAGTGAACTTGGAGGCGTACTCCCGCCAGACATCGACGGCGATCATAGCAGGGAGGCGGTTCCAGGCAACCCGGTGTAACGCGAATTCGTTATCAATGTTTGGATTGATTCCCTCTCCCAGGAGCGCCTTACTGATGACCACCTGATCCTGCTTTTGCAGGACTTTTGCCTCGGGTGTGGTTCCGGTCCGATAACCGAACCTGGAACCGGAATCTCCATCGGCAGGAAAGCCCGTATTGACCCGAAATGTAACAGATATATCAGGCACCAGCTCAATTCCATCCCGAGTCAAGGCACTGACCTGCCGCCGTCGTTTTTGGAGATCGTCGTACTGCTCCCCGGGCTGGTCATCCTTTTTATCATCGAATGGTTTTTCTCCATCCTTTAGTCCAAGCTTTTGGAATTGGACGTGTAAATCCAGGGTGCCGGCTTTCTCAATAAATTCGTTTGTGTCAGTGAAATGAACGCCAGGACCAATGGTTTTTTTGATCGCCACAGCCGTTCTTGTTATTGCAGCACTGGCAGAGTCCAGCCAGACGACACCCGGTCCTCTTTTCAACCTTTCGCCGGAATGCTCCTTGATTTCCCCGTTTTCGATGAACAGAGCGGGTCCATGATTGCGGAATAAATGACGGAAATGTCGATCGAATATTTTCTGCCGGTCTCGAAATGTATTGACAGGCAGAATGAATTGTGAGAAAAAAGCCATCCAAAAAACAAAAAAAATTGGGAAGACACACAACAAATCTTGAATTACCGTGGAACGATTGGCCTGGACTCCCCCCATACGGTAAATCTGCCAAAAATATACAACCAGCAAAAACAGCAGCCAGCCGGTGATATAGAACCAAGGTCGCTTATAAAAAGGAATATCGTCCATTCTTATGAATTTTATATCAAAAACGGATAAACCGCCATCGAATGGAATCCGTAAGAAGCCAGGTAGTTACCTTCCAGTTGTTCGTATGTATCTGGTGAATGATTTCTCTGCTGGAAGCATTACCCCCCAGGATACTTAATACCAAAGGAGGATATATCCTATAGCCAGTATCCTTGAACAATACGAGTCTTCTTATTTGCCAAAACCATACTCGTCTCCTCATTCCTGGACGCGGTGTCTTGTTCATTTTGGTGAGGCATGGGAATCAAAAGGTCTGGCACATCATCTGGAGAAAATGTTACCAGCATGTCCTTTTCGATCTCTTCTGATCCCAAAGACTGGAGTTCTGTCATCAGTCTCCTGGCTAGACACATTTTCATTTCACCGAAGATGTTTCGAACGGTGCGTGCATTCCCGAACTGTTGGTCGTTTTGTTTGAGGTATTCCAGGTAGGTCATTGCTTTATCAAGTACAAATTCAGGCAAAATATACCCTTCATTTACGGCCAAATTTAGGAGGATTTGCGCTAATTCCCTTTTCGAGTAGTCTGAAAAAGTGATCCGGCTTTCTAACCTGGATTTCAACCCTGGGTTACTCAAGAGGAATCTTTCCATGGGTTCGATGTAGCCCGCGACAACAACTACCAGACGATCACGGTTATCCTCAATCGCCTTCACAAGGGTGTCGATCGCTTCCTGGCCGAAGTCATTGGTAGTCTGGTTATTGAGGGCATATGCTTCATCAATAAATAAGACGCCATCCAAAGCTTCCTGGATACGTTCAGATGTCTTTATTGCAGTTTGACCTACGTAGCCCGCAACAAGATCAGCCCTGCTTACTTCCACGCAATGCCCTTTCCGGAGCCTTCCCAATGAGTGATAAATTCTCCCTATCAGCCTGGCGGCGGTGGTTTTTCCGGTGCCTGGGTTGCCGGTAAAAACAATATGCTCCAGAAACATTGAGGGTCGAAATTTCGGATCAATCTTTCTGCGGAGTTCTTCATACTGTACCCGGTAGACTAGATTTGTTACATAGCCTTTAAATGGTGAAAGGCCGACGAGATGATCCAGACCTCCGAGGATTTCCTCCACTGTCGGCGGTTTGTTGTTCACTAAAGCCCGGTATTTTTCAGGAATATCCTCTTCTATCAGTGGGGCAGCTCTGTCTAGATGTTCCAATCGAATACGGACGGCGCGGCGACGTTCCAGCGCATCCACCAAATTACGGATTTCGCCTGCATTTCCGAAGGTTTCGGTTCGTAATTGATAAAGCTCCTGTACCGTGTCCTTAAGCAGAACTTCGATTTCAGGCTGATATTGAACTTTCCGGTGTGTGAGATTTTGTTGTAAGATTTCCCAAAGTTCATCGGGAGAATAGTCTGGGAATTTGAAAATATTCTCGCGTGGAATTCGCCTTGCCAGGCCAGGATTCGATTCCATAAATTGTTTCATCCTGGAGGAATATCCAGCGAAAATTACCACCAACCGATCGCGTTGATTTTCCAGTAAGGGGATGATTGTGTCGATGACTTCGTTCCCAAAACCGCCGCGTCCGTCTTCGGTAAGAGAATATGCCTCGTCAATGAATAAGACCCCATCCATGGCGGTCTGGACCACCTTTTTTGTTTTAATGCGGTTCCACCGACGTAATCGGCAACAAGCTCGGAACTGGTTACTTCCACGAGATGACCCTTTTTTAGAATTCCCCGTTCATAGAATAATTCGCCGATGAGTCGTGCAACCGTAGTTTTTCCGGTTCCAGGATTACCTTCAAAAATCATATGAAGAAGGGGAAGCTCGGCTGCCTTCTTTTTTTCTGAAGCCTCCGCCCAAAATGTTAACTCGCCGACTCGTTCCTTGATTTTTTCCAATCCTACGAGATGTTTAAGTCTGATGGAGGCTGGCATCCCCGGATCACGGAATGCCTGGAACCAGCCACTTTCACGAAGTGTATCTTCATCCAGTTTCCCGGAAAACTTCAGTCTGTTGAGCCACAATCGCATGCTACCGCCTTCAGCCAGGATCATTTCTGTGAGACGTGTAGCGTTGATATTACTGGAATTATCGACCGGCGATTCCATTATTACTCGGGATAGCTCGTCCCTCATAGGATAACCAATCTGTTTGATCGCTGGAATAACTTCCCGCGACCGGTTCAAGAATTGCATTTCGGATCTCTGGAACAGTAATAGTGCCTGCAATATCCTTCAGCTGCTCCTCATCCATTGCCGAAAAGACAAGGAAACAGGTATTATTGTTTTTTGTTGGAAGACGAGCCCATTCTCCGATCAATCCTGCCAGGATCCGTCGTGAGTCAAAATGAAGCAGCAATGTCTCAGCTTGAAGAAGTACCACTGCCGACCGGGCTTTCATGGTGTCGAGCATTACCGAATTTAAGAAATTAATAAGCGCCATGTCTCCCATGGCTCGTTCCGTGGAATTTGATACAACAGCTTGACGCTGGCCATCAGTTAACATCTGGGATCCAAATGGACCTGGACCAACTTTTGTCTTGTAGGTGCTGGAATCTTCGCGTGTTGCGGGCATTGGGGATATGGCACTCGTTGGCCAGGTTGTATCCTCGGATTTCTTATCCAGGAAAAAAATCGGACGGTGAGGAGCGCTGAAGACGACTCGTTGATACCCCTGGGACTTCAGCTCGGTCAGAAGCGCCTTCTCGATATTGAGTTCTTCGCACTTATTATTGACAAATACGTCTTCAACACCTGCACCATAGAGGATATAAAATCTGGCATGACCATTTACCGGCACTGCTTGTGTGACCCGACCAAACATCTTCCTATCTCTCCGTCCGTAAATATTTTTGCTCTACTGGCTGGAAATAACCTTTCTTATCTGGTCCTTCCGCGTTTGTAGCAGGCATTAAGTCTGGACGACCAACTTTTAGGTCGAGCTGACTCAAGGATTGACTAAGCTCATCCCATTGAAGGCGGGCCTCATGTTCCGTTTTTAGATAAGGATGAGTGGTAATCATAACCAACTCATTGGACAATTCTTCGGCAGATTTTGCGGTGGGAAGGACCTGGATTGTTACCTGGCTACCATCCGGGCAGTCCAGGTGCGCATTAAATTGTGATCGCATATCATTCTCGGCATAGCCGGCCGTGTCCAATGTAAATCCGTGATTTTCCAGTGCCTGTAAAGCTTTCTCGGCAATATTCATCCTTAACTGTGAATTTAGGGCGTTTAGACGGGCATCATAGACAATCGATTCGAACGAATCGCGGATTACGGGAAGAATTTGGGAATAAAGGCGATCCAGATCATCTAGTGAAAGCAAATTCTGATCCTGGATCATGTAACCTGATAATTGTCGGCAATGTTCCAGCAGTTGTAGAAATCTACCATTCGTCCAAAAATTTAGATTTAATTGATCGGGTAGTTCTTCCCCCTGTAATCCTAGAGCCGATACATCCACATTCGAACTCATTTGGAGGATAATGGCTTGAATCTCGGAATAGGATTTTTCGTATTTTGATTGCCACTGAATGAGCATCTGCTCCAGCTCAAAATGCAAATCTGATAATTCCAAATACAATTGTTGCGATCCTTGCAGGCTGGACTCTGGAAATCCTTCCGCGAGGTTACTTTCAGAAAAGTTCAGATTGTAAAGTATTCGATTTAATCTGCCTGGGGCGAAGCGTTCATGGTCGAACTGATTCTGAATGAAATCAGCCATGATCAGGCAACGGTTCAACCACTGCTGGGCAGCCTCCACCTTCACAAACTCTGTCTCTTGATAGGTATCCTGACGAGCTATGATTGTCTGTAGATTTTGATGAAATTGTTCCCGTTCACGCTGCAATTCCATGGAAAACTCACTTGTGAGGTAAGTAATTAAGTTCCTCGACGCTGGTATTGGTATCTTTCAGAGATGCTACAAGATTCTCATAGTACATCGTATTCTGCTCAAGGATATCCTGAAATATCCTTTCATCAGCCTGGCTATAATCCTGGCCTATTGAACTTAGTGCAGATTGGAGTTGCATTTCGCGCTCCTCCAGCTGCTTGATTAGATCCAGAATCTCTGAACTCCGTCCGGAATCCTGTGAATTTATCCTGGTGAATTCCTTAAACTTTTTTTTCATGTCAAATTCGTGGAGCCGGCGATATTCCTCCTGGCTAATCGTTACTGTCGCATGTTTATAGCCACTCATGGTTGAAACATCCTTTCCATACCTGCATTCAGAGCGTTGTCAAGGGCAGCTTTAATACCTGGAGTCGGTATTCCGATGAATGACAAATGTCCGTCATCGACGAGAACTTCGACCTTTCGTTTCTGGTTTTCCAGATTGTGGTTTACTAACCGCGAAGACAAATGGATGATTCTTTGATTTGAACTTCCTCGAAGTCCGATGGAATCGTTTCGAGCCTGGATATATGGTCCATCGATTAGCACGTCAACCTCATTCAATAGCCCGGGTATACCAGGGTTCGGAGGATCTTTTAGCAGACGTTCATAAAGATATCCTGTAAAGCAAATAATATCGACATTCTTTTGTTTTCGTACAAGCCTTGCAAGTTCTCCCAGACCTGTTGCCTGTTCCATTGGTTCACCTCCGGAAAAGGTAAGTCCATCGATCTTATCCAGGTCCAATTTCGCAAGAATCTCAGCAGGAGTAAGAAGATTTGCCGGTATGGAAGGGATCCAGCCGGGAGCAAGACAGCCTGGACAATGTAATGGACAACCTTGCACCCAGATAACGGCTCGTATTCCAGGTCCCAAGGCCGTCGTCTGGGCAGCGAATGAAGCAACATTTACCCTATTAGTGTGATTAGAGTGTATATCTGGAGACATATTCCATTCTTCCATCGTGTTAGAATTTACTGATAAAACGGGCATAACCATTATAGAACAAATGTTCGAATCCTGCAAGATATACTGGAAAACTGTAAAATGTCAAGTTCAATCTATTGGCGGGTGGAATTTCACTGCCATACAAATGCTTCGAAAGAACTCGCTTACATCACCACAAAAGTTGGTCTCAGAAGCCAGGCGGAAGGGACTGGGACGCCTTGTAATTACGGATCACAACTCCATCTTAGGCGCAAAAGATGCCCAGGAGCTCGATCCGGAGCTTGTGATTATCGGCGAGGAGATCATGACCACCCAGGGGCGAAATTTTGGCAGCATTTGTCAAAGAGGAGATTCCGGTCGGGCTGCCACCGATGGATGTTATCGATCTTCTCAAGGCGCAGGGAGCTTTTATCAGTGTGTCCCATCCCTACGATACCATGCGGGCTGGTGGCTGGAAGGAAGCTGACCTGATCGATATACTCCCCTATGTCGATGCGATCGAGGTTTTCAATTCCCGCTGCATGAGAAAAGAATTCAATCGTGCAGCCCAATTGTTTGCTGAAAAACACAATATTCCGGGCACAGTTGGCTCGGATGCACACGCAGCCTTCGAAGTGGGCCGATCTGTCCTGAAATTGAAGCCATTTAACAGTCCAGACGAGTTACGCCAGGTAATCCGCTCAGGCGAGCCAATAACCAAGGCCTCTCCTTCCTGGTTTCATCTCACCTCCCGTTATGCAACTGTAACCAAGAAGCTCCATTCGCGGTCTTGACACCGCTTTATAGACATGATAATCTTGCGTCCGTCGTGCCCGGTTTGTGGCGCCGCGGCGCCATGCACGGGCAAAATTTTTAACCAGCAGGAGAAATGTAAGATGTCAGAACGCTATGTTGGAACCGTGAAATGGTTCAATGCCACCAAGGGCTATGGCTTCATTGGTCGCGACGGCGGCGATGATGTGTTTGTTCACTTCAGCGCCATTCAGTCTGATGGCTACCGCAAGTTGGAAGCCGAACAGAAAGTGGAATTTTCCGTGGAGGAAGGCCCCAAAGGGCTGCAAGCCGCCAATGTAGTGCCGCTATCGTAAGACTGTCCATTAGTTTTGCGAATCAGACAGAGCCGCCGTGAGGTGGCTCTGTTTTTTTCTCCATCCTGCGGGTTTTCACACGAATTAATTCGAAATTGTATTCACGCATTGGGGTATATGAGGAAGGTGGGAACGAGTTAAGCATTGTTTATGACATTATCGTGACTTTTATCCTGCTCAAAATCCTTATAATTTGTTTATCGACCGTACCTTTTTTGTTGATAGGACGACTATATCTATATGGGAATTTTCGGGCTCTTCAAACAGGAACCAAGCCGCCATACGCTTCTCGCGACGGGACAAGTCGTCGCGGATTCGGCACGTTGTGTGCAGTGCGGGATTTGCACCTACAACTGTCCGGTCGGCATCGATGTGCGCGCCCACGCCTGGAGCGGTGAGCCGGTCAAGCATAGCGCCTGCCTGACCTGCGGCGAGTGCGTGGCGCGCTGCCCACGGGCTGTCCTGCGCTTTGAGCAAACGGATCTTTTTAGGAAGGGGGAGGCATGAGGTACGTGATCATTGGCGCCGGTGTGGCCGGGATCGCGGCGATCGAAGCCATCCGCTCGCTGGATCCGGGCAGTGAAATCGTCCTCGTGGGCGACGATCCCCATGGATATTACTCACGTCCCGGATTAGCCTATTATCTGACGGGTGAGCTTCACGACAAAGCCCTGTTCCCACGCACTCCCGATGACTATAAGCGCCTGAACTTCCGGTTCTTGAAAGGGCGCGTAAACAGAATTCAGCGGGAACTGCATTCCCTTGAGATCGAGGGGCACAATAACCTTTCCTACGATAAGCTGCTGATGGCAGTCGGCGCGCAAGCCCTGCCTATGGAAGTACCCGGGGCAAATCTGGATGGCGTTGTCAAACTCGACGACATGGAGGATGCAAAGCGGATCCTCAAAAATGCCCATCGTGGCAGAACGGCTGTGGTGGTGGGCGGCGGCATTACTGCGCTGGAGCTCGTCGAGGGATTGCTTGCGCGCGGCATGAAGGTTCACTATCTATTGCGAGGGGACCGTTACTGGAGCAATGTGCTCGACGCGCAGGAGTCAAGGATCGTCGAAGCGCGGCTGCAGGAGGAGGGGGTGACCCTTCACCATCACGTCGAAGTGATCGAAGTGACCGGCAGGAACGGCCGCGTCAATGGAATCCGCTTGTTGAACGGGCAAATGCTGAAATGTGATCTGCTCGCCTGCGCGATCGGCATCCGCCCGCGCCTCGAGCTGGCGAAACAGGCCGGGCTCGCCCTCGACCGCGGCATCCTGGTCAATGAATTCCTGCAGACCAACGATGAGGACATCTACGCGGCAGGGGATGTAGCCCAGGTTTACGACCCCATGTCAGGCAGGTCTATCCTGGACAGCTTATGGAATCCGGCCCGCGAGCAGGGTCATGCTGCCGGGCTGAACATGGCTGGGAAACGGACTGCGTACGTTAAGTCCGCGCCGTTCAATGTGACCCGCCTGGCCGGCCTGACCACGACGATCATCGGCTCGGTGGGGGGTGGGCGGGATGATGACATGGTTGGGATTGCGCGCGGCGACAGTGAAACCTGGCGGGAGCTTCCAGATGCGGTGATTGACGCAATCTGGTTTTGAAATAAATCATGTCCGGGTCATGGTTGGGAGCCAGGGAACTGATCGGCGCCATCGTGATGGGCGATCAGAAGCTTTCTCTGCCGCTCGAAAAAATGATCACAGGCAAAGTGGATATTTCTTCGATCCGGGAGCAGCTTCTGGCTCCCACTGCCAAAATTGGCGATGTGATTGCCGAATTCTGGACAAGCCGGAAATCGAAAAGTTAGCGGTTTTCGAGTACGACAATAATTCCCTGGGACATTCTCCTTGTGGAGGATCTATGCTTCGAGGCTACAAAGAGCTTTGGCTGGCGTTCCTGGCCATGCTCCTCATCACCGGATTGTATGGCGCGGTCTATGTTTCCACACAGCATATCCCTCCCGCATATGAGCTGTTTGGGCATGGCATCGGGATCATCGGGTTTATCCTGATGCTCATGACCGAGACCCTGTACAGTCTCCGCAAACGGAGCCGCAGTGTGAAGTGGGGGAAAATGTCCAACTGGCTGCAGATCCCACATCTTTATGGGCCTCGTCGGTCCCTATATGGTCCTGCTCCATACCTCCTGGAAGTTCAACGGGGTGGCAGGCGTGACAACGCTTCTTACGGTCATCATCGTTGTGAGCGGGTTTATCGGGCGCTACATCTTCACCCGCATCCCGCGCACGATGGATGGCCTGGAGATCGAAGGGACTCTTTCCCAGGAGGCGCTCAAACAAGCGCGCCGGCTGATGGCGCTCTGGCATACGATCCATATCCCGATCGGGATGGCGCTGTTCGTGACGGCCTTTGTCCATATCGGCGCGGCGTTATACTACGCCACGCTACTAAAGTAGGGAGGCGGCATGAGAAGCAATCGTCTGGGTTGTATGACCGGGACAGGCCTGATCGCCGCCGTGATCACCGCACTCATCATTGCCGGATATGCCTTCGCAAGCGGTGGATTGATGTACAATCCCGGGCCGCTGAATGCCCAAAGCGGGGAGACGCTGGGAGGGGTCAGGTCGCATGCAGAGATCGCTGGAAATTGTGGCGCCTGTCATACCGCGCCATGGGAATCGGCGGTCATGGCGGATCGCTGCGCAGTCTGCCATACGGACATCGCCGGGCAAATGAAGGAAGTCGCCTCCATGCACGGGAGCATGCTGCACAATAATCCGAACCTGGGCTGCCGGCATTGTCACCCCGAGCATCGCGGTGCAGCTGCAAAACTGACGGAATTGGGCGATGCCACCTTCCCGCACGAGCTGGTGGGATTCTCGTTAAACGCCCACCAACTCACGTCTCCGCGTGAACCGTTCAACTGCCAGGACTGCCACGCGGAGCGACATCTCCAAATTCGACCCCAACACCTGCGATGCCTGCCATCGTCAAATGGATGTTGCCTTCATGACGGCCCATACCCTGTCCTATGGGCCAGCCTGCCTGGACTGTCACGACGGGGCGGATCGTTTTGGAAAAGGCTTTGACCACAATAAATTCTCCTTCCAGATCAAGGGCAGGCATGTGGGACTGGCCTGTGACAAGTGCCACTACAATGCTCGCAGCCTTGGCGATTTTCCAGTCACCCAGCAGGATTGTTATTCCTGCCACCAGAAGGACGATCCACATAACGGACGCTTTGGTAATAACTGTGCTAATTGTCACACCGAGGCCGGGTGGACGCCCGCGAAGTTCGATCACAATCTCGCATCCTTCAAACTCGAAGGCCAGCACCAGGAAGTTCCGTGTAAATCCTGCCATGTCAACAAGATATTCCAGGGCACTCCTACAGACTGTTACTCCTGCCACAAACAGGAGGATGCCCATGGTGGTCAATATGGCAGTGACTGCTCGATCTGCCATAACCCCTCCAGTTGGGATAATGTGCATTTCGATCACAATACCACCAAATTTCCGTTGACCGGCGGGCATGTGAATGTGCCCTGTCAGAGCTGCCATGCCTCCGGTCAATTTGCCGGCTTATCCACTGCCTGTGTAAGCTGTCACAGCGACCCCGCCTTTCATGCTGGCATGTTTGGACTCGATTGCGCCACCTGCCATACAGTTGACAATTGGTCGGCAAAGTACAACGGCCCGCATCCGGGGATTGCAGATGAAGGGGGAAGCGGGGTGAACCATGGAGGCGGTGGCTGCCGATCCTGTCACACCCAAACCCTGTCTACGGCCACCTGCACCCAATGCCATAACGGAAATCCCGGCGGAGGAGATCATTGAGTGATTAAGGACTTCCCAGCGCCTGCTGGGAAGTCTTGCATATTCCGGGGTTGTTAAAGAGGGTTTTATCCCTTCGGAAGAGATTACGGTGTTATACCCCTCTCGGTCACAAATTACGCATATTTACTCTACGGGAAGTGCAATTCCCTGACACCGCCCGTGATTTGCTAGGCAAATCAGGCAGGTATGTGACCGGGGCATTATACGTTCAGACCGATTGTGGAAATCCGAGCTTTTCTATTCAAGCGCACCGGCCGGAGAGGAGGATTGCAGGTCCTTGTGGTTGTCCTCGATATTCATAATGGCCGGGATGAATGTGGCAGCGATCGTCATGAGAATGCAGATTGCTCCGCCGAACACGTACCAGAACCGGATGCCAAATCGATCCGAGATGGGCCCGGCAATGAGCAGGCTGAGCGGCATCATGGCGGTTGCGCCTGCGACCAGCAGGGAAAATACCCTTCCTTGCATGTCTGGGGCAACTATGGATTGTATGATTGCCGTCAATGGTCCATTGGCGAATACCTGGGCAAATCCAACGATGAAATTGGTGATAAAGAGCAGGTAAAACATGTCGGGAGGAACCAGACCCGTCATCAAGATTCCAAGACCAATCCCCATGATGCCGCAAAAGGATGTAATGATCCGGCGCTTGAACCCACCCCAGATGCTGAGCGTGATGCCACCTATGATGATCCCCGCCCCAAACAGGGACTCGATCCATCCCAGTTCCGTCGCGCCGCCATTGAATATTTTTGTGATAATCAAAGGCAGGAATGAGGATGTAGGTATGAGCAGGAAATTAAGGGCCATGGCAAGGAGGATTAAACCCAGCAATCCCTTCCAGCGCACAACATAGGCAAAGCCTTCACGCAGGTCCTGCAGGTAGGATGTTTTTCGCATGGACCCATCTGCCTGTACCTGTTTTTGTGGCTGTGGAATGGGAATGAAGAGCAAAGGCAGAATCGCAATCGCTGCAGTGACGATATCAATCATCAGTACAGCCTGCGTGGAATACAATTCAAGGAGCAGGGCTCCGAGTGGCGGTGCAATGATATTGATCAGGCCTTGCAGCGTCTGGTTGGCACCGGCGACCCGTGCCAGATGTTTGTTTGGGACCATCAAGGATGTGGAGGATGCCATTGCAGGCTGATGAAAGGCGCCTCCCAGGGAACGGATCATGGCAGCCGCGTAGATATGCCAGACCTGGATCTGATCGGTGGCAAACAGGTAAATCAGCACGGCGGTTACCAGGGCAATGGACGCATCTGCGACGATCATGATGATGCGACGGTTCCAGCGGTCGACCAGCGTCCCGGCGAAAGGTCCTAAAAGGATCTGCGGCAGCAGTGCCACCAGGGTCGCGGTTGCCAGCACGGTCGCAGAGCCAGTTTTTTGTGTGAGCCACCAGACAAGGGCGAACTGCACGATCGAAGAGCCAAACAGGGAAAATGCCTGCCCGATCCAAATGGTAAAAAAGCGGCCGGCCCATTTCCCTGTTTCGGGTTGAGCTCCGTTTTCCATAAAGTGAATTCTTCCTTTGTAAGGGTATAAATGTCTATAATAGACGTTGTCAAGACATTCGACAACCTCCTAAAGTAGGATATTCCCTGATGACAACCTTCGCCTTCAACTCACGTCGTTCCCCTGTATACGGCCGCAATGGGATTGTTGCCACTTCCCAGCCACTTGCCACCGCCGCGGGCCTCGAGATCCTCGCAAAGGGGGGCAATGCCGCAGATGCGGCGGTGGCCGCGGGTGCAGCACTTAATGTCACCGAGCCCTCGTCGACCGGGATCGGCGGAGACATGTTCGCGCTCTATTTTTCAACCGAAACCGGACAGGTCACCGCACTCAATGGATCGGGCCGCGCCCCGGCCGCTCTGTCACTGGCCCGCCTGCACAAGGATGGTTTCTCCACCGGCCTGCCTCCGTTCCATGCCCATACGATTACGGTCCCGGGTGCGTGTGCCGGCTGGTTCGATCTGATCGAAAGGCATGGCTCGCTGCCAATGTCTGAAATTCTTGCACCTGCGATCCGGCTTGCCCAGGAGGGATTTCCTGTCTCGCCAATAACAGCTCATTCCTGGGAACTGGGTACCCAGCGTCAATTGAAGTCCGCGCTCAACGGGCACGAGCTGACCATCAGCGGCCGCGCGCCCCGTGCAGGAGAGATCTTCCGTAACCCAAACCTGGCGCGCACATTTGAGATAGTCACGCACGGGGGCCGGGATGCGTTTTATCAAGGCGAGATTGCCGAGGCGATTGTCCGTGTCATCCGGGAGGCGGGCGGGTGCATGTCCCTCGACGACCTCGCCTCCCACACGTCCACATGGGAGACGCCGATTTCTGTCGACTACCGCGGATTGCGTGTCTACGAATGTCCACCCAACGGACAGGGGATTACAGCCCTGCTTGCCCTGAATATTCTGGAGGGGTTTGATTTAAGCTCGCTTGCACCTCTTTCCAGCGAATGCCTGCACCTGATGATCGAATCCCTGCGCCTGGCCTTTGCAGATTCTCGCTGGTATGTTTCCGACCCAAAATTTTCGAAGGTGCCTGTTGAACAAATGCTTTCAAAAGAATATGCGGTTGAACGCCGCAAGCTGATCGACTTAAAACACGCCAGCCTTGATATCCAACACGGCACCCCGGTTTCCTCTTCGGGGACAGTCTATCTCAGTGTTGTTGATAAGTTCGGGAATGCCTGTTCATTTATCAACAGCAATTATTGGGGCTTCGGGACAGGTATTGTACCGAAAGGATTTGGCTTCAGCCTCCAAAACCGCGGCCATAATTTCAGCTTAAACCCGGATCACCCCAACGCCCTCGAACCGCGCAAGAGACCGTATCATACGATCATTCCAGCCATGGTAACGAAACAAGGGATAGGGGCCATGGGGAAAGGCGAAGCGCTTTACGCATCCTACGGCGTGATGGGCGGCTTCATGCAGCCGCAGGGACATGTCCAGGTCCTCTCCGCACTTGTGGATCACGGGTTTGACCCGCAGTCTGCCCTCGACCTGCCGCGCTTCTGCATCGATGTTGAAGAGGCAGGCGGACGCGTTGCGCTCGAGGAAGGTGTGCCTGATCCGGTGTTTGAAGAGCTGAAGAATATGGGTCATCCAGTCTATTCAGTCCACGGGTTTGAGAGATCTCTCTTCGGCAGGGGACAGGTGATCCTGCGGGACGCGGAGACTGGCGTCCTATGCGCGGGAAGCGATCCCCGGGCGGATGGCTGTGCGATGACACTCTGATCGCCAGAATTATTTTTTCTTTTCAGGAGTCTGCTGTTCGATGCTCAGATCCATTCCCATCATCACCGTGTGTACGGTATTGTCCTGCACGAACGGCAACCAGTCGAAGGCAACGGACCATACAGCATCAAAGGTTAACACACCGATGGCAAGGCCCGATAGGACGATCAAGACCCCACGCAGAGAATCCGGGATCAGTCCGAATGGGCCCGTCCACAGAAGAGCAATGATCACCAGGGCCGCCAGGGAACCAAGACCTGCGTAGGCCAGCTGCCGGAGCGAGCGCTGGATCACCACCTGGCGATGCACACGGTTCCCCTCGATTTTTTTGGCGCAGTACCGCAGTACGGCAGCACGCGTATTTTCTGTCAATCCGGGTGTAATTTGTTCGGGAGGCAGCTGGAAAGTCACGTGCACTGTACGGGGTTTGCGCGGCCACTGGCGAGTGACGCGCTTTTCGATGCAATCCATCCCGGTCTGCCCAAGAATATCCACTTCATGGGTCGAAAACGGATTGACAACCGGCGCGTTGAAGACCTCGTCGATCTTGTTGAGCGGCAGAATGATTGAGATATCTGGGTCCATTGCCAATTTCCTCGCCGCTTCAAGACTTGGGTCGAATGACGACATCAAGCGTGGGGATCCTGCGCAGGATGGTATTCTCCATGTGAGGCTGGACCCAGTCGAAGAGCAGTTTCTCCATGGGATCCCACAGGATGACCCACACAAAGACACTGATGCTGGCTGCAACCAGTGTCTTGACACTGTCTGGAGTCCCGGCAAAGATACTGTTCAGGAGCAGGTAGGCGAGCCCCACCACAACGATCGAAATCACTGTGACCATGCCCAGGCCGATCAGACTGCGGTTGCGGGAGAGGCGGATCGTCAGGTGGTTATCCTCGATCTTGGCATCGCTGAAGCGGCGCAGCGCATCCTGTGTCTGCTGCTCCAGCCCGGGCGTGATCTGGTCGGCGGGCAGCTCAAGGACCAACCGCATTCCCTCCCAGTTGCGAACCCGGTGGGCCAACAGGCGGCGGACAGCGCGCAGCAGGGCGGGTTCGCCGAGGACATCCACTTCCTCCTCCGAAAAGGGATTGAGGTCCGGCGCGTTGAAAAGCTGGTCGATGCTTTCAAGTCGAATGACGATGTCGCGGGCAGGTGAAGTGGCCATTTGATGAACGTCCTTTGCCGTGTATTGATTAAACTAATTTGTAGTGAATATGCCATGTTAACTCATTATAGCTTCTGTGAAAGGCGATATCAAGCAGTTCTTCAACGCGTTTCCCAGGTACGAGAATCCGTTGGGGAGCGGGCAGAGTCTCACTTTTCCGATGCAGTGACCGGCTTGGCCTGAGTCGTCCGGTGCAGGACCAGGAAACCCAGTACCGAAAGCATTCCCACGATCCCGCATATATACCACAGCAGGTCTGGATTGTAATTATCCATGATCCTGCCTGCCAGATAGGGGCCGATGGCAAAGGAGATCCCCCAGGACAATCCATAGATAAAATTGTAGCGCCCGCGCATTTCCTCCGGGGCGAAATTTGCCACCACTGCATTGGAGATGGGGATGGCGATCATCTCCCCGATGGTCAGGACGGCGATGGCGACGGCGAACCACCAGAACGTCCCGATAAAGCCGTATAACGCCATCCCGGCCGCGATGAAGAACGCTCCCAGCGCCATCATCAGCATGGGTGGTTTCCTCTCGGCCCGCCGCGTGATCGGGAATTGCAGCAGCACCACCATGGCGGCGTTGATACTGATGATGGTCCCATAGCCGGACGGCGGGATGCCATGCTCGTCACGCAGGTAGACGCCAAGAGTGGTGCTCATGTTCATATAGACCAGCCAGGTCAACAGACTGACCAGGGTAAATGCCACGAATCGGCCATCGCGTAATACTTTCAAATAGCCGGCGAAGGACTCGCTGGTCGTTTCCTGTTTCTCCCCGGGCTCGGCGGCCGGTTTTGTTTCGGGGATCAGGAAAAAGACCATCAGCGCCACGATCCCGCTGATCACGGCGTCGATGATGAAGAGCGCCAGATAGGAGCGGGCCGCGACGAAACCGCCGATCACCGGGCCAATGACGATCGCCAGGTTGAACGCCACGCGGCGGATGCCGAATCCGCTGGCGCGCTTTTCCTCAGGCAGCAGATCCATGAATACGGCCTCGTAGGCGGGTCCACCCACATCGGTGAAAATGCCTGAGATGAAGGCCACGACCAGGAAGAACTGGAATTCATTCACAAACCCCATCAGCAGGGTGCTGAGGGAGGTCGAGACGAGGCTGAAGATAATGATGCCCTTGCGCCCGAAGCGGTCCGTCAGCGCGCCGCCGGGGAAAGCGCCAATGAAACTGGAAACGGAAAAAGCCGCGAATAAGACGCCCACCTGGGTCATGCCAACATCGAACTTCTGCGTGATGTAGAGGGCAAAGAATGGGAATAATAACGATCCCCCCAGGCGGTCAACGAAATTGACCCCGATCATCATCCAGAAGTCGCGTGGATATTCCCGGTAGAGCTGCAGGGCGCGGTTCATTGAAACTCCATGGAATAGGAGAAGCCTTTATACGGTATTGCTATAAATTTCCTGTTGGGTTGTTTCCATTTAGGAGGTTCCTGCTTTTTACTCAAGTGGGCCAATAAATCAATGAGCAGGGAAGTGAGCATTATCAGATTTTATTGTGACATCCCGTATTGTAACATTTAGCCGATGGATATATGATTTTCAAAAAGGAGCACACATGACCGGACAAAAAATCCTCTACCTGTCCCGCGCGGACGTTGAAAAAGTGAACCTGCCGATGAAGGAGATCATCGACCTGCTGGAAAAGGCATTCCTGGAAAAGGGGAATGGCAAAGTGGAAATGCCGCCCAAGCCCGGCATCCATACCATGCCGGATGCGTTTATCCACGCCATGCCTGCCTATATCCCGTCAATGCGGTCGGCGGGCATAAAATGGGTCAGCGGCTATCCCGAGAACTTCAAGCGCGGCCTGCCTTACATTTCCGGCTTGATGATCCTGAACGATGTCGAAACAGGCATCCCGTATGCCGTCCTGGACTGTTCGTGGATCACTGCCATGCGGACCGGAGCCGCTTCGGCGCTCTCGGCCAAATATCTGGCCCGGCCTGAATCGGCGACTGTGGGCATCCTGGCCTGCGGCGTACAGGGACGTACCAACCTGGAGGCCCTCGCCTGTCTGTTCCCGGTAATAAAGGCTTATGCTTACGATGTTCTTCCGGATGTACAGGAAAAATTTATCGCCGACATGAAGGAGCGCTTTGACTTTGAGATCACGGGTGTCAGGGATCCAAAGCAGGCTGTGATCGAGGCCGATCTGGTTGTCAGCTCGGGACCGATTTTGAAGCATCCGACTCCGACGATCCAAAAGGACTGGCTGAAGCCCGGTGCTTATGGCTCAGCCGTGGATTTCAACTCCTACTGGACAGCAAAATCGATCGCCCAGATGGACCGGATCAGCACCGACGACCATTCCCAATTCCAGTACTACAAGTCAGTCGGCTACTTCCAGCAGACTCCGGATCCCTACGCGGACCTGGGTGAGCTGGTCGCGGGTCTCAAGCCCGGCCGCCAGGACGGGAAGGAAAGGACCCTGGCCATCAACCTTGGTCTGGCCATGGACGACATGGCCGTTGCCCCAACGATTTATCAAAAAGCGAAAGAGATGGGACTGGGGATCGAATTACCCTTGTAGGTCCGGTCTGTGACCGGACAACCACTTGTGTTCAAAAGTTAACCCAAACAGCCGCCAGCATTTCATAGCTGGCGGCTGTTTAGGTATTATGCGATACCGGGCAGGGTCAACTTCTTGAAAATTTCATCCATCTCTTCTGGAGAATTCATCCTTTTATTCTCGAGCCACCATTTCAACAGGGTAAGAAAACTGCCTGCAATGAAGCTTGCCAAAACCGGGGGAGGAACATCGAACTCTCTCCCGCTTTTTTCCAGACCCTGCTCCACTCTCTGGCTCAGGGATTTTTGCAAATGCCTGATGAGCAGATCGATCCCTGGAGTCCAGACAAGGGATTTATATAAATCGTATTCTTCACTCACATGACGGAACAGTCCCAGGCTGGGGAAATATGGAATCTCGTCCTGACCTGGGAATGCGCTGGCTGAGGACCTCGATCACCCGGTCCAGCTCGCCAAGGAACAGGTCATCCTTATCGTGATAATGCGCATAAAAAGTGGACCGTCCCACATTGGCGCGTTCGATGATGTCGTTGACGGTGATCGTGTTGTAATCCTTTTCCCGTATCAGCTGGACGAGCGCCTCACTCAATAACTGGCGGGTGCGCTGGCTGCGGCGATCGTTTTTGTCACTCATTGCATTCCTCTGGGTTTCTGCACATTTTGGTCATTTTGTCCATTAGTGGACATTCTACCCGGTCTGATGGTTGATTTCGAAACAGCAATAAATATAGAATGATGCCATCAAGGAGATCAAATTATGGCACACCATACTCATTCGCATTCGGTAGAACAACCCGCCGCAGACGGAAGGAAAGTTGATCCGCTGGGCGCCTTATTATGATTTCATGGTAAACGTCACTACTGTGGGCCACGCCGGGATGCTGCGTAGAATGACCGTGGACAATGCCCAGATCCAACCCGGTAACACTGTATTGGATGTCGGCTGTGGCACCGGCGAGGTGGCTTTACTGGCGAAAACGCGCACGAAGGCCGGGAAAGTCCATGGCATCGACCCGGCGCCGGAAATGATCGCGGTCGCCCGCAGCAAGGCTGCCCGCAGGAAGCTGGAGATCGACTTTCGGGTGGGAGTGATCGAAGCGCTGCCGTTCCCCGATGCCAGCATGGACGTGGTCACCTCCAGCCTGATGATGCATCACCTGCCGGAGGATCTGAAGGTGCGCGGCCTGGCGGAGGTGTACCGGGTCCTGAAGCCGGGCGGACGCCTGCTGGTGGCGGATTTCATGCAGACCATCCCATTCCATCCTGGGCCATTGGATGATGGTTTTTACCCGCCACCAGGGGATTGAAAACGGGCTGGATGAGTTACAAAAGCTATTGCAGGAGGCTGGTTTTTCCCAGATCGATCAAGCTGAAGGCAACGTCCTGGTGATCGGGTTTGTGCGGGCGGTCAAGTAAAAGGCCCCGTCATTCAAACGGGGCAGCCGCTCACTTGATTGGGGCGGCTGCTCCTGACAGGGGCTAGAACTGGGCTAGTACTGGGTTAGTACCAGGCTAGCACACTAACAACGATAAGCCTGCGATCATCCTATAGTCATCCTGCGATGAAACATAGATCGATTGGTTCTTTTTGTGCGGAAAATCGATTTTTGAAGTGTCCCCGTACCAGAGCCATGATCAGTCTTGCGAAGGTCTGGTTCAAAGTCAATGTTTATCCCTTTGAGGAGCCTTCGCAAGGCTTTTTTTCACTTTTCTGATTGAGAAATAGTTTAACACCAATCCCAGGGGACATTCCTTACACCTGGTTTACTTTGTCGCGGCCGGCTAATACTGGTAAAAGCCTCTCCCGCTTTTCTGCCCAAATATCCTGCATCGACCATCTTCCTGAGCAGGGGGCGGGGCGGTACTTGTCCTCGCCCAGGTCGCGCTGCAGGACTTCCATGATGAACAGCACCACATCCAGGCCGATCAAATCCGCCAGGGTGAGCGGACCCATGGGGTGGTTCATGCCCAGCTTCATGACCGCGTCGATGGCCTCGGGCGTGCCAACGCCTTCCTGCAGGGCAAAGATCGCCTCGTTGATCATCGGGACACAGGATGCGGTTGGAGATGAAGCCGGGCGAGTCGTTGGCCGACCAGGCTTCCTTGCCCATGACTTTGCAAAGCTCGAGCGTTGTGGCCAGAGTCTCTTCGCTGGTGGCAAGACCCTTGATCACTTCCACCAGCTTCATCAGTGGGACGGGATTCATGAAATGCATGCCGATGACTTTATCCGGCCGCTTCGTCCCCGCGGCGATCTTGGTGATCGAGATCGAGGAGGTGTTGGTCGCAAGGATCACATCCTGGCGGGCGGCGGCATCTAATTCCTTGAAAATCTTGAATTTCAGATCCGGGTTTTCGGTCGCGGCTTCGATGACAAAGTCGGCGCTGGACAGGCTGTCATAGGACGAGACAAAGTTGATTTTGTCAGCGCCAGCCTTCTGGTCCGCGTTGATCGTTCCTTTTTCCAAAAGCTTGGATGTGGATTTGGCAATTGCCGCTTTCGCTTTTTCCAGAACCGCGGGCATGACGTCCATACAGGTGACGTCATAACCTGAGGTGGCAGCCACCTGGGCGATGCCGTTGCCCATGGTCCCTGCACCGATGACGAAGATATGTTGGATTGGCATGTTTTCCTCCCGTCATTGCGAGGAGCCCGGAGGGCGACGTGGCAATCTCCTCGTAAACCGGGAGATTGCTTCACGGCGCCACGCCGGCCCTCGCAATGACATTTGTTATCCGTGCTGGTCCCGCCAGATCTTGTAGTTATTCCGGATTTGCTCGATATGTCCCGGGAATGTGCCCGGAGTAAATATTCAGCCAGTTTTCGAATGTGTAGGGCTCTTCGTACTCCGGGTGTTTCACCCAGTGCTCGAATACTTCATCCGGCTGCTTCTTGAGCAGCTCATAGGTCGTCTTGCGGACGAGGCGCACGATTTCCAGGGCGTCCTCCCAGCTTTGATCGTGATAATCCAGCTCGGTCGTCCATTTTTCCTGGTCATATCCCATCAAAGTGCCGCCGGGCTCGACGATCAGCTTGCGGGCGCGCAGGGCGGCATTCGATTCACTGTCCGCCAGATGAACAAGCACCTCGTGGACACTCCACTCACCCGGCTCCGGTTTGAACTTCCACATTTCGGGCGGGATGTCTTTGAGTGCTTCGACAAGCAGGTCATAGCCACAGCCGTAGAGTTCGATCTTTTCGTTTCGTTCCTGTTGGTTCATGATTTTCCAACTCGTGATTGAGTAGCCATGGTTTTGGCGGGCGTATCGAAACCACCAGTTAACAGAGAGTTTTATATTGCGTGGTGGTCTCGATACGCCCTTCGCGAAGCACGCTCAGGGCTACTCGACCACCTGTGTACTTACTCCAGCTCCACCGCCATGGCTACGGCTTCACCGCCGCCGAGACAGAGGGATGCGATACCCCGCTTCAGGCCGCGATCCTGCAGCGCATACAGCAGCGTGGTCAGCAGGCGGGCGCCGCTGGCACCGAGTGGATGTCCAAGGGCGATCGCGCCGCCGTTGACGTTGACCTTGTCCCAGTCCCAGCCCTGGTCGGTGAGGGCGTATCCGTCGGCAAGAACCTGGGCGGCAAAGGCTTCGTTCAACTCGATCA
Organism: uncultured Chloroflexia bacterium; assembly: GCA_963750005.1. GTDB lineage: Bacteria > Chloroflexota > Anaerolineae > Anaerolineales > Villigracilaceae > Defluviilinea. The sequence goes on from CAVVPC010000003.1 coordinate 225,061, forward strand.
AATCCACGTCAGTTAATGTCCAGCCGATTTTTTGCAGGAGCTTGGGGATAGCATAGGCAGGTGCGGCAAAGAGATACTTCGGTTCCACCGCCGCCTGCGCGTATCCAACAACTGTTGCCACGTGGTGTAAGACCGTTTCTCTCTGCATAGGCACGGGAAGAGATGACCACTGCTGCACCACCATCGTTCATGGGAGATGAATTTCCCGGCGTGACCTTGCCGTCCGGTTTGAAGGCTGGTTTTAGCTTTGACAGCGCTTCCAGAGATGTATCCTTGCGCGGCCCTTCATCGCGTTCGACGCTGGTCACTTCTCCTTTTCGCCCGGGGATCTGGACGGGAACGATCTCAGCTTCAAAGCGACCTTTTTCCTGGGCCTCGACAGCCTTCTGGTGGGACCTGAGCGCAAACTGGTCCATCGCTTCACGCGTGACCTCATATTCGTCTGCAATAAATTCGGCCGCGTTGCCCATGCCCCAGTTTTCGAACGGGTCCCACAGGCCGTCATAGAGCAGGGCGTCGGTGAGAGGCTGGTTGCCAAACTTCGAGCTCGCCCGATCGTCCGCTGACCAGGTAGGGCGCACGGCTCATCGACTCGAATCCACCGGCGACGAAGAGATCCGCATCCCCGGCCCGGACGGCCTGCGAGGCAAACATGGCCGCCTTCAGCCCGGATCCGCAAACCTTGTTGATCGTACTGGCACTGACGGTCGCCGGGATGCCGCTCAGAATCCCCGCCTGGCGCGCGGGCGCCTGTCCCTCGCCAGCCTGGACGACGTTCCCCATGATGACTTCTTCGATGTCCGCTGGATTAATTCCTGCACGCTCCACGGCAGCTTTGACCGCGATGGCCCCCAGCTGGGTTGCAGGCACATTGCTGAGAGAACCCTGGAACCTTCCAATCGGCGTACGGGCCGCGGAAAGGATCACAGCATCGTCCACACGCCGCTCCGCGGCGTGCTCCGCTTGTTATCCTTTGCCATCGTTCCTCCTTTAGCAAAACGTCCCGCAGGCTTCGGTATTGATAAGCTGGTCATGGGGACCAACCGGCGGGACGGTCATTCAACAGATTATAAAGCCAATGGACTTTGCTATTGGCTTTTTATCAGGTTCTCCTTAGCTTAACATGTCACCAGGTGGGGTGTGACAGGCTGCTCGGTCGTGCCAAGGTCTCCAGTTCCGGCACCCGCGGCGGCTGGCAAGGTGCCTACGAACCCAATGGTGTTGTTACCGCGACCAACGACAATTCCTACCCAGCTTATGGGTATACAGATGACAATACTGGGAAAATATTCACCAGCCTAATCGTTCCTGCACGCTATGGATGAATTGCGCTCAACCCGAAGTGTTTTTCGTATCCATCAAAATCTCTATCGTTATGCAGGAGATCGTGCTGATTCTCAATACAATAGGTCGCAATCAGAATGCCGATCGTTTTCGGAACAGGTATCCCCTTATGGCGCAATAAGCGATAATTCTGAGCGCTCTGCACTACCAGGTCAGGATTCACCATCCCTGCGTGCAAGAATTTACCAAAGATGCGGCGAGCCGTTTCAAAATCCGTATCGTTACGAAATATTCACAAATGTAATCTCCATAAAATGAAAAATCATATTCCCATTCTCCAATGGATCTGGGTCCACGAGGAAGATTAAAGACAATTTTATATCTGATTTACCTGTCAGGTATAATGTAGTTATGAGCATGACCCCTTCTTTTATCCGAGCTCAGGAGCGTGATCCTGCACGACGCCATGCAGCGCGATCTTACCACTGCACGTCGGGCAACCCTGTTGCAGATTCTCTGGCATGAGCGCTACCTCACGAGAGCACAGCTTATGACACGTGTGGAGTTGCGACATGGAAAGGATTGTTTTGGACGCTCGGCCTGGGAGGATACGTTCTATCGCGACATGCATGTGGTGAAGCAGGCGCTTAAGGCAGCAGGCTTCACCTTATCCTACAACCGCAACAAACCACAAACTGGTTATTATCTTGAAGGTCAGCCTGCCCTGTCGCCAGAGATCCAACGTATCCTGCGCGGCAGTATGCAGGAAGTAGATGCCCGCCAAATCGAGATCTATCAACGCCTTACCCCGGCAGACCGTTTTCGGCAGGGCTGCTCCATCAGTGATACGGCACGCAAGGTCGTTGCCTTTCGTATTCGCCAGGATAACCCGGAACTCTCGGTCGGAGAAGCAAATCGCATGGCAGTGGAGCGAGCGTATCGATTATGACAAAACAAGCATTGGACTTCGTTGACTTTCTCAAATTGATGCTGGACGCATTGAAGGCCGCCCATGTTGAGTATCTGATTGGCGGTGCGGTCGCCGAGTGGGCGTGGGGTGAGCCAAGAGCCACCCAGGATATTGATATTGTGATCAACCTGCCTATTGAGTCCGTTAACAAGTTCTCCAAAGAACTTGAAAAAAGGGACATGCTGGTTCCTGCCGAGATCATCCTGGATACGATTCTCGAAAACCCGGCAGATATTCCCATCAATGCCATTCATATGCACAGTGGACTGAAAGCAGATCTCTATCCTGTACGTGAGGGAGATGAATTGCGTTGGAGTGCCTTCCAGCGTCGACAAATGGTCGATTATGGTTCGCCGATTGGACGCGTGTATGTTCATTCTCCGGAAGATTTGATTCTATACAAGCTGCTCTACTTCAGTATTAGCCATCAGTCCAAACATTCCCGGGATATTGCTGCCATTCTACAGGCAAAGAAGGACAAGCTCGATCTTGCATACATTCAAGAATGGGCAACTCGATTAGGACTTAGCTCTTTGTGGAAGGAACTTCTTAGTAGCGCTGAGTAACAGCTACGTGTTGGATGTCTCTTAATCCTTGGGTGAATATACTGGGGAGTATATTCACCTGTATAGCTGCTTGCCGACTTATTCTTTTTATAACCTTAGTCCCCGGATGGTTTTATAGGTGTATAATACACATAGTTCACTTATATTGTACACATATAAGGAGATCGAAAAATGCGAACAAATATTGTATTAGACGATAAACTTGTCGAGCGAGCCCAAAAATTAACAGGCATCAAGACCAAGCGAGAGGTCGTACACGAAGCTTTGCGCACGCTGATCTTGTTGCAGGAACAGGGGAGTATCCGTACGGTGCGCGGGAAGTTGAAGTGGGAAGGGGATCTAAACGAACAGCGATCGTCGCGCTTTCAGGCCAGGTAAGCATGCTCGTAGTAGATTCTACTGTTTGGGTTGATTACTTCAACGGCGTCCAAAACCAGCAGACGGAATACTTATATCAGATCGCGGATAAGACTCCGATCCTGATTGGGGACTTGATTTTAGCCGAAGTCCTGCAAGGTTTTCGCGGTGATACGGATTTTGAAACAGCTCGCCGCATCTTTGGTAAATTCTTACAAGTAGAGATGGTGAATCCTGGCTTGGCCGTCCAGAGCGCTCGGAATTATCGCTTATTGCGCCGGAAAGGTATAACTGTCCGGAAAACGATCGATAGTCTGATTGCAACCTATTGCATTGAAAATGAGCATGATCTCCTGCATAACGATAGTGATTTTGACGGATACGAAAAACACTTGGGGCTGAGCGTGATTCATCCATAGCCCCATAGGATCATTAGGCTGATGTATATTCTGGGGATTACAATTTGGTCATGGCAGATTCTCAATTATCGCTCTATGAGCTGATTGGCGGCGAGACGGGACTGCGCTCGCTTGTGGACCACTTCTACGATTTGATGGACTCTTCCCCCGAAGCGGCGAAGATCCGCGCCTTTCACGGGAAGAGTTTGGAACCATCCCGTGACAAGTTGTATATGTTCCTCTCCGGGTGGTCGGGCGGACCCCAACTGTACATTGAAAAGTTTGGGCACCCGCGCCTTCGGATGCGGCATATGCCATTTGCGATCGGGACGCTGGAACGCGACCAATGGCTGTGGTGCATGAACAAGGCGCTGGACGCAAGCCAGATCGATCCACAGGCAGTGAAGACCCTCAAGGTCCGTTTTGCCGAGGCGGCGGATTTTATGAGGAACGTGGAGGGCTGATCATTCCTCCAGGTGCTTCATCGCTTCCCGGCGGCTGAGCGGATGCAGCGGTGTTGTTTTGACAAACTGCCTCACCGCTGCCGGGTCAACCCGGGCGTACTGCCGCAGCGACCAGCCGATGGCCTTATTGATAAAGAATTCCTTCGAGTTTAAGTTTTCACAGATGATCTCACACAGCAAAGGAAAATCTGTTTCCTTTTTGTAGTTGAGCTGGAACAGGATGGTGGCGCGGCGGAGCCAGATGTTATCAGAGGCGCGCCATTGGGCCAGGTATTTTTCCCTGACTTTGGGGAATCTCTGGAAGTGGATGCCCAGCGGTCCGCCGGAGATCGTGTCGACAGTATCCCACCAGGATTTCATCACGATCATGAATTCAATGGTGGGGATGAATTCAGCGGGGAGATTATTCTCCGACCGGCCCAGCAGGCTGGTGGCCGCATACTGAAATTCCCGCTGCGGAAGGGACCACAGGTCGCGCAGGATGACGTCCAGCTCATGGATGGGCGGCGTTCCGTGGGTGGCAATGAATTCCTTCATCAGCGATTTGAAGAGCGGCGACTTGATCCCAAGGTATTCGAACTGGTCGCGCATGTATTTTTTCATCGGCGCGGCCTGAACGGGGTCGGCATTTTGCTCGAACAAGGTCTTAAGTGAGGCAACAAAGGGATGCATGATTCCTCCTTTTTAGATTCCAGGGGCTCGTGTGCCCGTAGGGTATGCTCCTGATATGCCAACGGCAAGCCGTTGGACTCCACAGTTATTACGGCACTGGCGTATCCTCAGGATCATACGGCTGGACAAAATTCACCAGCCAGTTGCCCTTTCCCTGGTCGACCACGGCCGAGTATGGGGTGACGATATGGATCCACGTCCGGCCGGGGTGCAGGGCAACCGGGTTTCCGTGGGCGTCGACAAAGTGCATGGGACGGACGAGGCCGGTCTTCTTTTCCCAGTCCCGGTTTTGGGTTGACCAGTAGATCTTGAACACCTGTCCATCCCGGAACAGGTAGGCAACATCCTTCTGGCCCATGCTGAAATCGATTTCCAGCTGGTTGTGCCGGTAACGATGATGCTCTGCAAAGACAACAATCACATTTTCAAAGGCCATCTGCCGCTGGGTCAGGCGGTCTGTGGCGGGGATGAGTGTGCCCGTGCCGTCGGCGAGATCCGTCCAGCGCAAATACGTGCCGGAAATCGGGTCATACTTCCAGGCAGATTGAGTGTAGGCATGATAAAAAACGTGAATGTCATTGGCGGCTTTGCCACCTGCGGGAATGTCATCTGAGAATAGGTTGCCTGAATAATTGACAGGCTGCCTGGGATTGAGATTCTCCTCGGCCAGTTCGCGCAGACGTGTTACCGGCAGCAGGGCGCTGTTGGGGGTGGTCTTGTCCACGCCGAAGACGATCTGGCAGGCGTCCAGCATTTCACCGATATCCCAGGCGGCGCTGGCGTAGACGAGGCAGCTGTTGGGGAACATGCCTCCGATCTGGTTGTACGTCAGCCGCCCCGAGCGGATCGGTCCCACATAGTCCTGGGTTGGGATGTACCAGGGCGTGCTGGTGGCGGAAGGATTGGGGGTGGGCTGTACTCCACTGGCGAGGACCACACCTGCGTCCCAGAAGGCCTGGGTGGAGTCGGCACGGAAGATTTTTGTTTCGCCCTGACTATTTGCATCGCTATCCAGGTCATCGTCACCGACATCCTGAACCGTGAACTTGTAGGAATTAGAATTCTTGAATTTCAGGAGAACATCTCCATTTGGGCGATCGAAAGCATAATAGCCATTGGCATCGGTGGTCGTCTCCTGCAGGACTTTGCGGGTCTGCGCATCCAGCAGCTGGACGCATACGCCGCCGACACCCGCCTCCCAGGCATCCTGCCGGCCGTTCGAATTCTCGTCCAGCCAGACGCGGTTCCCGATCCAGTCGCCTGCCGGATGGATGATTTTTTCCCGTACTTCACACCCGCCATAGATATTGGGGATCGAGCGCGGGTACTGGCCATAAAAGACGTTCATAAAGCGCGTAGCTCCCTCACCGATATACAGCTCGTATACCCAGGAGGCAAATCCGGGTCCAGCCTGGGGACGGGCTGTGAAGGGCATGTTGCTGATGGAAACCAGCACGGCCGGCAGGTCGAGCAGTGACGCATCCTGGACCGTGAGCCCGGTCAACGGATTCACGCCTGCTGGAAAGTTTTCCCGCTCCGGGCCAATCATAAGCGGAGTAAGCCGCGGTTGGGGTGTGGATGTTGGAGTTGGAAATGGAGTTATCGTTACGGGAAGAGTATTCCCCGGTCACAGTTGTGTTTGTCGCCGTGGGCTGAACCTCCGGCGCAGGGGAGGAGCATGCAACGAGGAGGATGAGCAGGAACAGGCCTATTGCACGGCGCATATTTTTATTGTACTGTTTTTGCCCCGGCGCGAGAGGTAGGTTCTAATTCTGTTTTGCTCCTTCCGGGGCGACGAAGCGGGCACGGAAGATTCCATTTTTCAAATCCTGCAGATAGGATTGCAATGAATAAATAATCACCCAGGTGTGACCGGGCTTGAGCGCGGCCGGCGTGCCGTCGAGGTTGGTGAAATGGATGGGCCTGGCTTTGCCTGTTTTCTTTTCATACTCCCTGGCCAGCGTGCTCCATTTGATCTTGTACATCAGGCCGTCGCGGAAGAGATAGGCGTTGCCCTGGCTGCCGGGTGCCAGGTTGATATCCACAATGGTGGGCGTGATCACAAGATGCTCGGCGAACACCAGGATGACATTTTCAAACTGCACCTGCCTGCCGTTGAGGCGGTCCACCAGGGGGTGAAGAACGCCTGCTGATTCCGGGTTGGATTCATCCACATACCGCCACCAGGATCCAGAGGCGGCATCGTAGCTAAATTTGGACTGGTTGAGCAGCGCCCAATATTCCTGCAGCTCCGTGGCGGGCACGCCACCGGCAGGCGGTTCCTGGGCGAAGAGATTGCCTGTGTAGTTAAAGGTGGGGTGAAATTTTTTATTCTGCTCTGAAATCCTGGCCATGCGCTCGAGGGGCAGCATGGCACCTCCGCCTGTGGTCGTGTGAGCGACCGTTGCGCAGCCCGGGATCTGCGCCAGGACAACCGGGTCGGCGGAGGCATAGATCAGGCAGCTGCCCTGGTACATCCCGCCCATGTATTTGTAGAAAAGGCGGCCCGAGCGGATAGGGCCCACCTCCGCCGCCGGGAGCTTGGCGGCAGGGTCCGGGGTGGGTGCGATGTTTGGAGATGGGACCAGGCCTGCATCCCAGAACAGGAGGGAGGAGGTGTGACATCGATCGCGTCTGTCCGGCGTGAAGACTGATCCACATCACTATCACTCCCTTCCTCCCCGATATTCTTCCGGGTAAATTCCAGCCAGGATGGCTTTTTAAACTCAAGGATATACCAGCCTGCTTCGACATCGAAGCCGTAATAGCCATTGCTGTCCGTTGTAGCCTGCTGGAGAAGGTTGCCATTCTGATCGAGAAGGTTGACACAGATTCCACCAATCCCGCCTTCTCCCGGATCCTGGATCCCGTTCTGATTTTTGTCCTCCCAGACTCGATTGCCGAGAATGAACTTTGTTTGTACCAGGGGTTCCGGGCGGATTTCACAATCACCGTGCAACGGGATTTCAGGCTTTGGGAATTCGCCGTAAATGACGGCCAGGTGCCGTGTGGAGCCCTCCGTAATGTAATATTCGTAAACAATGGGAGTAAAGGAAAAACCTGCCTGTGGACGCGCCTCAGGAGGAAAGTGTGAAATGGAAAGAAGCAAGGCGGGATAGGTGAGCTGGGTGGGATCGGGGACAGGCTCTCCTGTTAACGGATTGACCCCTTGAGGAAATTCATCGGGTCCGTAGCTGAAAGGTGTTGGGAGAGGCTGTGGGGTAGGGGATAGGGTGGGAGAGAGTGTTGGTGAAAATGTGGTTCCAGTAATTGTTGTTGAGGTCCGTGCTTCCGGTGTTTCTGGTTGTACAGGAGCCGGAGTTACTGTGCCGCAGGCAGAGAGCAGCAGGACGATGATGATTAAATAGTTTTTTCTACCGGGCATGAGTTTCCTATTTCTTTGCCAATGTGAAATGTTTACTTCGCCCCCGGAGGCTGCTCGAACTGCAATAGCCACTGGCCGGGCGATTTTTCTGTGACCGATGTATTGGGTGTGACAACAATAACCCAGGTGTGACCAGGCTTGAGGGGGAAAGGCGTTTTGTCGTCTGCGTAAAAAAAGTGGATTGGCTTGCGCCGCCCGGACTGGAGTTCCTCTTCGCTGGCAACCGTGCTCCAGCGGATATCGTACTTTTTGCCATCCCGGAATAGATTGGCATCGCCGACCCAATCCTGTTCCAGGTGGATTCTCAGGTTGGTCGGCGAGACGACTTCATGCTGTGCATATAGTACGATGACGTTCTCGAAATGCAACTGGCGCCCCGTCAGACGGTCGACTTCGCTGTGGAGCTCACCGGCTGTGGCTGGATCGGCGTTATCCACATAGCGCCACCAGCTCTGATAGAGCGGGTCGTAGACCCAGGCGGACTGGTTCAGCCAGGCGATGTACTCGTCGAGACGGGATGCCTCGGTTCCGCCTGCCGGAGGCTCTTTGGAATAGACGTTGCTCGAGTAATCCAGCGGCTGATCGGTGGTCCGGTTGGCCTTCGTGTATTCGATCATCTGGTTGATATCGAGCATATAGCCGCCGCCCTGGATATCATGGAATACAAAGGCACACTTGGGCAGTTCCACCAGCACCTCGGCGGAAGCAAAGGCGTAGATGAGACAGGATTCCGGAAAGAATGCCTGGATGTCGGCATACACCAGGCGCCCCGAGCGGACCGGTCCCACCTTGGCGGGAGGCAGAGCGGAGGCAGGGGCAGGCACATTGATCGGAATCAAGCCGGCGTCCACATTCAGCAGCGAAGAGGAGACGTTGACCAGGTCCGTCCAGCCGGTGGCGGGGTCCACGTCGCTATCCTGTTCATCGTTCAGAACGTCCTTGAGCGAGAATTCCATGCCATCCGGTTTTGCAAAGGCGATGTAATAACTTCCGGCGTCGAGATTGAACCCGTAATAGCCGTTCGTGTCTGTGGTCGTCTGTTGCAGCAGCTGGCGGTTCGAGTCATAAAGGTTCACGCATATGCCGCCGATGCCGTTTTCCCAGGGTTCATGGATCCCGTTTTGATTTTCATCCTCCCAGACCTGGTTGCCGATCAAGAGCCCGGTTTGGGTAAAGATCTCTTTTCTGACTTCACAGTTGCCGGTGATGGGGACTTCAGGTGCAGGGAATTGCCCGTAGAAGGTGGTCAGGAATCGGGTCGCGCCTTCGGTGATGTAGATCTCAAAGACGTATGGCGCGAAGGACAGTCCGGCCTGCGGACGGGCGGTGACTGGGAAATGTGAGATCGAGAGCAGCGTGGCAGGGATTTGCAGCAGTGCTGGATCCCTGACTGCAAGACCTGTCAACGGATTCATGACTTCCACGTATGGGGTTGGGCCGGGCATTGTGGGTGCTGGCGTGGTTTGCCCGGGTGATCCGGGCGCTTCGGTTTGGGTTGTTGATGTTATGGGGGGATTGGTCGCAGTCGAAACATTCGAGCTGCAATTACTGAGGAGGAGAGTTATTAGTATGAATAAAGTGGAGAGAGGAAAAATATGGGTACGAGACATGCTTTGATGGTTTGTTACCTTTTCCAGCACCCCGATCCTCTCCAGGAAGGGGAAGGGCCGGGGATGAGGGCGATTATTCCTGAAAGCCCTTTCTGATCCGTTGGTATGTATCTTCCAGCAGTTCAGGAAGGACACGTGTCTCTCCGATCGTTGACATGAAGTTCGTGTCGCCTGCCCAACGGGGGACGATATGGATATGGACATGCGCTTTCACGCCCGCGCCGGCGGCTTCCCCGATATTTGCACCCATATTGAACGCCGGCGGCTTGTATATTTTGCGCAGGACGGTCATGCACCTTGTTGTCAATTCCATCATTTCGGCGCGCGTCGCCGGATCAAGTTCCTCAAGGTTAGGCTTGTGGTCAAACGGGACCACCATTAAATGTCCGCTGGTGTAGGGATAGCGATTGAGGATCACATAGGCGCGCTCGCTACGATAGGCGATGAGATTTTCAACGCCATCCTCCACTTCCAGCGCCAGGCAGAAAATACACCCTTCAACCTTGCTATGTTCCATATACTCCATACGCCAGGGGGACCAGGTGTGATTCATAGGATGGATGAATTGTAGCAGATAATCCTGCCTGCCAACCGCTTGTCTCATTAATCACTTAACTTTTTGTATGGATTTGCAGGCTGAAAAACAAACAAAATGTTAAGTAAATTATGCCTCACTATATAAATTCCATTTTGCGCCTCCCTAACTTCCACCAGCTTGGTGTGACGCCTTCCTAATTCATCATTTTTCGATTATCCTCCCAGCGATGCAACCAACACTTTTCTCCACCCAGCAATGGACCGTCTCCAGGCTGACATTCTATATCCGCCGACTTCTGGAAGAGAATGAAGTGCTTCAGGATGTATGGGTGCAGGGAGAAATCTCGAATCTCTCGCGTCCCGCCTCGGGGCATGTCTATTTCACCTTGAAAGATTTATCAGCCGCACTCAAGTGTGTCATGTGGAAGACATCCGCAGTGCGGCTGCGGATGGGGCTGCAGGATGGCATGGAGATCGAAGTCCACGGCAGGATCGGCGTTTACGAGGTGAGCGGGCAATACCAGTTGTACGCCGACCAGATCCGTCCCGTGGGGGAGGGTGCGCTTTACCAGGAGTTCATGCGGCTCAAGTCCATGCTGGAGGCGGAAGGGCTGTTTGACGCCGGAGCGCAAGCGGCCAATCCCCATGCTGCCAAAAAAGATCGGGATCGTGACCTCGGCTAGCGGCGCGGCCCTGCGGGATATGCTCAACACCCTGCGCCGCCGCCTGCCGGTCGTGGAAGTGATCCTTGCGCCTTCCCCCGTCCAGGGAGTGGAAGCGCCTCCCGCGCTCGTCAAGGCCATCCAATCTCTCATTCTCCAGTCTCCAGACACAATTATCATGGCGCGCGGGGGCGGTTCCATCGAAGACCTGTGGGCATTCAACGACGAGCGGGTGGTCCGTGCGATTGCAAATTCGCCGATAGCCGTCATTTGCGGTGTGGGCCACGAAACAGACTTCACTCTCTCGGACTTCGCGGCCGACCTGCGAGCGCCCACGCCGACGGCTGCAGCCGAGCTTGCCACACAGCTCACTCTGCAGGATCTGCTTGCGCAATTGGGAAATTACCGCAGCCGACTCGCCGCGGCGACTATCAGCCTGCTCGCCGATCAGGATAACATTCTCGCCTCCCTGAGCACGGCCCTCCGTTATGCGTCGCCCGAACGCCGCATCCTCTCCGAGCGCCAGCGCGTGGACGAGCTTGCCCGCCGTGCTCACTCGGCCCTGCTCCATCGCCTCCAGCTGCAATCCACGCAAGTCAGCGGGATGCAGCGGCGGCTCGAAGCTGCTGAATCCGCTGGCAGTGCTGGCGCGAGGCTATGCGGTTGTGACGCGAAAGGATGATGGTGGCGTTGTATCCCGCGTGGCGCACACCAGGCCGGGGCAGCAAATTCAAATTCGAGTTTCCGATGGCCAGCTGGATGCAGAAGTTAAAGATCAAAATTCTTAAATGGTAAATTCTTTGGAGTCCTTATGCCAAAAGCATCATCTAAAAGTACGCAAAAGTCTGTTGAAGAATTAACGTACGAAGAAGCCCTTGCCGAGCTGGAGGAGATCGTCTCAGCGCTGGAGGGGGAGCAGAATCAGCTCGAGGCGGCGATCAAGCTCTTCGAGCGGGGACAGGCTCTGGCAGCGCGCTGCAGCGTACTGCTGGAAGCAGCGGAACTTAAAGTAAAGCAGGTCGTGGGCGATGTAATCATTCCTTTCGAAGAAGAAGAATGAATTTTGCCGAGCTCCTCCAGAATAAGGCCTTAATCGCGGGATTGATCGCCTGGGGTACGGCACAGATCATCAAGCTGCCCATCGATTATCTACGCACACATAAATGGAATTGGTCCCTGCTGCTCACGACGGGTGGCATGCCCAGCTCGCATTCCGCACTCGTGACGGCTACGACTCTTGCGATCGGCCTTTATTATGGATTTGACAGCCCGATCTTTGCCCTGGGAGTAGTGATCACCATGGTTGTTACCTACGATGCAGCGGGTGTCCGCCAGCAGGCGGGTATCCATGCCCAGCGCATCAACGTCCTGTTCGAGGAGCTGATGCGGGGACATCCCATCAATGAAAAGGATCTGCGCGAGGTTATTGGACATACTCCCCTGGAAGTGGCGGGAGGGATCATCCTGGGCATCCTTGTGGCAATTGTCCAATGGATGGTTTGGAAATAACGAAGGGGAATGAATTATAGAAGAAAGCGGCAAACGCTGCCGGTTTCTTTTTAGATTACGAAGGGGAACGACGAAGCCGCCTGATCAGAATTCCGGCAATCAACTGGACTTCCGGGACTCTGAAGATCAGGACTCCCACCAGGTAAAGCAGTCCGCCAAGAACGACCCCGCCCAGAGCGATGACCCAGCTCTGCCTCCCGGCGGTCCCCTGGACCCACAGCCACAGCCCGATCCCCATCCCCAGTGCAGCGCCGGCGCAACGGATAAACCCGCTCAGGATGCTTCTGCCATGGATGCCATGCAGACGCCTGCTCATCACGATGTACAACGCGGTCGCTTCGAGGGTGGTCGCCAGCGAATTCGCCAGCGCCAACCCGCCGACGGGGAACCAGCCAATCTGCGCAAACCAGGCCGAGAACAGAATACTGAAAACCACATTGAGACCCATGGCGATGGCGCCGATGATGACCGGTGTTTTTGTGTCCTGCTGGGCAAAGAAGGCACGTGTCAACACTTCCATGACCGAATGACCAACCAGGCCTGCAGCAAACCAAATCAATGCCCAGGCTGTCATCTGCGGTGGTGGTCGCGGTGAACTCGCCACGCTCGAACAGCGTGGAGACAATGGGCTCGCTCAAGAGGATCAACCCTACACTGGCCGGGAGTGCAAGCAGGAACATGCCGCGCAGTGCAGAGGCCAGGGAGGAACGCATTTCGTCCATCTTCCCCAGCGCATGCTGGGCTGAAAAGGTCGGCATGGCAGCGATCGCTACCGATTGGGCGATGACAGCCTGGGCCATGACCATCAAGGTGAACGCATAGGAAAGACTCACGATACTTCCCGCCTCCATCCTGGAGGCGAGATTGTTGTTGACCCAGAAATTCAGCTGGACGATGGCTGCCCCGAAGACACGCGGTCCCATCAAACGGAAGACATTCCTGACATCGGGATTTTTCCGGCCGAGGGAGGCCGTGTATTTCCCATGAAGCCGGGACAGGGATGGCAGTTGGATCAGCACAAACAGTGCAGAACCGATCATCACTCCCCAGGCCAGGCCATAGATCCCCATCCAGCGTGATAGGACCAGGACGCCGAAAATCTGGCCCAGCTGGTACATGGCGGCTGTGATCTGCGGGATGAAAAAGATCTGGTGGGCGTTGAGGATTGAGATGATCATGCCACCGATGCCGAACAGCACTGCAGAGAATGACTGGATCCGCAGCAGGTTCACCGTCAGGGCAAAAGTGACTGGATCGGTTGAAAATCCAGGCGCCAGAAAATAGCGCACGATCTGCGGCGCAAAGATGCAGGCAAGCAGTGCGGCGATTGTCAATACCAGTGTGACAAGGTTGAGCACAGCCGAAGCAAGCTTCCAGGCGGAAGACCGCTCATTGCGTACAAGTAACGAAGTGAAGGTGGGGAGAAAAGCGGAGCCGAGCGCTCCAGCCGCGATGAGGCTAAACAGAGTCTCGCTGACACGGTTGGCGGAGAAAAAAGCGTCCAGCTCGGTGGCCGGGAAGGCATCGGCGATGAGGATCGAGCTGGCCAGCCCTACAAGCTTGCCGAAAAGCATGGCCACCATCACCGTGCCCGCGGCACGTGCGATCTGGCGGTTGGCATTGTTGGAAGTGGTCACGGGGGAGGATTATAATCAATCATCTGTTCCTGCGAGCCGGCGGAAAACAATCACTTCTTAACGACAGGTTGCTTCGCAGCACTCGCATTTGCCTTATATTGGTTTGAGGAGAGAGAATGAGCGCGGTTACTCAGCATGGGTATCTGGTCATTGCGGATATTTCCGGCTATACCTCATTCGTCGCAAAGACTGAACTGGAACACTCCCATGAGATCTTATCGGAACTGCTCGGTTTACTGGTGGAAAAGATCAGACCACTGATGACCCTCTCGAAGCTGGAAGGGGATGCGGTGTTCGCCTATGCGGGGGAGGAGAGGATTTCCCGCGGCGAGACCCTGCTGGAATTCCTGGAAAACATCTATGTGGCGTTCCGGGACAAACAGGTCTCGATGAGGCGGGCCACAACCTGTACGTGCCTCGCCTGTCAAAATATCCCCTCACTTGACCTGAAATTCATTGCCCATCATGGCGATTACATTCTCCAGCATGTGGGGGAGATCCGCGAGCTGGTCGGCTCGGACGTCAACCTGATCCACCGCCTGACAAAAAATCACGTCGTGGACGAGACGGGCTGGCGCGCCTACCTGATGCTGACCGAAGCCTGCCTGGATCATTTAAATCTGAACCTGGCGAATACACATACGCAGGTTGAATCCTACGAGCACCTTGGGGAGGTAAAGACCCACAACATCGATCTGCACAAGCGCTATGATGAGATCGTGCGTGAGCGCCGGGTTTTCCTGACCGAAGACGACTCTGACCTGTTCTTTACCGTGGAATTCCCTGTACCACCTCCGGTGGCCTGGGAGTGGTTCCAAAGCCCCGAAAAGCGCAATTTGACGATGCCAATGGTCCATTGGTCGACCGGTGATCGACCCTTTGGGCGTGCCGGTATTGGCGCGAGCAATCATTGTGCGCATGGGGGAGGCTTGAGTACGGAGGTCACCGTGGATTGGCATCCATTCGAGTACTCCACAACCGAGTCATATGAAAAGGGCAGGAAGATGTTCACTGAAACAGACCGCTTCGAGGCCATTCCCAATGGATGCACCCGGATGCGCGTCCTTATAAAGCTGAACTTTCCGTTACCGCACTTCGTCCGCAAATTGATGGCCCGCAGGATCATGCTGGATACACATCATTACGATAAGATGCTTATCGAGACTGCGAAACGGGCAGGCGAGCAATACCAGGCCGCACTGGGCAGGGGATGAAGCGACTCACAAAGCTACTCTCGATCCGGACCGGCGAGGAACGCATGGCTTCGCTCGTCATCGGGGTCATGCTGTTCACCTCGATGGGCGCGGCCTTTGGCGGCACAGCCATCGAAGCGCTGTTCTTCGCCCGCTTTGGAGTGGAATATCTGCCCTATATGTTCATCGGGCTGGGCATCACCAACATGATCATGGCGTTTGGGATGACGGCTCTCCTCAGCCGCATCCCACGCCAGGTTCTGTTCATCAGCATCCCATTGGTTTTGGCGGTCGTTTTGATCCTTGGCCGCCTGGCACTCTTAAATGGACCGAACTGGCTCTATCCAGTCATGTGGCTTGGCAAGGAGGTGCTCAATAACCTGATCGGGCTGGTTATCTGGGGAGTCGCCAGCGTGGTCTGCGATACCCGCCAGGGAAAACGGCTGTTCCCGCTCTTCAGCGCCAGCCGGATCACCGGGCAGGTGATCGGTGGGTTTGCGACCGGCTTGCTGGTGGCGGCCATCGGTACCGAAAACCTGCTCCTCGTCTGGGCCGTCACATTGCTTGGTACTTTTTTCCTCATCCGCGTCCTGCTTTCGCAAGTCCAGATCCCCGCCGAGAGCAAGGGACCCAAGTCCCGCCGCCGGCAGCAAACCCTGGTCCAGGAGATGCAGCGGGGATATCAGTATGTGCGCGGTTCCTCGCTGATGAGATGGATTGCCATTTCCACGATCTTCTTTTCCATGCTGTACTTCTCCATTTCACTGCCCTTCATGCGCGCCGCCACGGAGTACGCCGGTAACGAGGATGCTTTGGCGACCTTCCTGGGCTACTTTAACGGTTTCAGCACCGCGGCGGCATTTCTCGCTTCCCTCTTTCTTGCCAACCGGTTGTTTGCACGTTTTGGCGTGATGGCCTGTATTCTGGCGCTTCCCATTATCTACCTGGCTGGCTTTGCAAGCCTTGCCATTGCCCCGGTATTTGAAATCATCGTTGCATTTCGTTTCATACAAATGTCATGGCTTTCCGGCATTGCCAATTCAGCCTGGCAGGCCATGTTCAATGTCGTGCCTCCCGAGCGCCGCGACCAGGTCCGCGCTTTTATCAATGGTGTCCCGGAGCAGGCGGGCACCTTTATCGCCGGCGGCATCCTGATCGTGGGTGAGCAGGCCCTTACACCTCAGCAACTCTATATTGTAGGCCTGCTGGCCGCAGCAGCCTGTACCTATGTGATCGTGAGGGCCCGGCGCGGGTACAACCAGGCGCTGATCGATGCGCTGCGCGCCGGCAGACCCCATCTGTTCTTCAGCGAGGAGCAGCCATTCGGCGGTTTTCACCAGGATGCCCTCGCAGTCGAGACCGCCGTGAATGGATTGGCCGATCCTGACCCCGTGATCCGCCGCGTCTCTGCAGAGATCCTGGGCCACCTGTCGCTGCCTGAGTCGACTAGCGCGTTGGTGGGTGGTGTGGAGGATCAGGATCCGCTCGTGCGCGCCGCCTGTCTCAGGTCCCTGACCCGCTCAGGTGCTGCTTCTGCCCTGCTGGATATCGCCGCCTCGCTATCCGACCCGGAGTCCGATGTCCGTTTTGAGGCGGTGTCTGCAATCTCAACTTTGGCCGGTTACCGTTTCGGCCTGACGACTTATCTTTCTCCGCTGCTGGAGGATGAAAGCGCCAGGGTCAGCAGCCGGGCTGCCGTCGCTTTGCTGCGCGCCAACCCCGGGCACGACTGGGCAAAGAAGCATCTGCGCCTGATGGCAGTTCTGGGTGACTTTGATGCACGCTCGCATGCCATCGCGGCCCTCGGCGATTGGGGCGATGTGGAGGCGTTCAAGTTCCTTGCCAACGAATTGAGGGATGCGACGCTCCTTCCCGCAATCCGCAGGAATATCCTGGCCTCGATGAGACGCATCGACCCTGTGAAGTCCATGCCGTACCTGATCGCTTCCCTTGCCGCCAGGGAACCATTGATCCTGGAGTCGTCTGCGGGGTTGCTGGCTTCGATTGGTATGCCGGCGATGGAGCCCGTTATCGAGTCGCTCAAGGAGGAGGAGAAAGCGGAAGGCGCACTGCTGGCCCTCGAACGGCTGCCTCTTCCGCCCACCGAACCCGATTCTCGATTTTGCGCGGGTATCCGTCTCGCGGGCCGGGGAGTATGATGCCCTGATGCGGGGAGTCCGCACTACCCGAGGAAACGAGGCGCTGGATCTGCTGGCCGAGGCTCTATACAACAAATCCCACGAACACGGGATCCGGGCATTGCGAGCCATTGGCCTGCTGGGCGACCGGGATGCGATGAACACCGCGATCGAGAATTTGCAGACAAAAGATGCGAGCCAGCGCGCCAATGTCCTGGAGGCGTTGGAGTCGATCAGCGCCAAATGGCGCGGCATCCTTCAGCCGCTGATGCGCCTGTGGGAGGACGAGAGTCCTGTACAGGCGGAAGTCGATTGGGAGCGCCTGCTCCACGACTCCGACGAATGGGTGCGGGAATGCGCAGTGTATGCCGAAAGCTTTGGAGAAAACCATATGGATTCGATCACCACTCTGTCCCTGATGGACCGGATATTATTCCTGAAACGCGTGCCACTATTCGCCAATCTTTCGCCTACCGACCTGAAGCAGCTGGCCGCCATCGCCTCGCAGGAATTCTTTCCTGACGAGGAGGTGATCGCCTATAAAGGCGAACAGGGGGACGCCATGTTTGTGATCGTCTCCGGTGAAGTGCGCGTGTGTAATGAGATAGAAGGGAAGGAGGTGGAGCTCGCCCGCCGTATCACCGGCGAATATGTGGGAGAATTATCCGTCATCAACCGCGAGCCGCGCGATGCCACCCTGATTGCCTGCGGCGACGTTCGCGCCCTGTCCATCGATCAGAAGACATTCGAAGGGCTGATCCGGGAGCGCCCGGAAGCGAGTCTGTTCATTATCCAGGTGCTCTCCAAACGACTCAAGCAAATGATCGACAAGAAGTAACCTCCCGCGCCTCCAAAGAGTATTGGGACTGAGAGCAGGATCGCCGTAAGCTGACTGCAAAGTCAAACTGCGGATTAATGGGGTACATTAGGCTTTAGCGCCTGCCCTATTCGCAAGTTTCCTTTTTAAATGGATTTTCAGGTTGATAATCCTTCAAAAAGGAATAATGCGGCACTCTGTGAATGCATGTAAAGAAAAGAAACAAAGGATCTCATGAGATTACACCGCCGTTTTACATCCATATTCTTTATTGCTGCCTTTCTCCTGGCGGCCTGTGGGAATACCCTGCCGACCCCGCCTCCGGTTGAAAGTACGGCTACCTCCACAAGCGACGTTCAACTTACTCCCATCGACCTGCCGGTGGGTTATGGAGCCCGCGGTCCCTGGTTCGAGCTGTACTTCACCGATCCCGCAAATCCCGCCTCCATGCAGGGTACGGGCGGCGTGGATGGGCCCCTCGTGAAAGCGATCGATGACGGCACGATTAACCATCGATGTGGCTGCCTACAGTATCAGCCTGAACAGCGTGCGGTATGCCCTGATCCGCGCCCATGACCGGGGAGTGAACGTCCGGGTGGTGATGGAGTCCACGAACATGGACGGCTCCGATCCGCAAAGGATGGTCGAGGCCGGCATCCCCATCATCGGGGATAACCTGGATGGATTGATGCACGATAAATTCGTGGTCATTGACCGCTCCGAAGTCTGGATGGGCTCGATGAACTTCACCAATTCAGGCACCTATGAGGACAACAACAATCTGTTCCGCATCCGTTCCAAAAAAATGGCTGAGAACTACACCGCGGAATTCGAAGAGATGTTCAATGACGATATGTTCGGCCCCAATGTCGTCCCGAAAACGCCTTTTCCCAATCTCAGCATTGACGACACGCAGGTCAATACCTATTTTTCACCCGATGATGGTGTACTGAATACGCTTGTCCCCTTATTGAATAGCGCCGAGGAAAGCATTTACTTCCTGGCCTTTTCCTTTACATCGAACGAGTTGGGTGACATCGTTCGCCAAAAAGCGGACGACGGTCTGGTAGTGAAAGGCGTCATGGATGCCGAACAGGTGGCATCCAACCAGGGCACGGAATATGACCCGTTCAAGCAGGCAGATATGAATGTTCGCCTGGACGGCAACGAAGGGCTGATGCACCACAAGGTCTTTGTGATCGATGGAAAGATCGTGGCATTTGGCTCCTACAATTTTTCCAAGAGTGCCGAAGAGAATAACGATGAAAATCTGATCGTCGTTTACAGCGAACCGATTGCACAGCAATTCATTAAGGAATTCTATCGAGTCTGGGATCAGGCAACTCAGGAGTGATCGTCATGCCACGAAAACTGCTTGTTTCCTTTGCTCACCCGGATGATGAATTGATGGGAATGGGAGCCACGCTGGCGAAATATGCCGCCCAGGGAGTGGAGACGTACTACGTTTGCGCCACACGCGGGGAGAGGGGTTGGTTCGGCCCCGAGGAACAGAGATCCCGGGCTGGAGAGGCTCGGTCAGATCCGCACGAAGGAGCTGGAGGGCGCCGTGAGGGAACTCGGCATGCACGGCCTTGCTTTTCTCAACTATATCGATGGCGAAGTGGACCAGGCGGATCCCGGTGAGGCGATCGGAAGGATCGCAGCGCACATCCGCAGTATACGTCCTGAAGTGGTGGTCACATTCCCTCCCGACGGGAATTACGGTCACCCGGATCATATTGCCATCGGACAGTTCACTTCTGCAGCCATCCTTTGTGCAGCCGATTCCAGCTATCAGGACCCCGAAAGTCTTCCCTCGCACCGTATCCTCAAGTTGTACTATATGGTGGACTCCGAAAACTTTGTAAACCTGATCGCTCCCTTCATGGGCGATATGACTTTCCCCGTGGACGATCAACTGCGCGGAGAGGTCGCCTGGAAGGACTGGATGGTCACCACCAGCATTGACATGGCCGAATACTGCCACACCGCCTGGCGCGCCATCCAGTGTCACCAGAGCCAACTACCCAGCCTGGGCATGCTCGCTGAAATGCATGAAGACGCGGCCACCGCGGTCCTTGCGATGCAGGGAACATTTTATCGGGCGTTCAGCGTGGTCAACGGAGGCAGGAAAATAGAAACAGATCTGTTCGAAGGAATATAATTTTGGAGTCGGACAGCTTGCTGTGCGATTATCCAGGAGAAAGCTCCTTGAACTCCAAAAATTTATGGTACAGGAGGCGATATGAACGGGACTTTAAAGCTGCTGGCAGTTCTTCCTCACCCCGACGATGAAACCTTGGGATTAGGCTCCACCCTGGCGCGATATTCCGCCGAGGGAGTGGAGACCTACCTTGTCTGCGCCACGCGCGGCGAGCGGGGCTGGTTCGACAGCGAAGGACCCGACCCAGGCCTGGAGGAAGTCGGCCGGATCCGTGAGGCCGAGTTGAGGTGTGCGGCCGAACAGATCGGCCTGCACGAAGTCTGTTTCCTCGATTACATCGACGGCGATGTGGACCAGGCCGAGCCGGACGAAATCATTGGAAAAATCGTCTCTCACATCCGGCGCATCCGGCCGCAGGTGGTTGTTACCTTTTCTCCCGATGGCGCCTATGGGCATCCCGATCATATTGCCCTTTCTCAATTTACGAATGCAGCCCTGGTCTGCGCTGCTGATGGCAGCTACAAGGATAGCCAGGCATCACACCGTGTCTCGAAACTGTACTACATGGTCGATTCCCTGGATGTGGTAACTGCCGCAAATGAAGCCTTTGGCGGCATCAGTATGGATGTCGATGGCGTGACCCGCAATCAAATTGGCTGGCAGGATTGGCAGATTACGACATGGCTCGACAACAACAGGTACCTGGATAAGGTAAGAGATGCAATCCACTGTCATAAATCTCAATTACCCGGTTACGGTCCCATCGGGGAATGGTCCGTGCAGGAGCTCTCAAGAGTTTTTGGCACCGGGCATTTCTACCGCACCTTTAGCCTGGTGAACGCTGGCAGGAAAGTGGAAACTGATTTGTTTGAGGGTTTACGATAAGGTAAGGTGCAAATCAGGCATAGAGTGGTATCCTAGACGCTGAATGGCAGCGGAGATACCAACATGTCCAGGTTGAAATCACTGAAGCTCCTCTTCGCAAATCTCCTGGCGATCTTGATTCTTGGGTCGGCCGTTTTTCCTGCCCATTCCCAACAAGTCATCGAATTCAAAAATCACCGCGCGGTGACAACTTTCCTGGAGAGCATCCGCTTTACCGTGGATCTATGTGGATTGCCTCCGGGTGCCAGTGCATCCTTATATGTTCGCTTTAGCCACACAGATTGGGAAACGATCGGGGCATTTGTCGACAAGGCAACCTCAAATTCGTGTGCAAGGGGCCGGTATACGTATCAAATGAAGGACTATCCACCGTTTATTCCCATTGAATATTACTGGCAGGTTCACCCTGAGGAAGGTGGCATGTATGAAGGTCCACACCAATTTACACTCTATGAGGACACCCGTTATCAGTGGGAGAAATTGGAATCCGGGAACATTGCCGTATTCTGGCATGACCGCCCGGTCCAACTGGGACAACAAATCCTGGCGATTGCTAAAAAGGCCGATCAGACCCAGAGCCAGTTTTTCGGACTCGAGCTCAAGCATCCCTATCGTATCGTAATATTTAACACTGAGGAGGAATTCTTCGGCTGGAATGTGGATTCCAGTGATTATGTTGCTGGAGAGTCCTATCCTTTTTATGATCTGACTGTTCAAATTGTGAAGGATGATTCGCTGGAATGGCTCAACGATGTCATCCCACATGAGATCTCTCACCTGTATTTTGAACAAGCCACCTACCATCCAAAGCCGGAATCATATCCGCCAACCTGGCTAAATGAAGGAGTAGCCGTCTATAACGAGTTCTCAGATCACTCCTATGAGGATCGGATCCTGAGGAATGCCGTGACGAGAGATGCTATTATCCCCTTATATGAGCTGGCAAATACCTTTGGTGAGGATGACGATCGGGTAGACCTTGCCTATGCAGAAGGATATTCTGCCGTGTCCTATATGATGGAAGTCTATGGCCGTGACGCTTTGAAGAAGCTGATGAATTCCTATCGCAGGGGCATCTCCACAGACGAGGCGATTACATCTGCGCTAAACAAGTCTTCTGCAGAATTTGAAGCAGAATGGAAGGCCTGGCTGAAGGAAAAATATGTGCCAGTAACCATCCCGCCTGAAATTGTTCCATTCCCAATGGATGAGAGCTCACTGGATGTGATTAAAATCATCAACCTTACCGTCTGCGGATTTGGGGTTGCTCCAATCCTTTGTCTGATAACTATTGGGGTAGGCGCGCTGCTGGGGCTCCTCATAAGGCAAAACCTGAGGTCATGAAAATATTTTTCATTTACTATACCCATCTCGGTCACACACCTGCCTGATTTGCCTAGCAAATCACGGCCGGTGCCAGGGCAGGTGTATGACCGGGGGCGTTATACATTCTTCTCTTCAGGCGGATTACCATGGCAATGCCTTCGTATCCATTTTCGGATCCCGGTTGAAGGCGGATGTAAAGACGGAGATGGGAATACAGGGGTCGTGTTCTCTCCGAAAGGTGACACTTACAGCACTGAAACCAGTTGGTTCGTCCGCTTCCCCCAGGGAGTGCAAATGCCGCTGCGTTTAGCGATCGGCCCCGATAAGGCCCATGTACGTCGGAGACTATATCAACGGGGTGATTTACCGGATTTCCTATGGTCATCCCTGACCGGTCGGCATATTCAACTTCAACCTGGCTTTTCGGTCATCCGTTCCACTTCTTTGTCCGCGCCTAATTTTTTGAAAATGGCCAGGGCTTCCTCCCAAAGCGCTCTCCCGTGTTCGATTATTCTCTTGGCTGAATTCATATTTTGCCCATTCCCGTAATGTGCGGGCGCGTTCCCCTTCAATCTCCGCTTCTGCAAAGATCCCGGCGCTTCTGGAATAACAGTCCTGCGGATCATAATCGATGGGCGTATCCAGTCCACGCTGCCACAGGCTGACCGGCTTTGCTGCTCTTTTCTGCGATCATGCCGAGAGTTCTCCATGCCATGCCGATGGACTCCGGTGCTTTATCCTCCACCGCCAGGGCAAGCGCCTGTTGTGCGGAATAGAATGCTTCCTCAAAGTTCCCCAGTCCGATTAATGCTTCGGCATGGTAATTAAATGCGATTGGCATGCACCAGGACCCGGTAGTGCCGGCGAGACGAATTGCCTGACGCAGATCTATTTGGGCAGCTTCAAAGTTTCCCAGGGCAACCTGTTGTCCGCCGCGATTGGTGAGATAAAGGATTTCACCATCCCGGTTCCCAATATCCCGTGCAATTTCCAGGGCATTCTGATACCTAAGAAATGCTGTCTCATGATCTCCAATGGCATCGGCGATCGCACCCAGGTTGTTCAACAGAAGCAGGTGCTGCTGTTTATTGCCCAGTTCCTGGAAGATATTGAGCGCCTGCTCCCAATGGCTTTGTGCATGCGGTGTATTGGCCCGACGCATAATGAGCCGCACCGATCAAATTCAGGCTTCGTCCCATTTCATTGAGGTTCTGTAATCGCGCGGCAATTGCGAGAGCCTCCTCTGCCAGGGGGAATACGGCCCGCGGCTCTCCCAGCCGGTAACGCGCCGAACCCTGGGCCCAAAGTGCCCGTGCGATCGCCAGAGGCTCCCCGCACTTCGTGCCATTGTTTCTGCACGGACAGCATTTTCAAGCGCAGCGCGGTGTTCCCCCCGATAGCTCAGCGAGGCAGCAATTCCCTGCAGGGCCTGCGATTGTGCGATCGCATCCTGGTATGCGGTTCGCCAGATCCAGCATCGCATTGTAGATTTCCAATGCGTCTGTATAACGCGCCTGCCAGTTCAACACCTGTCCAAGCTGGGAATGAATTTCCAGTTGCAGCGAGGAGTTCGCATGGGATGCCTCCTGAGAGAGAAAATCCAAAGCCTTCTGGTAATAACGGATCGCAGCATCCGTTTCATATGTGATCTGGGCCTGTTTCCCTGCCAGCCCATACCAGTAGGCAGCTTTCTGGAAGTTTCCGCCAGCTCATAATGTTCCCCCACACGGCCTGCATATTCGTTGATCCGTTCACCACTGATCTCGATCAGCCCTTCGGCTGCCTGCTGATGATAGACGGGCCGCAGCCTCAAAAGTACGCTTTCATAAGTCACGTTATGCAGGATGGCATTTTTGAAGATAAATTCAGGGATCTTCGAGGGAGCAGAATCCCCATACTGGAAGATCAATTCCTTCGCGCGCAGGGTCTGTAGTTCCATGTCAATAGGGATTGATTGCTGCACGGGCTGGGATTCTGGATTCTGCATTCGGGCAACCACCTGCGTCCAGAAGATCCGCCCAACGACAGATGCCTGTTGAAGGGTTTCCCTCGTATTGGTCTGTAAGCTGTCCAGGCGTGCCTGCACCAGTCCTGTGAGTGTCGCAGGGATCTTTAATTCAGAAAGCCTGTCCATCTTCCACCTCGCCATCGATCCTCGTCTCGAACGATGACATCCTTGTCGATCAGAACCTTAATCAGCTCTTCGACGTAAAACGGACTGCCCTCCGCTTTTGTAACGATCAGCTCCATCAAAGCAGATGGGATTTCCGGCATCTTTTGCAGGATCTCCTCCACAAGCCGGCGGCATTTCTCTTCCGATAAGGGCGCAAGGTCGATGCGAAAGTCCTGGGCTGCCCTTTTCCCCCAATCCGGCCGCTCCTCGAACAGGGTGGATCTGGTCAGCCAACGATAAGGAGAGGAATATCCGGTTTGCTGCTCATTAAATGATCGAAGAAGTCCAATGAGCCACGGTCTGCCCAGTGGATATCCTCCAGCAGGATGACCGTTATTCGTTCCTGGTGAGATCTGAAAAAAACTGCGTGGCATAATGAAAGGCAAGGCTGTGGATCTGCTGGGCATCGCCCAAGAATCCCTTTGAGATGCGGGCTGGTGGAATAATCCAGTCCGATCAGATGGCCGATGAAATGGGCATAGAGGGTGGCAGTTTCCTCATCTCCGATCTGGCTGAGGATCCCGTTTTCCAGTTTCTGGCGTGCCGTCGCAGCTCCATCCTGATCCTGAATTCCAAAACTGGATGAGAAAATATCCCGAAGAAGCGCATAGGGGATTTGGGCGGTCTCCAGGGTGCCCTGCCCTTTAATGACATGTGGAGTGCATGGCTTTGTACATTCAGCCATTTGACAAACTCATACAGCAACCGGGATTTGCCGGTTCCTGCCTCTGCGACAATATTGATCAGGTGCATAATGGCTCTGCCTGGCGACCTGCTCCAGTGCTGCCTGCATCCTGCCCAGTTCCTGTTCGCGTCCGATGGTGCGTGTTTCGATCCCTTCCACGCCGCGGGCTGCGCACCCGGAATTCCCGGGGTTTGATTCCGCTGATGGTGTAGACCTGGATGGGCTTGCTCTGGCCTTTGACCCGGATCGGTTCCAGGGCAGTTACCTCAAAAATGCCGCGGACATGCTGGTAGGTGTCATGAGAGATCAGGATCCCCCCGGCAGGCGCAGCAGATTCCAGGCGGCTTGCAAGATTGACCGTATTGCCAATGGCGGTATATTCACCGATCGTTCCCACGGTGCCCAGCAGCGCGGGGCCGGTGTTGATCCCAATCCGTAACTGGATGTTGGGGTTCCGTTCCCGGCTGGAAGTAGGACCGTTGAATTCATCCTTCCATTTTTGTACTTCAGCCTGCATTTGCAGTGCTGCCCGTATGGCTCGTTCCGGATCGTCCTCCCGGGCGGTGGGGGTTCCAAAGAGCGCCATGACTGCATCGCCAATGTGCTTGTCGATTCGGCCTCCATGATCCTGAATCGCCTTATCGACCCGCGACCAGAGTGAATTGATAACACCCGTGACAATTTCGTGATCCATCGCTTCAGCCATGGCCGTAAACCCGGAAATATCCGCAAACAGGACGGTAATCAGTTTTCGCTGCTGGGGTTCGGGGGATGCAGGATCCTTCGTTCCTGGCGGGCGATCTTTTCACGAATGGATGCCTGGGCAATATCCACGGTTTGATCCCCCAGGATGGCTCTTTGTCCTTCGAGCTGATCAATAGCCTGGCGGAGATTTCTGTACTTCTCTAAAATGACTGCTATTCTCTTCAACGCTCATAACTAATAATTGGGTTGTTGCCTTCTGACAGATGTAACCTTTTTCTAACCTTTAAATCGGTCTAATCCGGTAAAATATATATAATTATCGGTCCGTTTACCTTTCCGTGCAATGGGCTGATTCTTGTCAACAGGCTGGGGTTTACTTTTACAGAACGTCCAGGGATCGAATTGTAATGAGGTGCTGCATGAAAACTAAAGTATCTTCACTGCTGATCGCAATGTTATTGGTATTTCTGATGGTTTCACCTGTCTCGGCGGGTCCGGGTATTGGGCTAAGCGGTGTCAAGTTCTCGCTTGGATCACTGATAGCCGATGGTGTATTATCCAGGCTGGGGAATACGGATGTGACAGTCGTGCTGGATGCCAGCGGCATCCCTGCCATTACCTGCACAAATCATGGCAGGAATGATGTTCCCGGTCAGAGCTCTCCCAAGATCTCGGCTACAGGTGAGCAATCGCTGCTTGGCAACAATCCCGATCCGAAAGAATGGGAAAAGTCCTTTAACGTGGAAACAGATGATCTCGTCTCCCTGCCATGGAATGTGGCGGGCTGCCCGAACTCCAACTGGTCTGCCCGGATCGATTTTATCTATTGGACGAACGCAACCATCCGTGTATATGACATTGCAACAAACACGCTGCAGGTAGAACAGAATTATAAGTGCACCACGACGCGTTCACCGGCAAGTGTCAGCTGCACGCCGGTGCCATAAATCTTAAACCAGAAAAGAAAGAAGGGTTCCGCAGCGGAACCCTTCTTTTGTTACATATTCTTCTTCATTGAGAGTTTGAGGGCAGCTTTATACACCTTGCCCAGCTTCTCACTCAAGGCTTTGGCTTCCGGGTTGCCCTGTTCGGCGGCCTGGTCCACCTGGGCCACCAGGCCGATCAGCGCTTCCATGAACTGGTCGTTGACCAGGCTGTCATTGTCGGTCAGCATTTTGTCGAGCGCGGCGTCATCCGGGGCGTCGAGCAATTGCTCGATGAATGACACTTCCGGTGGCGTGGATGCCTCCCGCAGGATCTCGACCATTTTTTGCAGTTTGCCCATGCGGGTGTAATCGTTCTTCTCGGATGCCTGGCGCAGCATCTGGTTGACGACATCCACGGCATCCTGGGTGAAGCGGTCCAGGTTGTCCTGGACGGCCTGGACCACATCGTCCTGGGCCAGCAGGGATTCGACGAATTCCTGCGCCTGTTTGTAGCGGGCTTCGAGCTGCTTGTCCATCTCATTGGTGAAATCCAGCAGTTTTTCGCGCAGTGCTTCGAGCTTGGTCTTCTCATCGCCGGAGGCCTTGTCGATCCGGTTCGAGAGGAGCTGGAAGAACTCATAGTCCATGCCGGCCCTCGCCAGGTTGACATAGGCCCGTACGCGTGCATCGTTGGGTGCGGCGATGACGAGATCGAGCAGCTTTTCACGGGTCAGACCCTGCCCCGCATCCTGCAGGGACTTTGGTCGCGGCTTCGAGCTCCCCGACGGATTCCTTCAACTCCCGGCCAAAGGCGGTCTCCTCCAAAAGCTGTTTCTGGAGGTCGACCATCGCGCGGGCAACCGGTTCCTGCCCACTTGCTGCCGCGCTCTGGGCGATGCGGCTGAACAGGGCGAAGAACTGCTCATCGAACAGGTTGATGTTCTGCTTGATGATCTCACTGCGGACATCGCTCGAACTGGCCTGCAGAAGCCGCTCGATCAGCGCGACGCGGTCCTGCTGTTCCTTGAGCATCTCAGGCGTGATCCCATCCTTGCTCAGGATGGTCTGGACCATGGACTCATAGGTCAGGTTGGGAATGGGATTCAACAGATATCCCTTGCGCTTCTCGGGCGGCAGCCGGTCCATGACCTGCTTGATCAATGGGCCGATGACCCTTTCCTGCTCGTTGAGCGGCAGGCCGAGCTCGGGAGGGAAGAAGGTAAGCAGCAATTCCTTGTCGTTGTCGTGATAGACAATCGGTGTTGCCAGGCGGCCCTGATAGCCGCAGTGCGGACAGCGGGCCATGTTCGATACACCGCCCAGCAGCCTCTGCTTGGCCTGCGGATCCTGGGTCACATCGAAGAGTTGTTCGACATTTGCCGCGATCATCTGGCGGCAGCGGGGACATGCAATTTGTGTTTGGGGCATTAGATAATTTTCGACTTTCGATTTGCGATTTTATATTATTTCATCATTGCAGGCGGCAGGCAGCTGCCTGCCCCTGCAATGATGATTTTATCCTAATAATTTTTCCATCCGATCGATATACTCCTCCATCACCGCGAAGGTTTCCTCCACGGGTTGGGGGGATGCTCAGGTCAACGCCTGCCTTCTTAAGGACGTTCAGTGAATAATCGGACGAGCCTGATTTGAGGAAGCCAAGATAATCTTCCACGGCGTTGGGTTCACCGCGCAGGATGCGGCTGGCCAGGGCATTGGCGCCGGAGATGCCGGTTGCATAGGCATAGACGTAGTAATCCGCGAAGAGATGGCCGAATGTGGCCCAGGTCATGCCGACGCGCTGGCGGTCCATGTCGAAGTTGGGACCAAATCCCTCGGCGAACAGGTCGGCCATCAGGTCGATCATCGAATCGGCGGTCAGTGATTCGCCGCGCTCGATCCGCTCATGCGTCTCCAGCTCAAAGCGCGCCAGGGTCGGCATCTGGAAGAAGTAGCGGAAGAAATTCCCGCCGACCGCCTCTTCGAGCAGCGCAAGCTGGAAGTTTTTGTCGGTCACGCTGTTGAGCAGGTGACCGCGCATCATGGCCTGGTGGAAGTTCGAGGCAACCTCTGCGACGAACAGGGAATAATCCGTATAAACAAACGGCTGGTTTTTCCAGGTGAGATACGAATGCATGGAGTGGCCCAGCTCATGGGCCAGCGTGCTCATGCTGGTGACTTCATCCGTGTAGCTCATGTTGATGAAAGGATGGGTTCCCTGCGACGCCCCACGAAAAGGCACCTTCGGCCTTTCCCTGGTTGGGATACACATCCACCCAGCGTTCTTTGAGCACTCCATTGCGGACCGTATTCACATAGTCCCTGCCCATGGGGGCGAGACTTTCACAGATCAGCTCCACGCCTTTTTCGAAAGGCACATTCACTTTTTTCCTGGTGATCGGGGCCCACATATCGTAGTAAGCCAGCTTCTTGAGCCCCAATGCCTTGCGCCGGATCTCAAAATAACGATGCCAGACGGGGAGCTTCTTCTTGAACGTATCGATCAGGTTATAAAAAACATCGGTCGGGATATTCAGTTCGAATAATGACGCGGCCAGTGTTGATTCGTGCCTGCGGGCGCGCATATAAAACACGTTGGCCTTGATCGAGTGTGCCAGGTTGGTCGCCAGCGTATTCTTGTTTTCTATATATTTATCCATATAGTTTTCATACGGCGCTGCGACGTGCCTTGCGGTCAGGGTTGTGCATCAAATTACTGATCGTACCCTGTGTGACCTCGATTACCCGGCCATTGCTGTCTTTGGCGGATTTAAATTTGAAGTCCGCATTGGTCAGCATGCTGGTGGAGGTCGATGGCCCCTGCAATGGGTCGCTCACCAGGCCCAGCAGCTCCTCCACCTCCGCCGAGCGCACATGCGCCTGCTTGCGGAAAAGGTCCTCGAAGCTGTGCTTATAGAGTGCCAAGTTTTTGCTCCCGAAGGGTGGCTCATCCACTCGTCCAGGGTCTGCTTTCCAATGGCAAGAATTTCAGGCTGTAAAAAGGAGGCGGCAGAAAGGACCTGCCCGTACATGCCTTGTGCCCGGCCCCGCTACCGGCAGCCTGCTGGTCGGTGGTGTCCACGGCATAGGAAAAACCCGCATACATGAACGCGGTCTGGGCACGAGAAACCAGATCGTGTGCAGCAGAAAGTGCCTCCAGTAATACTGAAGGTCCTTCCGCGAGGCGACCCTGATAGGCTTTGACTTTTGGAAGATCCTGGAGGATTTGGTTGACTTCCTTTTCCCAGGCTTTTTCAGATTTGAAAACACTTTCAGCATTCCAGGTGAACTGCCTGTCCACTTTGCTTCGTACGGGAACTTGTTTGAGCATTTTCTTTGTTCCTTGAAGATGAATTCCCGCTTCAGATTCCCGAGCGGTTGCATTCCGTAACGATTGATTTTACCATTCCGACAATTTTCATCCCACCACAAAGGACACATAATACGCAGAGAAAAGTAAAATTAAAATCTCCGTGGTGAAGTTCAACTGTGAGCAAACTTAATTTCTCAGGTCATGCGAACGGATAACTCAGCGCGGCAGGGAGAAGCAGATCCGGGCTCCGGAGTCGGGCTTGGGGTCTGCCCAGATGTGCCCGCCGTGTGCTTCCACAATGGCGCGCGCCAGATAGAGTCCCAAGCCCCGCGCCTTTTGTTTGTTTGACAGCCTTGGTCGAGCGGTAGAAGCGGTCAAAGATGTGAGGCAGGTCCTTGGCCTCGATCCCGGGTCCTTCATCGCTGACACAGACAATCACCTGTTCAGGGCGTACGCTTCCTGTGATCCTGATCTCGCCTTTGGGCGCGTACTTCAAGGCGTTGGAGACGAGATTGCTGACCACCTGCTCGATCCGCCTTTCATCGGCGAGGATGACCGGGAATTTCTCGGGGAACTCTGCCAGGATCGTATGATTGTTCGTCTGGGTCATGAAGCGTTCGGCCACGCGCCTGGCAAGTGTCGGCAGAGAGACATCTGCCCGGCTGAGACTTAGTCCGCCTGCCTGCAAACGGGAGGCGTCGAGCAGGTCATCGATCATTTTGCTCAGACGATCGGCTTCCTCCTCGATGACGGCCAGCGAATCGCTGATCGTGGCCTTGTCCCAGCGTGCGTCATCACGCCGCAGTGTGGAGGCATAGCCTTTGATGAGCGCCACCGGTGTGCGGAGCTCATGGCTGACGATTGAGATGAATGTGGCTTTGATCTCATCCGCCGTGCGGAAGTGGGTGATATCGCGCACGGAAACGATGACGTTTCGCAGCTTGCCTTCTGCCGAAAGCAGAGGGGCGTAGGTCACCCCAACTGGCAGGGGAGGCGGCAAGGGCCTTTCAAGATCGCCTTCCACATAGAGCGTGGCGTTTGGAGTAAGCGGCCAGCCATCGGCAATCGGATTCGTTCAAAGTTGGGCCCTGCGGTGGATTCACCCAACAGATCACCTCGTCGTGGGGCAGGTTCGCAAGCTCATCATGCGTCTTGCCGTACATTCTTTCGAAGGCATCGTTCACACGCTCGATGGTCAGGTCGGCATTCGAGGATCAGGATCCCGTCCGCCGCCAAGTCGAGCAGTGCATCCAGACGCTGCTTCTCATAGGCGACCTGTCCATATAACCGGGCGTTGAAGACTGCGATCGCAGCCTGGTCCGCAAAGGACTGCAGCAGGACCCGGTCGTTGGGGGTGAACAGATCCTGGTAGCTTCTGAAGATAAAGATCACGCCGATCACCTGACCATGAGCAGACAGGGGTAGGGCTGTGCCGTTCAGAAGTCCCATGCTTGCCGTGTATGTGAGTTCCTTTAGCATGCGGTTGAGCTCGTTCAAGTTCAGCTCACGGACATTTTCCTCGGCCAGCAGCGGGGTGAGGTAACTCAGAAAGCTGGGAAGCAATTCCATGGGCGGCCGCGACGCGCCATCCCTCTTCTTTAAGAGCGATAAGGCCGGCCTGTCCGGCGAGCATTTCAATGGCGATACGCAGAATGCGCGCCAGCAGCTTCTCAAGATCCAGTTCCTGGGTGAGAGCGCGGGAAATTTCAAGCAGGTAGTCGCGTTGGCGAACACGGAAATCAGGGAAGCATAGGGATTAAGGAATTTTATCACTGCGCAAGGAATTATTTTTGGGAGAGTCAGGTAAAAGTCTCATCAAAGTCATGACAATTTGTCTTGACATAAGAAGGAATAACAATAAAATTGTATTTAGATTTATTGTTTTCTTGTTTTACGCGGGTGCTTTGATCCACTGCCTAATTTGGTTGCTAATCCAGTGTCTGGGATAGGGCCGTGGTGAGCCAGTTGCGAAACCGACCGCCTAGTGTTGGTTTCGTATTTTTTTTATTAATACGGAACCCGGCAATTTTATACAGGATAAATCATGAATAAATCAATCTTGACACTCTTGATTTGTGGGGGATTGATTTTTTCAACACTCGCAGCGGGGCAAACCGTACAGGCACAAGGATTTTCCTTTCCTGCACAAATGAATAAAAGCTTTAATCCACTCCATATCGAGCCCGGAGGTATATCGCGCCTTGAGGTGACAGTATACAACCCGAATGCATTTGCATTGACCGATGCAACCTGGACGGATAATCTGGTTTTCATCCAGCCTGGCATCGCAATTGCGAATCCACCGAATGTATCAAACACATGTGGAGGCACCGTGACAGCCATTCCGGGAGGTACGCTTCTGGCATTAAGTGGCGGCACGGTTCCCATGCAAACGAGTGCGACGCCGGGGTCCTGTACAGTTTCCGTGGATGTGACTTCCACGACATTCGGGAACATGATCAATACCATCCCGGCTGGGACACTAAACTCC
Organism: uncultured Chloroflexia bacterium; assembly: GCA_963750005.1. Taxonomy (GTDB): domain Bacteria; phylum Chloroflexota; class Anaerolineae; order Anaerolineales; family Villigracilaceae; genus Defluviilinea. The sequence goes on from CAVVPC010000003.1 coordinate 257,928, forward strand.
AACGGCAGTGGCGGTACGATTACAAATACCACACCGGCCAGCGCAACCCTGCATGTGGGTGCCATCACTCCGCCTTCGATCAACAAAACATTTACTCCCAATACCATGCTGGTTGGACAAACGAGCCAGCTGACGATCCGCATCCGGAACAATGATCTCGACACGAGTTGACCCAGGCATCGATCACCGATTCGCTTCCCTCGGGTGTCGTCCTGGCAAATCCGGTTTCCGCCACGCTTTCGAACTGCGGCGATTCTGCTGCAGTAACGGCGACTGCTGGTGGTTCCTCTATTGTGCTGAACAATGCGGTGATCCTGGCAAATTCAACCTGTTCGATCCGGGTCAATGTAACATGCTAGCAACTTCTGGCATTTATACAAATACAATTCCGGCGAACGACCTGCAAACCGGACAGGGAGTCACGAATGGTTCGCCTGCCTCGGCCAATCTCAATGTCCAGGATATCGGTTTGGGCAAGGTATTCGACCCTTCCACCTTTCAGGCGGGCGGAACAACAACCCTGACGATCACCCTGCGCAATCCCACGAGCTCGTCCTACACCGGCGTTCGGATTTCCGATACTCTGCCGGGGAATATTTTGTCCATTATTTCCGGATCTGCCGCGACGACCTGTGGCGGAACTGTTTCGATCACGCCGCCGCGCACCGTCACCCTGACAAATGGAAGGGTCCCACCCGGCACTCCCGCGGCACCCGGCACCTGTACCATCTCCGTTCAAGTCACAACCCCAGCCGATGCCTCCGGAGCTAGTTATACAAACACCATTCCGGAAGGAGCCCTGGTCACGGACCAGGGAATTACGAATGGACTTTCTGCAACCGCCAGAGTGCAGGTCTATCAAACGGGCGCGGGCATCTCGGCAAGTAAAGCATTCTCACCGTCCACCATTCCCTTGGGAGACAACTCCAGGCTGCGGATTAATATCCCCGCCCCGGCCGATACGGACCTGACGAATTTTTCCATTGTGGATCATCTGCCACCCGATGTAACGATCAGCAATTCCTCACCTGCCACACAGAATAACTGTGGCAGTTCGGCTACGATCACGGCTGTTACCACGGCAACATCTGTGTCGCTGACAAATGGGACCATCCGTGCAGGGACGACCTGCCAGATCAATGTTTATGTTACCAGCAGCACACTCGGCGTCCATACCAATATCATCCAGCCCTCGGATATTACCAACAATGAAAACCAGACAATCCCGAATAATGTTACAGCTGACCTGACCGTCATAGCGGTCAGCAATTTCACGATCAACAAATCGTTTACTCCCCCGGCTATCATACCGGGTGGTATTTCAACTTTAAGGATCACCCTGGAGAATAGGAATACCAGCCCGCTGGTCAATACTTCCATTACCGATCCACTTCCGGGAGATGCAACAAATGGAATCATTGTTGCACCCACCCCAAATGTCAGTACAACTTGCGAGGGTGGAGTAGTGGATGCTGCCCCCGGGTCACAAACCATTACAATGACAGGGGGGACAGTCCCTGCCCAGGTGCAGGATATCCCGGGAACCTGTACGATCCGGGTGGATGTACAGGGCATAGGTGCCCTTACCACGCGGACAAATCGAATCCCTATTGAAAACGCCAGCGGGACGCTTCAGGGGACAAATACTGTACTCAATCCCACCGACCCGGCACAGGCAAACCTTGTCATTGGGAGTTTGAATATTGCCATTGTTAAAGGATTTGATCCTCTAACGGTTTTCGGTGGTTCTGCCTCCACCTTAAAGTTTCGAACTGATAAATCCTAATAATGTCCCATTGGATGGGATCAATTTTACGGATGCGATGCCATCCGGAATGCTTGTTGCGGACCCCCCAATCCATCCGTCGGGGATTGTGGTGGTACGCTGGCTGCAGCCGCCGGCGAAGGCTCTTTTGCCTATAGTGGAGGAAGTCTGGGTGCCGGTGCGACCTGCACCTTAACTCTCCGTGTAACAATGACGGTCAACGGCAATCTTACAAACGTGCTGCCTGCAGATGCAGTCACAACGCTGGCGGGTGTGACCAATTCCCAGCCAGCGGAGGCGTCCCTGACCAACCTGCCAGGTGCCAGTATCAGCAAGGCGATTTCTCCCAACACGGTCGCTGCCGGGAAAGTCTCCAAGCTCACCTTTACCATTCGAAACACAGGCACAGCTGCATTGACCGGTATGGGATTTAGAGATGACCTCCCGGGAGATCTGCCTGTTGGCCTGTTAATAGCCAACTCGCCGGCCCCCACGAATACTTGTGGGGGAACCTTGACTGCGGTGGCAGGGACTCAAATGATCGAGCTCGTGAACGGTGCCCTCGATTTCAACGCCACCTGTACTCTTGTTGTCCCTGTGACAGGGAACATCGTAGGAAGCTATACAAACACCATTGAGGCGGGCAGCCTGACCTCCAATGAGGGCGCGACAAATCATGATTCCACAACGGATACACTGGAGGTGACTGGCGGTTCATCTGGCGGAGGGGGAGGAGGGCGGAGGAGGACAGAATGCCCCGGGACAGACGGTAAGCGGATTTATTATCCCGGTTACAGGTTTTGCGCCGAATATTCTCACCCCATTGAACGGGATCACACGTCCGCAATATGATATGACCGGGCTGCATATGGAGATCCCTGTCATTGGTGTGAACACCTCCATCGTGGGAGTGCAGATCCAGGATGGAGGCTGGAACATCTCCTGGCTGCAAGCCCAGGTGGGCTGGTTGAATGGGACGGCCTATCCCACTCGAAGTGGCAACAGCGTCCTTACCGCCCATGTGGTCAATGCGGATGGAAAACCGGGCGTCTTTTCGAAGCTGAAGTATCTGGGAGCCGGCGAATTTGTCTATGTCTACAACTCCGGCTACCGGTACACTTATCAGGTAGTCTCCAGGCAGACTATTGAGCCGGGTAACACGACCGCACTTGAGCATCTGGATAAAGCGTACCTGACCCTGATCACCTGCGACCAGTACGATGTGAAATCGAATTCCTATCTTCAGCGGGTTGCTGTGCGAGCCAGGCTGGTCGACGTCAGAATCGAGCCATAAATTCATGAAGCGCGGGGATGACTTATTCGGGGAAAGGCTGTCTACAAATGGAGTTTCATGATGTAACCAAAGATTACCGGTTACGTCATGAAACTCCAAACACTTAAGGATAACAAATTTAAGCCGATTTTGATTGACAATTTCATTGCAAAATACTAAAATCCTTACAGAATTGAAAGGTGGAGATTCTTTACCGCCTCTCTGGTAGTGGGGTTGTCTCGGTGCCGTATTGCATCTTCATGAGAGTGTTGGAAAGGATATAAACATGACTGTGCTTCATTCTTTCAATATGCGAAATAAGTTGGCGGTTATTATCAAATTGTTACTGCTTTAAAAGATTGTCTGCTCCCGATCAGTTGTCATCAACAGGTGGATCGGGTCTTTTTGATTATTAATTCTTCATCATGTAACACTCATAGGATTAAAAATCCGCAAATCACTGATACCTTTCCTTATAGTAACTTTGTTAGTAGCCATCATGGGGACTTCGAATCAAACAGCATATGCTCAGGCGATCAGCCTGCCGGCCGAGATCAATAAGAAATTTACACCGATCTCCATTTTGGCTGGCGATATATCTGTTCTCAGCATAACCATTTTTAATCCCAATATATTTATGCTGACCAACGCATCCTGGACAGATAATTTGGTTGGGGTACAGCCTGGTCTTAGAGTTGCCAGCCCGGCGGGCATCACAGATACCTGTGGGGGAAACGTTTCCACAACCAGCACCTCCATAACCTTGAGTGGTGGAACGGTTCCCGCCCAATCCGGTTCGACACCGGGATCGTGTACTGTTTCTGTCAACGTAACTTCGGTCACCCCGGGAAGTTTGATCAACACCATCCCAGTGGGTGCTCTTAGTTCCACTGGGGGAGGCACGAACATCAGTAATACCAGTCCAGCCAGTGCGACTCTCAACGTAACTGGAAGGCCAACACCTTCTGTGAGCAAGAGCTTTAGTCCGGGTACGATATTTGCCGGGGCAACCAGCCGTCTAACAATTGCCATCAGGAACAATCTGCTGAGTACAAGTCTTACCCAAGCCTCGCTGACTGATTCTCTTCCTGCCAATGTCTTTCTGGCTAATCCGGTCTCACCCACCCTGGCAGGTTGTGGAGGAGCCGCTTCATTAACTGCTAATCCTGGAGGCACCTCCGTTACGCTGAATAACGGGACCATTGCACCGTCCTCAACCTGCTCTATTACGGTGTCTGTGACATCCAATGTGCAAGGATCTTACACTAATACCATTCCTGCCAATGCTCTCAATACAGCACAGGGAATGACCAATCCTTCGCCTGCAACTACCCAATTAAATGTTCAGGAGATCGGCTTATCGAAACGGTTTTCACCTTCCACATTTAATGTTGGTCAAACTACTACTTTGATTATCACGCTTCAAAACCCAAAAAATACCCCCTATACGGGTGTAAATGTTACCGATAATTTGCCATCCCCGCCGCTCATTGTCGCCGGTACCCCAACGACCACCTGCGGTGGTAATTTAACCGCAACAACGAATTCTGTCTCCCTCACAGGTGGCACCATTCCTGCCGGGAGCCCGACAAACGTTGGTAGCTGTGAGATCCGGATTCCTGTTACTGTTCCGCCAGGCACGCCATCCGGAACCGCTAGGAACACCATTCCGACAGGTGGGCTCACGACAGATCAAGGGATTGGAAATAACCAACCGGCAAATGCCACTGTGACTTTCTCTGGCACTGAGCTCCTGGCTTCAAAATCTTTCTCACCTTCTTCTATTCCTGCAGGAGGTAATTCCAGATTGAGAATCGATGTCAGGGCTCCAGGAGATACGGACCTTACCAATTACTCGATCACAGACAATCTGCCACAAGGCATTTCTGTGAGTAATTCAACACCGGCGGCGGTGACCGGTTGTGGTTCGACACCTCCCATGGTATTCAATGCCCCCACAGGAGCACCTTCCATTTCATTGACGAACGGCACGATCCTGGCAGGGCAACAATGCCGGATCGATGTTTACGTGACGGGTACTGTAGGAGGCAGCTATCCAAATGTGATTCCCCCTGGAAACATCACAAATGATCAAAATCGCCGTCCATCAGCAAACCTTACCTCAACACTTAATATAACGCAGCCGACTTCCCTGGCAATTGAATTGGTAAAAGGATTTGATCCGTTGCTCGTCACGGGTGGTGCATCCTCCACGATGAGTGTGGATTTAATTAATCCCGGTACTACTCCACTGACGCAGATCGCCTTCACCGATAATATGCCGCCCGAAATGGTTCTTGCCAACCCGGTAAATTTTGATGTAGGAACATGCGGAGGAACTCTGACTGGGACTGCCGGCAGTAATTCCTTTTCCTTTAGCGGGGGCAGTCTCCCGCCTTTGTCAAGATGTACCCTGACCCTCAGTGCAACCATGTCTGTAAATGGGAATCTAACTAATACCATCCCAGCAGGTGCGGTAACTACTGCGGAGCGTGTTACGAATGCGGATCCTGTGGAAGCCTCATTGACCAATCTGCCGGGCGCGAGTGTGAGCAAAGCCTTCTCGCCTAATCCCATCTCGGCTAACTCCACCTCCATGCTGACAATTACCATTAAGAACACTGGAACTATCGAGCTAGTTCAGATGGGAATGACAGACACACTACCCAATGGTCTGACAATCGCCTCACAGCCCCCCGCCCGTGAACAACTGCGGTGGAACGTTAACAGCCGCCCCTGGAACCCAGCTGATCGAATTGCAGAATGGCTTATTGGCTGGCAATTCAGAGTGCACAATCCAGGTGAGTATTACAGGAAGCAAATCCGGAGATTATCTAAATACGATTCCAGCTGGTGGTTTGAGGGCAAATCCCAATACACAGAATAATGAGCCAGCTACGGCTACACTTACAATAACCGCTAAACCTGATAGCGGCAATGGAGGCGGTGGAAGTAAAAACAAACCTGCAGGAGGCGGCACAGCTGCGGGTTTCTTTATCCCGGTGACCGGTTTCAAGGCGGGTGTTGTGACAGATATGAAAAATGTGCCGCATGAAGCCTATCTGGCAGAAGGCGATATCACCCTTGAAATTCCGTCTCTGGGAGTCAAGATCCCGATCGTGGGTGTGCCGAAGAGGGATGGGACGTGGAACGTCTCCTGGCTCGAAGACCAGGCCGGGTGGCTGGAAGGAAGCGCCTTCCCCTCCTGGAACGGAAACAGCGTACTCACGGCGCATGTCTATAAGTTCAACGGTCAGCCGGGTCCGTTTATTAATTTGATCAACATTAAGATATGGCGATAGGGTGATTGTCCATGCATTCGGACAGAAGTATACCTTTGTCGTGCAGACAAGCATGTCGGTCGTACCGACTGACCGCTCGGTCATGAAGCACGAGGAAAACCCCTGGTTGACACTGGTCACCTGCAGAGACTACGATGAGAAGACTGACACTTACCTGACTCGAACGGTGGTGCGGGCAGCGCTGATCGGCGTTGACTGGGAGGACATTACCATGAAGAATATTTCCTCAAACGGAAGGTAGATCAGCAATAAGACAGAAGATAGAGATTCTGGTCTGGTATTGGACAGTCTGATCAATAGGTCTGTTCTATAAAAAAGTATGAAATCAGAGACCCTCCGGAGGGTCTCTGATTTCATAGGCCTAAAAGGATAGCATTTTGAAAAGTTGAACCTCTTCCAGGTTCCTTACCGCTCATGGGGTGAATATACGATTGTTGGCTCGATCCCAGCCAATCAAGGGACGGCCCTTGGTTTTTCGTTGTCTGATGTTCTGCCGCCCGGCTTTTCCTATGCATCGACGACTGCAGTAAACCTTTCCGGGGCGCGACGCGTGTGGCAACCATAAATCCGGCTGCCGGAACCCCAACAGCTGCGTGGGGTACATTCGACATCCCGGGAGGAAGCCAGTCCAGATCACGTTGAGTGTGGATATTGCCTCGTCTGTGCCTGCAGGGACTTATCAGAATCCTGCGCCAGCAACTTATACCGACCCGACTCGTACGACCGGCAACGGGACAAGCAGTACGCAATATGATCCTGCTTCAAGCACTGGCGAAGATATCCAGGTGATCATAGCGAACCTGCCTGACCTGATCATGGCAAAGACGAATAATGTGAACGGGAGCATTCCACGGGGCTCGTCATTCAACTGGACGATCGCCGTCACGAATGCAGGCAGAGGCTCGGCCATATTTGCAAATGGCCAAACGATCCTGAGGGATGCATTGCCGGGCAGAGATCTCAGAGATCACAGCCTCCTCGCTGATCGATCCCGATTCCACGCCAAATAATAACGATCCCAATGAGGATGATCTGGACGAGGTGACAATCAATATAGGCACAAATCCCAAGCCAAAGCCTACACCCAAGCCAGATTCCAACGCGAATCTCCCTCATTCCTGATACAGGATTCCAGCCTGGCGTGGTCACCGACATGAGCAACGTCCCGCACGAAGCCTACCTGGCGGAGGGCGATGTCATGCTTGAAATCCCATCCCTGGGAGTGAATATCTCGATCGTTGGCGTGCCGAAGCGGAATGGTACCTGGAATGTCGCCTGGCTGGAGGATCAGGCCGGTTGGCTGCAGGGAAGCGCCTTCCCATCCTGGAACGGCAACAGCGTGCTGACCAGCCACGTATATCTCTCCAGCGGTTTGCCGGGTCCGTTCGTCAATTTGAACAAGCTCAAATATGGCGACAAGATCATTGTCCATGCCTACGGACAGAAATACATGTTTGCCGTGCAGACAAATAACGTTGTGGAGCCTACTGACAGATCGATGATGAAGCATGAGGAAAAAACCTGGCTGACCCTCGTCACCTGCAAGGATTATGATCCCAAAACGAACACCTACTTAAAATCGCATCCTGGTGCGGGCGCTGCTGGTCAGCGTTGCGTGGGAATAGCTTCAGCTGGGAACCAGCAACAAAAAATCGCCTCCGACATGGAGGCGATTTTTTGTCCTGGCTATGGATTACAGTAGACCCTGCTCTTCTTCAGCGTCTGTAATGGCCTGTTCGAAGATTTGCAGACCCTCATCCACTTCCTGTCTGGTAATGCAGAGTGGCGGGACAAGGCGGATGGTGGATTTGCCGCAACCGAGCAGGAGAAGTCCATGCTCGAACCCGATTCCTTCAATGGAGTTGCGGATCTCTTCATTTGGCTCGCGCGTACCCTTGTCCTTGACAAACTCGACGCCGATCATCAGGCCCCGGCCGCGCACTTCGCCGATGGACGGGTGCCGCGCCTGGATCTCCTCCAGGCAATCGATGGTATATTGTCCTGTTTCTTCAGCGTTCGCAAGATACTGCTCTTCAAGCAATTCTATCGTGGCGAGCGCGGCCGCGCAGGAAATGGGATTGCCGCCGAAAGTATTCCCGTGGGTGCCTTTGGTCCATGTCATGACCAATTCACGCGCGATGCACGCGCCCAGCGGCAGGCCGGAGGCAATGCCCTTGGCAGAAGTGATGATGTCCGGTTCGACCCCAAAATGTTCGATGGCCCACCACTTACCGGTCCGGCCCATGCCGCTTTGGACTTCGTCCGCGATCAGCAGGATCCCATATTTATCACATAGCTTGCGCAAGGCAGGGAAGAATCCGGCCGCTGGGACAACGTATCCGCCCTCGCCCTGGATTGGTTCCACAAGAATAGCGGCAACCTCATCCCCGGGGACGTTGTGTCCGAAGACTTCCTCTTCGATATAGCGGACCACCGTTTCGCCGTAATCCTCCCCGGGTTTCTGATTCAAGATGGGACGATACGGATCCGGGAACGGGACATGGGTGACACCCGGCATCAGCGGATAGAAGCCGCGGTGGTAGTGCGGCTTGCTGGCGGTAAAAGCAACGGCTCCCATGGTGCGTCCATGGAACGCGCCGGAGAAGCCGATAAAGTTATGGCGCCGGGTGTGATACTTGGCAAGCTTGATCGCGGTCTCCACTGATTCTGTCCCCGAATTGGTCAGGAAGGTTCTGGCGCCTTCCTCGAACGGTGCGATCTCATCCAGTTTCTCGCTTAGCCGCACCCAGCCTTCATGATAGAAGTCTGATGAAATGTGCAGGAACTTTTCGGCAGCATCCTGCACTGCCTTCACAACACGTGGATTGGCATGGCCGGTGGAAAGCACGGCAATGCCGGACATAAAATCAAGGAAGCGGTTGCCGTCCGGATCCCACACTTCGACACCCTTGCCATGGTCCATCACAAATGGATAACCACGCGGGTAGGAGGAAGAGATCACTTTTTTATCGCGTTCAATGATTGCTCGTGCCTTGGGTCCCGGAACATTCAGCTTCGGCATTCTCTCCTCCTTATTTGACTCGCGTTCAATCAGAACCCGTGAATTGGGATCCTGAACATTAATTTTTAAGCATGTTTTACTCCTTATCTTACAAATCGCAGATTATGGGACGTTTCGTGGCGCCCGGTGATTAAATAGGGAAATTGTTTGGGGAGAAATTAAAAGCTGGCGCCACGCGGCTTTGAAAGCCGGAGATTGATTCTGTTGCTGAGAATCAACTCATGCCGTTTCTGCTGTCCACCACTTCGTTGCCAGCCAGATGGGCGGCGGGAGTACAAACACTTTTTTCATCGGCTCGTCTGCCTCTCATCCTGTTCGAGGGCAAGTCTTGCCAGAGCCAGTGCACCGAGCAGTCCCGCGTCGTCGCCGAGTGCAGCTTTTGTAATGATCAGGTCATCCAGATAGTGCGGATGGAATACATGTTCTTTCAAACTTTTCTGGAAGGGCAGGAATAAAAGATCGCCCGCCTGGGAAGCACCACCGCCAAAGATCAGGATGGAGGGGTCAAAGGTGGCGAGATAGTTTGCCACTGCAATCCCTAGATAGTAGCCTGCCCGCTCAAATGCGGAGATTGCAAGCGCGTCCCCTGTCACGGGCAGCTTCGGCCACTTGAACGGCTGTGGGCTTTGGGTGGGCGGGAAGCGATGATTTTTGTCCCGCCTTGATCTGTTCGCGACATAACGGGCAATGGCAGGCCCGGAGGGAAATGCTTCCAAATGTCCTTGATGCCCGCAGCCGCAGAGAGGCCCGTTCGGGTCGATGATAATATGACCCAGCTCCGCTGCCCATGCCGCGAAATCCCTGCAGGAGATGGCCATTACTGATGACGCCTCCGCCGATCCCTGTGCTGACCGTCAGGTAGAGCAAGGTCATCATGACCCCTGCCTGCGCCATACTGCCATTCGGCCAGCCCGGCCATATTGGCATCATTATCCAGATAGACAGGCACGCCGAAGGTTTCGCATAAGCGTGGACCCACAGGAAAATTCACCCATTCAGTGATATTGGGGGTATCCAAAATGGTTCCGGTGTGCGGATCGAGAGGCCCTGGAGACGCGATCCCGATGGCATCCACATTTCCCGGGCTGCCAAACGGCTTCAATCGGTCTGACGAGGCGGTCAAACACACCCGGTTCGCTTGTACGGGTACGTGTTTTTTTCTGGGCGAAAGGGGTGATGCTGTTGGGTTCATATGCAGCGGCACGGATTTGGGTTCCGCCGATATCTACAGCTACAATGAGGCTCATACTCCTATTATAACCCAGGGCTTATTTTCGGACATTGGGCGCCGATTGACTCTTATCTTTCTCCCTGCTACACTCTTCGTATGGGTACGACAACGTCTAAGGGAGAATTTTATCCAAAATTTCACGCGGTCTGACACGCTGGTTCCAGCCCGGCCTCGGGGTGAAGCGCTGGTTCTTGCTGGTTTTGCTTGGCATTACCATGCTGGGGTTGGGGCTGGCTCTTTTCCTGCTCGAGATTTATCGAACGCAATCCAGCAATAATATCCTTCTCACGATCCTGTTCTATGCCGTCCTTGAGCTTCCTGCCCGCGTGAGCTGCGGATATTTATCTTTGCCGGGATTGGGGTGGGTCTGGTTACGTTACGGGATCCTGCGCCTCAACCGTTCACTCCTGCGTCCCTTCATACGGCCCGGGCGAAATGTGGTGGACGAGCTGACCAGTTTCCGCCAGCTCGAGCGGGGACCGCGCATTGTTGCCATTGGTGGCGGGCATGGACTCTCCACACTGCTGCGCGGGCTGAAGATCTATACCAGGAAATTGACTGCCATCGTCACCGTGGCAGACGATGGCGGTTCGTCGGGACGCCTGCGTGAGACCTTTGGCATTCTGCCACCCGGCGATATTCGCAACTGTCTGGCTGCGCTGTCGAATGATGAGCAGATGCTTACCCATTTATTCCGCTACCGCTTCAGCGGCGCTGGTGGGCTGGATGGTCATTCCTTCGGCAACCTGTTCATCACTGCTCTGGCAGATATTACCGGAAGCTTCGAGTCGGCCATCGCGGAATCAGGCAAGGTGCTTTCCGTGAGCGGGCGCGTACTCCCTTCCACGCTGCACGATGTACGGCTGGTTGCAGATATGGAACTGCCCAATTCGCTGAACCAGGTTCGGGTGGAGGGGGAGAGCCGCATCCCCCAGATGGCGGGCCGCGTCCGCCGGGTCTGGCTGGAGCCGAACGACGCGCCGGCCTTTCCTCCCACGCTGAAGGCAGTCTTGAACGCCGATATGATCGTGGTGGGGCCGGGCAGTCTTTACACAAGCCTGCTGCCAAATTTGCTGGTGAAGGATCTGCTCGGTGCGATCACAGCCAGCCGCGCAGTAAAGGTCTACGTGTGCAATATCGCCACCCAGGCAGGCGAAACAGATGTTTACACCTGCTACGACCATGTCCGCGCCCTGGAGGAGCATGTGGGTGACGCCGTTTTCGATGTGATCCTGTGCAATGATAATTATCAGGGCCAGCTCAATCAGGGGTCCCAGTTCGTGCACGCCGATGAAAAAACGCTGGCCGATTCACGCACCCACTGTGCCGACCTTGCCGATGAAAGTCATCCCTGGCGGCATAACTCGACTAAAGCTGGCTGCAACACTTGTGGAGATCTTCAACGAATATACCGGCCCACTTGGTTGAGACCGGATATTACATTCGTCATTATTTCTTCAGCCAGGCCCTTGTGATAGAATCACTTAGTTTTCTTCATCACAAATACTCTAATCTCGGAGGATTGAAATGGCAACAAAAGTCGGTATCAACGGTTTTGGCCGCATTGGTCGGCAGGTGCTTAAGGCGATCCGCGATATGTATCCAAATGAACTTGAAGTGGTGGCGTTCAACGACATCGGTGACATGAAGACGATGGCGCACCTGCTCAAGTACGATTCGAACTACGGTCGCTTCAATGGCACAGTGGAAGTCGCGGATGACGGGCTCGTCATCGATGGCGTGAAAGTCCGCGCCTTCAAGGAGACCGATCCGGCGCAAGATCCCGTGGGGCGACCTGGGCGTCGATATCGTCATCGAGTCCACCGGCCTGTTCACCATCAAGGAAGATGGCGTGAACAAGAAGGGCAAGACGGTCAAGGGCGCAGTCAACCACATCAAGGGCGGCGCCAAGAAGGTCATCATCTCCGCTCCCGCCGAAGGCGAAGACCTGACCATCGTGTTGGGCGTCAACGAGGACAAGTATGATCCCAGCGAATCACCACGTCGTCTCGAATGCCTCCTGCACCACCAACTGCCTGGCTCCGGCGGCCAAGGTTGTGCATGACAAGTTCACGATCGTGCGCGGTTTCATGACCACCATCCACTCCTACACCAACGACCAGAAGATCCTCGACCTGCCGCACAGGACCTGCGCCGCGCACGCGCTGCCGCGCTGAACATCATCCCGACCACCACGGGCGCGGCCAAGGCCTTGGCGCTGGTCATCCCCGATCTGGAGGGCAAGTTCGACGGCTATTCCTTGCGTGTGCCCACCTCCACGGTCTCTGTCGTGGACTTCACCGCTGAGATTTGAAAAGGCCACCACCACCGAAGAGCTGCGCCAGGCTTCCGCGAGGCCGCCGCCGGAACCGCGCTTCAAGGGCATCCTGCAGGCCGTGGATGAGCCGCTGGTCAGCATCGACTTACAAGGGCGATCCTCACTCGCTCCTCGGTTGACCTGCCGTTCACGCTGGTGCTCGGCAAGGAAAAGAGCGACTTCATCAAGGTCGTCACCTGGTACGACAACGAATGGGGTTACAGCGTGCCGCACCGCCGATCTCGCCGCGTTGATGGCAAAGAGCCTGTAGATAAGGTAGACACGTAAACAGGCAGACAGGTACACAAGTCTCAACAGACCTGTGTACCTGTTTTCATATATACCTGTTTCGTACCTGGAGCAATTCATGAACAAGAAAACTGTAAAAGATATCGACCTCAAGGGCAAGCGCGTCTTCATGCGCGTGGACTTCAACGTGCCGATGGCCGATGGCGAGGTCACCGACGACAAGCGCATCAAGGCCGCGCTGCCGACGATCCAGTATGTGCTCGATCAGGGCGCGTCGCTGCTTCTGATGAGTCATCTGGGCCGCCCCAAGGGCGGTCCAGATCCGGAATTCAGCCTGAAGCCTGCTTCGGAAGTTTAGCTGGACTTTTGGGAAAGCCCGTCAAGATGGCGCCCGATTGCGTTGGCCCCGAAGTGGAAGCGATGGCGAAGGAGCTCAAGCCGGGCGAAGTGCTGATGCTGGAGAACACCCGCTTCCACAAGGGAGAGGAAAAGAACGATCTCGAGCTGGCCAAGCAGATGGCGCGCTGGCGATGTGTATGTCAACGACGCGTTTGGTTCCGCGCACCGCGCGCATTCCTCCACGGAAGGGATTGCCCGTTTCCTGCCGGCCGTCTCCGGCTTCCTGATGGAACAGGAACTGGAATATCTCGGGCGCGCGATTGCGAATCCCGAGCATCCCTACATTGCCATTCTGGGCGGCGCGAAGATCAGCGACAAGATCCTGGTCGTCGAGAACCTGCTTTCCAAGGCGACAAGCTGATCATCGGCGGCGGCATGGCGAATACCTTCCTCGCGGCGAAGGGCTATCAACATGCAGGACAGCCTGGTGGAAGCAGGCTCGCATCGAGACGGCCAAGTCCATCCTGGCGAAATCCGGCGACAAGCTGATGCTGCCGGTGGATGCGGTGATCGCCGACAAGTTCGACGCCGAAGCCAACAGCCAGGTCGTGGATGTGGACAAGGTCCCCGCCGGCTGGCGCATGATGGACATCGGCCCCAAGACGCTCGAGCTGTTCAGCGCGAGCTGGAAGGCGCCAAAGCTGGTCGTCTGGAACGGTCCGGTGGGCGTCTTCGAGATGCCGAAGTTCGCCGAAGGCACATTTGCCATCGCGAAGCTGCTGGCGAAATCGGCGCGACCACCGTCATCGGCGGCGGCGATAGCGCCAGCGCGGTGAAGAAGGCCGGTGTCGCCAAGCAGATGACGCACGTCTCCACCGGCGGCGGCGCGTGCCTGGAATTCCTGGAAGGCAAGGAACTGCCCGGCGTTGCTGCGCTGAACGATAAATAGCTCGGATCCATTGGCATCTGCGTCAGGCGAGGACGTATGCCTTTGAAAACAAAACCCCCAAGGGGTGAAATTTGCCTGGAAAATAAGATCCGATAGATTCACCCCGAAGGGGTGACATAATCCGCACATGTCATCTCTTCGGGATTCGTATTTCAGTTCGCGGGCTGATAAAATTCCAACATCCCTCAGGGATCGTTGTCTTCATCATAGAGAGGAATATTCGATATGCGTACACCACTGGTTGCTGGAAACTGGAAGATGAACAAGACCGTCGCCGAAGCGCGCGAGCTGGTCTCCACGATGAGCATGCCCCTGGGTGAAATTGCCGGCGTGGAAAAAGTACTTTGCCCGCCATATATGTCCTTGATGGCTGTTGCCTATATGCTTGAGAGCAGCAGCATCGGCGTCGGCGCGCAGAATATGCACTGGGAGGAGAAGGGCGCGTTCACGGGCGAAGTCTCGGCGAATATGATCAGGGAATTTTGCAAGTATGTCATTATCGGTCACTCGGAGCGCCGCACCTATTTTGGTGAGACCGATGAGACCGTAAACCGCAAGACTGTTCGCGGCCTTCAAAGCGGGACTCATCCCGATCGTTTGTGTTGGGGAGACCCTTGAGCAGTACGAGGCTGGGCTGACGGCGGAGGTGGTTCAACGCCAAATCAAGTCGGGCCTGGCTGGGATTGCCTCCGGGGACGCGGCAAAGATCATTGTCGCCTACGAGCCGGTCTGGGCGATCGGGACGGGGAAAGCCTCCAGCGGCGAAAACGCAAATGATGTCCACCAGAAAGTCATTCGTCCGGCGTTGAGCGAGCTGTTCGGATCTGACGGCGCTGAGGCGATCCGAATCCTCTATGGCGGATCAGTAACAGCGGCCAATGCAGCCGAATTCTTTGCCTACCCAGACATCGACGGCGCGCTCGTTGGCGGTGCAAGCCTCAAGCCGGATGAGTTCGTGGCGATCACAAAAGCAATTTCAGGACGATAGATCCGTGAACCATTGACCATGGACGATGGACCATTGTCTATGGTCCATCGTCCACACTTGCACCTGGCGCAAGTGCAGGTGTCGTCCAAATCATGACCCAACTCTCCGGATTATTCTGGTTCATCATCATGCTTGTGCCGCTGATCCTGCTTCAGCGGCTTTTGCATCGTGAGATCCAGTCAGTGCTGTTGATTGCGTCCCGGGATGTCAATATCACCATGGGGATATTTTCGATCATCTTTTTGCCGGGTGTTTTTCTGCATGAGTCCAGTCATTTCATCATGGCCAAGATCCTGCGGGTGCCAACGGGACATTTCTCGTTGCTGCCGCGCTCCCTGCCTAATGGACGCCTGCAGCTCGGGTACGTTGAGACTGCCAGATCGGATATTGTGCGCGATTCCCTGATCGGCGCCGCACCGCTCATTGCCGGGACGCTTTTTATGGCGTATGTGGCCATCGAGCATTTTGAGATGCGCATCCTGTGGGACGTGCTGCGCAATGGACAGCTCAACCTGTTCTGGATGGGGATGCGCGCCCTGCCGAATGTGCAGGATTTTTATTTATGGTTTTACCTTGTGTTTGCAGTCAGCAGCACAATGATGCCCTCCGAGTCGGACCGCCATGCCTGGCTGGAGCTGCTGCTCTCGATCGGCATTTTGATTTCGCGATCACCCTGCTGTTCGGCGCCGGACCGTGGATGTTGAATACTCTTGCCCCGTCTGTGAGCAACTTTTTTGGCTTTGTCGCCGCTATTTTTGGACTGAGCAATTTTGTGCACATCCTGCTGATCCTTCCATTTGCCCTGATGCATAAATTACTGGCCCGTTTCACGGGCGTGGATGTCCAATAAGGGAGTCTTCTACTCCTGGCGGTAAATTTCCTTTAAGAAAACTTCCGAAGCGCCGTTTTGGTTTAGCGCTTTGGAAGTTTCATATATTGAATACGTTAATCTTTTAACCAGGCCGCCAGATCAAACTTTCCTTTTTCTTCCAATATACAGAATATGCCTGGATGCCCCAATGATGGAAAGCTCTGTACTGATCCTATAAAATAGGTCCAGCCACAGCCGGCGCTGCATTTCCCTCCAGCTTGTTGTAACTCTCATCATCTGCAGAGATCGCAGGTTCCACACCGGCTATGGTTAAAGTTTCGAATCCGCAGGATTCATGCAACGGTGCAATCTCGGAAATTTGTGCAAAATAGCCGCGAAATCCACTACCGCGAATGTGACCGGGGTTTTTGCCCATCTCCAGGATCGATCGGACTTCTGCCTGATCCTGGACCCATCCCGGAACGTTCCTGATTAAATCCCCCATGATTCCAAAGCGGCTGATGAAACGATGAAAATAGGATGCCACCATCTTTTAGCTGGTCAGCCGCTTCTTTCAACGCCACTTTCCGATCAGACTTCTTCCACCAGATGATAGAAAGGACCCATGACCAAAACGGCATCAAAGTTCCTCTCAGTGATCTCGCTGAGATCACGGGCGTCTGCCAATACAAAGTGTACCTGTTTTTCCAGCCCTTCCTCTGCGATCCTTTTCCGCCCTATTTCAAGGAGCTTTTCAGACATATCGACGGCAGTGAGCAAATAACCCCGTTTTGCCAATCCAAGGGTATATCGTCCTGTCCCAGTTCCGATTTCCAGAATCCGTCCCTGGAGGGGAAGATATTGAGTCAAATAACGCCAGGTAAGGTCATACTCGAGTTGATGCCGCTCCAAACGGCCGTGTTCTCTTTCCGGGTCATTATTGTAGAAGGCCGCAATGTCAGTAATGTCATCCATCTTCTTGTTTTCCTCCACCATTGCCACTTTTCGAAATCTCAAACAGCATTTGCACAATATCAGTGTCCGCCTGCAGCTCATCCGTGAGCTGGGCGAGAAAGGATTCCACGAAGGCTTTCTTTGCTTTCAGAATCGCTTTTGCTCCATTGGTGTTCAGAATAGCCAGTTTCCTGTCGCAAAAAGGGATCTCAAAATCGATCAGCTTTTGTCGGAGGTCATAAAAGAAAAACGGAGAGTGGTTTTCCGCCGAGTTGGCTGACATGAAAATCGACATGACACCGATTTCATCCAATGTATCTGCATCCTTCAGGATAGCCTTGGAAAAGTCAGGCTCAAGGATGGCCTTATTGGAATGATCGGCGATCATTTCCACAACTCGTTCAATGTCATTGTCACGCTGGGGAAAGCTTCGGGATTCGATGAGCCATCTTCTAGCGATTTCCGCTCCCAGCTTTGCATGTTCGTCTCTTTTTTCCAGCCGGCCGATATCATGCAGGATGGCAGCCAGGCGGATCAGGGTCACTTCCTCTTCGGATGGAGGATGGTTTTCACGTGCCAGAATTCTCAGGGTGTAGGACTCAACGCGAAGGGAATGAAGAACGGCAAATTCCCAGCCTCTTCTCCAGGGATGTCTGCTTTCAAACTCATTGTGCCTGCCCTTGAGAAAATTTACCAGGAACAAGCGGGCTTCATCGAGAATGGTGGTTGGCATTTTGTCCAATGCTTCTTTCTGGGATATGGAAAGAGTGATTTTGTGAACGCAAAATCCCCAAGTCAATGCAGTGTACTCTGCGAAAGATTCCCTGGAGATTATTTAGTTATAAATGAATATCTTATGAAAAAAATTATAGCATCCGCGAATTAATATGTTCTGGTACAATTTCACCCGCACTTTCGAGTCTATTACACAAGTATTTCCTTTCACTAATGTTCACGTAAGTCTGGATTAATTCTCCTACAAGCAAACATTATAAAAATCAATTCTATGGAAGGTTGGAATAAGCCCAGGTCTGTTGCGGTCGTTGTCGCGCATCCAGATGACGAAACCTTATGGGCGGGGGGAACAATTTTGAGCCAGCCATCCTGGCGCTGGTTCATTCTATCCATGTGCCGGGGCAGCGACCCGGACCGGGCTCCCAGGTTTTCCAACGCGCTGAAAATCTTCGGAGCCGAAGGAAAAATGAAAGACCTGGACGATGGGCCGGAGCAAATTCCCCTGGAAAAACGAGAAATCGAGGCTGCGGTTTTGCAATCTCTTCCGCACAGCCGGTTCGACCTGATCATCACTCACAATCCCGCCGGGGAGTACACGCGCCATCGCAGACATGAGGAAGTTGGAGAAGCTATTATCTCACTCTGGTACACTGGGAAGATCCAGGCTGCTGAGTTATGGACTTTTGCATATCAGGATGGGGAAAAGCGTTATCTTCCGCAGCCGATCAAGTCTGCGCATATTTATCGGGTCTTGTCCGGCGATACATGGAAACAAAAATATGACCTGATCACAAAAACATATGGTTTCGATGAAAATGGATTTGAAGCCAAAACAACTCCACATGCCGAGGCGTTTTGGCGGTTTACCAATTCAAAAGATGCCCAAGAGTGGTTAAGTAAGAAGGTATTTCAAGATGAAAGTTTTACTGCTGTATGATTACCCACCTCCCCCTGCCGGGCTTTCGACTCAGGGAGATATGCTGCATCGTGGCCTCCTGGAACCTGGGGGTGGATGTGCATGCAGCTCATTTTGAATCCGCTTTGGAAAAGGAGTGGTATTACCGCTGGTTCAAGCCGGACGTTGTGGTAGGTATTGGCTACTGGGGTTACACTCCTCATCTGGTCCTCCATCCTCAGAAGTTTGGCATCCAGCCGGTCCCCTGGTTTGTGGCAGATGGCTATATCGCCAATTATCAGAATGTCCTCAATGACCTGCCATTGATCCTGGTTACATCCCAATGGGTGAAGGATGTTTACATCCGGGATGGAATTAAAGGGGACAATATTGAAGTGCTGCCGGTGGGCTGCGATACGGACATGTTCTTCCCTCTGGAGGAGGATCATCCAAAAGTCAAAGCTGTCAGGGACATGATCGGCGTTGCACGGGAACAGTTGATGATTCTAACTGTAGGTGGTGATGCTGCTTCCAAAGGGGCTCAGGAAGTGATGCATGCCCTGGCCCAGATCCAAAACAAGGTGCCCGACTGGAAATATATATGCAAAGTATGGCCGCAGCAACGGACCGAGCATCAAAACCAAATTGATCTCCAGTTAGCAAAAGAGCTGGGAATTGATAAAAGAGTTCAATTTGTCACAAGTATCAACTCTCGAATCTTTATGCCTTACCTGCTTAGTGCATGTGACATCTATGCCGCCCCATCAAGGCTGGAGGGCTTCGGCATGGCACAGATCGAGGCGGGCGCATGTGCCAAACCGGTCATCAGCATTCGGGCCATGGGGATGCTCGATACATTGATCCACGGTGAGACGGCATTTCTAGCAGGCGTTGCCCAGGAAATTGTTCTTCATGAAGCAGATGTCGGTGATGAATCGGGCTTTGCAGAGAAACACAAGATTGTATTTGACCCGCCGCGAACGGTTGAGTATCGGGCCAACGTGGATGATCTTTCAAGTTATTTTATGACACTGATGACAGATCCAGACTTGCGCGAGAAAATGGGTCATGCGCTCCGGAGACAGGTTGTTAAAAATTTCGACTACCGTGTTGTGGCCGACGGTTTGTCCAGATTATCAGTGAAAAGCTGGGTATTCATTAGGATCGTCCGTTGATCATTCGAATGCGATGGTTCGGAGCCGGATTTAAACTGCAAACTTCCATGCGCCAGAAAATTGAAGAAGCCAGACAAATGGCTGTCAAAGTCTTGCTCCATAACATGGAGGGTCCCTACGCAGGGCTTCCCCGCACCGCAGGCTGGGGATATCCCGAGCCTTACACCCGGGATCTGATGATTCTCGATCCTGGGTATTGCCGTGGCGGATAATCCGGCCTTACTCAAAAGTATCAAAAGGGTTTTGGAAACCCTGGCACGGAAACCAGACGGAACACGGACACATCCCTTCCCTGGTTCATGACCCGGAAGATGTGGGTGCGAGTGATACCACGCCATTATTTTTGCTGGCGCTTGGGATTTTTAGAAAGCTGCAGGGGACATGATTTTCTGAGGAGAGCTGCTCAGAAAGCCTTGACCTGGATGGCATATCAAAGTCCTGTCGGACCGCTACCTGGTTGCGCAACAGCCCACCAGCGACTGGCGCGATGAACAATGGGTAATGGGGTATGGACTGTATGTGAATACCATTGTCTATAGTTACCTGAGACTCTTTGGACATCATGAACAAGCAGTCAGTTGCTCGATGCAATGAAGCACTTTACCATCACGGGCGATGTGATCCATCGCCATGTTCATGAAGGCCTTGTTGTTCAGACAAAGCCTTACTATGCTTTCTGGTCCTATAAACTGTATAGCAGTGAGCGGTTCGATCTGCTGGGAAACAGCCTGGCCATTCTGTCCGGCATAGCTTCCCAGAGCGCGCAGAGAGCGATGATCGACTGGATCGAAGCCGAATGCCTGGATATGAAACAAAAAGGGCTGCTGGCACTTGATCTGCCACCTAATTTTTTCCCTTTATGTGCAGCCAGATGATCCGGACTGGTATCCCGCGCTATGAAAAATTTAACAAGCCCGGTGAATATCATAATGGCGGCATCTGGCCGTTCATTGCGGGTTTTTATGTGGCGGCTCTGGTTGCAGCCGGGCGTTATCAACTGGCTGAGGAAAAACTTTCTGGCACTTACCGAGATTGTCAAAGCACTCCAAATATCTCGCTCTAATCAGGATTTGGAGTACGGCTTCAATGAATGGCTAAAAGCCCAGGACGGCCAGCCTATGGGGCAGAACTGGCAGACCTGGTCAGCGGCACTTTATCTTTATGCAGCAAAGTGTGTTGAAGAAAGAAGAACACCGTTTTTTGATGAGATACGTAACCCGCAGGCCTGAAGTATCTTCACATTTTCCTGATAATATCCTGTGCTTTATCCACCACATTACGTTCACTCTTGAAGGCGAGCATCTCGACCGCCTCGTCAAAGCTGACCCAGCGGACTCTTCAATCTCATGGTCGTGATTCGCCACGTCTCCTGACTGATATTGGAGCAGATAAAAATGCACGAACTTGTGATAGCGGATCCGTTTGCCGTACTGGTCACTCTGATACCAGTATTCGATGGTTTCGATCAATCTCAGCAGCTCTGTTTCAACACCCGCTTCCTCCTTTACTTCGCGGACTGCCGTGACCTCCGGAGTCTCGCCCGGGTCCACGATGCCCTTGGGCAGCTGCCAGCGCAAGCTGGGCTTGACGGAAACAATCGCCATTTGGATCTCTGATCCAAGACGGCGGAAGGCAACACCTCCGGCTGAGATCTGATCCTTTGTGATCACTTTTGATTCGGCGGTCGATGAGTCAGTTTGTTTTTTTGGCATATTAAACTCTTATCATTCATAACCTTGCAAAGGATTTAGAGAATCAAAACCGTCTCGCATCCCGGGGATCGGATGCCAGACGGCTTTCAAATCGATGCGCTTGTCAAAAGGATATATGTCTGCCTACGGCAGGCGGACGCTCAGCCCTGAGTTGGGTCCGGAAGGGACACCCAGTGTGGGTGGCTCGTCGGGATGGGCGCGCAGGTCGGCAAGCAGATCCTGTGGCGGCAGAGTGGCCTCGATCAGTGCCTCCGATTGGGGCCGCGGATTTTGCACAGGCTTGGCGCGGTAAACCACCAGGTCGGCGATCCCCTCCTCGATGGCGCGGCGCGCCAGGGCCCGGATATAGAAGCGGTTGAACTCGCTTTCGGCCAGAACCTCAGCGGCGTTGGCGGGCGCGGCGGCAATGGAAAATCCGCCCTTTGGCTTTTTTCGGGGCAGAGTTTTATTAATCCGCCGGTGAGACTTCAGGTGCTCGGCGAGGGTCTCATCGTTCCCGGATTGGATCGCCTCCCGCAGCAGGTTGACATAATCCCGCTGGCCCTGTCCGCTCAGGAAAGGGCTGATATGCAGCTGGTTGTGGGAAATGTCGTAATCCACTTCCTCCAACATCAGCCGGCGGGTACGGTCGTCGAGATTTACAAAATAGAGGGACATACTTGGCTTCCTTTTTATATTAACGTCCGCTTTTTAAAGGTTGTTACACGCCCATGGACCTGGACAGGTCATGCATGGTCAAATATTAAGATTTTGTGAAACGGACGGGAAAATATAGAACAATTGTACTATAAATAGGCGAAAATCACAAATGTTTCGCCTGATCGATCATTTTCCACCCAGGAGGCGCCGTAGTGTTTCGCTGCGGGGTAACCCGATCCACATGGCCAGGAACAAAGAGAAAATCCCAAGTGTGAGAAGCACAGCCAGAAACACATTATTGAGAATGACCCGGCTGATCAGATAGAAATCAATGCAAATACTGCCCACCAGGGGAAACATGCTGAGCAATAACAATCTTGAAGCGATACGGATGAACTCGTTGGCAACTTCCTTTTCCCCGGTCTGGCGATGGAATACCGCCTGATGTTCAGGGTACAGTGTCAGGCGGTTGTGGGAAAGAACCTTGGGATGACAGCCATTTATCCGGAAAGGGCCCGGTGGAATCTCCTGAAGATTTTTCAGTCGCGTACTTGCAACTCTTTCGAGACTTTCAGGATAAGGGATGTTATGTAGTCTCTGCGAGGGGGCGGGCGGCCTCCACATAGAACGATAGAATTACCTGCACGGATTGAAGCATTGCATCCTTTTCCAGGGGACAAAAAGTCATTTTCAGAGGATCCAGCTTTTCAACGGGCATGCAATTTTCGATTTTGAAATAGGACTCATTCCCAATCTCAGTGTCTGAGAAATCATGTTGCAGACGGGCCAGGGTCACACAGATTGAGCGTAGTGATTCCAACTGGCCGCGTGCCCACCACAACTGTCCGCGTCCCATCGCTGTAGTGAAGTGTGACATTTCGTGCCAGAACCCATAGATATTCCGCCGTAATATTTCGGTTTGCTTCTGAACATCAAACGCTTTTACAGAGGGGGAGTAAGTAAGTCCAGCAAATATATTCTTCTTATCGAGCAGGATGCGGAATGGCCCGTCATAGAGATGGTCCAGCCGGACCAGGTTGCCAAAATATAGCTCGCCTTCTGTGCCATCCGCATAAATATGGAATGCAATATCCGGGAGTCCAAAATCCTCCAGGAATACAAGTTCACCCAGTGATCGCAAAAAGGATTCACGCTGCTGGAAAAACTCCTCATACGAACTGTCTGTTGTGATAACCATAAGATCAATATCGGAATATTGATCCGCTTTGCCTTTGGCATGGGAACCGATCAGACAGGCTGCCACGACGCGGTCATCTGCCTGGCACGCCTGTACAAAGCGGTTTGCAAACTCCTGATGGATCGGACTGAGCTTTACATCCTGCAGGTCTGCCATGGTGTCACTCCCTCTTTGGGTTCAAAGCTTGCGGACCACATCGCCGACATGGATGGTCCCCGCCTGTACGATGTGGGTATTGATGCCGCGTAGATGAAGCTGCTTCCCTTCAGATGTGTTGACGAATTTCATCGCCTCCACGCCAAAGCGGTCCGAGAATTTTTTGCAGCCCGTATGGGGCACAGATGATACCTCGAGCACAGCGGTGCCGATGGCAAGACGTGTACCCGGAGGCAGGTTGTCATCGCTCAGATCCAGATCGACATAGAGCTGGTCCCCGGCCAGAGGCCAGCGATCCTCGGTTTGGGCAACCAATGCTGCGCTGCGGGCATTCATGATGGTGATCTGCGTCTGCGGGTTGGCCGATCCATCGGGCATGTGCCTGTTACCACGCGTCTTCCAATTGTCGCCGACCAGCCCATCTGCGAGGGATAGTTCCGCCTCCCGCACGGTCTCGCGACCATCCTCCTGCGGGCGCCGAACGATCAGCTTGAGCACTCCGTAATTCTTCGGAGCCAGGCGGATAAATTCCATGCCTGCCTCGAGTTCCGTCATGGATAGATGTGTGACAGTTTCCATTAAGTCCTCTTTTCCAATTAAAACATTTCGATCCAATAGGCCAATGATACAATATTTCTGGAGCAAATGATGGCTACGATCAAGCTTCGGAATGTCAGTTTTAATTACACAACTCCGCCGCGCAAATTAGCTTTCCGTTTATTCGAAGGCCGGCGGGAGCGCAACCAGGAGGATCTGGCGGTTGAGTCAGATGAGGGCGTGAAGGCATTGGATGCGGTTAATTTAACAATACCCAATGGTCAAACGTTCGTGATCGTGGGGCCATCCGGTTGCGGCAAGAGCACCCTGCTGCGCGTGGTGGCGGGCCTGGAGACAAACTACAGCGGTCAGGTGTTGTACGACGGGGAGGACATGCAGAACATTTCTCCTGCGAAACGTTCCATTGGCATTGTTTTCCAGAATTATGCCCTGTACCCAAATTTTACCAGTGAGGGCAACCTGTCGTTTTTCTTCAAAATGCACAAAGTACCCGACGAGGAGACACGCAAACGCATCGAATACACCTCCGATCTGATGGGAATTGGCTTCAAGCAGCTTCTGCCTCGCCGGCCAACCACGCTGTCGGGTGGGGAGCGGCAAAGGGTTGCGATCGCCCGCGCCATTGTCCGTGCGCCGAAATTATTCCTGCTGGATGAGCCCCTTTCCAACCTGGATGCAAAGCTGCGGGTCCAGACCCGGACCGAAATCAAGCGCCTGCTGCACAGGTTTAGGATCACAAGCCTGTATGTGACCCACGACCAGGTGGAGGCCATCGCCCTCGCCGACCAGATCGTGATCATGCACTCAGGCAGGGTGGAACAGGCGGGGACATATAAGATCGCTGATCGAGAATCCCCTCAGCCTGTTTGTGGCGGGATTCCTTGGCCTGCCGCCCATGGACCTGTTCCCGAGCGGCACAGTTTCCGATGGGAGGCTCCTCCTGGACGAGTACACATTTCCGCTCCCCGAGTCAATTCTGCCCCTGCTCCAGAATGGGCAGCAGATCACACTCGGGTTGAGACGGGAAACGGTGAAAGTATTATCTGAGTCTACAGATGGGATTCAACTTCAGGCGGCGGTCGAAGCGTTCGAATCCGATTTTGTGCACCGCACCCAGACCGTGTTCCTGCGCCTGGGACGATCTCACTTTTCTGGACTCTGCCCGCTGGACATGAAACTGCACGTGGGACAACCAGTTCCGGTGAAAATTCAACTGGAAAATCTTTATTTCTTCGACACACATTCAGGCAGGCGGTTATAGTTTTTTCCAGCGGGTGATCAGCACTTTGAACCTCCACGCGTACGCGGCTGTCGGCATCACCCAATGCCCACGCCGATCGTGTGGCACGCCGGGTTTCCTCCCCCAGACCGATATAACCCTCCCATTCTGTATCGATCCATGCCTCCATTTCGCTGGCAGTATCCCAGCTGTAATGGATGGAAAAGAGCTCTTCGATCTCCCGCAGAAACCATCCTTTGCGTTCTCCTTCGGCCATCGCCTGGTTGGCTGCATTGTCATCCGCCAGGCCGGCAGGCAGATCGGTTACGGTGCCGGTCTGGCGTGTTTCGCGCGCGGAGAAAACTTCCACCCGCCACTGACTGCCCAGGGGGCGCAGATCGATAAGGCTGCCGCCTGTCACAAGCACTCTACGAATTTCGTCCAGGGCATGGACCATGCCCTCACGTTGAATTCATCAGAAGGACCATGAGAGCAATGCAATGTCGAATGTTTCTTTTGCAAACGGGAGCCATTCCGCCCTTGCATTTGAAAAATGGACTTTGTCCTCGAGGTCGGACGGCCTATCAATGGTTGCGACTCGCAAGGCATCCTTATCAGTGTCGATGGCGATCGTAACGGCAGGTTTTGCTGCATAGTGCCAGGTTAACCGCCCTTCGCCACAGCCGATTTCCAGCACATGCTTGCCTGTGAGACCGGCGAACTGATGCAGGTGCTTTGTCTCGTTCTGTTCCGGGTCTTTTTGGAAGGTCATGATTATCCTTTGTTTTCATGGCTTTGTAAATCGCCCAAGGACGTTCGCAACAAAGCCATGTCCGCTCATCAGATCGAGCAATGTGTTAACGATATCGGGGTTTTCCTGCGGCTCAAAATCAGCCAGATATTTTGGCACCTGTGGAAAATCCGGTGCCGCCTCCATGATTTGGACGGGATTTTCCTTTTATAGCCTCAACACTTTCGCACCGCGAATTTTTCCCTGCTTCATTTCAAACAAAGCCTGGTTGGCATCCTCCAGCTCATATTCCTGGAACTCGGGCTTGATACCTGCCTCGGATGCCAGCAGCAGGAATTCACGCACATCCGCCCGGGTCACATTGGCCACCGATTTGATTTCCTTTTCCATCCACAGTTGTGAAGGATAATCCATTTTCAGAAGGACCGACTTGTCGGCTTCCTCCTTGCGAATGGCATTGATGACGAGCCGTCCGCCCGGCTTGAGCCGTTTCAGCGCCTCACTGATCGGACCCCAGACGGGCGTGGTGTCGATGATCGCATCGATCCCCTCAGGCGGAGTCTGGTCGATCGCGCCTGTCCAGGCGGCTCCCAGCGACAGGGCAAATTCACGCTCATTTGAATTTCTGCTGAAGACACAGATATTCGAATTCGGATATTTATGCCTGGCGATTTTCAATACCAGATGATTGGAGCCGCCGAATCCCATCAAACCCAGGGTTTGTCCATTCTTAAGACCGCAAAGTTTGAGGGCGCGATACCCGACTGCGCCGGCGCACAACAAAGGTGCGGCTTCAGAGTCGGATATGGAATCCGGGATGGGATGTACAAAGTCGGCGCGGACACTCATAAATTCCGCATAGCCGCCATCGATGTCGCGGCCTGTCGCCTTGAACTCCGGACAAAGATTTTCCTGACCAGACAGGCAGTACTGGCAGTGCCCGCAGGCAGATGCGATCCAGGCCACGCCGACGCGCTGGCCAATATGGAGTCCAGCGGCTTGCGGCTGGCTTTCCGACAGCGAGCTATCGGACTCCACAATTCCCACCACCTGGTGTCCCAATACAACCGGCAGCTGCGGAGGAGGAGTCCGTCCTTCGATCTCATCCAGCTCCGTGTGGCAAACTCCACATCTCGTCACGCGCAGCAAGACTTCACCGGAAGCAGGGTTTGGTTCCTTGTGGGGGACCAGACGGAGGGGCGCGTGAGGTGGCTTTACTTCCCCAAGTGATTCAAGGATCATAGCTTTCATACGCCGAGAAGATAAGGGCTGAACATCTTTGTCTTCCTCCTGTATTTCTGATACAGAGGGCCTAAATTGTACCGCCCTATTTCGGGGGAAGGGTTAAAGCAAATTCAACCCCTTGCTTGACCCATTTGCTGAGCTGCGCATCCGTTTTACATCCATCCGCATCGACAACCAGCCAGCCTTTCATCGGCTTGCCTGACATGTCAAAGGGACGGGTATGCGCCTTCTTGAGCAGGGCAGCATGTTCCTCCGGATCGACGCGCACGATCAGATCGTCTTTGATCACGCCGCAGGCCAGGTTTCCATGGAGAAGGAACCCGGTCCCTCCGAACATCTTCTTTTCGTTGAATGGAATCCCTTCCAGCTGTGATCGAATCCGTTCGGCTAATTTGAAGTTGTAAGCCATTTTTATTTCTCGATCTGGCGTTTGAAATAGAAGTAGGTGTTGGGTGGCTGCTGGACAATGCCTGTCAACTCCCAGCCATCTTCGCCGAGTGCATTCAGCTCTGTTTCATCGAGCGGCTTTTCACTTTCCAGATTTCGGATCACCTGTTTGTATTCCCATTTCAGCCGTTTTTCGACATAGATCATGGGGGGACGGATGGGCTCGGGCTGTCCGGGCTCATGGGGTGGAAGGATGGCATGTTGCATACTTCACTCCTTTCAATTCAATCCTTGATCAAGCCGCCATGATAATCCAGCTCATAGGCGGTCACTTGCCCCCGGCGGATAAACTCATGACCGTGGAAACATTCCACGGTTCCATTACTCACATCGACATAGGTGAGATCCTGTTGGGTATGTTCGAAGCCTCCCAGGAAGCGACCCTCCGTGTACAGGCGGGAAAGGCTGGCCTTGATCATCTGTCCGGCCTGTGCGGCTGTGAGGATGTCGGCATGCAGGATCCGCCCGTAATAGTTCATTGCCCAGAGAGGCATACCCTCATAATACACGACCTCCTCGCCGATGAAGTCGCTGCCTCCAAAATAGCTGTCGTGGTATGCCCATTTGTCCTCTTCAAAGCGAAGATCATGCGAACCCGGGCGGCAGGGGGATACATGCTCGCCATTGCCAACATAGGTCGCGGCTTTGGCCCGGACAATAAAGGCATGCAGTTCATCAATATCCATGCTTTTAGCCCGTGCCGAACTGTCGATCTCCTGCATCGCCAAGACCAGGGACGATATAGGCTCGCTCGTTGAGGCGTTCATCGATCGCGGCGATATAGATCGGAATATCAGGGTGTTGTTCCTGCATGGCTTTGATCCCTTCCGGGGCAGCGATCAGGCCGACGAATTTGATCTTCTTCACACCCCAGCGCTTAAGCACATCGGCGGTGGCAGTGGCCGAGCCACCGGTGGCAAGCATTGGGTCGAGGATCAGGCAGACCGATACGGTCGGTTCGAGCGGGAGCTTGTTGTAATACTCCACAGGGCGGAGGGTATGCTCGTCCCGGTATAACCCGATGTGCCAGACTTCTGCACTCGGCATCAGGCCCCATACCCCTTCCACCATCCCGAGTCCAGCGCGCAGGATGGGGACCAGGCCGATCTTTTCCTGCAGTTCCGCGCCGGTCATCTTGGCGAGGGGAGTTTCCAGCTCCCGCGGCGTGACGGCCAGGTCGGCAGTGGCTTCATAGGCGAGCAGTGCAGCGATCTCACGTACCAGCTCGCGGAACTTCTTGGGCTCGGTCTTTATATCCCTCAGGCGGGAAAGTTTGTGCTGGACAAGCGGGTGGGTGGACGCGTGAACGTTGGACATGGTGGCCTCCGATGTGGGATAAAGTTATTATAGTCGGCGGAGTGATTTTTGGCACATGACTCAGGGTCCTGACTTGCGTATACTGAAATGTATAAAAGAACGGTTCAGAATTCCTTTCCGTATTGGAGGAAGGATTGATTTGATTTTTAGGGAGCGAAAATGCGGTCGAACTGGGTTTACTATGGGTCTGGTGCTACTGACCATCGAAAAGATCGTCCAGCATATCTTCGTCACCCTGGCTTTCTATTACAACTGGGGAGATATCGCATCCACTGTAGTTGTCTCTCCCACCTTTCTGATGATTTCAGGTGCGATCGTTGCAGCCCTGTTTGTCTACAGTTTACGGGGACTTCTTAAAAAGCAGGGCTGGGCAATCAAGCTACTAACCGCTCTCGCTATTTTTGACCTGCTGGGAGAATTTGTGGCCCAGGGCAGGTTGGCCATAACAATCACAGTATCTTTTCTGGTGGCTGCGCTGTTGTTCATTCTTTGCCTGGTTTATCGCATGGAAATGCGGACAGGATAAAGAAGAAGAAGTTTAGTCCGGATGTAGGATGTGACTTAATCATGCTTTTTGACCCGTGACTCTCACCTGCCTTTTGCGTACATTAAGAAATGAAAAAGGAAGGCTTTATGAAACTCGATGGCTTGCATATTTTGCTTACCTATCAATGCACGTACGAGTGTGATCACTGTTTTGTCTGGGGAAGCCCGCGGCAAACGGGTACATTAACCCTGGAACAGATCGAAAACATCCTCCAGCAGGCGAAGGAAGCCGGTGTCACATCCATCTATTTTGAAGGGGGAGAGCCTTTTTTGTATTACGCAGTACTTGTGCGGGGGGTACACAGGGCGGCGGACATGGGCTTCTCGGTGGGCATTGTCTCAAACGCCTACTGGGCAACCTCCATTGCGGACGCGGAGGAATGGCTGCGCCCGTTCGTGGGACGGCTGGCTGACCTGACCGTAAGCAGTGACCTCTTCCACTGCGAAGACCGTTTCGGGGAGATGCCCCAGAACGCGATTGCGGCTGCAAAGTGGATGGGAATTCCCACCGGTATGATCAGCGTTGCCCAGCCGGAGGGACAGGCGGCCGAACTCTCATGGCCAGCTGCGGGAAGAAAGCGCGGTCATGTATCGCGGCCGGGCGGCGGTAAAGCTCGCTTCGCAGGCGACAAGCCATCCCTGGGAGGAATTCGATTCCTGTCCGCATGAGGATCTGCGCGAGCCGGGACGTGTCCATCTTGATCCGCTTGGAAACCTGCATATCTGCCAGGGAGTGGTCATCGGCAATCTGTTTGAAAAGCCGCTGAAACAGATTTGCCAGGAATATGACGCGGAAACTCATCCGGTCTGTGGACTGTTGATTTCCGGTGGACCTGCCGCGCTGGTGAGCGAGTACAACCTCCCCCACGCTTCGCACTACGCAGATGCCTGCCAGCTGTGCTACGAGGCGCGGCTCTCCCTGAGAGCAAGTTTCCCTGAGTGTCTACAGCCGGATCAGATGTACGGCGTGGGCTTATGAACTGGAATGCTTCTATACCCTCTCGGTCACAATTGCCATATTTTCCAGGGAAGCGCATGTGACCGGGGCATTATTAAATTGAGTGCTCTGATGGAAGTGCCTTGCTTAGAAACATCCCAGCTCATCTTGCTATTCATCCAGACAGCTAATGGCTTTCTACGGCATACTGAGGTTCTTGGCGCGGACAATGACATAGGCACCCAGCCCGCGTGAGACGAGAACACTCGGACAGAACTTCGGCTTGCCTCCACTTGACCCACAGGACTGGATCAAGCCGTCTGCATAGGCCTTCTCTGCCCAGGAAGTGGCATAGTAGTTGGGATCCGTCAGGTCGGCAAACACCGTCCCCGTCGCCGGCGGCGGCAGGTAGGAATTCCCATACTTCATTTTGAGGGCAAAGATCACCACCTGCTCCCGCGGCAGCTGCACCCAGGGACAGTACAACAAGGGAGAAGTCTGGCAGCCGCTTGTCAAACCTGTTTCCCGCATGGACTCCGCCCACGGCCTTGCCCAGGTGCCCGGTGACCAGTTATCCTGAAACAGGTTGGCAAACGGATTGGGCACATAGCCTGAGCCGTAGGTGCCGCGCATCATGAAGACGGCAGCCTGTGCCCGGTCCATGATCTGGTCGGGGCAGAACTTCAGTGGGTTGGTGCTGCAGCCGCCGGTCAAGCCGTTGGCATACAGGGTCTCGATATCGGCGAAGTATGGGTGTGTAAACGGCACATCTGTAAAAGTACCTAAAGAATTGGATGCCAAATAGAGTACGGAATCTCCAGAGAAGGGAGTGTTGAGTGTACGGGTTCCACCGCCGTTAATGGTGCCCGCGCTCGTACTGGCTCCTGTGGCGGGATTGAACCATTCAACCTTGAGGGTCTCGGAAGTTGCGCTCAAGTTAATGTTGATGGAACCTCCATTGGGAAGGTATGCCAGGTACTCTGCTCCCCTGCCAACTGCATTTGCCAGACAATAGTTGCTGGAACAAAGGTTGGGTTTTGGGGTCATCGCTGCCAGGTTCATGCGGCTGGCGTAATCAAGAATCCAACCCAGGTTATAACGGAAATTTTCGGCATCATTGTAGCTGGCTCCGCCTCCCTGATCATCGTAATTCGAATAGCCGCCATCCATGATGGCGAAGCCGCCCGCACCATGGGTAAACGCTTTCCAGGCCCAATCTCTGCCATTTGTTTCAGTCCAGGAGATATGATCAGTATCAACGAGAACCACCTTTGACCCATCTAGAACGGGCAAATCATGATCAAAACCACCATCTCCATTTGGGGCAACTATATCAGCACTTGATGCAAAGAGCGCATCGTTGCTGCCACCTGGATAAAAAACTGAATTGAGAATCGGATGCTGCTTGGGCTTGGTCGCTTCATAGGTTTGAATATACTTAAGCATATGGTCTAGCCAGCCGAATGCATCATAGCCGTTTCTTGAGTAGGTTCCATCGGGCTCAATTGCGACCTCCCAGATGACATTGTCAAGATCGTTCAACACGTCAACAACATGCCGGACATATGCCTCCTGATACGCAGTGACTGCTGGAAGAATCAGTGTCTCAGTATCCAGCCCGTTCCCCTGTCCGGTTGGATCCCCATTGATTCCGTTGATATTATTGCTGACGTGGAAGGGGTGTCCAAGCCATTGGTCACTCATGGTGTTCCCGTTACGCACGGAAAACCTATCGAAAAGTGGGATCCCGACATATATCCCTGCCTGCCCTGCTTGAATTACCCGCGCCCGCAAACGGTTGAAATATGCATCGTTGAATTGCCCGACATCAAACTTAGGACCACCGTCCAAAGCGTTCCCCGGCCCGGTGCGTTTGTATATTGTCGGTTGCGTGTACCAGTTATCCCCACTCGATTGATGCCAAGCCTGCTCCCATACATGAGGCTTCATGTAGTTGTACCCATGCTGTACGGCAAAGCTAACAAACGCGTTGAAATCAAATGCAGGTGGTGGATTGGTGCGCCCGCCATCTTGAAAAATATTCCAATAATTGGAACCAGCTAAAAATATCGCTTTCCCATTCCCATCTGTGAGGTATCTCGGATTAGCAGGATCTACTCTTAATGGACCAGCAAAGAATGCAGTCTTTACATTTTTCTGTGATGCCTTTGGTAATGTAAAACCAGGATCGTAAGCCAAGGCACGAACTTGTTGTGTTTTTTGCAGGAAGGGATTTGTGACCGCGATGATGTACAAGCCTAATAGCAAAATTATTAATATTCTTTTTTGTCCCATGATAACTCCTCAGTCTGAATTGAATCAACTTTTACAAATGAAAAATTCGATGAACTTCTAAATGGAATACGGAAAGGTCTTTAATAAAAATGCCCGACCCAGGCCACCTTCATCTCTCCAGGAGGCGGTGATGTCTGCAAAAGCTGTTTTTCTAAAGGCACTTTCAGGCAACTATTTAGCCATCCGCCACTTGAACAAAGGAATACTGGTTGTGGATGGTACCAAAGTTGGCTTCGGGCATCAGTTGCGTATTGTTAGTTTGATGTATGGGAAGCGAGCCATTCCAATTGTCTGGACCGGGTTAATCAGGTCCAGGTACATTGTAGCATCAGACAGCAATTCGCTTTGATGAAGTATGTCAGGGGATTATTCCGAAGAATACAGCTGTTTTCCAGCCAAACAATAGATTTATCCGGTTTTCATCTTGTTCAATCGGAAGTTTGGTGAAAAGGATCCCTGGCGCCTGCACCAGCCTGCCTGACCGCACTTTGATTTTGCGTTATTACAAACGCAGAATGTGGATTGAAGAAATGTTGGGTGACATGAAGGTGTTTTCTAGAATTATAGGTAACATGGGTTAATTCTATGAACATCTAACATAGAGGATGAAAGAATAACGCAGGATTAAACTATTACAAATCATCCTTTAGTCCTTGGAATAATGAGTGTAGGATAAGAAGGTAATCCCCTTCAATGATTTCTAATAGTAGCTAAAACGGATGGCCAATATTTTCCTCACTGTTAATGTTTTGTAAATATCGATTAATACAAGCTAAGGAAAATTGTCACAAGAGAAGGACAGGGTTACAATAAATGTTGTATGGCTCGTTTCCTTAGCGGTTGCCGTGGCGACCGTTTTTATATGCCTGTTCCCGGGTGCGGAAAATTATAGCAAGCCATCGCTGCTAACACGGTACTATTTATGAATTCTTGTCAGCCTATTATCCACATGCATGATGTGGTGAAAATATATTCGACTGCAGCGGGCGATTTTACCGCGCTCAAGGCAGTCAACCTGCAGGTGGATGCAGGCGAGTTTGTGGGAATTGTTGGGAAATCCGGCGCGGGAAAATCCACATTGCTCAACATGCTTACCGGCGTGGATCATCTCACGTCAGGCGAAGTGATCGTCAATACGAGTGGCTCCCCCGTTTCCATTCATGAAATGAATGAAGATGCCATTGCAAACTGGCGCGGGCACAACCTTGGTGTGATGTACCAGTCATTCCAGCTACTGCCCATGCTCACCCTGGTGGAGAATGTCATGCTGCCTATGGATTTGTGCGGCAGATTTAACGCGAAACTCTCACGGGAACGCGCCCTGGAATTACTCAGGCTTGTTGAGATCGAGGATCATGCCAACAAGCTGCCCTCACAGATTTCAGGCGGCCAGCAGCAGCGTGTTTCGATCGCACGCGCCCTTGCGAACGACCCCCAAATTTTGGTCGCGGATGAACCCACAGGCAGTCTTGATTCACTTACGGCAGAACACATCCTCGATGTATTCGAACAGCTCGTCACTAAGCAGGGCAAGACCATTGTCATGGTCACGCATGATAAATCGCTCAAGACCCGTTTTTCGCGTACCGTGCTGCTTGCGGATGGGGAGCTTGAGTTCAACTTTAGAATCCGACATTCTCGTAAATGGAAACGGAAAATAACATGGCATCTCGAGCTGCCTCGCGCAAGCGGGTGTTTCTTCCCGACAACCATACCATGTCCTCCCCGGAGGCAATGATCGACATGCATGGCATCGTCAAGACCTTTAAGAACGCCGCCGGTGAATTTACCGTCCTGAAAGGCATCGACCTGACGATCAACCGCGGCGAGTTCGTCTCGATCGTGGGCAAGTCTGGCAGTGGCAAGTCCACGCTGCTCAATATGATCACTGGCATCGATCACCCCACCGGCGGACAGGTGGTCATCGGCGGGACGGATATTTATACAGGGGTGACAGAGAGTCAGCGCTCCAGGTGGCGCGGGCGAAACCTGGGGATCGTTTTTCAATTCTTCCAGCTGCTGCCCATGCTGACCCTGCTCGAAAATGTAATGCTCGCCATGGATTTCGCCAACATGTACGATTTCGACGAACGTCCCGGGCGTGCCATGGAACTGCTCAAGCTGGTGGGCCTGGAAAAGTTTCGCCAACAAACTGCCCGTCCTCGTCTCGACAGGACAACAACAACTCGCAGCGATCGCACGCGCCCTGGCGTGCGACCCACCGCTTTTGGTCGCCGATGAGCCGACCGGAAACCTGGATACGAAGTCAGCCAATAGGATCATCGAATTGTTCGAGCAACTGACAAAGAGCGGCAAAACTGTGGTGATGGTGACTCACGATCCATCGCTGACCTCGCGTACAACCCGCAATATCATCATAGTCGACGGCGAATTGATAGACGAAACCGTGGCACGCTCCCTGCCCTGGCTGCGCCACCGCCACCTGCTTGAATTTACCAAGCTCGCAGAAGAGCGAAGCTATCCTGCAAATGAGACCATTCTTTCCCGTAATGTGCCGGTGGATCATTTCTTCATGATCCGCAAAGGGGAGGTGGAGGTGGTCCTGCAGGATGAACAGAACGGTGATGTGGTGATCTCACAATTGGAGCCCGGCGAATTCTTTGGTGAGATCGAATTGATGAACAGCGGTCTGTCCATGCGCAAATGTCCGGGCAGGTTCAGAGGAACCGGTGGATGTGCTTGTCTTACGCCGTGATGATTTTATGCGGGTTATCAATCAATCCCCGATTACCGCCGAGGCTCTTGAAAGGATCGTCCAGCAAAGACTGGAAGAGCATCGTGCAGCCGATCCTAGAACCGTTGTCTCTTAATTTCATAGTGCGTCTTGATCTCAAATGAAACCTCGTTGGCGAAAAGTACTTCACGATCTTTATGATAACAAGGGACGCACCCTGCTGGTTGTTTTCTCGATCGCAGTCGGTGTGTTTTCCATTGGTGTGATCGCGGGCACATATCAAATTATCTCGAATGATATGAGTGCCTCGTATGCTGCCAAAAGTCCTGCCAACATCGAACTCAGGATGACAAATTTTGACGACAATGTGCTGACATCCATCCAGAACGAAAAAGGGGTAAAGAACGCAGAGGGGCGGCGGGTCTTTAATATGCGCGTCCGTGTTCCGGGTACCGAAAAATGGACCACACTGGACATGACTGCCTTCCAGGATTTTGAGAAAAATTCGATCAACCTGCTCACTCCTTTGGAAGGTGCTGCAGTTCCCAAGAAGCGCGAAGTCCTGTTGGAGAAGAATGTCCTGGATCACCTTGATGTCGGCGTGGGTGGAGAGATCGAGATCCAGCTTCCGGATGGCTCCACCAAGACGCTGCCGGTTGTGGGGATCGTGCAGGATACGGCTGCCGGGGCGGCCGACTTCCTCGCCTCGCCGTTCGGATATGTCACCATGGATACGCTGCCCTACCTTGGACAGCCCAGGTTATACAATCGCGCTTATGTCACAGTTTTGGAGGGCGGCGACGACATCGTTCACATTCGGGATGTGGACGGGCAATTGAAGGACAAGCTCGAAAATAACGGAAATGTCGTCCTCCGCTCCCGCTTTTCGGAGTCGCATAAGCATCCGCTTGCAGATACGGTGAATGCCATCCTTGGCATCCTGCTGGCACTTGGAATTATGATCTTATTCCTGTCGGGTTCGCTGATCGCGAATACATTAAATGCTCTGCTCAATCAACATTTGCGTCACATTGGTGTGATCAAGCTGGTTGGCGGGCAGAGAAGACAGGTTTTCTTCATGTACTTCACGCTCATCATGGCATTTGCCATCCTGGCGCTGATGATCGCCGTACCCCTGGGCGGACAGGGTGCCTATGGGCTTTCCCTCTATATTGGGAAAATGTTGAATTTCAGCATCCTTGGCTACCGCATTGTGCCAGCTGCCTTTGGAATCCAGATCCTGGTTGGTTTGCTCATCCCACTTATTGCTGGGCTTGCGCCGGTGATTAATGGATCGAAGATCACCGTGCTGCGCGCCCTCAGTGGAGATGCCTCTGACGATCAGAAAAAAGTTTCAGCAGACGGCGAGAAGCGTCTCTCCTGGTTCGACTGGATGCAGGTCCGAATGACTCGCATCCTTGCAGGTCGGGGAATCCATATTCCCCGTCCATTTGTCATTTCCCTGCGGAATACCTTCCGCAGAAAGCGACGACTGATGTTGACGCTTTTCACACTTACAATGGGCGGCGCGATCTTTGTCGGCGTCTTCAATGTACGTGTTTCACTTCACTCCTACATCGACCAGATCGGGAAATATTTCGTAGCGGATGTTTCCCTTGATTTTGACCAGCCCTACCGTTTGAATGAAGTCCAACAAAAGGCGTTGGAAATAAAAGGTGTCCAGCAGGTGGAAGGTTGGCAGTTCCTCAGCGGCGACCTGCTGGATGAAAACAAAAACATGCTCGAAACTGTCAACATTTTTGGTCCGCCAGCCAAAAGTGAACTGGTTAAACCGATCCTTGTTGAAGGTCGGTGGATCCAACCTGGTGATGTTCGTAAATTGGCGCTGAGCGAGGGTGCGAAAAAATACTATCCCAACCTAAAAGCGGATGATTACATCAACATCAAGATTGATGGTCGTGATGAATTATGGCAGGTAGTCGGACTTTTCAAGTTTGTTGACCGTGAAGGTGTAATTGGGTATGCTCCGTACGAATATATCTCACAAGTAAATGATCTTGCCAATCGCTCCACCTCCTTCAGGATCGTCACGGATGAACATAATCGTTCCTACCAGGATGCCAAGGCGGTGGAACTGGATAAATACTTCCGTGACCTTGGCTACAAAGTGCGTATTGCCCAGGCGGGACGTGCCTCCCTTGATACCGCAGTCGAAAGCCTCGACATCCTGGTTGTGTTTTTGCTAATCATGGCGGTCTTGACTGCCATCGTCGGTTCGATGGGGCTGACGGGGACAATGGGTATGAACGTGCTTGAGCGCACCCGTGAAATTGGGATCATGCGTGCCATCGGTGCAGATGATCGAGCGGTAATGCGCACAGTCATCGCCGAAGGGATCGTGATTGGGATGATCTCGTTTGCGTTAGCTGTTATTCTTTCCATCCCCGTTACCTACTTGCTCTTGAACATCGTCAGCCTGGCAGTTTTCCAATCCCCAATTGCGACGGTATTTACTGTTACGGGATATGCAATCTGGCTTGCCCTTGTTCTGGCTTTATCTACGCTGGCAAGTATTTTGCCGGCGCGTAATGCTGCCCGCCTCACCATCCGTGAGGTGCTGGCCTATGAATAATATTCAATTAAAGAAATTCTCCAAGTGAGGAAAGAAGTAAAGAAGGGAATCTACAATGAAGAAAACTACATACTACCTGATCCTGCTGATCGCAATCGCTGCCTCGGTGGTGTCTGCCTGTGCAAATCCGCAATCCGCAACGCCGGCGCGAATACAAGCTCTACCAGCGCCGATGGCACACCTGTCTCACCTGACGGGGTGATTGCCGAGGGTCATCTTATACCGGCGCGCGATACAACGCTTAGCTTCCAGGGTGCCGGTACTGTGATGGATGTGAAGGCGAAGACCGGGGAGAAAGTCAAGGAAGGGGACGTGCTTGCCCGTCTGGGCGGAGAGTCGGATGCAGCTTATGCCGCCGCGCAGCTCGAGCTTGTCAATGCCCAGCAGGCGCTCAAGGAGTTGCAGGAAAATGCAGACGCAGCACGCGCCCAGTCCCTGATCACCGTGGATAATGCGCAGGAAGCCTACGACAAAGCTGTGGACTATTACGACTCTCTCTTCAAGTCCTATAAATATGATGAGCTTGTTTTCATTCGCAAGGTGACACCCTTTGGAGTCAAGAAAATTCCTGAGATTAAAACAGAAAAATCAAAAAGGCTGATGAGGAGACGATTGCAGAGGCGAAAAATGATATGGATTTCAAACTCGCCCAGCTTGAAAATGCCACGAAAGCGTCAGACCGGATGAAGGATGGACCCGATACGGATCAGCTGGCACTCCTCCAGGCACGTCTTAAAGCGGCCCAGGCGGGAGTGGCTGCGTTTTCGATCATTGCTCCCTTCAATGGCGTTGTGACAGAAGTGAACGTGGCGGATGGAGAGCAGGTTGGTCCCCAGGCGTGGGCAGTCAAAATGGCCGATACCAGCTCCTGGAGCGTGGAGACTTCGGATGTTACCGAACTCGAGGTGGTCAACATTCGGGAGGGCCAGGATGTCACTTTCACTGCCGATGCCCTGCCTGGCGTTACAATGCAGGGCGTCGTAACGGAGGTCAGCCAGTCGTCTTATACCCAGAACGGCGACGTGATCTATACCGTGAAGATCAAGGCGAATGAAGTGGATCCACGCGTGAGGTGGGGCATGACGGTCGAGGTCGCCTTCCCGCCGCTGGATTAAATAAAAATTAGAAAATATTTTTTGGCAACAAAAACTTCTTGACTTTGAAATTTTTTTCCGCGAGAATAAAATTCCTCCGATAAAAAGCAAACCTGAGGAAACTCAGCGACGCAAAGTCATGGGTCTAAAGTTTTAGAGGACTATGATTGCCAGACTACCGATAATAGCAAAACCGTATAAAAGCGGCGGCGCAAAGCCAGGCGTCTAAAACCACTAATTTATTTTATTGGTCCGACCGGCCGGCTAACCGAAAGGCAAACACAGGGAAACCTGTGGGCGCAAAGTTATGGGTCTAAAGTCGGATGACCAGGACTGCCAGACTGCCGAAGGGTACCTGCAGGGATAACTTTCAAAAGCTGTCCCTGCTTTTTGTTTTACCGTTCTTTTGGACCTGACAATTGATTTTGGTGCCGGGTGTTTCTACCCTGCGAGCAGGCGGGGGATAACGGCCGTACGGGTCTTCATATCGAAGGAGCATCCCTCCGTTAGCACATGGATGACTAACCCGCTCACCGCCATGGGTCGGGCATTCATAATTTCCGCCACGTTGGTGGCTTTCATGTTTTTTCCATCCACAATGGTGATCGCACTCTTTCCACAGACGGTGATCTGCCTGTCATCATCCACAATGGCTGCTGTGTTTTCATCCACGCCCACGCCCAGTGCGCCCGGGTGCATGGAGATGGCATACACCAGCCGTCCCAGCCTGTCTCGCTGCCGGAAGTGCTGGTCAAAGACAATCCTATCCGTGAAGCCAAAGCCGGCTGAAAACCGGGCCATCCCCTCGCGCGGCGTCGGCCCACCCCGGCCATAGGCGATCATGAGTTTTGACTGCACCGCTGTCCCGGCTGATGTTCCCGCGATCACTGCCCCGCGCCGGTAAGCAGACAGCAACTCCTCCTCAAACTTTGTCCCACCCAGCAGGGAGGTAAGACGCATCTGCGTCCCGCCTGCAATGAAGATCCCGGTCGCCTTCCGGATCAATTCCAGGTGATGACTTCCTGTCCGCTGCTCCACGATCGCGGAATTCCAGGGAAACCGGTTTGTTTTTCACCCCCAGTTTCTTGAAGACCTGGCTGTATTCACTTCCCGGTCTCCACGAGGCTGGAGGCCTGTGGCAAAACCACAATCTTCGCACCTGTCCCGCCGGACCGTTTTATGAATTCCTGAAAGATGGCGGGGTCTTCAAAATCCAGCGCACCACCGATTGCCATAAGAGTTGTCATGTTGTCACCTTTGTTCAAGTTAGCTGTCTTTCATTTTCAAGCATAAGATAAAAATTGTGGTTTAGCAAGTTCATCCTTCCTACCTTATAATACTTGCCGATCCCTATGAGCTTTGTCTCTCCCGTCTTTCTATTCCTGTTTCTACCCCTGTTTATTCTCATATACTATTTCGCACCCGGACGTGTGAAGCTTGTTGTTGGAATAATTGGCAGCCTTGTTTTTTACGCCTGGGGGTATTTAATTTATGTTCCATTGATGCTTGGACTGATGATTTTTGCTTATCTGGTGGCACTTGGAATCGGTCACTGGCGCGATCAAAGGGTTTCCCTGCTTTTGTTCTGGATGGGAGTGTTGCTGATTGTTGCCCTGCTTGTTGCATTTAAACTTTGGAATAATATCAGGTTTCCACTGGGACTTTCTTTTGTAACATTCCAGGCTATTGCATATCTTTGGGAGGTATACACCAAAAAGATTCAGGAAGAGAAAAATCTGATCTTTTTTAGCTTCTACCTGCTGCTCTTTCCGAAAATACCGGTTGGTCCCATTACCCGCTACAGCCAGCTGCAGGATCAAATCAAGGATATCCATATAGAAATCCCGGATGCTGCCGATGGTCTCCGGCGCTTTATTATTGGGTTTGCCAAAAAAGTATTAATTGCGGATACGCTGGCAAAAGTGGTAACACCGGTATTTAGTCTTCCAGCGCCTGCCATTTCACCTGCGATTGCCTGGCTGGTAATCATTAGTTTCTCCGTTCAGATCTATTTTGATTTTTCAGGCTATACGGATATGGCGATTGGCATCGGGCGGATGATGGGCCTTCGCTTTATGGAAAATTTTAACTTTCCTTACGTATCCAGGAGCATTGGAGAGTTTTGGAGGCGCTGGCATATTTCCCTTTCCTCCTGGTTTCGCGATCTTGTATTTTATCCTTTGGAAAGGCGCCGTTCCAGGTGGAGGGGCCAGTCCTTCAATATCATGTTTGTGTTTTTATTAACCGGGCTCTGGCACGGGATTACTGCAAATTTCGTCATCTGGGGATTGTTTCATGGGTCGATGCTTGTCTTTGAAGGAACTTTTTGGGGCAGGAAACTTCGCGCCTCCTGGTCGCCTCTTCAGCATATCTACGCCTTGATCGTAATCATGGTTGGCTGGGTGTTTTTCCGCTCCCCCACACTTGCAGTTCGCATGGGTCTTTTTGCGCCGTCTGCTGGGTGATGGAACCGGAGTGCAACCTTTGCCTTTTAGCCTCACCAGCCCATTGCCATTTATAGAGCCTACTTTTATTATGGCCCTGGTTGCCGGGTTGATTTTTTCTTTTCCCATCCATCAACTTTTTGATGGGCTTTATAAAAAAATTGCTGACAAAAGAATACTGCCACCCATCGTTTTTAGGGCTTTAGGAGATTTGGGATTAACTTTTCTCCTGTTACATCGATTGCTGTAATGGCAAGCTCGGCATTTTTGCCCGGCCTCTATGAAGTATTCTAGGAGCATCATGCATGAAATCCTCGTTGCCTGAAAAAGCGTCTGCATGGTACCCGTACTTCTTTTTGACCTTTATCTTGATCCTGCTGTTTTCGTTTGTGCCGGTATCTGACTTAAGTCTTTCTTCGCTTAAAAACAATTTCCGCTGGCGGAAGGAGTTAATTTCCTTCTACGGAACATTTCGACATATGGCTGGAGACAGGGTCTACAATTATGTTTTGGTGGGAAAGGATGGATGGCTTTACTATACAGGCGACAAAAGCATTGATAATTATCAAAAAACAGACCCTCTGAATCGAAAACAGATCATTCAACTTGGCGAACAATTGGATTCATTGAACGATCAACTGAAAAGTAGGGGGAATCACCTTACTGGTGGTCATCCCACCCAATAAGAGCACTGTCTACCCACAATATATGCCCGATGAGATCCCGGTATTGGGAAAGGAGTCATCCCTGGAGCGGTTTGTCAATTATATGAGGAAGAATAGCGAGACCCCTGTTCTCGATCTGCGACAGACGTTGATCGATGCCAGTAAGACTACAGGATGTATATTACCATACCGACAGTCATTGGAATCAACTGGGGTCCTATTATGGTTATATGAAAATCATGGAAGCTCTCTCTGTGAATAACTCAAAGCTGGCACCTCATCCATTGTCAGACTTTAATTCTGTGTTTATCGGGGCGAATACACATGACCTTGCCAGAGGCGTGGGATTGATGAACAACAAGGAGGAGGATTGGGCATTAACGCCCCGCTTCAAAGTTCAATTGAAGCAGACAGCTTCGAAATTATCGGATGGCTTTCTAACCATACGCACAACCACAAATGCAAATCAAGACCTGCCCCGTCTGTTGATCTTTGGCGACTCTTTTTATAATTCCCTGGCGCCTTTTCTTGAGCCTCATTTTAGCCAGTTAAAAATGATCCCTTATACCAAGGAGGAAGGGGTCTGGTCGCTTTCATGGATTGAACGGGAAAACCCCAATATTGTCATTATTGAAATCGTCGAGAGGAATTTTGACAAAGGCCTGCCGATGTTATTGAATCATTGATCCTGCCTGTTGCAGGATGGATAAAACTGCCTCGTGTTCCCGCAACGACGCGAGACAGTATTATTTGCTATAATCCCCTCCATGTCAAACCCTAAAAATCGCTCCCTGGACCCGGAATCCAAGCCCGATGACCGTGTCGATCATGCCCTTCGTCCGCAGAAGCTGACAGACCTGATCGGCCAGGACCAGGTGAAGGAGAATCTATCCATCCTGATCGCCGCGGCCCGCCAGCGCGGCGAGGCTCTCGATCATGTGCTGTTTTACGGCCCTCCGGGTCTGGGAAAGACCACCCTGGCCCATGTTGTTGCCAACGAAATGGGCGTCAACGTTAAAGTCACAGCGGGACCTGCCATCGAGCGGGCCGGTGACCTGGCCGCCATTCTGACCAACCTGCGTGCCGGCGATGTGCTCTTCATCGACGAAGTCCATCGCCTGGGACGCGCCGTGGAGGAAGTGCTCTATCCTGCCATGGAGGATTTTGCCCTTGATATCGTGATCGGCAAGGGACCTTCCGCCCGCTCCATCCGCCTGAAGCTGCCGCGCTTTACAGTGGTCGGTGCGACGACGCGCCTGGCGCTGGTCACTGCCCCGCTGCGCGCACGCTTCGGCGCCGTCTATCGTTTGGATTATTACGATCTCCCTGCCATGGAGGCCATTGTCCGCGTGCGGCCGGCATGCTGAAAGTGGAGGCGGATGAGGGCGGCGTAACAGAGATCGGCCGCCGCGCCCGCGGCACCCCGCGCGTGGCCCTGCGTCTGCTGCGCCGGGTCCGCGACTACGCCCAGGTCCGCGCCGATGGCAAAGGTAACCCAGGATGTGGCGAAGGAAGCCCTCGACCTGCTGCAGGTCGATCCGCTGGGACTGGATGAAGTGGACCGCCGCGTCCTCCGGACGATCATCGAGAAGTACAACGGCGGGCCGGTCGGCCTGAACACGATCGCCGCCTCCATCAGCGAGGAGCAGGATACGATCATGGATGTGGTCGAGCCATATCT
The DNA here is from genome assembly GCA_963750005.1 of uncultured Chloroflexia bacterium. GTDB lineage: Bacteria > Chloroflexota > Anaerolineae > Anaerolineales > Villigracilaceae > Defluviilinea. The sequence continues at coordinate 302,125 of CAVVPC010000003.1, forward strand.
CCTGCAGCTCGGCTTCCTGGACCGTACCCCGCAGGGACGCATCGCCACCAGGTCTGCCTATGAACACCTCAAGCTGCCCTATTCAGTGGAGGGTCAGCAGAGGCTATTGTAGTGCCGGCAATCAAAGGTAAAGAATTCTGGGATATTCGACCTTTGACCATGGATAGGTTATGGAAAATTTCGCTCGCATATTGGTAATCGGCGGGGTCATCATGATCCTGATCGGTGGGTGTGTATTTCTCGCCGCCAGGATCGGCATCCCACTTGGGAAACTGCCTGGGGATATTAAGATCCAGGGAGAGAATGCCGTACTCTTTATCTCCCTTGTATGACTTCGATAATTCTTTCGATGTGCTTACGATTATTTTGAATATCATAATTCGTTTTCTTAATAAATAATCAATTGTAGTAGCGGACTTTAGTCGCTTCTATTTGAAATTCAACTTGTTTTCCAGGACAAATCCAAACCGCTGAGGGCAGTTGATGTCTTTACATTGCCTTCCGGCTGCCCCACGCGCGATCAAGGATATGCACTCTACCTGTATGAAAACATCTGATTTCGACTACCATCTCGCCCGAATCTTCCATCGCACAGACGCCCGCCGAGCCGCGGGATTCCTCGCGTTTGCTTATCCTGCACCGGGACACAGGGGAACTCGAGCATCGTATTTTCCGGGAAGTGGGCGACTATCTGCGCGCCGGGGATTTATTGGTTCTCAACCAGACCGCGCGTCATTCCTGCCCGCATCTTTGCCCGCAAGGAAACGGGCGGGCGCGTGGAACTGTTGCTTCTCCGCCGCCGCGACACCCTCACCTGGGAGTCCCTAGTGGGTGGAAAAGGCCTGCGCGTAGGTAAACGTTTGAGAGTGGAAAATGGACCCGAAGCGGAGATCCTGGAAATATTGGATGGTTCAGAGCGGGTAATTAAATTTGCCGAACCTATCGAGCCTTACTTTACCAAAGTGGGCAATGTGCCTCTGCCGCCCTACATCCACGAAAAATTGAGCGACCCGGAGCGCTATCAAACGGTCTTCGCCCGGGAGCCGGGGTCAGCAGCTGCACCGACGGCAGGCCTCCATTTCACACAGCGCCTGCTGGAGAAACTGAAGTCAAAGGGCATCAAAATTGCTTATGTTACCTTGCATGTCGGCCTGGATACTTTCGCACCGGTAACAGAAGCTGATCCTGAAGAGCATAAGATCCATACCGAGTGGTGCGAGCTTCCCCAGGAAACTGCCGATATGATCAACGAGACGCGTGAAGCGCATGGAAGAATTATCGCGGTTGGAACAACATCAGTGAGAACCGTGAAATCCGCGGCTCGATCGTCGATATTGGATCATTCGATCAATGAGCATAACCGAATATCGAATACCGAATATCGAATATCCTCCTTTATGGGACCTACCGACCTCTTCATCCTGCCCGGCTACCAATTCCAGGTGGTGGATGTCATGATCACCAACTTCCATCTGCCGAAGTCAACATTGTTAATGCTGGTCAGCGCATTCGCAGGGCGGGAGAAAATCCTTGAGACGTACAGAACAGCCATTGAGAAAGGCTATCGCTTTTATTCCTTCGGGGACGCGATGATCATTCTATAAGTTTCCGGCATGAGATTTCATATGCCGGGCACATTACCGGACGAAATTTTCCAAAGAAAAAAAGACACATGACTAACAGATCAAAACTTGAAAAACTGAATGAGGAGATCATCCAGTGCCGGAAATGCGCCCGGCTGGTGGAATGGCGGGAGGAAGTGGCCCGGGTCAAGCGCAGAGCCTATATCGATCAGGAGTACTGGGGCAAGCCGGTCCCGGGGTTTGGCGATCCGAATGCACGGGTCGTTTCGGTGGGATTGGCTCCGGGCGCCCATGGCTCCAACCGGACAGGGCGGAATTTTACTGGCGACGCCTCAGGAGCATTTTTGTACCCGGCATTATACCGGGCCGGGTTCGCGAACCAGCCTACGGCCACGCACCGCGACGATGGCCTTGCCCTGATGGATCTTTATCTAACTGCATCCTGCCGATGTGCACCTCCCGCCAATAAGCCAACCCTTGATGAACTGGACAATTGCCAGCCCTTCCTGGAGCGGGAATTGGAAATTCTGAAGCCCCAGGTGATCGTTTGCCTGGGTTCGATAGCTTTTGCAAGGGTAATGCGGCTATATTCCATCCGCAATCCGGCCTGGAAGTTTGGGCACGGGGTGCTCCACCAGATGGAAAACGGCACCTTTGTGTTATGCTCGTACCATCCCAGCCAGCAGAACACGCAGACAGGCAGATTGACACCCGCCATGTTCGATGAGATCTGGACAAAGGCGAAATCACTCTTGAAATGACTTTCTTAAGGGACACATCCCTTACGTTTCCCCGCCAAAGGAGCAGAAGGAAATCTTCTTGAGGAGAAGGACAGCACTTTGGAGACACTAAAACTAACATTGGAGCACATATGAAGATTTTCAAACGAATCCTGCTTGGACTTCTGATCGTCCTCGCTGTCTTGGTTGTTGGATTTGTCATCTGGTCCTTGAATCCCCTGCAAGCCACGCCGGATGCTTTGGCCGCACTTGAAATCGGATTCGAAAGTTACAGTGACCCAGGGGGACTATGTCACATTCATGCCAACGGGCACGAAACCGACCAAGGCTTTTGTCTTCTATCCCGGCGGCCACGTGGATTACCGCGCCTATGCTGCTCCACTTCATAAGCTTGCCGAACAGGGATATCTTGCCATCCTTCTGCCCGTCCGGTTGAATCTTGCCTTCTTCGATGTCAACGCTGCGGACCGGGCCATCCCCGATTTCCCTGAGATTCAAGACTGGGCCGTGGGTGGACATTCGCTGGGCGGTGTCGCGGCTTCGATGTATGCAAAAAATAATGAAAACATCGATGGAATGGTTTATTGGGCCTCCTATCCCGCCGATGACTCGCTGAAAAACTCGGATATGGAATTTACATCCATTTATGGGACACTCGATATGGGCGGGGTGGATGCATTTCAGTCGTCCGCCTCCATCCTGCCTGCCGATACGCAGTTTGTCGTGATCGAGGGCGGCAACCATTCCCAATTCGGAAATTACGGTTTGCAGCCCGGGGATAATGTCGCGACGATCCCCTGGCAGGAGCAGCAGGCCCAGGCCGTGGCGGCAACAGCCCGGCTGCTTGAATCGTTAAACAAGTAGATTTTGAGCTATGCTGCAATGGAATTTACAGATCTCCGATGAGGGTGAGAAATAAATGAGCCAGTTAATTACACCAGGGGATCCAGCACCTGATTTTGAGCTGGAGGACGTGCAGGGCAAACGTATCCGATTATCCGATTTTCGGGGCAGGCCAGTTATTACTGGCATTCCTGCGGGGATTTCAATGACCGCATTGCCGCGCGCAGTTGGCGCGCCTGCGGGATGGTTATGAACAATTTACGAGTCGCGGCGTGGTGATCCTTGCCGTGGGGCCCAATCCGCCTGCGACCTTTCAGCAGTACTGGCAAAAGGAAAGGATTCCCTTCATCGGCCTGCCTGATCCCGATCACAGTGTTGCGCTCCAATACCGGCAGGAGGTCAATCTCTTCAAGCTGGGACGCATGCCCTTGAATTGTGTCGTGGATGGTAACGGCTCGATCCGTTATGCCCATTATGGTGCTTCGATGAAGGATATTCCCTCCAATGAGGAACTGCTCCAGGTAATAGATGAGCTGATCAAATCATCCAACTGACATGGCACCAGGCAAAATTGCATTTCTTGGTTCTGGCGAGACCTCCCTGGCAGGAGGCCGCATTTTTAAATCATTGGTCCGCGATCTCAAGGAACCCCTTCATATCGCATTAATGGAAACACCTGCCGGCTTCGAATTGAACTCAGCCCAGGTGGTTGGACGCGTCGGTGAGTTCATGGCAGCCCGCCTGCAGAATTACAAACCGGTAGTGGATGTCATCCCGGCCCGGAAAAAAGGATCAGCCTTCAGTCCGGATGATCCGGAGGTTGTCAAGCCCCTTTTGCATGCCAACCTGATCTTTATGGGACCGGGCAGTCCGACCTACGCCATCCGCCAGTTGAAGGATACACTGGCCTGGAACGTGATCCGCGCCCGGCAACGACTCGGCGCGAATCTGATCTTTGCCTCCGCGGCGACGATCTCAGTCGGTGCTCATGCGCTGCCTGTATATGAAGTGTACAAGGTGGGACAGGACATCCATGTTGTAGATGGGCTCAATTTCTTTGCCGATTTTGGCCTGCAGCTCTCCTTCGTCCCGCACTGGAACAATGCCGATGGCGGTGTGGACCTGGATACCAGCCGCTGCTTTGTCGGCATGGACCGCTTTGCGGAATGGTGTGGAATGGTCCCCGTGGAAAATACCACGGTCGGCCTGGATGAGCATACAGGCATCATCCTTGATTTCGAAAAGGGAGTCTGTGAAGTCAGTGGGGTCAGCTCTGTTTCGCTTGTCCGGGAATGCGTTCCCGAGATGCATCCGTCCGGTTCAACGTTTGACCTGCAGGAATTGGGCGATCTGCAAATTCCAAGTCCACTTGATAAAAACATTCCACCAGATGTCTGGGAGATGGTTTGCAATCCATCGCCGCGTGAGGAACTGCCTCCGAAAAGTGTGATTGCCCTGGCCGAGAAACGTCAGCAGGCACGGGCAAACAAACAATGGGGGGAGTCCGATACGCTTCGCACAGAGATTGCCTCACAGGGCTGGATGGTGCAGGACTCGAAGGATGGATACAAGCTGGTGAAAATCTAAAAGGTTCCAGGTCACGCTTATTGCGTGACCTGCTTTTTTATAATATCCAAGTGGGATAAAATAAAGAAGGTTCAGATGTCAAATCCTTGCGAAGGTTTTTTCCAAGATCATTCGACATTCATTTTTCAACCTTCGCAAAGCTAGGAAGGAAATCTCATGCGTGCTGTAGACATCATTATCAAGAAGCGTGATAAACACGAATTGACTCTCGAAGAGATCGATTTCTTTGTACGCGGCTTTACGAACGGCGATATTCCCGATTACCAGACTTCCGCCTTCGCCATGGCGATCCTGCTCAACGGCATGACGTCCCGCGAGACCACAGACCTGACCCTGGCGATGGCGCACTCCGGTTCCATGCTGGATCTCAGCGATGTGGTCGACCTGGCGGTGGATAAGCATTCTTCCGGCGGGGTGGGGGATAAGACCAGCCTTTCGGTGCTGCCCATTGTCGCGGCCTGTGGGCTGCCGGTGGGAAAGATGTCCGGGCGGGGACTCGGTTTCAGCGGCGGCACCCTCGACAAGCTGGAATCGATCCCGGGCTACCGCGTCAACCTGTCCACGGAGGAGTTCAAGCAGCAACTGAAGGAAAAAGGGATCGTGCTCACCGGCCAGTCGCTCGACCTTGCTCCCGCGGATGGAAAACTCTATTCCCTGCGGGACGTGACCGGGACGGTGCAGTCGATTCCATTGATTGCCTCCTCCATCATGTGCAAGAAGCTGGCTGCAGGCGCACAGGCGATTTTACTGGATGTCAAAACCGGTCTCGGGGCATTCATGGAAACCCTGGAGGAAGCACGCAAACTTGCGGACTTGATGACCGATATCGGCCGCCTGGCGAACCGGGATGTCGTGGCCCTGCTTTCCGACATGAACCAGCCTTTAGGGAGCGCCGTTGGAAATTCCCTGGAGGTCATCGAGGCTATCGACATGCTCAAGGGGCGTGGCCCTGAGGATTACGCCGAACACTGTTTGTACGTCAGCGCGCACATGCTTGTCCTGGGCAAGCGCGCCGCCGATTTGAGCGGAGGCCGGGCCATGGCGGAGAAATCGATTTCCGATGGCAGCGCCTTCGAGAAGCTGCGCATCCTGGTCCTGGCGCAGGGCGGGGATGTTTCCTATATCGATGACCCATCCAAATTCCCTAAGGCGGCGTATATTGAGGACGTGAAGTCGCCGCAAAGTGGATACCTGTCCGAGATCCAGGCGAGAACTGTGGGGGAGGCGTCGGTGACACTCGGGGCAGGGCGCGCCAAAAAGTCCGATCCTGTGGATCATGCGGTCGGTTTCCTCATCCATCATAAAGTCGGGGACCGGGTGGAAGCTGGTGACCTGCTGTTCACCATCCATGCCAATGAGAAAGCCCGGCTATCCGAAGCACGCGATGCAGTTTTGGGTGCGCACCAATTCAGCGAAACTCCGGTCGAAAAACTGCCGCTGTTCTATAACTAATGGACTTTTAATTGAAATTTCGCCTCAATACTTGCAATATTCAAGGGAATGGGGCATACTTGCCGTAGGAGTATAAAGTTCCATGGCTAAAGTTTCCTTGCGCGCTTACAACCGAGATATTGAGACTATGATCGACCGGGGCCAGTTTGACGAAGCCATCGCCCATTGTCGTCATATCCTAAAAACCTATCCCAAACACCTTGAAACCTACCGTCTTCTGGGTAAGGCATACCTTGAATCCAAGCGGTATGGGGATGCCATGGATATTTTCTCGCGCATCCTCGCCACTGTGCCGAATGATTTTGTTGCCCAGGTGGGCATGAGCATCATCCGGGATGAAGAGAACAAACTGGATGACGCCATCTGGCATATGGAGCGGGCCTTCGAAACCCAACCGTCCAACCCTGCGATCCAGGCAGAGTTGCAGCGACTATATGCACGGCGTGATGGCGTCCGGCCGCCGAGGATCCGTATGACACGCGGGGCACTGGCAAATATGTATGTGCAGGGTGAGCTCTATCCGCAGGCAATTTCCGAGATCAAGAGCGTTTTAAAGGATGATCCGGAGCGTGCCGATATGCAGGCCTTGCTGGCGCGTGCCTGTTACCGGAGCGGGCTCAAGAACGATGCGGCGGATGTGGCTTCGTCCCTGCTGCGCCGCTATCCCTACTCCTTGGATGCGAACCGCGTGCTGGTCGAGATCCTTGGATCGCGAGCACCCGGAAACCACCCAGATGTACCGCCAGCGTGTTTTCGAACTGGACCCCTATGCAGCGCAAGTTACAGCAAGCATTTTCCTGGCAAACGAAGTCTCGGACGCGGCGGTCAACCTCGAGCGACTTGATTGGAATGGTCAGCCGGTTGCTTTGCAGCCAGACTGGGCCGAGTCCCGGGCGATCAGCCCTGAGACCGGTGAACAGCCAGACTGGCTGAGCAAGCCAGTGGATGAGACATCCCTCTTCGGAGCGAACCAGTCTGCTCCCGGTTCCATTTATGATGCGCCGCCGGAGGAGCCCTCTACATTTGGAGGCATCGAGTCGGCGCCGACACCGCCGACCGAGGAAATTCCTGCCTTCATGCGAGCTGCAGGCTGGGGCGCTGCCACCGGTGCGTTTGATGAAAGCAAATCTGTTTTTGGGGAAGAGGAAGCAAAGCCGGCCGAGTCCATCGAACAGGGCGATCTGCCCGAATGGGTCAAGGCGATGAAGCCAGCCGAATCCAAGGCTCCTCCACCTGAGCAGGAGGATGAGATTCCTGATTGGATCAAGACAATTGGGGTCGGGCGCGATTGCATCGCAGGCTTTTGATCGGGATGAAAAGAAGGACCAGGCCGAGCCGCCCCAGACGACGGGAGCCGAGGAAACCACCCAGTGGCTGAATTCAGAGAGTACTTTTGGAGCAACATCTGAAGACGATCTTTCGTCAGAATTCGCCTGGCTGAAAAACCTGGATGAGCCCGAAGTCAAGTCAGAAGATCCCGACTGGCTGAAGGGTTTGGAGGCAGGGGAAGCCGTTCCTTCGGCTTCTCAGGATGAGCCAGATTGGCTGAAAGGCCTGCAGAAGCCCGAATCCAAAGCAGAAGACATCGATATGTTAAAGGACCTGGATGCCAGTGAAGCCGTACCTTCCGCTCCTCACGGAGCCGGATTGGCTGAAAGGCCTGGGTGAATCCGAAGCCGTGCCTGCAGCCAGCCAGACGGAGGAACCCGACTGGCTGAAAGGGCTTGGTGGTAATGAAGCCAGTAGCCCTCAGTTCCTCAAACAGAGGAACCTGATTGGCTCAAAGGTCTAAGTGAGACCGAGGCGTCGCCTGCGGCCGATCAGGCGGAGGAACCCGACTGGCTGAAAGGGCTGGGCGAACCGGAATCCATGCCCTCCAGTAGTGAGGATAAACCGGACTGGCTTAAGGGACTTGCCTTTGCCAGTGGTGTGGGAGCCATCTCACATCTGGCCAGGGAGGACGAACCGGAGGAGACGATGGAAACCCCGGTTGCTCCAATGCCTGCCGAAACCAATGTTGATTCCCCCAACCAACTGACCGAGGAACCTATCCTGCAAGCGGGGCCGGAGTCCACGCCACTTGCGATGGATGCTGGTCAACTGGGCACCAGTGAACAGGAACGGGATGACTCATTCGCCTGGCTGGAAGGCCTGGCTGCGAAACAGGGAGCAACAGAAGGCTTATTAACCAAACCCGAGGAACGTTTGGAGGAGGAGCCTGAATGGGTAAAGCAGGCCAAAGGACTGAAGAGCGAACCACCGGTTTCGCAACCGTCGGCCGGGCAGCCTCCTGCCAGCGTGGAAGACCTTGGTAAAAGTGAACAGGATCAGGATGATGCCTTTGCCTGGCTGGAGGGCCTGGCGACAAAGCAGGGAGCGACAGAAGGCCTGCTGACCAAACCGGAAGAACGGATGGAAGAGGAGCCTGAGTGGGTGAAACGGGCAAAGGATTTGACTGCCCTGGGGCTGGTTTCAGCAGTTGCTGCTTCAGAGCCAGAGTCGGAACAGCCTTCTACAGTTGATGAGCCGGAAACCGAAACGGCATCCGAGCCAGAGCCATCGCTTGAACAACCGGCCGCCGTGGATGAAGTGGATGCCTGGTTAAGAAATCTCGAAGGAGAGGAACAAATCGCCGAGCCTGCAGCCGCAGCTGATGCGACTGCCATCTGGCTGAAAGGTCTCGATAAAGAGGAAACCTTCCAAGCCGAGGAGCCGGTTGAGACACCGGGCACAGATCTGCCGGATTGGATGAAAAATATTCAGGAAGCTCCTGAAGAAAAATCTGCAGCCATCTTTGCCGAGGAGGATGAGCTCAGCTCCACCTGGATGCCTCCCACGGAGGAGCCCGCGCCAACGATTGAATCGAAAGCGGAGGAGGAAGCTCTTCCCAGCTGGCTGGGTGAACTGGATAAGGAGGAAGAGCAGATCCCCACACCTGCTGATGCAGGTGATCTTCCGGCCTGGCTGCTGGCAGAGGAAGCTGCTCCTGCCGCTCCTGAACCGACCACCTTCTCAGACTGGAAACCGGTCGAAGAGACCCGTGAACAGACTGCTGAGGAACAACCTGAGACCTCTAATGCCTCTCCCCACAGCACCCTTTGAGATGGCTGAGGCAGAAACGGTCCTGGAGCCTGAGCAACCGCAGGCAGAACCGGAACCGGCTCCTGTTATGGAGACCCGGCAAACGACAGCTGAGCCTGAGCCCGAGTCCAGTTGCCCGCCCCCTGGTTGTACCTGCCGTTGACCCCGTCCTTGCAATGGCTCGCAATGAGCTTTCGGCAAATAATGTCTCTGGGGCGCTCGGCTCCTATGACAAGCTCATCAAGAAGGCCCGCTACCTGGATGAGGTCATCTACGACCTGCGTGAAGCCCTGTACCGTTATCCTGTGGATGTTGGTCTCTGGCAGTCACTGGGTGACGCCTATATGCGAGCCAACCGCTTGCAGGACGCCCTGGACGCCTATACTAAAGCTGAAGAGCTGCTGCGCTAAATGCCTTAATCACGAAGGGCACCAGGTTCTTAAAGCTTTAACCTTTGAGACCATTGTGTCCTTTGTGTTTAACAAATAATAATTCTGGAGGAAATCCGTGGAAAGATCGCTCGTCTTAGTCAAGCCTGATGGTGTGCAGCGTGCGCTGATAGGGGAGGTTATCTCACGCCTGGAGCGCCGCGGGCTGCGCCTTGTGGCCGCGAAATTCATTCAGGTCAGCAGGGAGCTCGCTGAAACTCATTATGCCATCCACAAAGGCAAGCCGTTTTATGATGGCCTGATCGCCTACATTATCTCCGCGCCGGTCATGGCGATGGTCTGGGAGGGACCCAACGCGGTCGCTGCCATCCGTCAGACGATGGGGTCGACCCGTCCCACCGAGGCCGCGCCCGGTTCGCTCCGCCACGACTTTGCGCTCGAAGTCGGCCGTAACCTCACCCATGCCTCCGACAGCGTCGAGAACGGCGCGAACGAAGTTGCCTTGTGGTTCAAGCCGGAAGAACTGGTGGACTGGAAGAGGGAAGTAGACCGCTGGGTATTTGAGAAGTAGGGAATTCGATATCAGATATTCGATATTAGAGATTAGTGCAATGGATCATTTGCCCCGCAGATAAAAAGTCTGCGGGATTTTTGTTATTGCTCGAACTCGAATCTGAATTCCCTGCGGGGTACCCCGTAGTTTGATATCAGAGAGATGCAGGACAGCGGCATCTGCCTGGCATAAAACTTCTGATGTAAGAGTAGAGGCGACTGCGATCACCCTCATCCCTGCAGATTTTCCTGCCTGGATGCCTGCCGGTGCATCCTCGATGACGACACACTCGGATGGCTTTACATTCAGACGGGAGGCGGCAAGCAGATATCCATCCGGTGCGGGCTTGCCGGCCTTTACGTCATCTGCGGTGATAAAGACTTTAGGCTTGGGCAATCCAACATGGCGCATGCGGGCTTCGGCGACGCGCTTCGTGCCGGAGGTGACGATCGCCCATTGACCTGGGGAAAGGCTGTCCAACAGCTCTCCCGCACTGGGATACGGAAGGACTCCCTCCATATCGGCGATCTCCTCGGCCTCCAGCGCCTGAAATTCGTCCTGCATCGAAAGATGTGGCGCGACGATATGGATCGTTTCATCTGCGCGGCGGCCGTGCATGACTTCCATGAGAAACTCAGGAGCAATGCCATGTTTCCTTCCCCATTTTTCCCACAAGCGCTGGACCCGGACGGCCGAGTCGATCAGTGTGCCATCCAGGTCAAACAGGATGGCCTGACAATTCAAACTTAGCATGGAATTTCCAATTCTGATTTGATCGTGTACTTAATTATCCGTGGCCTGTACTGCCATAAAATGATCTGTGGATTGTTTTTTCATTTGATTGAGTGCGAACAGATATAAACCTAGAATGAAGAAGGGTATCCAGAAGAACCACACATCGCTTGGCCTGGAAATGTGCTGTAGGTAAGCCAGCAGGTTCGCAAGAACCAAAAGGGCAACAATCATCGTTGAGATCCTCTGCGGAACTGCGCATTTTACCACCCATGCCAAAAAACTCAGGATGGGAAACAGCAGCATGATCTGGTCATAGCTCCAGCCGACCGGCGCGGCGATCAGACCGGCCGCAAGGGAGATGTCGATAAATGTGCGCCTGTTCCAGGCTTTTCCACTTTTCAGCCACCAGAGGAGTCCGCCGAGAAGGGCAACCGGCCAGACCCTCTTCCCAAGGGTGTACTGTCCCAGGATCACCAGCAGACCTGTGATGTTGGGCGTCTCGCGGACATTGCCCATGCCGGAGGTGACCACGCCTGCAAAGCTTTGGATCCAGGGAGGATAGAAAGCAAAAAGGATAAGCACGCAAAAAATTAATCCGCCAGCAAACCCGGCAAGTACTCTCCACTCCTTTCTTCGCAGCAGGTCCAGGAGAAGTATGGGAAGAGTAAGAATGACAAGGTGAGGTTTAATGGTCGTAAGCACCAGGCTTGCCCCGGCGAGATAGGGCCTGTTCGACTCTGTTCAGGGAGAGGAACAATGCCAGCCCCAACACTTCCATAAAGTTGATCTGCCCGAAGACCAGTGAGTAGACCGTCATCGAAAAGCTGAACGCCGCCAGGAGCGGGATCCATTTGCGCGGGTCTGTCTCTCCCCAGATGAGCAGTGTGCTGGAAAAGAGAATGAGAATATTAATGATGAGCCAGTACGAAACAGCCGTGGCGAATGGGAGCAGTGTGAACGGGAGCAGGATCACGTTCCCGATCGGGGAGAACCAGGAGTATAGTGTTTCCGGGTCATCGCGGGTCGTCAAGGTGCGCTCGATCTCTCCCAGCCGGATGGGATCTGAAAAATCCTCCCCATGCGCGAACAGGTATGCCGAACTCCAGTAAGCCTGCAAATCCCGGTCGCCGGCGCCAGGCGGAAGGGAAATGGGAAACAGCAAAATGAGTGTCCCCAGCAGCAGGACAATAACGAGTTTAACAAGAGGAGAGGATTTGCCGGTCTGGTTCATTTTACCTTTGTCATCCGACAATAATTTCCCGCATCCAAAACGATGACCTCGTCTGATGACAGGCTGCGGACGAAATCATTTACTTCTGGGGGAATAGTGATTCCAGGAAACTGCAGCTCACTCTATTTCTCTGCCAGTATATCCTCATCGTTGCAGATCAATGTCCCGATGTCCTCGCCTGTGCAAATCTGGCACATTGTTCCCGGTGTGTCAAAATTAAAAACATGTACCGGCAGCCCGTGGTCACGGGCCAGCAGGACCGCCGACTGGTCCATGGCTTTCAGGTTCCTCAGAATGACCGTATCATAATTGATCTGTTTGAACCGGCGGGAAGATGGATCCCGGTGTGGATCTGCTGTATACACCCCATCAACTCCATTCTTTGCTGCCAGGATGGCCTGGGCGCGCAGTTCCAGAGCCCGCTGCACGGATGGGTAATCGGTTGTGACATACGGATTGCCAGTGCCCGCTGCCAGAATCACAATGTAGCCGTTTTCAAGATGCCGTATGGCCCGCAAACGGATGAACGGCTCGGCAACGGTGTCTATGGGGATGGCAGTCATAACCCGTACATCCACGTCCCCGCGGGATTTCAGAACCCCGCGCAGCATCAGGCTGTTGGTTACGGTTGCGATCATCCCAATGTTGTCGGCTTCCGCCCGCTCGATGCCCCACTCCTCGCCCAGCTCACCGCGAAAAATGTTTCCGCCGCCCACAACCACGCTGACCTGGACACCCAGCTTGTGAAGTTTTAATACTTCATCGGCAATGTGATTCAACGCACTGGGAGAGAATCCCCAATCTTTGTCGCCTGCAAGGGCGCCCCCGCTCAATTTCACCAGAACCCGGTTGTAGCGCATGGATCTTCCGCCTTTTATGAGATTTACTGGAGTTTCAAGAGGACTTTCCCGTCACTCCATAATTCTTCCAGGTCATAATATTCGCGCATGTCTGGAGAGAAGAGATGCACTACCACATCGCCGAAGTCGAGTACGAGCCAGCCTTCGCCCGACTGTCCCTCCACACGGCCACTCTTCTTGTAATCCGCTTTGGTGGCTTCCAGCACGCCTTTGGCAAGCGCGTCGAGCATGCGGTCACTGGTCCCGTTGCAAATGACGAAGTAATCGGTAAAAGATGCAATATCCTTAATGTCGAGAAGCAGGATGTCTTCGCCCTTTTTGTCCTCCAGGGCTTCGACGATTTCATGGGCTAGGTCTAATGCGTTCAGATATCACCTCTTGGAATATGGTACTACTTTTTTAGCGGCGCAGAATACAGGCGAGTATACACCGAGCCGCCCGGGTTCAATTCACTTTTATACAGATGCACCAAGTTCTACTCTGGCACTGCCAAGTAAGTCAACCTGTGTGCCATCGATCGCCCGGCGGATTTGCTGCTGCTCCGTGGCATTCACATTTTGCCTGACCCGTCCCAGTGTAAGATGGGCGGAGAAGGGACGGTCTTCAGGCCCATACCCAAGCCTGCGGGAGGCGGATTCAATCCCACGCACCAACGCGTCCAGCACAGCCGGGGCCTGGATGCCGACATAAAGAACGCGCGGCCGTTTCAGGTTGGGGTAGGCACCAAGCCCGGCCAGGTGAATGTCAAAACAGGGGATATTTTCGGCCTCCGTGCGCAGCATTTGCTTGAGGAATTCGACGCTGTTGGGTGAGACGTCTCCGAGGAATTTCAAAGTCAGGTGCATGTTCTGGGGTGGGACCCAGCGGATGAGGGAGTCGATCCCTTTGCGAAGATTGATGGTCTCCCGGTGGATTTTTTGCTGGATCTCAAGGGGAATTTCCACAGCAATAAAGGCGCGCAACATGCTCATAAGACCGGTATTACCCTTTTGGAATCCCCAGTGCCCGCTCGACAGCCTCCTTGAGCTCAAGGAAGCCGACCGGTTTGGTGAGGTAGGTGGACGCGCCTGCCTCCATGCCGCTTTTGATATCCGCAGGCATGCCCTTGGCAGAGACCACCACCACCGGGATTTTCTCCAGCTCGGGCGTAACTCGCATCTCGCGCAGGATATCCAGTCCCGATGTTTCCGGCATCATGATATCGAGGATCACAACATCCGGTTTTTCGGCGGTCATCATGGCAAGGGCCGGGGCACTCCTGGTTGTTTTTAAAACACGAAAACCGCTGACTCGCATCATTTCGGCAAAAAGGTCAGCGGCATCTGCCTCATCTTCGATGATCAGGACGGTCTTGGGGTTCGATGCCATACAGTGGATTTCTTCAAGGTAAAGATAGCATAAGAGTGACGGATTCGCAAGTGTATGACCCGGATGAGAATCATCCCCGGTATTTTGAGCAATTTGATGTCTCACAAGTTTCGTCTCCAGGTCGCATGGTATTAAATCCGCTTGTAAGAATTCTGCGGGCTATTTGGGTCTAGGAGAAAGATGACTGGAGGAGTTATGAGTGAACTGACTGATTTTCGTGCGGAAAAGGATGAGTTTTTTCGACGCCATCCGCAAAGCCCATTAACGCCGGAACAAAGGCGTGTCTTTACGGGCCTGCAGTATTTCCCCGAGAACGATGCGCTGCGCCTGGAGGTGACGGTTGATCCTCTGAAGGATCAGGAGCCCATGCAGATGCAAACTTCGACTGGCGGCGTGCAGGACTATATCCGCTATGGCAAGTTCCGCTTCCAGGTGGATGGGCAGGAGGCTGAGCTGACCATCTATCAGAATGAGAATGGATTTTTCCTGCCCTTTGTGGATTCGCTGGCGGGGAAGGAGACCTATCCGGCCGGGCGATATCTCGAGCCGGAGGCCCTGCCCGGCAACCGCTTCCATGTGGATTTCAACCTGGCCTATAATCCCTACTCCGCGTACAACGAAATGTGGTCCTGTCCGATCACACCTCCGGAAAACCGATTGAAGGTCCCGATCCGGGCCGGGGAGAAGTTGTTCCATGAATAAGAAAAACGCCCTGTGAGATGCTCCGCAGGGCGTTTGGTTTTAAGTTTATTCCTGCCTGGTAGATTTACTTAATACTTCAAGCAGCGCTTCATACTCCTCGCAGCACTCCGGACAAAGGTCCAGGTGCTCCCGGATGACCGGCATGATCTGGGCCGCGTCGTTTTTATTCACTTCGCGCTCGACGTATTCGTCCAGCCTGGCGTATAGGTCGTCACAGGTTACCCCCTCAGCCGGCAGGGTTTCCAGGACACGTATAATCCCAATGACGGTTTCCTGGGGAAGCTCCTTTTGCAGACCGAGGCTGTGGCGGATGCGTTTGATAATATCTGGTATGTTCATAATCTGCGTTTTTGATGGTTAACGAACCGTTAATCTTACTTCTGCTCAAAAAGTGTAAGGACTTCGTGAGGTGAAATGTCCTCCATGGATAATCGGCGTTTGAGACGCAGGCGGGCGTCATGCAGGAGCTTGTAGAGGGCGTTGCGGTTGGTGTGGAGCTTGCGGGCCGCGTCTTCCATGGGCATATCCTGTACACCGAGCAGGATCAAAGCTTCCCGCTGCCGGTCGGTCAGCTCCTCGTCGATAATGCGGCGGACGCGGACCAGCATGTCGGCGCGCTCGGCGGAGACTTCCGGTCCGGCCTGGGAGTCGGCCAGCAGTCCGGGCGGAGGCGGGACATCCTCATTCTCGGTCAGCTCATCCAGTGAGGCGTCGCGCCAACGCTTGCGACGCAGCTCGGTCAGCGCAATGCGGACGGCGATCTTATGGACCCAGGTTGTGAACTGGCTTCGTCCTTCGAAGGTATCCAGCTGGTCGAGAACGCGCAGGAGGGTTTCCTGGGTAACCTCGTCGATCAATGAACCGAACTGGGGCTGATCCGGAGAGAGCCAGCGGGAGAGCGCATACGGCAGGCCCTTTTGGATAATGAGGCGTAAATCCTCAAGCGCGGCGTCACGCTCGGGGCCCGTGCTTCTTAAGTCTGAAAGCCAGGCTTCGTTGGTCCTTGATTGCATGGTGGTGGAATTATAAGACATATCTTTTAATGTATGAGAAAACACATGGCGCAATAATCTTGCAAAGGTTCTCCATAAAACAGGTCTGCTCTCATGAGCAGCCTTCGCAAGAATTGCTTAATCAGATAAACGAAAAACGAGTTCAAGCAACTCGTTTTTTGTGGGCGCGCGAGGGACTCGAACCCCCGACTTCTACTGTGTGATTCTTGAGTCGCAGTATTTTACTACTTGTTTCATGCGTTTCTTCTGTCTAGGGCAAATTCCGTATTGATTTATGAGATAAATCAGCTAGACTTTTGGTCATGAAACCGTATTCCCAAGACTTACGAGAGCGAGCGATTGCAGCCTTAGAAGCAGGTAGGACCCAGGCAGAAGTAGCTGTGCAATTTGACATCCATAAATCGACATTGGAAAAGTGGTGGTACCGCTGGCGAGACACAGGCAGTTGTGCCGCCTTACCAACCAATTCAGGCCCTAAGCGGAAACTGCAAGCCGCCGAGAGTATCATTCGGGCCGAAGTCAAGAAACATCCGGATGTCACGTTGGCTGAGTTATGTGAGCGGGTCCAGGAAGCAAAAAGCTTACGAGTAAGCCAAAGCATGATGTGCCGGGAATTGCGGATTTTGAACTTACCGCTAAAAAAAAGTCGCTCCACGACAGCCAGCGCGAGACGCCGCGGGTAAAAGAATTGCGGCAGGGCTTTCAAACGCAATTTGCGGACACTTTGGGTGAATTGGTAAAACGCCTGAAATTTCTGGATGAAAGTGGGGCACATTTGGGTTTGACACGCCTGTGCGGTCGAGCTGCCCCCGGCCAGCGGGTTGTGGAAGCCACGCCTGGCTATTCGGGCCCCCATTACACTCTCATTGCTACGCTGGGGTGGCAGGAAGTCACCGCTCCTTGGATCTTTGAAGGCTCCATGAATAGCGCCACCTTTGAAGTCTATGTGCACACGCAGTTGCTCCCAACGTTGCGCCGGGGTGACATCCTGGTGATGGATAACCTGTCGGCCCATACCGGAGAAACCATTCGTCAATTGATTGAAGCCCAAGGGGCACGCTTGGAATTCCTGCCGCCTTATTCGCCTGACTTCAACCCCATTGAATTGTGCTGGTCGAAAGTCAAGGCAGCTTTGCGGGCGGCCAAGGCTCGCACTTTCGAAGCTTTGGTGGAGGCCATTGCACAAGCATTGCGCTCGATCTCGCTCACTGATATTCAAAACTGGTTCGCTCATTGTGGCTATGTCTTATCGTAAATCTTTTAGGAATTAGCTCTAGAGCAGAAACTTACTGATTTGATGGCATAATTGTAGGTATGAAAGCATATTCAACAGATCTCCGTGAACGTGTAATTGAAAGCGTCGAAAGTGAGGAATGCAATATTCCGCAGGCAGCCAAGCGATACAAAGTCAGTGAGCCAAGCATTGAGCGCTGGTTAGCGCGGTATCGGAGAACAGGCGCTTGTGCCCCATTACCACATGGAGGAGGCATCCCGCGCCAGTTAGCGACAGCGGAAGCAGCCATTCGAGCGGCAGTGAAAGCCCAACCGGATGCGACCCTGCAGGAGCTGTGCGAGGCGGTGGAAAAGAAAACCGGGATCAAGTCTGACCCGAATATGATGCGCCGCGAGTTGGTGCGGCTCAAATTGCCGCTAAAAAAAAGTCGGTTCATGCCAGCCAGCGAGACACACCGAAGGTGAAACGCAAACGCAGACGGTTTCGAAAGAAAGTTGCGGAGTTGGCGGTGGAACACTTCAAATTTCTGGATGAATCCAGCGTGAATATCGACCTGACCCGTTTGTACGGGCGAGCCGCCCCGGGGGAGCGCGTGGTCGATAGTGTGCCCCAACCGTCCGGACCGCAAACCACGACTCTGGCCGTGATCGGTTGGACGGGGATCACGGCCCCGCTGGTGCTGTCCGGCTCGGTCAATGGTACGGTGTTTTATGGTTACATCGAACAATGTGTCGCTCCGACACTTCAGCCTGGTGATATTTTGTTCATGGACAACCTCTCCGCTCACAAGGTCGCAGGACTGGAAGAGTTGATCCGCTCGCGCGGTGCTCACTTGATCTATCTGCCTCCGTACTCGCCTGATTTCAACCCGATTGAACTGGCCTGGTCGAAGGTCAAGACCATCCTGCGGCGCCTCAAGGCCAGGACCTTGCCTGATTTGATCGAGGCGCTCAAGGAAGCTATGCTTGCCATTACACCACAAGATATTCATGCCTGGTTTTCTCATTGTGGTTATGCCATCAATTGATCAGATTTCCGCTCTAGGGTGTCGATTTTATATGATTTTGTTGCATATTGCCACTTTTGGGCCGCCTCAAAAGACAGCGGAAAATCTCATGCGTCTCACCTGTCTCATGTGTTTATCCTGATTGCAACACTTTTGCAACACCCAAGAGACTTCTACTTGTGCAAAAGTAGAGTCTCTTGAATAATGAAAATGGGTGGAGTTGCCGACCTTCTATCGAGTTTGCTTTACCGAATTGCAGGGAAAGGATAGATTGAGCTTGCCTACAGTCTCCTCAGCTACGCCCGGAAGCAAATGGTTGTACATCAGCCTCTCAGCACTACGAAGCATGCCAGCGCATATGGATGTGTCTCATTCGGCATCACCGCACAATTTCGAAGAAGTTGGTTTATGAAAAGCGATGTCTAACGTTCTGTTTTTCGGCTACCGTGAAAATCCTAGCTTACAATTGACGATCTCATTTTATCACCGCGGTTTAAAACTCATTTCTTGATTGGATACTTGATCGATGCTAGCTTTTAGTCGCTGAGCTAAGTATTGGACATGCGGCTTTTTGAACATTCCTTCATGAGAGCTTGGAATATCACTAACTTCAACACGTCCAGGTGCAAGCTTTTGCCAACCTGTTTCAGGATCGTGCGTATCCAGCAAAGGACGACTGATAGCCCGGAAAAGCGTTACCGTGCCGGGATAGGATTCGGGCTGATACATTCTTGCAGCCTCGAAATGAGTTGTAATCAGTCGTTGCCGATAGTCTGACAATTCTGGCGCGAAATCGATTAAATCTGCGGCATCCAATATCTCGGGAACAGCACTTTCCGATTGGCTTTTCAACTTTCGTGCGAGTCGGAGCTTCCTTCGGATCCTCATAAGTATTTGTGCAGGATCCAATTGGAGAAAATCCTTAAACCAATTGGGAAGATTCCGCAGCACTTTGAGCGTAAAGATGAGCCTTTTTCTAACTATTCCCTGGGGAGCATCAAATTTGATGTTCGGTGGCGAATGGTCGAAGATTGCCAGAAGCGCAACCCGATCACCCTGGCGGAACAACTGCTGGGCAACCTCTAGGGCCACAGTTCCACCAAAACTGGCACCGCCCAGGTAATATGGTCCTGTTGGCTGGAGTCGACGAATTTCATTAATATATAGGGACGCCATCTGATCAATCCGTGCAATCGGATCTTGCACCCCGTCCAAGCCCCGGGCCTGAAGACCATAAAAAGGATAATCAGGCGCTAGACATTGGGCCAGTTCCCGAAACCAAAGTATATCGCCCGTGATGCCGTGTATACAGAAGAAAGGCGCATGGTTCCCTTTTGGTTCGATCTCAATAAGCGAGGACCACGTAGTTGGTTTGATCTCGGTATTAATGGTATTGGAAAGATGTTCAATTGTGGCTTCCTGAAAAAGTGTGGCCAGAGGTAAATTCACACCAAATTCTTCCTTGATTCTGGTAAACATGTGTACTGCCATTAATGAATGACCGCCCAGATCAAAGAAATTATCGTTAACCCCAATTGATTGAGTGTGTAATAGATCCTGCCATATGTGCACCAACTTCTCTTCTGTGCCATTCCTGGCATTCACTTTGACACCCTGAGCTGAAGAGTTTTCCATGCTTGGCATTGGAAGTGCCTTGCGATCAACCTTTTGATTGGGCGTCATCGGAAACTTATCCAACGATATAAAAAAGGACGGGATCATGTATTCCGGCAAACTTGTTCGTAAATACTGGCGTAAATCCTTGCTCTGAATTGAGTGCTCATTCTTAGGAACCAGATAGGCCACAAGTTGTTTGTCCCCTGGTAAATCCTCCCTGACAATAACCACCGCTTGCTGCACATCAGGATGATGATTTAAATTTGACTCGATTTCGCCCAATTCAATACGGAATCCGCGGACCTTTACTTGAGTATCGGCCCGCCCGAGGATTTCAATTTGTCCATCAGGCAAATAGCGCGCTTTGTCACCCGTACGATAAATTCGTGCCTTGGGGTTATCTACGAAGGGATTAGGTATAAATCTTGCAGCGGTTAATTGGGGCTGATTTAAATAGCCTCGAGCCACACCATCTCCACCAATAAACAACTCTCCGGGAACACCGATCGGGACCGGATGAAGGTTGCTATCCAGAATGTAGATTTGAGTATTGGCAATGGGATGTCCGACGGTTATCCGTTTTGCACCTGGCTCAATCTGACCAATGGTTGACCACACGGTTGTTTCGGTGGGTCCATACATATTCCAAAGTGACCCAACTCGATCAACCAGCCAATCCGCTAGATCCTGTGACAAGGCTTCACCACCGCATAGGACCTTCAATGACCGATCACCCTTCCAACCCGATTCCTTCAACATGTACCAGGTAGCTGGGGTTGCTTGCATTACGGTTGCTCTTGACTCTCGAAGTCGTTGAGCTAGGCGAATTGCATCAAATGCGATTTCGCGATCTGTCAATACTACACTGGCGCCTGTAATGAGCGGGAGGAAAATCTCCAATACGGATATATCAAAGGAAAGAGTCGTGATTGAAAACAATATATCATCGGATGTGAGGCCTGGCTCTTGTTCCATGCTGGTGAGGAAATTGACCGCGGCTTTATGAAGTAACTGCACCCCCTTGGGTTTGCCGGTGGATCCTGATGTGTAGATAATATAGGCTAGGTTATCAGGCGTAACCTGTATCTGAAGAGAATTGCCACTTATTTCTCTAGTACGGGATTCTATTGCAGCCCAGTCTTTATCCAGGTAAATGATGCGAGAATTTTGTTCGCTTAGCTTCTCGATCAGTTGTTGTGCTGCAATAAGATCACTCTTGGTTATTAAGATTGGCGCCTTGGCATCCGACATCATATACTCAAGACGATCGATGGGGAATGCCGGGTCCAAGGGCAGGTAGGTACCACCTGCTTTGAGGATGCCTATTAATCCGATCACCATTTCTAATGAACGTTCCAAACAAATACCCACGCAAATATCTGGTCCTACACCCAGAGAGTATAAATACTGGGCTAACTGATCTGCTCGCTTATTCAGCTCCCCGTAAGTAAGTTGTTGGTCTTCATAGCGAACGGCGACTGCTCCGGAAGTCCTCTCAACCTGCATCTCAAAAAGCTGATGCAGACATAGATCTTTTGGATAATTGGTGATGGTATTGTTCCATTTCACCAATTGCTGGCAGCTTTCTTCCTCGGTCAAAATCTGTAGGTCTGCGATGTGTTTATCGGGATTTTCAGCGGCATCTCTCAAGACCATCATGAGATGATTAAGCATCCTTTGTCCTGTTTCTTCATAAAACAAATCCGTATTAAATGAAAATGATAGAAGCGGAGTAACGTCGGTGCTTAATGTAACCGATAAATCGAATTGCGTTGATGCTTTATCAACGATCACTGGGGTGATCGTGAGGTCCTGGAGATGAGGATATTCGAACGGGGTATTCACACCGTTGAATAAAACTTGTACCAGCGGTGAATAGCTCATGTCGCGATCTGGATGAAGTTCCTCCACTAATCTGGCAAAGGGGAGATCCTTGTTTGCCAAGGCATCCAGGGTGGTTTGGCGCACTCTGTGCAGCAGTTCTTTGAACGTGGGATTCCCGGATAGATCCGTTCTTAGACCAAAGTATTAACAAAGGTTCCGATTAATGATTCTATTTCTACCCGGTCACGATTTGCGGTGGGCATGCCTACCGCGATATCTTCCTGACCCGTGTAGCGAGAAAGAAAAACATTGAATGCAGTCAAAGCCAGGATGAACATAGTCACCTGTTCTGAGCGTGTCAGCAATCTCATCTTTTCGATCAGTTGAGGTGAAAGTGGATGAACGAGACGGATACCGTTGTAGGTTTGAATGGATGGTCTGGCTTTATCTGTCGGTAACTCCAACACCTGCAGCCCGTGCAGTTGTTTTCTCCAATAATCCAGTTGAGTCTGCAGTCCCCTACCCTGTGACGCTTCCTTTTGCCATTGTGCGAAGTCAGTGTATTGGATAGGCAATTCAGCCAGTCTGGGCACTTGACAGGAATCAAGAGCTTCGTAAAAGGCTATTACTTCCTGTGCAAAAACCCCCATCGACCATTGATCCGAGATAACGTGATGCATTGTTATGCCTAGAATGTGTTCATCTGCATTAAGTTGCAGGAGAAGCACTCTAAACAGCGGACCATTGACAAGATCAAATGGCTTTATTGCATGTACTTTTAGGAGTTCAATGATCTTGGTCTCAATCGCCTCATTTGGGAGCATCTGCAAATCCACAATGGATATTACCGTTGCAGGTTCGGTGGTAATCACTTGAATCGGTTGGCCATCAATTGCTGAAAAAACTGTGCGCAGGCTTTCCTGTCGTTTCACAATGCACCTTAAGCTGTTTTCCAGGACAGAGTGATTTAATTTTCCCTTAAATCGCGCCGCGGAAAAAATATTATAGGCTGAGCTTTCCGGAGCCAGCTGATGAAGAAACCACATGCGTTCCTGAGAGAAGGAAAGTGGAATATTCGTCTCATTCAGGATGGGTTTGATGGTCGTCTCTTCAACTGTAAATTTGGCGAGGCGAGCATCCTCGATTCTTTTAGACAACCCACGAACAGTAGGATTCTCAAACATGACGCGTAGGGGAAGTTCGGCTTGAGCAATCCGAAATATCCTTGAAATAATTTGGGTCATTAGAAGGGAATGACCGCCGAGCTCAAAAAAGCTGTCCAATACACTTACCTTCTCAATGCCCAGTACGTCAGCCCATATGCCGGCAACCAACTCCTCCAGTTCGTTTGCGGGTGCTGTGAATGGTTTTTCGGTTTCGAAGCCTGATCGTTCCGGGTTCGGTAAAGCCTCACGATTAATCTTTCCGTTGGGTGTCAGTGGTATTTCGTTAAGTAAAATGAAACCAACAGGGATCATGTAATCGGGCAGTTTTCTCTGCAAAAAGTTGCGCAATTCAACCGGCCTGGGAAATTCGGATGGATTAGGTACGATATATGCTATTAATCGTTTATCTCCTGCTTTCACTTGCCAAACAGATGCTACAGATTGTTGCACTGCATGATGACTCTGGAGAGCAGATTCAATTTCACTAAGCTCAACGCGGACACCATGGATCTTAACTTGACCGTCCAATCGTCCTAATATGTCGAGTTGACCATCCGGTCTATATCTTCCCTGGTCACCCGTGTAGTAAACCTGATCTTGTTCATCTTCGCGAAAAGGATTCTTGATAAATCTCTTTGAACTCTCTTCACGAGCATTGATGTAACCCATTGTACGGAATGGAGTGCGGATGACAATCTCCCCGAGTTCCCCTATTCCACATAATTGGTTATTTTTGCTCAAAACAAGAGCTTGAGTTTGTGGCAAGGGTGATCCGACAGGTTGAATACCTGGCGCCAGATTTTCGGGGACCAGATAGAAGCATTTTGCCATTGTTGTTTCAGTAGGCCCATATAGATTCACAATCTGACCGCATGGAAAGGTTGCTCTCCATTGGCGGACCAATGTGTCTGTAAGAGGCTCCCCTGCAAAGAAGATCCACCTGATGTCTGGCAGCGAAGCACCTTCGGGAATACCAGCCAGCCATGTTTTGGCTAGGGTAGGCACAGTATGTACGATGGACACGTGCATGTCCTGTAACCAATGTAATGTCTTTTCTGCCTCTAATTGGATATTGTCATCCGGTAGACATAACGTTGCACCACTCACCAGGGCGAGAAAAATATCCCTCATAACTACATCGAAGGAAAGCGCTGTGAGTTGTGCGGCCCGGTCTCGAGGCTGGATATCAAATCTTTCCCGCTGCCAGTTAAGGAAATGGCTCAGTCCCTTATGAGTGCCCTGTATTGCTTTTGGGGTGCCGGTGGTACCCGAAGTAAAAAAGATAAAGGCGGGATCATCGCCTCTCAATTGTGGTAGCTTTGCTGCACTTTGACCTGTTAGACCTGCGCCGGTCGAACTACTGGATAATAAGTCAGTGAGTATAAAAATGTTGTCCGGTGCGATCTGCACAGCCCAAGCCAGTTCATTCTGCCGCTGGCGTCCAATGTAGATCAATGCCTTTGCTGATGCCTCCTGTAGCATCACTTGTTTTCGTTGATCTGGCAGGTTGTCATCAATGGATAAAAGTACACCACCGCTTGCCAGAACTGCAAGCATACTTGCTACCAGATTGAAACTGCGCGAACCACATACGGAGACAACCTCGCCGGGTTGCAGGCCGCTGTGGATTAACTGGTTGGCCAACATTGTGGCTGTTTCAACTAATTCTCGGTAGGTCCAGCATTGTGTATCTTTCTCGATCGCAATTTGATCTGGCGCTTGTTTTGCCCAACTTGTAATCAATTGCGGGAGTAACACCTGTGGGGGTTCATCCAATATTGTTGTTGGATCAGGCAGAAGGGAGCGCGATTCAAGCGTCAAGAGGGAGTATGAATCAACGGATTTGTTTGGGGCTAAGACGATTTGTTCCAGCAGCTGCTCCAGTTGCCGCACCATCTCTGCCATTCTCTGCTTACTAAATAAGTCAACGTTGTAGACCAGGAAAAGTTGAAGCTTGTCGTTGTGCTCTCTTATATATAACGTTAAGTCGAACTTTGATTCCATATCTGGTCTGGAAATTACTTCAGCATTTAACCCTAGAAGATCGAACGAATCGACATCTTCAAAGTTAAGCATGTTGAAGAAAACCTGGAAGATCGGGGTGCGGCTTAATCCCGTTCTATATGCAACCCTTCCAATAGCCTTTCAAAGGGAATATCCTGATTAGCATATGCTTGCAACGCGACTTCGCGTACTCTTCCAATAAGTTCCGTAAAACTTGGATCGCCATCCAGCTTGGTGCGTAAGACGAGTGTGTTCAGGAAGAAACCGATCAGATTTTCAAGCTCTGTGCGTTTCCGTCCAGCCGTGGGGGAGCCAACAATAATGTCTGTTTGTCCGCTGTAGCGATAGAGCAACAGATCGAATGCTGCCAGCAGAAGCATGAAGAGCGTGCAATCTTCCTTCCTGCTCTGCAAGTCCTTTAGTTGGCCGGTTAATTCCTCTGATAATGTGAGTGATTCTACTGATCCGTTGAAGGTTTGAATTTTGGGACGAGAATGATCTGTTGGCAGATCGAGGACAGGTAATGGCCCGGATAATTGTTCTCTCCAGTATGCCAACTGGTCTTCCAACCGATTTCCCTTTAACCATTGTTGCTGCCATTCTGCAAAATCTGCGTACTGGATGGTCAATTCCGGTAACTGAGGAGCCTGTCCCAGGCACAAAGCTTTGTAAAGGATTCTCAACTCCCGCATGAATATACTCATCGACCAACCATCTGAGATGATATGATGCATGGTCAACAGAAATGCGTATTCAGTCTCGCTCAGCATCAACAAGGAAGCGCGTACTAATGGTCCCTGTGACAGATCGAAAGGTATGGTTGCCTCAACTGTGAGTAACTTCTGGACCTCCATTTCTTGCAAGTCAGCAGATAACTTGTGAAGATCTGTCACAGGGATGTGAAGCAGTAGTGATGGATTGATAATTTCAACGGGCTTGTCATCTACCGTGATGAATGTGGTCCTTAGGGATTCCTGTCTACGTACAATTTCGTTTAAGCTTTTCTCTAAGACGTCGAGCCGCAGGGTCCCCTTTAGACGGATTGCAGCGGAGAGATTGTAGGCGGCGTTTCCCGGTTCCAACTGATCCAGGAACCAGAGTCTTTGTTGAGAGAAAGAAAGGGCAAATGAATTGCTTTCCTGACTCTGCGGAAGAATTGGGACAATCTCTGAATTGTTGCCTGTTGCTTGTAGAAGCCTCATAAGCTCCACTTTGCGCTGGGATAATTCGTCGCGGAGCGCCGGGGTCAGCACTCCCTTGGGTGCATTAATTCGAAGCTGATTATCTTCGACCCAAAGCTTTACATCCAAACTATGTAGTCGAGAAAGAAATTCAAGGGCGGTCACAGCTGGATCTCCTCACGGTCATCTGATTTATGCATGGATAGGGCTTGTAATCGGTCCTCTTTGATACGAAGAAGTGTGTTGATATGTTGGTCTAAATCCAGAGGTGTAGGGGCTTCGAAGAAAGTCCGGAGGGGGAGTTCGACATGAAGATTTTGTCGAATCCGGGAAACAACCTGGGTTGCCAATAACGAATGTCCGCCGAGTTGGAAGAAGTTATCGGTGAAGTCCGACCCGTTCAACACCCAGGATCTCCTGCCAGATCTCACATAACGCTTTTTCCGTCTGGGTGTGAGGTGCCATATATGTCGTCTGTTGTATCGATGGATCTGGTTCGGGCAAAGCCCTGCGATCAACCTTCCCACTTGGAGTGAGTGGCATTTTATCCAATATCACGAACGCCGACGGGATCATATATTCTGGAAGACTTTGACTGAGATGACTCCGCAATTGGTCGATTGTAGTTCCACTGTTATACTCCAGCGATTCTGTGACTACATAGGCAACGAGGTACTTATTGACACTAACTGAACCTTTGACAAGGACGACCGCATCCTTAACAAGATCATGAGATGTGAGTGTATTTTCAATTTCACCGAGTTCAATTCGGAAGCCGCGGATCTTGACCTGGTGATCGATGCGACCCAGGAATTCAATATTGCCTTCTGGCAGCCAGCGCACCAGGTCACCAGTCTTGAACAGGCGTGGACTGCTGGCAGGGTCATTGCTGTCAAAGAACGGATTGGGTATGAATTTCTCAGCGGTCAACTCGGGACGGTTGAGATAGCCGCGTGCAAGACCAACACCACCAATATGTAATTCGCCCGTCATGCCTTGCGGTACGAGCTGTAATTGGGAGTTGAGTATGTACACCTGGATATTATCAATTGGACGCCCAATAGGAATATTGTTCGCTCCGTCCCCTTGTTTTACCCAGTACGCTGTCACATCAGCGCCCACTTCACTCGAGCCGTACAGATTGAGCAATGTAGCGGTCGGTAATGCGCGATTGAAATTCTGTGCATCATCTACTTGCAGCGCTTCACCACTGGATATGACCAGCCGTAATGATGTCATCTTTCCCAAGGCGCCCTGTTCGATGAGCTGTTTTAGTAGAGATGGAACCAATGTTATGCGGGTTATCCGGTGTTGTGCAACGATACGTGAAAATGTGTCCGGATTTAAAATGTCGTGGGTACTTATAACGATCAATGGTTTGCCATAAGCAAGGGCTTGAAAGATTTCCGCAACATGATCGACAAATCCAGCCGCAGTTTTTTGACAGAATACATCATCGCTTCTTACTGGGAAGTTTCTTTCCAGCCAGTTGATGCGATTGAGAATACTTGTATGAGGAGCCTTTACCCCCTTGGGATTTCCAGTGGAACCGGAGGTGTAGATGATATAAGCGAGATGACGGGGTGTCAGTCCAAGCTGGTGAGGGGATGGATTACTTGATGGCTGGCTGGCGAGTTGTTGATGGATATCCAATGCATCCAAACATACGGCCTGGTTGGAGAAGGAAGGCAGGCGATTTAAGAGGTGAGTATGAGTGATGACTATGGTTAGATTTGCATCGGCAAGCATGTATGCCAAACGGGCTGGCGGATAATCAGGATCAAGTGGGACATAGGCACCGCCAGCCTTCAGAATCCCCAGAATTGCCACAATCATATCGATGGAGCGTTCAATACAGATGCCCACCGGGGTATCGGGTGTGACACGCTTTTCTGTAATCAAATAATGAGCCAGCTGATTTGCCTTTTTGTTAAGTTCACCATAGGTGAGATGCAGCTCTTTAAAAGTGACAGCAGTGGCATTCGGAATAAGAACAGCCTGTTCTTCGAAGAGTTCATGGATGCACTTTTCCTTTGGATATTCCAATGTGGTATCGTTCCACGCCACCAGCAACCGGTGCCGTTCAGCGTCACTCAACATATTGGCTTCAAAGACAGAATTCTTGGGTGCCTGAACCAGAGATGAGAGCAGAATGTGGAAATGCTCCGCCATGCGTTGAATGGTGGTGGACTCGAACAGGTCAGAGTTGTATTCCCAATCGAGTTCCAGTCCATCCATTCCCTCGCTGACATACAACGTCAGGTCGAACTTGGCAAGCCTTACACTGGTCTGTTCCATAGGGCTGAGGGTCAAGCCGGGCAGAGACAGCGTCCCCTGCTCGTTATTCTGCAATACCAGCATCACCTGGAACAACGGGCTATGACTTAGACTGCGCTCCGGCTGCAGGCGCTCCACGAGCTGTTCGAAGGGGACTTGTTGGTGAGCATAGGCATCCAGCAACGTGCGTTTGCTTTGATCCAATAGGTCGGTGAAACTTGGATTGTCCGAAAGATCGCTGCGCAATACCAGCGTGTTGACAAAGAAACCGATCAGACCGGCGATCTCGGCTTGTTCACGATTGGCGATGGGACTGCCGAGGACGATATCCAGCTCGTTGCTGTAGCGTGCCAACAATGTGGAGAAGGCGGCGTGCAAGCCCATGAACAGGGTAGCCCCTCGTGATTGGCACACGGCATGAAGCGCGGTCCTTGTATTCGCATCGATCTGTGAACGATGGAGGCGTCCTGCAAAACTCTGGACCTTCGGGCGTGGATGGTCGAGCGGCAGGCTGTGGACGAGAGGCAGTCCTGCCAGTTGTCCTTCCCAATACTGGAGCTGCTGCTCGAGCACGTCACCTTGCAGCCAGTTGCGCTGCCAGTGAGCGTAATCCACATATTGGATCTCGAGCGGAGGCAGGGGATTCTCCCTGCCTTGTGAGTAGGCACTGTAGAGTGCATTGAGCTCATTGATCAGGATCGTAATGGACCAGCCATCCGAAGCGATGTGATGCATGGTGACCAGCAGAATATGTTCCGTCGCTGAGACCTTGATGAGTTGTGCGTGCAACATCAGATCTGTGCGCAGATCGAACAGGCGATGGGACTCTGTGTCCAGGAGTTCGTCGACCGTCTGCTGTTGCACCGCACCTGCAAGCTGCGAGAGATCCTGGATTGCAACCCCAAACTGATCTACAGACTGAATGACCTGATACGGTTGACCATCCTCCCCGATGGCAAAGCAGGTGCGCAGGCTTTCATGGCGGTTGAGGATGGTTGTGAAGGCCTGGTTGAGGGCTTCAAGGTCCAGGTTGCCTGATAAGCGGAGACCACCTGAGATGTTGTAATGGGCGCTGCCGCCATCGATCTGGTCCAGCAGCCAGAGGCGTTGTTGGGCATACGAGGGCAACAAGTGACCTTCACGCGGAATCCGAACGAGCGGTGGGTGGTCCAGCCCAGAATCCAACCGTTTGATCGCCTGAGCAAGATGTTCCAGGGTCTGTTCAGCGAAGACGGTTTTGAGCGGGAGGGAGACATTGTATTGCTGGTGGATGCGTGAGGCAAGACGAGTGGCGAGCAGGGAATGACCACCGAGTTGGAAGAAGTTGTCTGTGATCCCGACCCGTTCCACGCCCAGCAGAGCCTGCCAGATCTCGCACAGAGCTTTTTCGATCGAGGTGCGAGGTGCGATGTACACAGCCTGCTGGGTTGATAAATCTGGTTCCGGCAGGGCTTTGCGGTCCACCTTCCCACTCGGGGTGAGTGGCAGCTTGTCCAGGATCACGAACGCCGATGGGATCATATGTTCAGGAAGCTTTTCCCTCAACAAGCGTTGTAGTTCGCTCCTGTTGAGGTCAGTTCCCTGTCGTAGAACAATGTATGCCACAATTTGCTTGCCAATCGTTTCGGTTTCCCGGACGATAACCTCGACATCGATAACCGCAGGGTTTTCCTCCAGAACCGATTCGATTTCCCCGAGTTCAACTCGGAACCCGCGGATCTTGACCTGATGATCGATGCGACCCAGGAATTCCAATTCCCCATTTTCAAGGTATCGCACCAGATCGCCGGTCTTATATAGAAATTCACCGGCTTCATTGCTAAAAGGATTAGGGATGAATTTCTCGGCGCTCAGTTCAGGAGGTTGAGGTAGCCTCGGGCAAGTCCCACACCACCGATATGCAATTCTCCCGGCACACCGATCGGAACCGGCTGAAGGCGGACATCCAATACATAGATCTTGATATTGGATATGGGACGACCGATCGGAGGTCTTTTCCCGATTTCGGTGCATTCTGATAGAGTTGCCCAGATTGTAGATTCAGTGGGTCCGTACAAATTAAAGAATTGACGATTGACAGCCCAGCGACTGACAAGCTCAGCCGGGCACGCTTCTCCGGCAACATTGATCGTTGCCAATTCAGGATAGTTGTCATCCGGAAGAAGCGCAAGCACGGAGGGAGGCAGCGTGACAATCGAAATGGAATTGTCTTTGATAAATTGTGCCAGGGGCGGACCCGCTTGCAGGCTTTCCCTGCTCCCAAGGTAAAGTGTTGCACCGACCCGGAGCGCCATGAAAATTTCGAAGGTGGATGCGTCGAAGTTGAGCGATGAGAACTGAAGAACATGATCGCCAACTCCCAGACCAAAAGTCTGAACTTGTGCTTGGGATACATTCGTTAGTCCTCGATGTGTAAGTAGGACGCCCTTGGGTCTTCCAGTCGATCCTGATGTGTAGATCACATAGGCAAGGTTATCAGGTGTCGAGGAGTTAACCGGGGTTTCCTGTATCTTACCGTTGATTGTCTCCCAGTCTGTGTCAAGACAAACTACTTGAGCCTTGTGGTTTGGGAAGATCGTTTGAAGATCGCTTTGTATTAACAGCACCTGAACCTGGGCATCTTCCAGCATATAAGAAAGGCGATCCTGGGGATAGGTCGGGTCGAGCGGCACATACGCTCCACCAGATTTCAGGATGCCAAGCAGCCCTACTATCATATCCAAAGAGCGATTCATGCAGAGTCCAACCAGGATTTCGGGCCCAACGTTCAACGATCGGAGATGGTGAGCCACCTGATTGGCTTTGGCATCTAACTCACGATACGATAACTGCTGATCCTCGAATACAACGGCGATCGCCTCCGGTGTTCGCTCTGCTTGATCTTCAAACAGTTGATGGATGCATTTGTCCTGTGGATACTCTGCCGTCTTATCATTCCATTCCACAAGGAGTTGTTTCTGCTCTCCATCTGTTAAGAGTGGCAGATTTGAGATTTGTTCCCCGGGATTCGTTACCACACCGGCAAGCAGCGTGAGAAAGTGCCGACTCATCCGGGCGATCGTCGATGAATTAAAAAGATCTGTATTGTATTTTATCGATCCCCAGAGAACCTCATCAGTTTCCACCACCTGCAAGCTCAAATCCACCAGGCCTTCCTGCACGGGCACCCAAAATGGTTCCAGTGTCAGACTGCCAAAGCTGACCCGGTTATGCTCTCTTTCCGGGTTTAGCAGCGCCGCCATTGGATCTGTTTTTCGTATCTTCTGCAGATCAAACAACACTTGATATACGGGCGTGCGGCTTGGGTCACGCTCCGGATTGAGTTGTTCAACCAATAAGGGAAATGGAAATTCCTTGTGCTCCAGCATCTCCAGCACAGTCTGACGGGTCTGGTAAAGGAGTTCCTTGAATGTCAGTCCATCCGTAATGTTTGCACGCAGTGCAACAACGTTGACCATGTAGCCCACAATATCTGCAAAACCGGTTTGACTTGTCTCGGTCACGGCGGACCCCACCAGGAAATCTTCCTGATGGGTGTATCGGTGCAGGAGGGTCTGGAAAGCCGCCAATAGCAGCATATAGAGGGTTACGCTATTTCCCTGTGCGAGGGATCTTATCTGCTCGGTAAGTTGCCTGTCAATGGCGAATGGATGCGTCGCTCCGTGATAACTTTGAATGGCAGGTCGGGGGTGGTCTGTAGTCAAATTTAGAACGGGCAGTTCACCAGATAGCTTTTCCCGCCAGTATTCCCAATGGCGATCGCCTGCAGAGCTATTGACCAGTTCCTTTTCCCATTGCACATAACTTGCAAATTGTTCCTGAAGACGGGGGAGGGCTGGAGATGTGCCGGATTTCTTTGCGTTGTATAGAGTGAGGAACTCGTTCAACAAGATACGGACGGACCGCCCATCAATCACAATGTGATGTACAGATACCAGGAAGACACGTTCGGTCGGGGTTTTGGTAAACAACCGGACCCGCATCATGGGACCCTGCTTGAGGTCAAACGGCTTGCGAAGTGATTCCATAACTTCATCAAATAACCTGGATTTCATCCCAGCCATTTGCATCGATTTCATCAAAGTGCAGATCGCGATGCCCGGAAACCTGCTGCGTCGGAGTTCCTGAATTCTCCTTAAAGTTGGTCCGGAGGCTGGTATGCCGCTCGATCAAATCATGAAATGATTCCTTGAACATGGGGAGATTTATGTCTCCCAGGATACGGGCGGCAAACCCTGTGTTATAGGCTGAACTTTCGGGTGCAAGTTCATATAAGAACCACATGGCTTGCTGCGCGTACGAAAGGGGATACTCTTTCTGGTTTGCCTTTGCCTTCTTATCCAATAGTTTGGAGAGAAGCTGGCGTTTTTCCTCAGGGGTCAGATCCTTGGATAAAGATGATTGGTTGCTCATGAACTATGGTCCTCCGATAAAAGATCGTCCAGTAAAGTATCTACATCTTCTTCCGAAAGCTGATCCATATTGGCAAGAAGTTCCCGCGCTCGTTCCGCGTTGATCGCCTTGCTGGGTTCTCTTCATGCTTGACCTCAGCCAGTTTGCTTGCCGGGTTGCCGAATTCAATTTTGTTGTCGAGGATCTGGTTATTTAATATTGCAGAAAGGTCCGCAATCGTGGCGCCAGCAAGCAACGCAGAGATCGGCAGGTTCAATTTTGAATTGTCTTCTATCTTGTTTTTTAGTTCGATCGCCATCAATGAATCCAGCCCCATGGACTGCAATGGTTGATGGATATCCAGCGCATCGGCATTCTTCATCTTTAAAACCTGCGCAGCCTTTTGACGGATATGTGCGACAAGAACGTGTAAACGATCATCAGCTGTAGCCTCTGCCAGCTTTCTGCTTAATGGAACTTCTCCGGATTTGGTTTCCGGCTTTATTGTTTTTCTGCGCTCCTGGCGAGCGATCTCGCGATAGAATGCTGGTTCTTCATCGACATCATATTGTTTCAAAACATCTTTCCAGTCCGTTCGAAAGACTCCCACCTGCGTTACATTCTGATGAATGGCCCATTCCAGAGCCTGTAAGCCCTCCTCGGGAGTGAACGTCGTGAGGTTGCGCGCCGCCACTTGAGTGCGATCTGCTGCCATTCCAACTTCAGACCATGCGCCCCAGTTGATCACGGTGGCGGGGTATCTCAACGAACGCCGGTAGGACGCAAAGCCATCCATGAAGGCATTGGCGGACGCATAGGTAGCCAGTCCCGATGTTCCCATGAGTGATGCACCTGATGAGAACAGAACAAAGAAATCAAGCGGCATATCACGAGTCAGGGAATGCAAGTTCCATGTACCGATCACTTTCGGTGCCATAACCTTCTCGAAACGCGACCAGTTCTGCTGTATAAGGATCCCATCATCCAACACCACCGCGGAATGAATGATCCCTCGCAGCGGCGGCATCGATTGCTTCATTTCCTTGATGACCCTGGAAATATCCTTTTCGATCGAAACATCACCCTGGATTTCAAGAATGCAGGCACCGTTTCGTTCGAGTGCCGCGATCACTTTGCGGGCATCTTCGGAAGCGGCGCTCCTGCCCATGAGAACGAGATTTTGTGCGCCTCGCTCCACCATCCACTGGGCGACTCGTAGTCCCAATCCGCGAAGTCCACCTACGATCAGGTAACTTGCATCACTCTTGAACGTCAATGCCGGGATGCCTGCCGGTTCAAGATGCACCAGTCTTCGGACGCGTCTTGAATCGTGCAGTGCGATCTCCTCCTCGTCTACGTCCCCGAACAAGATCTCGTCCATCAATGATTTGATCTCATCCTCAGAAGGCTGCGGATTCAGATCGATGCGCTTGCAACGTAATTCGGGATGCTCGACTTCGATGACCCGTGCCAGACCCAGCATCGCAGATTGCCCGGCGGAGACAGGCGTGGATTCTCCATTCACGCTTTGTGCGCCGCGCGTGACGAGCCACAGCCCCGTCTGGTTGTTCTTGATCATCGCCTGCGCCAGATGTAAAACACTACCTGCTGTAAACTCCTGCATTTCGTTCAATTGAGCGGCAGTTGTTTCTTCCGTCAATGCATAGTCCAGGGCCTGTAAATGGATCACGCCACGATAGGATGTTTCACTGAATAGCTTCGCAAGATCGGTTGTTTTATCCGACATGATCAGCATGCAGGTCTGACCGCTTGTCCGTAGAGCCTCTGCCAACTTCACGCCCGTCCCACTGCCATCTGAAAGAACGAGCCATGGGACATCGGATTCGATTTTCGTCGAGCGTTGAGCCGTCCGTGATACGATCACGGCCTGCTGTGATAGGATCCCGCCTCTTTCCAGGCCGGGAACTGCCACCGTTTCGATGAATCCCATCTCATCCAGGACCTGTTGCCATTGTCCTTGCGAGAGCAGTGCATGGGATGGACGAAGCTCCTTGTCAGTGAATGCCCACCAGCCTTCGGTCATGCCGACGGTCAGGTCTGAGAATCGCTGTTTGCCGGTCGCCTCATAAAGGATCAATTCACCCTGCGGAGCCAGCAGTATTTGAATGTTTTGTAAGGTTTGCCGCAAGTCCGGGGTGGCGTGAAGAACATTGGCGGCGATAATGAGATCGAAGCTTTTCGCATCCAACCCCTGTTGGAGTGGATCACGGCTGATATCGAGGACCTGATATTCCACGAAGTTGAAATCAGTAAACTTCTCCGCGGCGCGATTCGTGAACACGGGCGAAATGTCGGTGTATACATAGCGCGTCTGTTGTGCCGGAAGCGCAGACAGAATGTACGATGTAGTACCTCCTGTGCCGGCGCCGATCTCGAGGATCCGAATCCTGTCTTTGAGGGCGATGTTCCTGATCGCGGCGGAGACCGCCTCCCGGACAAGTGTGTTATACACGCGTGCTGAGGGTGTTTCCTGATACAACTTTTCGGCATCGCTCAATGAGCCCCTGGGAAACAGCAATTGCAGTGGGTCCGCAGTACCTCGCAGAACGTCCGCCAGACCGCTAGTACATCGCCCAATCATCGTCAACTCGGTCTTGAAGATGGGGAATCGATCGAGGAGCAATTCCCATTCCGTGTCCAGATTTGTTGTTTCAGGTGATTTCAATACCTGCCATGTAGACGCAGATCCCTTCAGAATGCCGTCCTCACAAAGTATTTCCAACAACCGCGAAAAGAGACTGTACTGTTTGGGGACGATCCCTAACCTTTGGATTAGCTCATCCAGTTCGTAAACGTTTTGCGGCTGGAACTGTAAACCAAGTTTGGATAACGAGGCTGCAACATATCGCCCACCGATCCTGTCCAGTTGCGGGAGCATATCCTCATACTGTGACATCTGATTCGCAGAATAGAGTTCATCCACTTGCGCTTCCAGCTGATTGCCGATCTCTTGTGGCGACAATAATTTTTTTGCATGATCCAGAGATGTGCGTAAGGGTTGGGGGTGCCACTCGATCTCATAGAGCAGTTTCAACCCACCATCCGGTCGCGAGCGGAAGAGCAACTCTGGACGCGCACGCTTTAGCGTGACACCGTTGAGTTCTCCGATCAGCCGGCCATCATCGCCATACAGTCTGAGATCGGCGGTACATGTCTCCTGTTTCCCAAGCGTGGAGATATCGCCGCGCAGTTTGATATGGTTCCAGAAGGTGGTGGGCGGAATCTCCAATAAGTGGAGTTGGTCAAGCCCCAGCATTAGCCATGCTTCATCGACCCATGCACCGGAATTTGGCAATGCCTGTCCAAGAGCGTGGAAACATGAATCGAGGAATGCCGGGTGAATGGAGTGGAAGGAGGATGTCTGCGAGGAAAGCGCAGCCGGCATTTTCATACGGCACAGGACCTCGCCATCGCTGCGCCAGATCGAAGTGATGCCCTGGAATTGTCCTCCGAGGTCCAGCCCGAGTTTTGCCAGTGATTCATAACAGGACTTGACCGCGATGCTTTCGTGGCAGCGTGACTGTATCGCGGATAATTCCTCTTTGCCACCGGTCATTGAGATGCTCTCTCGTACGTACCCGGAGGCGCTTAATACCCATTTCGTATCCCGCTCTTGAAAGATCTGTACGTTGATTCCATCGGTCTCCGGTGTGAGGACAGTCTGAGTAGTACAGGTTCCTTCCTCAGGGATGATGACCGGTTCAGAGATAATGAAGTTTTCAAGGGCGCGGTCACCTGGTCCAAGGTGGACCTCGGCTGCGGAGGACATCATCTCCATATATGCAGGGGAGGGCAGGATAATCCTGCCGTGAATGCGATGATCCATCAGGAATGGAAATTCATGCAACCCAATTTGGGATTCGAAAATGATCTCTTTTATGCCCGCATTATTGAGCCGGGTTCCAAGCAGCGGATATTCGCTTCGCGTGAGCCTTCGCGGCTGTGATGTTCCCGTAGTTGCCCAATAACGATCACGTTGGAAAGGATACGTGGGCAGGACAACTTTTCGACGCGCATACCCTTGATCGAAAGCATTCCAATCGATCTCGGCGCCTGCTGTATAAAGTCGGGCGAGACTATCAAGTAAAGTCTGCCAGTCATCCTGGCCCTGTCGCAAAGATGGCAGCCATACTCCGGCACCATCAGGAAGGCAGCGCTGTCCCATAGCTAGCAATGTCGGATTGGGTCCCACCTCTACGAATGTTGAGTATCCTGTCTTATACAAGTTCATGATGGTATCTGCAAAGCGTACGGGTTGAAGAATGTGATCACGCCAGTAACGTGCATGCGTGACTTGATTCTTCGCCACCAATGTGCCGGTCACATTCGACATCAGAGCGATGGATGGTTCTGAATATGTGATCGAGGATGCGATATCTTCAAAAGCATCCAATATGGGCACCATCAACGGTGAATGAAAGGCGTGCGAGACGGTCAGTCTGCGTGATTTGATACCGTGCTCATGAAGGGTTTCCAACACTGTGAATAATGCATTTTCGCTTCCGGAGATGACCACATTGTCAGGTCCATTGATCGCCGCGATGGAAAGCTCTCCCGAATAGGATGCGATCGCGTCCTTGACCGTTTCCTCATCGGCAAAAACTGCTGCCATGGCGCCACCAGTTGGCAATTGTTGCATTAAGCGTGCCCGGCGCGCGATCAATTTCAATCCGCCTTCCAGCGTGAAGACGCCTGCGATACAGGCCGCTACATATTCACCGACGCTATGTCCCATGACGACGGATGGGTGAATGCCCCAGGATCGCCACAATTCAGCCAGTGCATACTCGACAGCGAACAATGCTGGTTGTGTATAAACAGTTTCGTTGACCAGCGACGAATCCGTTTCGTTCTCTGTGAAGACCACCGATAGCAGCGGACGGTCCAGGTGTGGACGTAGGAGTTGATCGCATTGATCCAGCGCGGCACGAAATACAGGTTGGGAACCATATAGGGTGCGGGCCATTCCGGCATATTGAGCACCCTGTCCAGTAAGCAGGAATGCTACTCGCGGTTGACCCGCGGTTTCGACTTTCCCGTGGATACATCCATCTGTGTCTTCGTTCCTGCTAAAGGATGCCAGGTTGGAGATTACTTCCTCAGTCTCATTCACGAGGAGGCCGAGGCGATGATTGAAGTGCGATCGACCGGTATTGGTGGTAAATGCCAGATCGGCAACACGGATCGGCGACCGCGAAAGCTGGTCGGCATATTGATCCGCGAGTTGCCGAAGCGCAGCCTCGCTTTTTGCCGACAGCGCGAAGATGTGGTGGGATCGTTCAGTCTTTGAAACTTTCTCCGTTACAACCGGCGGGCTGGAAAGCACGATATGCGCATTCGTGCCGCTGAAGCCAAACGAGCTTAGACCCGCAAATTTCTCATCCTTAAGTTTCCACGGAGTCAATTGTGTGGGGATGCTGATCGGCATTTCATCCCAGGGGATATGCGGGTTGGGTTTCTGCAGGTGCAAGTGTGGCGGAATCTGTTCGTGTTGGAGCATCAAGACAAGCTTTATCAATCCAGCCATACCTGCGGCTGAATTCCAGGTGTCCGATATTGGTCTTAACGGAACCGATCATCAGAGGTTCTGTTCGTGATTCGCCCAATACGGAGGCTAATGCCTGAACCTCGATCGGATCACCAAGTGATGTGCCCGTCCCGTGCGCTTCGACATAACTGATCTGCGGCGGTGCGACCCGTCCATTGGCAAGCGCGGCTCGAATGACCGCCTCCTGAGAGGGTCCGTTCGGTGCGGTCAGCCCGTTACTGCGCCCATCCTGGTTGATCGCGGAACCGCGGATCAATGCCAGGATATTGTCGCCATCCGAGAGAGCGTCAGACAGTCTCTTCAATACAACGATACCACCGCCCTCACCACGGACAAATCCATCGGGCACCGCGAATCGAACGCCTTGCACCGGCCATCAAGTGAGAGCATGCGTGCTTTGGAGAGAGCGATGGTCGTCACCGGAGCAAGAATCAAATTGATGCCGCCCACCACTGCCAGTCTACATTCTCCATTGCGCAGGCTTTGGACAGCCAAATGCGTTGCCACAAGCGATGATGAACAGGATGTATCCACTGGAAAACTTGGACCGCGTAACCCCAGTAGATAGGAGAGACGACCCGCCGCGATACTGTGAGAGTTGCCAGATGCCAGATAGGAGTCGATCTCGTCGAGGCCGTTTTCGATCTGCAGATGGATGTAATCGTTGGCCGAGATGCCAACGAAAACACCTGTTTGAGTATCCATCAAACGGTCGGGCGATTGGCCGGCGCGCTCCAAGACTCCCAGCATAACTCGAGTAGGAGTCTTTGTTGCGGATCAAGACCTGTTGCCTTCGCGGGGCGAGATTCCGAAGAACTGTGCATCGAACAGATCCACATCCTTGATAAAGCCGCCCCAGCGTGTATACATCCGGCCGGGCTTATCCGGGTCGGCATCGTAGTAATCATCGATCTTCCAGCGGTCAGCCGGGACCTCAGTGATGGCATCCACTCCGTTTTGAAGCAATTCCCAAAACTCCTCCGGGGTGTTGGCTGCACCGGGAAAACGGCAGCTCATGCCAATAATGGCAATGGGCTCGGCGCGCTCATTCTCCATTGTGTCCACGCGCGTCTGCAATTGAGCAGCCAGGAGCTTGACCCGTTCGGGTGGGAGATTATTGATCCGGTCTAGAAATTCTTTCATGGGATTCTTGAGTTTATCCATTTGCTGATCAACACCTTACTTCAGGTCGGAGAGCATTCGTGAAACTTCTTCATCCGACAGGTTCTCGATGGTCTTGATAAGATCTTCTTTGGCTGCAGGTTGGGTTTCCATTTTTTTCGATGTCATCTTCAACACATCCTGGGCAATAAAATCTGTTAGCGCATTAATGGTGGGATAGTCGAACGCCAGGGTAGCGGGCAGGTTTCGTTTAAGCTGCAGACTTTTACTCAGCATGTTCCTTAACTCAACAGCCATGAGTGAATCGAGGCCAAGTTCG
This sequence comes from uncultured Chloroflexia bacterium, assembly GCA_963750005.1. Lineage (GTDB taxonomy): Bacteria > Chloroflexota > Anaerolineae > Anaerolineales > Villigracilaceae > Defluviilinea. The sequence goes on from CAVVPC010000003.1 coordinate 341,973, forward strand.
TTAAACGGCTGGCGTGGGTCGATCTTCTGTCCGCTCTCCAACCCGATCGCTTTGACCACCTGCGCATGGACATGTTCCACGAGGAATTGGCGTTGTTGATTGGGCGGGACTGTGGCCAATTGCTGCTGCAAATCGATAGATCCAGCACTTGCAGAATTTGATATATTCGACGCGGACCTTGTGTTGCTTTTTGCTCCGCTCCGTCGGGTTTCTTCGGAGAGGATCGAAAGCCAGGATGTGACTGTTTTGTGCTCGGAGAGGAATATTTTCCAGTTCACCGGCAATACTGCAATCTGTGCCTTTTCCTGTGCAAAGAGCATATCCATCATCTCAAGTCCCCGCTCGGGTCGGATCGAACCGACACCTCGTGAGAGCATTTTTTGGTCGGTCTTACGTTCCGCCGCGGAACCGATCTCGGACCAGATTCCCCAGTTGATGCTCAGTGCAGGCAATCCGCGAGATCGCCGTTCGTGCGCGAGAGCATCCATGAAAGTATTTGCCGCGGCATAGTTGGCCTGCCCGGGTGAACCCATAAGAGATGCGGTCGAAGAATACATGATGAAGAAATCAAGAGGATCATTCATAGTCAGGTTATGCAGGTGCCAACTGCCATCTACCTTCGGCGCCATCACCCGCTCAAACTTGCTCCACTCCTGGCGCAAGATACTCGCATCGTCCAGCATCCCCGCCGCATGGATGATGCCACGTAGGACGGGCATATTTTGCTTCACATAATCCAATAGCTGGTGGACATCCTCCACTTTCGAAACATCCGCCTTGACAACTTCGACCTGGACACCATGCGCTTCAAACTCACGAATGGTTGCTTTCGTTATCGTTGAGGGGCAGACCTCCCGACCAACACCAGGTGACGTATGTTGCGCTCCACCAAATGACGTGCTGTCAACAATCCAACTCCGGTGAGACCACCTGTGATCATGTATGTGGCATCGGGACGTAGACGATATGCATGGTTGGAAACAACGATCTTGCCAATATGCATTGCCTGGGCCATGTATCGGAAGGCTCCAGAAACCTGACTGCGTGAGAACGATTTGATCGGAAGGGGACTCAACTGACTGCAGCGAATTAGTTCCATCACTTCCATAAAGATGGATGATCGACTTGCCTCCTCGCCTTTCTTCATGGTCGCCAGATCGACAATATGATACGTTCCTGAAGGTCTCTCCTTTGAAAATTGTTCAGATGTCCAAATATCGCGTTTTCCGATCTCGATGAATGTTCCTGTCGGCGAGAGTACCGAGACTGACAGTGGGATGAACTCGCCAGCAAGTGAGTTGAGCACTACATCCACACCGCTTCCATTTGTTAGCGCGGTAATCTCTTCCGCGAAATCGAGTGTGCGGGAATTGAGCACATGGACAACACCCATTGAATGCAGGAAATCCTTCTTTGCCTGACTTCCCGCAGTTGCGAAAACCACTGCACCTGCGTTTAAGGCAATCTTGACAGCCGCCATTCCCACACCACCAGCCGCAGCGTGGATCAATACCTTTTGACCTTTCCTGAGCTGCGCAAGATGTTTCAAACAATAGTAGGATGTGAAATAGGCAATCGGTAGCGCTGCTGATTCGCCAAAGCTCAGCTGCTCCGGTTTGGGTGCAACGAAATGGACATTCGCAACGGCAACGGTTCCAAAACATCCACGCGCCATAGCGACGACCGCATCACCGATCTTGAATTGAGAGACATTTTCTCCCACCCCGATGATCACACCGCTGCATTCGCCGCCCAGTGCTTCATCATCGGAGCGCATTGCGAGGGCGTTCATCAGGTCGCGGAAGTTAAGTCCAGCGGCGCGAACCTCAATTGTTACCTCATCAGGTCCCTGCGTAGGAGGAGACGCGGGTATCCATTCCAGTTCCTCCAGCACTCCGTTCTTCGAAGCCTGCAATTGGAGCATCGGCTGTTCTTCAAATTGTCCTGTGGCAGTGTCGACCTTCTCGAGCTGCAATCGCTGCAACTGTGCGAGGTATCGCTGACCGCTACGTGATGCGATCTGATCCTCCTCGTCTGCCTTCCAGATCGCGGCGAGCAGGGACTGCGCCTGTTGACCGGTCATCGATGCACCGTCCAGATCGATGCATGTGCATCGTAGCTCCGGATGCTCCAGTTGAACAACCTTGCCCAGGCCCCAAAGTGGAGCCTGTTCACTGGTATGCGCTTGATGATTGATGACAGGCTGTGCATCGCGTGTGACGAACCACAGACGAGGCGGTTCAATCCCGGATGTCGCCAGGGTTTGTACGAGACGAAGGGCGCCACCGAGACCGACGGATAGCTCTGGCGTAAGCGAGGTGGCCGTGTTTTTCTTTTGATCGAGTGACCATAAATACACCACGGCACGCAAAGGAATCTTGAGGATCATTTCCAACAAGTGATAGCAAGCGGTTGAAATCCTCAGCAGAAGATGGATCGATGGTATAGCGCTGCTGATCGTTCCTGAACTGTTTGCCTGCTAAGACCAATACGCAGGTCTGATCCAGTCTGGTCAGATGATGTGCCAGGGATTGACCGGCACCTGATTCATCCTCAAAGATCAACCACTTACCTGTGGGCGCAGATGTGGCCTGTGCGAGGATCAACGTCTGACTAAACTGTGTTTCGTTCGAAGGCAGGGATTGGATGGATTTAAATCCCGACGAAGACAATACACTGTTCCATGAATTGCGCGAGAGCAATGGATAATCTCGCCGTTTTGTATCCGTGAATCTCCACCAACCTTCGGTCAGACCGAACGTGATATCCACCCAGGCTTCGCGCTGTGTATTTTCCATGAGCATCAGGAGCCCATTCGGTCTCAACAGCTGCCGGATGTGGGCAAGCGTTTCAGCGAGGCTGAGTGTTGCATGGAGCACATTCACAGCTACAACGATATCGAACGAGCCATCCGCAAAACCCTGCGCCGCCGGATCATTCTCGATGTTCAGCATTCCATACTTTATGAATTCGATCCCGGCAAAGCGTTCTCCCGCACGATCAAGGAACAGCGATGATATATCGGTGAAATGGTACTCAGTTCGGTCCGATGGGAGCGCTGGCAGCAGGTAGGAGGTCGTGCCTCCGGTACCGGCTCCCACTTCCAGGATGCGCAACGATTTGTCTTCCGGCAGCCCAGCCAGGATTTTTTATACACCTTCCCCGATCATTGTATTCAGAATCCGCGATGGCGTCGTTTCACGATAGAGTTGTTCGGTCAATTCGAGCGAGCCGCCCGGGAAGAGCAGAGACAACGGATCCACTTTGCCGCGCAGAACTCCAGCCAGCGACTGTCCGCAATGGCCCGTCAGCGTCAATTGGCCGAATGATTTGGGATATTGACTCAGCAGCTGTTCCAGATCGGCGTTGATATTTTGTTTATTAATATCAGGACCTGGAATTCAGACTCACTGCCCAGGTATTGTCCGATTTTTGGAGATACCCAGTCTCGGTAAGAATGTCGAGCAGTCTGTGAAGCAGCCGACGATATCGTTCAGCGATGCCGAGCGTGGAAATGAGTTCGTCCACAACGATCCGTTGCCCTGCTTCGAAGTTGAGTCCGAGCTCGCGCAATGCTACAACGATATAATCTGCGCTTAAAATTTTCTAGTTGCGGGACCAATTTTCCGTATCGATCAAGATGGTGTTCGACCGATAGCGGCTGGACGCGGGAGTTGATTTCATGAGCAATATCCTCAATCGAAGCCAATGGCAACTTGGGGAGTGGTACGGAGTCTTCAGTAGACTGTAGTTGCCAGTTCACTTCATAGAACCAATCATCCCATTCTCGTTTCTCCGGCAGCATCTGATCGGAGATCTGGCGGAAATACAATCCGTTGATTTGGGCTACCACTGAACCCTGCTCGTCCATCACCACAACATCACCGATCACCATGTCCAGGTTGTCACCTGATTTTTCTCGCAGATGGATATGACTAAAAACCTTGAGCGGCAATTGACGCAGCAAAACCAGACGCTCCAAATTCATTGGCATGTAGGACTTTTTATGGTTTAGATCAAGGGTCGTCCAAATACCCTGCAAGCAGGCATCCAGCAACGCCGGATGGGCATGGAAGAATTCATACCCATCGTTGGTTTCCGCCGGTGCGACAACTTCGATCAGTGCTTCGCCATCCCGTCGCCAGATCTGATTCACTCCCTGCATCGCCGGTCCAAAAGGGTAACCGCGCTGTGCCACTTCTTGATAATGGAACACGGATGAAACTTCTTCGAGACACCGCGTCTTGATCTCTTCCAGTTCAGGGGTATCGGATACTTCTTGACTTTTACATCGTTCGATCCTGCCTGATGCATGCAATAGCCAGTTCTGTGTCTTTTCGTTTTCTTCCCGGCTATAGATCTCAAAAGATGCTTCTGCATCCGAATGCTGTTCCAAAATGACATGAATGATGCGGACGCTCTCGTGTTCCAGTAAAAGCGGCTGGTGGATGCCAACATCGCACAGTTCGAATTTAACTGTCCCATGATCACGTTTGCCGCCGCAAGCGCCATCTCGAGGAAGGCAGTCATGGGCAGAACGGATGTGCCCCGCACTTGATGATCACGGATAAACGGGAATGACTCGCGGTCGAGATAAGACTCGAATTGGAATGTCTTCAATGGTGATGCTACTTTTCGACCCAACAACGGATGAGTAGCTTCATCTCTTCCTAATGATGTACGTCTCTTCTTCGGCGCAATCCAATACCTCTGTCTTTGGAACGGATAGGTTGGAAGTTCAACGTATCTTCTTTCATACGGCTGATCAAAGGCCTTCCAATTGATCTGGATTCCCTGCACGAATAAATTCCCAAGACTTTCGATGATCTGGTTCCAATCTTCGCGGTCGCGGCGCAGAGTAGGGACGGAAACTTTTTCATCGGCGCCGGTTATGTGCGATGTCATACCCAACAAGGTGGGAGTGGGACCGATTTCGAGGAACACATCCACCTTTAACTCCAGTAGCGTTTCGATCCCACTGGCGAACTGGACCGGCCGGCGGATGTGATCCCGCCAATATGCAGCATTGGTAACCGTCTCTCCCATAGCGAGCGTGCCGGTTAGGTTGGAGATCAGTCGCAGTTGCGGCTGGCTGTATTGGATCGAGGAAGCGATGCTTTCAAACTCCTCTAGGATCGGCTCCACCAATGGTGAGTGAAATGCATGTGAAACATTGAGTGAACGGGTCTTGATCTTCTCTGCTTGAAGGGAAGCGCAGATAGAGTCGATTGCCTTCCCATCACCTGAGATGACGATGTTCGCCGGGCCATTCACAGCGGCAATTGAGACTCTGTCGCGGTAGGGGATGATGGCTTCTCGTATATGCGCCTCGTCTGCGCTAACGGCGCTCATTCTTCCTCCCGCCGGAAGCGATTGCATCAAACGTCCGCGCTCTGCAACAAGCCTGATGGCGTCTTCCAAAGCGAAGACACCGGCGATACACGCAGCTACATATTCGCCGACACTATGCCCCATCACGGCGAAAGGTTCGATTCCCCATGAGCGCCACAACCTGGCAAGTGAGTATTCAATCGCGAATAACGCTACCTGTGTGTAAGCGGTTTGATCCAACGGCGAGATAGTCCCGGAATTATCTTTCGCAAAGATCACCTCGAGGAGCGGCTGTTGCAGATGGGGCAGAGCAAGGGAAGCGCATTGATCCATCGCGTCCCGGAAGATTGGCTGGGTTTCGTAAAGCTGGCGACCCATGCCTGTATATTGCGAGCCCTGTCCTGTGAACAGGAAGGCGATCCGGAACCGTTTATTAGGCGTGATACGTCCGCTGACCAGCCCGTTTGCCTCTCCTCCGGCAGCGAAGGCTCGCAGCTTCGCAACCGCATCTTCAACGGTATCCGCTCGAAGTGCTAGTCGATGCGCGAATTTTGCTCGACCCGTATTTGCTGTGTGAGCAACGTCAGCAAGCTCGATGTTTGGTTCCTTACTCAGAAAGTCCGCCATTCGCTCGGCAAGAGCAGGCAGTGCGGATTCGGATTTTGCCGAAAGTGTCAAGATGTGACTGAGGCGGTCGATCGTATTGTCATTGCTTTTTGGCTCAGGCTGAGGCGGAGCAGAAATCACAAGATGAACGTTCGTGCCGCTGAATCCGAACGAACTTAGCCCTGCTACAAGGGTTGCCTCAGGTGACACCCAGGGAGTTAGTTTTGTCGGAACAGAGATGGGCAGTTGCGCCCATGGGATGAAGGGATTGGGCTGTTTCAAATGTAAATGCGGTGGTATGGCTTTATGCTTAAGAGCCATGATGATCTTGACGAGTCCTGCCATCCCCGCGGCCGTTTCGAGATGCCCGACATTTGTCTTGACCGACCCGATCAACAATGGATGACTGAAGGCACGGCCTTGGCAGAGCGAGGCAGCGAGTGCCTGTACCTCGATGGGATCACCAAGAGACGTGCCTGTCCCATGAGTTTCGACATACGTTACATCCAGGGGATCGATCCCGGCATTTGCCATCGCCTCGCGGATGACCGCTTCCTGTGCAGGGCCATTCGGTGCGGTCAGCCCACTGCTGGCCCCATCCTGGTTGACGGCGCTGCCACGGATCACGGCGAGGATCGAATCCCCATCCGCCAATGCATCGGAGAGGCGCTTGAGGACAACCATGCCGCAGCCTTCGCCGCGCACGTATCCATCTGCGCTGGCATCGAAAGTTTTGCAGTGTCCATCTGCTGCCATCATTCTGTTTTTCGACAGCGCAATGGTTGCATCGGGAGTCAGGATCAGGTTCACACCTCCTGCAAGGGCGAGGTTCGTTTCCCGGCTGCGCAGACTGAGACAAGCTTGGTGGATCGCAACAAGCGAAGAGGAACAGGCGGTGTCGATGGATATGCTGGGTCCCTGCAAACCGAGCAAATACGAAATGCGACCAGATGCTATGCTGTGCGCAATGCCTGAACCGTAATATGGGCCAATATCATTGATCCCGTCATTTGCTGTTTGCAGGCTGGCGTAATCGGTTCCGAGGATACCGACGAATACTCCGGTTCGGCTGCCTGTGAGTGAGTCTGGGGCGATGGCTGCGTTTTCCAACGCTTCCCAGGTTGTCTCGATCAGCAGTCGCTGTTGGGGATCCATCGCATGGGCTTCCTTCGGCATGATGCCAAAGAATTGCGGATCGAATTGGTCGATATCCTGAAGGAACGCGCCTTTGCGTGTATACATTTTTCCGGGCGTATCTGGGTCGGGATCGTAATGTGCCTCAATATCCCAGCGCTCATCCGGGATTTCTGTAACTGTGTCCACTCCATCTCGCAGCAACTGCCAGAATGATTCTGCATCGGTCGCTCCGCCGGGGAAGCGGCAGCCAATACCGAGAATCGCAATCGGTTCGCGCTGAGAAGCTTCCACAGCTTTCAGCTTTGCCTCCATTTTTTCAAGGGCAAGCAAGGCACGATGCAGCGTTTGGGATTGGTTGGAGTTTTCCATAATTATTCTCCCAAATCTGCCAGTTTTTTCAGCAGGCGGACTTCAGCTTCCTGCTCGCTTAAAGATTCAATTTCCTTTTGTTTCAAAGACATGTCCATGATCTCAGTGCTCGTGTGTCGTGCCGTGAAAGTTGATCCTGTTTCTTTTCCGTTTTGTTTCGATATCGTCTGAACCAGATACCGGGCAATCGCCTGAACTGTGGGGTGATCGAAGATCAAAGAAGCGGGCAGGCTCTCGGTGAGCCGCAAATCCTTGTCAAGACGGTTGCGGAGTTCGACAGCCATAAGCGAGTCCACGCCGATATCCATCAAGCGGTCATTGTCCTCGACTTGCGTGGGATCCAGACGAAGGATGCGTGCCACATGTGTACGTACAAAATCTCCAACCGTCTCCTCCACCTCATCGGAGGGAACCGACTGAAGTTGACGAAGGAATGAATGTTCTTCTTCTGTAGAAGGAGTAGTTTCCTGCATACCGCGGGTCGGTGCTGGTGCCGGGGTATCCGCTATCCAGTAGCGTTGGTGCGTCCAGGGATATGTGGGTGCCAGAACGCGGTTGCGAATGTAATCCTTGTCGAAGGCGCTCCAATCGCAACGAGATCCCACGTGTATAAAGTGATGCAGCGCTTTCGAGTAGTTGTTGCCAGTCATCCCAGCCTGAGCGAAGGGATGGATAAAAGAAGAATCCATCTGAGTCATCGATGCGTTGACCCATTCCAGAAAGGACAGGGTTTGGCCCGATCTCAATGAAATGGCGATACCCCTCGGCATACAGTGATCGCATGCCATCTGCAAATTGAACGGGCAACCGCAGGTGGCGGCGCCAATAATTGGCATTCGTTACTTCATCCCCTTCGATCATCTTCCCGCTCAGGCATGAAACATATCCAAGGCGCGGACGTGAATACATAACCGTCTGCGCGATAGACTCAAATTCATCGAGGATCTGATCGAGAAAATGCGAGTGTGCAGCTTGCGTGACAGCGAGATGCTGGGTCTTGACGTTGAGCTCGGCAAACCGTGCGAGAATGGGACGCAGCATTTCTGCAAGTCCCGAAATGACTATATTCGTGGGACCATTGAATGCTGCTATGGACACATCCGTGCCATACGGAGCGATCACTTCAGTCACCAGGGCGGCATCAGCAAAGATCGCTGCCATTTCTCCAGCTTGCGGCAGTGAATCCATAAGTCGCCCGCGGGCACAGACCAGCTTCAGGCCATCTTCGAGACTGAAGACACCAGAAATACAAGCTGCAACATACTCGCCCACGCTGTGACCGAGTACCGTAGTTGGCTTTATGCCCCATGAAATCCATAACTTTGCCAGGGCATATTCCACCGCGAAGAGAGCGGGCTGTCCGTATGTCATCCTGTCCAGCCATTTCGAAATCTTCATCCTTGAAGAGAATGTCAAACAGGGAAACATCAATAAACTTCTTCAATAAATTCATGCATTCTGTGAGAGCCGCGCAATAGACAGGTTGTCCTTCAAACAATCTGCGACTCATTTGTGCATATTGTGAGCCATGCCCGGTAAAGAGGAACACCACTTCAGGAGAAGCCGTATCCGACACGGTTCCGTGGAAGATATCGTCGCGCGACTTGCCCTTTTGATAAGCAGCGAGTTTGGCGCGCATATCCTCCAGTGAAGAAACCACGATGGCAAGACGCTGATTCAGATCTGCACGTCCGGTGTTGGCGGTGAAGCAAAGATCTGCAAGCCGAACAGGCTCGGAAGATAAATGCTCTTCGTATCTCAGAACCAGTGATTGCAGGGCCAATGCATTCCTGGCTGATAGTTTCAAGATATGAAGTGGACGCTCACTCTTCGGTTCCTCCTCCGCCGATGCCGGCGCCGCTTCGAGTACAATGTGTGAGTTGGTCCCGCTAAATCCGAATGAACTGACGCCAACGATGTAACGTCCCTCATGGGATGGCAGCGTAGTTGTTTGTGTTGGAACATCGATCGGGAGTTCATTCCAGGGAATGTAGGGATTTAGAGTTTCAAGATGTAAGTGAGGTGGGATTTGCCTATGTTGCAGGATCAGGATGGCTTTCATTAATCCTGCCACGCCTGCAGCCGCTTCCAGATGTCCTAGGTTGGTTTTCACTGATCCGATCATAAGCCGTTGATCGCTGCTGCGGTTGGCGCCAAGCACGGCTCCCAACGCCTGCACTTCAATGGGATCACCAAGCGAGGTGCCCGTACCATGTGCTTCAACATAGCCGACCAGGGATGGATTGATCATTCCATTTTTCAGGGCGTTGCGGATGACCGCCTCCTGTGCGAGACCGTTCGGTGCGGTCATCCCGCTGCTGCGTCCGTCCTGATTTACCGCCGAGCCTCGGATCACAGCTAGGATGTTGTCCCGGTCGGAGACAGCATCGGACAACCGTTTAAGTACAACCACTCCGCACCCTTCTGATCGGACAAAGCCATCCGCCCGCGCAGTCGAAGGTTTTACATCTTCCATCGCCGGAGATCATGCGTGCCCGCGAAAAACTAATGTGCAGTTCCGGTAGTAGGATCGTGTTCACGCCACCGGCGATCGCCAGGTTGCATTCCATGGTCCGCAGACTTTGTACTGCGAGATGGATCGCTACGAGAGACGATGAGCAGGCTGTGTCAATCGAAATTGCCGGTCCCTGCAACCCAAGCACATAGGAGATCCGTCCGGACGCAGTGCTATGTGCCGTTCCCTGTGCAAGATACACATCCAGTTTTTCGTAATCCTGCCTGGTGATCATTTGGTAATACTCGTTGACCGAGATGCCGGTAAAAACTCCAGTGGCAGAATCAGTCAACGTGTCCGGAGCCTGACCCGCTGCCTCGAGCGCCTCCCACGTCACTTCAAGTAAAAGTCGCTGTTGCGGGTCCATCCCCTCGGCTTCACGCGGTGAGATCCCGAAGAACTGTGGGTCAAACTGATCGACCTGATCCAGGAATCCGCCCCAACGTGTGAGAATTTTTCCCGGCGCGTCGGGGTTGGGATCGTAGAACGAGTCGTTATTCCAACGGTCCCGTGGGATTTCGGTGATCGCATCCGTACCATTCTTCAACAATTGCCAGAGATCGTTCGGATTGGAAACATTGCCGGGGTAACGACATGCCATACCAACAATCGCGATTGGCTCGCGTACCGCCATCTCCAGGGACTCCATTTTGGCGCGCATCTCGCGCACTTCCTGCAGGGCCCGTTTGACGAGTGATAACTCAGGATTGGCAATCTCAGGTGTCATGATATTTTTCGGTTCTTTCTAGTTTGAAGCTCGTCCAACTCTGCGAGCAACAGTGCCGCGGCTTCATCATCAGAGATCTCAGTAATTGGAGTGGTTTCGATCTTTTCAATTGCTATGGCGGTTGGTTCTTTTGTTTTTTCCTTGCCGAACAATTCATCGAAGAAATAATTCGTTAGTGCTTCGAGTGTCGGGTAATCAAAGACCAGAGTGGTCGGTACTTCGCGCGCAGTTGGAAGATCTTTTCGCAACAGATTGCGCAGTTCAACTGCCATGAGAGAATCGAGTCCTAGTTCCTGTAAAGGCTGGCGCTGTTCTAGCGTGAAATCAACAGGCAGGCTCAGAACCTTCAATGCCTGTAAGCGGATATGGCTTTGCAGCAGGTTTTTCCGTTTGCTTTCAGGTGCACTTTCCAATCGTTTCAAAAGTTCGTTCCCTGAACTGGTTCGATCAGATGGGGACATTGACTCCACAGTTCGCGATTTGGATTGCCGTCTCATCTCGTTAAAGAATGAGGAGACAGCCTGGGCTGCAAATCGATCCCAATTGATTGGCACAACCGCAACATGGGTGAGATGAGGGGTTTGCATGACTTTGGACAAGGATTCGATCCCTTGTGCTGGCGAGAAGGATTCGATGCCATGCTCCACCATTCGTTTGATCATGCTCCGGTCAGCCGCCACCCCAACCTGTTCCCAGGGTCCCCAGCCGATGCTCAACCCGGGCAGTCCCATGCCTCGCCGATGATATGCAAGCATATCGAGGAAGGTGTTCGCCGTCACATAGTTTGCCTGTCCTCCCGAACCGATCACGGAGGATGCAGAGGAAAAGAGTACGAAGAAATCCAATGCCATGCCTCGGGTGAGTTCGTGGAGATTCCACGCACCCTGAACTTTAGGTGCAAAGACCGTTGCAAATCGTTCCCAGGTTTGCTGGATGAAGATGCCGTCATCAATTACGCCTGCAGCATGGATGATGCCTTTTAATGGCGGCATCGTGTTTTCAATCTGAGTGAACACATCGGCGATAGATTCAAACTGTGATACATCTGCCTGGACGAATTTCCAATTGACACCGGACCTGGTCAGTTCTTCGAGCATAGATTGTGATTGCTCACTGGGCGCGTGTCGTCCGACGAGTACAATGTGACGGGCGCCTTCCGCAGCGAGCCAGCGTGCGACTTCGCTGCCCAATCCACCCAAGCCACCAGTGACCAAATAAGTTGCTTGTGGTTGTATACCAAAGGATGGAGGATCCTGAGCGATCACCAATTTTCCTATATGAAGGCCCATAGCCATGAAGCGAAATGCATCGATCACTTCCCGAGCCTGATACACACGCACGGGCAGAGGCTTCAATGCCCCATTTTCGAAACACGGCATGACCTGTTCGAATAACTCCGGGATCAAATCATCACTTTGTGTTGCTTCCTGCAATACATCGATGATCTTATAGGTCGCGTTCGGCTTAACCTGTGCAAACTGCTCTCGAGTCAAAATGCCGCGTTTTCCAAGCTCAAGGAACCATCCCGTAGTCGCAAGCACAGAGATGGACTTTGTGATGAATTCATCGGCGAGCGAATTGAGAACAATATCCACGCCCTTGCCATCCGTGAAACTCATGATTACATTTGCAAAATCCAGGCTGCGCAAATCCATAACATGCTGGATTCCCAAAGCTTTCAACATTTCTCTTTTGGATGGACTTCCTGCAGTTGCAAAAATTTCCGCGCCAGCCTGCTGCGCCAACTGGACCGCAGCTAGACCTACGCCTCCTGCAGCGGCATGGATCAGCACGCGATCACCCTTTTTCATCCCTGCCAGTCTGTGAAGAGCATATTGGGCGGTAAGGAACGCCGAAGGAATGCTGGCTGCTTCAGCGAAGGTGAGAAATGCCGGCTTTTGTACCACGTTATGTGCAGATGTGTAGGTATACGATGCAAAGCTCCCAATGGCAACCGCGATCACTTCATCTCCCACGCTTGCATTTTTGACTTGTGAGCCGACTGCTGTGACAACTCCCGCACACTCACTTCCCAGCTCCCCACCGCCAGGATACATCCCCAGCGCATTGAGCACATCCCTGAAACCGATTCCGGTGGTCAGTACCTGGATTTCCACTTCGCCGGGCAAGGGTGTTCTTCGAACAGCTTGTTGAAATGCAAGGTGTTCCAACATGCCGCGCTCGGTTATTGCCAGCTTTGTTGGTTCGGCGGAACCCGGCGATGTCTGCTTCGCAGCAGTTCGAACGAGGCGGGGGACAAACCTCTCATTCTTACGATACGCGATCTGATCTTCCAGAATCGGATGACGTGATCTCTTTCCACAGAATGTTCGCGCTTTCTTCATCTGCACTATCTGCATCCAGATCGATGGCGCGGCAGATGAGACTGGAATTCTCCTGGTTGATGCTTTTGCATAATCCCCATAACGTGGAATGATACGGATTGATGACCTGTCCAGTTGCAGACTGGGCGCCTCGGGTGACCACCCAAATGGGAATGCCTCTGTCCGCAGCGATGAGCGCTTGCGCCAGATGCAGTAATCCACCGCAAAGTATTGACTGACTGTCGGAGGAGTTTGAAGGATCTTCCAATGCCCAGGAATAAACGATACCGGAACACGGCACAACGGTGCGAATTAGGTCGTGTAGATCATCTGCCTGTGCTGGATTGACCTCGAAGCCATCTTGAGATTTCAGGAAGGAATCCCCCTGCCGCACGCAATGGACTGTTTGATGTTGTGTGCGCAAATGTGAAATAAGCTGCTCACTGATGATATTGTCTGCCCCAAAGACAAGCCAGGATGACGCAGTATCTGGATCATTTTCTTTTATAAGTGAACTGTCTTTCGTCAGAGGCATATGTTGCCAGTCCACAATGTATAACCACGAAGCCGTCCGGTCCGTGGAAACCTGTTTCATGGTGATGCCAGTGAAAGCAACCAGAAGCAGGCCATCGTTATCGAACAACGATACGTCGGCGGTGACGATGTCATTTCTGGAGCGCGAATCCTCCCTGATCGAAGCGTAACTCCAGCCCCCTATATCGATGCAGCGAAATACCTTGATGGACTCCACGCTCAACGGCAGGTATGAATTGCTGCCTTGAGGCAAAAGGATGGCGATTGCCTGCAACGCAGCGTCCAGAATGGCAGGATGTAGGAAATACGAAGAGACATCGGATGTCAGGAGGCCAGGTAGCTGCACCCGTGCCAGCGCTTCGTTGCTTCCCAACTGCAGGCTGGTTATGCCCCGAAATGCAGGACCAAAACTCAATCCACGATCCGCCATTTGCTGGTAATGTTCATCGACCGAAATTGGCTTGCCACACCGCTTCCGGATCTCCGTCAATGAAACTGTCGTTGGAGTTTCCGTGTGTGTTCGGATCACAGCGCTAGCATGGTTATGCCACTCTCCGGACTCCTGCATTTGGCTGAAGACCTCAATGGCGATCTCGTCCTCCGGCTTTCGATTGACGATGGTTTGCGCTATCACCCTATTTGATTCAGAAAGTTGAAGAGGCGAACCGATCAGCAGGTTCTCAATAATCAAGTTGTCGCCCTTGAAAATTCCGCGACCTGCTGCATGTAGCATTTCGATGTAAGCAGCCGCCGGCAGAATCACCTGCTCCTGGATCACATGGTCGCCGAGAAATTCAGGAGACTGTGAACTTAATTCATTTTCGAAAATCATCGCCCTGGTTGCTGAACGGAGACGATTTCCCAAAAGGGGATGCTGCAAATCTTCCTTCTGAGCGTTGTTTGGACTGTGACCTGGTGTGACCCAGTATTTCTGTCGCTGGAACGGATAGGCAGGCAGGGCCAGTGGGTTGCGTATACCTGAGCCATCGAATGTCTTCCAATCCACATTCACACCACGAACGTGGAGCGCTGCCAAACTCTTCAGCATAACCAACCAATCATCCTGCCCATCGCGCAGGGATGGCAACCAGAGATTCGAACCGTCTGCCATAAATCGCTGTCCCATTCCGACCAGAGTCGGGTTGGGACCGATCTCAAGGAAGATCTGATATCCCTGCCTTGAAAGAGCACCCATGCAATCAGAAAAGCGGACAGGCTGACGAGTATGATCGCGCCAGTATTTTGCATCCGGAATTTCATTGGTCTTGAAGAAATCCCCAGTCAGATTCGAAAGTAGTGGGATCTGAGGCTTTTTGAAAACAACCTGCTGTGCCACGTGTTCAAGTTCATCAAGGATCGGATCCATCAATGGAGAATGAAAGGCATGCGATACGTCCAGGAACCGTATTTTGATTCCCTTCGCTTTGAAATTTGACGCAATTGTGTCAACCTCAGTATTTCTACCCGAGATGACGGTGCTGTCAGGACCGTTGATCGCGGCGATGGATATGTGATCTCCGTACGAAGCGATCTCAGTCCGTACCTGCGTTTCCGGTGCGAAGACAGCGATCATGGATCCGTTCGCCGTAAGTGATTGCATCATCCGCCTCTTGCAGCGATCAGCCGTATGGCATCCTCAAGATCCATCACGCCACCAACACAGGCTGCGACATATTCACCGACGCTGTGCCCCAATACGGCAGACGGCATGATTCCCCAGGATCTCCATACCTGGCTGAGAGCGTATTCCACTGCAAATAATGCGGGCTGCGTATTGACCGTTTCATCAAGCGGCGAACGCTTGCCTGACTCGCTTGTAGAGTCGCCTGAAAAGAGGAGCTCGAGCAGTGGTCTGTCCGTGTGCGGGCGAAGTAGCTCGGCACATGTATCCAGTGCGGCGCGAAATACCGGTTCGATCTCGTACAGGCGCCGCGCCATGCCTGTATACTGGGATCCCTGACCTGTGAACAGAAAAGCAACTTTTATATGGCTCGCATCAACGCTCTGACCTGTAAAGAGATCGCGCACATCCTGCTTGTTTATGAATCCGACAAGTTTCTGGTGAAGTTGGGTCTTTGACTCGGCGATGATCGCCAGGCGATGATTGAACAATGCCCGGCTTGCATTGGTGCTGCGGCAGATTTCCTCCAGCGAAACATCAGGATGCCTGGAAACATAACTGGAATATTGCTGCGCTATTTCGGAGAGGGCGGTTTCGCTTTTGGCGGACAGGGCAAGCACGCGGACTGGAAGTTGCCTGGAGGTTGGAGCCGAATTTTGATCCGGCGCAGGTCCAAGCACAACATGTGCATTCGTCCCGGTCGCACCAAAAGCACTCACGCCTGCCAGGCGCTTGGAACCTGTCCAGGGGACGCGCTGTGTGGGAATGATTGCTGGGACATTTGCCCAATCAATGTGCGAGGAAGGCGACTGCAGATGGAGATGAGGCGGAATCTCCTCGTGGTGCAATGCCAGCACGGTTTTGATCAACCCTGCGATTCCGGCGGCTGATTCAGCGTGGCCGATATTCGTTTTCACGGAACTCAGCCAAAAAGGCGAATGAGCGTCGCGTCCCTCGGATAAGACAGCAGACAACGCCCGCACCTCGATCGGGTCTCCGAGTGGAGTACCGGTCCCATGAGCTTCCACAAATTGGATCTCGTGAGGTTTCACACCCGCATTCTTCAACGGGGAACGGATGACCGCCTCCTGGGCGAGTTTATTAGGCACGGTCAGACCGCTGCTAAAACCATCCTGGTTTACTGCAGAACCTCGGATGACCGCGAGGATGGGATCACCGTCCGCTTGTGCGTCAGAGAGACGTTTCAGCACAACGACGCCACAACCTTCACTCCGTATAAATCCATTGGCGCGATCGTCGAATGTCTTGCAGCGTCCGTCAGGAGCCAGCATGCCAGCCTTGGAAATGCTGATGGACATTTCCGGTGATAGTATGAGATTGACACCCCCTGCAATGGCCATATTCGATTCTTCATTACGTAAACTCTGGCAGGCAAGGTGCACTGCCACCAATGAAGAGGAGCAGGCCGTATCCACTGCCATGCTGGGACCATGAAGGCCCAGGAAATAGGAAAGTCGCCCAGCGGCGCCGTTGAGTGTATTTCCAGTGATGCGATAAGCATCGATCTGATCCAGGTGGTGGCTGATATTTTGGATCTGCAGGTAATCGTTCACGGTAATGCCTACAAATACGCCAGTTTGACTCCCCTTGAGTTTTGTTGAATTCAGCCCCGCCCGCTCGAGCATAACAGAGACTATTGCTCGAAGTCAATTGACTGCGCTCGAGCGGGGCGGCTGAAATCAACAAAACTCAAGGGGGAGTCAAACTGCGTTTTTGTAGGCATTACTGTGAACGATTACTTGCAGATCCAAAATATCAGCCACCACCTGGATCAGATCGATGCTTATCGCATCACTGGAAATACACTCAACGGCGCGCTCGGGCTACTTTCCTATTTCTGGTCTTCATGGTCTCAGCTCTGGAGCGCACAACTGCCTGCTCCTCTTCATTGGCTGGCAGTGCACTTTGCTTGCTAGAGTTTACGTAATGAAGAATCGATTATGGCTATTACGGGGTGTCAATCTCATACTATCACCGGAAATGTCTATCAGCATTTCTAAGGCTGGCTGCTGGCTCCTCTGGACGGTGCTGCAAGGCATCGGACGATCGCGCTAATGGATTTATACGGAGTGAAGGTTGGTGCGTCGTTGCGTGAAACGTCTCCGACGCAACACTGGACTGGTGATCTCATCTTCGCGGTCATCTCAGGTTCTGGAGCTAGGTTGTTTTTAGCAGCGGTCCGACTGTGCCTAATAAACTCGCTCAGGAGGCGGTCATCTGTTCCGCGTTGAAGATTGCGGTGAAACCTCACGAGCCTCAATTTGTGGAAGCTCACGGCACTCGGCACCACTCGGAGACTCTGATTGAGGTGGTGTCTTTGTTATTCTGAGGGACGCGACGCTCATTCGCTTTTTTGGCTGAGTTCCGTGAAAACGAATATCGGCTACGCTGAATCAGCTGCTGGAATGCAGGGTTGATCAAAACTGCGCTGGCATTGCACCACGAGGAGATTCCGCCTCATCTCCATCTGCAGTCGCTTTCCTTGCTATTCTATTGGGGCAAATGTCTCAGCAATCATTCCCACACAGCGTTCTGGGACAGGTTCCAAAGCGCTGGGCGCGGAGCGCTTTCGGTGCTGACTGGACGATTGCACTGTTGTGCTTGGACTTGCGCTGGATCAAAATTCGGCTCCAACCTCCAATATCTGGCGCGCTTGCTCTGTCTTGCTAAAAGCGATACTGCTCCTCTCCGAAATAGCGCAGCAATATTCCAGTTATGTTTTCCAGGTATCTTCCTGACGTTCGGCTGGAATCCTGCCGCAGCACCAATGCAAGCTGGGCATCGTTCAATCATCGCTTGGTGATCATCGCTGATGTCAAAGACTCAACTTCACCAGAAACTTGTCGGTTTCATAAACTAGCAGGTTGTGCGCGATCTCTTTACAGGTCAGAGCGTTGATGCGAGCCATATAAAAGTTGCTTTCTGTTCACAGGGTCAGGCATCTGAGCCAGGCACGGCCGCTGCGCTTGTACGACAATCGAACCGGTATTTCGCGCTGCCTGGTTACTGTGCTGAGCTACTTCGCTCGCCCGGACAGACCACTGCTCGATCTCTTTCAGGCGACTCTACAGCGAGTCAGGCAAGCGTTCGCTGCTTGATGAAACGGCTCATAATGCAGCCGCTTTTTGCAGTATTGCTCCTGACTAGGTACTTGGAGTATCTTGGACCTTGCTGTCTGCTGTTTGGCACAGCGTCGGCTATTATGTCGCAGCTTGTGTTGGTGGCAGACCGGATCTTGAGGTTGCCTACAGCTGGCCATCGCTGCAGAGGGCGGTGATGGTACTAGTGCGGAACGGTATTTTTATCGCTGTCTTTGCCTGGCAAAAAACGCAGGTACGGACTGAGATCGCTTCGTCGGAGATCACTATCCATCGCTGCGATCAACGGTCCTACAGCACCGTCATCTCGGGTAGAAATACTGAGGTTGACAGTTTTGTGAGATATTTCAAAGCGAAAAGGGGAATCAAATACGGTTCCTGGACGTATCGCTGCCTTCTATTTTCCATGATGTTCTGATCCTCTATGACTTTAACCGTGGCACAGCGGTTGTTTTCAAAAAGCCTCAGATCTCATTCGATTCTGACTCGGCATTTCTTCAAGACTATGAAATTCCGGTGCAATATGTGCTGTCTCTCGTCAGCTTGTCTGCTTTTCTGATTGCCGGGCGCTCTTTCAAGGCAGGGATATCAGATCTTCTTTGATATTTCTGACTTTGTTGGTATGGGACAGCGATTTATGATACGGTTCGATTTTCTGAATTCTATCTCCTGCGCGATGGGCGGTGATTGGTTGGTTATGCTGAACAGTCTGGCAGCGCTCCCGTTCGTGGTGTGATGTGGATTGGAGACTTCGATGGCTCAGGTTACGCACTCCTGGCTCTGCCTGCCGTCTTCCAGTGACAGAAATACGTGTCCCCAGGTCCGTCCAAACAACGCTCAGAAGGTAGATTTACTTTTCTCCTTTCGGCGATTTGTTCTCAGTAGACCAGGCCGACGATTTTCGAAAGTTTTTAAGTTCCAGTCTCCTGGATCCTGGTCGCTGAGAAATTCAGGAGACTGTGAACTTAATTCATTTTCGAAAATCATTGCTCTGGTTGCTGAACGGAGACGATTTCCCAAAGGGATGCTGCAATCTTCCTTCTGAGCGTTGTTTGGCTGTGACTGGTGTGACCAGTTTTCTGTCGCTGGAACGGATAGGCAGGCAGGGCTAGTGGGTTGCGTTACCTGAGCCATCGATGTCTTCCATCCACTTCACCCCGACGTGGAGCGCTGCCAGACTCTTCAGCTAACCAACCTCTCCTGCCTCGCGCGGGATGGCACCAGAGATTCGACCGTCTGCCTACTCGTTGTCTCTTCCGACCAGTTGGTTGGCCTCTCAAGGTAGATCTGATATCTCTGCCTTGAAGAGCCTCATGCAATCAGCAAAGCGGACAGGCTGACGATATGATCGCGCGAGTATTTTGCATCCGGAATTTCATTGGTCTTGAAGAAATCCCCAGTCAGATTTGAAAGTAGTGGGATCTGAGGCTTTTTGAAAACAACCTGCTGTGCCACGTGTTCAAGTTCATCAAGGATCGGATCCATCAATGGAGAATGAGAGGCATGCGATACGTCCAGGAACCGTATTTTGATTTCCTTCGCTTTGAAATTTGACGCAATTGTGTCAACCTCAGTTTCTACCCGAGATGACGGTGCTGTCAGGACCGTTGATCGCGGCGATGGATATGTGATCTCCGTACGAAGCGATCTCAGTCCGTACCTGCGTTTCCGGTGCGAAGACAGCGATCATGGATCCGTTCGCCGTAAGTGATTGCATCATCCGCCCTCTTGCAGCGATCAGCCGTATGGCATCCTCAAGATCCATCACGCCACCAACACAGGCTGCGACATATTCACCGACGCTGTGCCCCAATACGGCAGACGGCATGATTCCCCAGGATCTCCATACCTGGCTGAGAGCGTATTCCACTGCAAATAATGCTGGCTGCGTATTGACCGTTTCATCAAGCGGCGAACGCTTGCCTGACTTGCTTGTAGAGTTCGCCGGAAAAGAGGAGCTCGAGCAGTGGTCTGTCCGTGTGCGGGCGAAGTAGCTCGGCACATGTATCCAGTGCGGCGCGAAATACCGGTTCGATCTCGTACAGGCGCCGCGCCATGCTTGTATACTGGGATCCCTGACCTGTGAACAGAAAAGCAACTTTTATATGGCTCGCATCAACGCTCTGACCTGTAAAGAGATCGCGGACATCCTGCTTGTTTATGAATCCGACAAGTTTCTGGTGAAGTTGGGTCTTTGACTGTGCGATGATCGCCAGGCGATGATTGAACAATGCCCGGCTTGCATTGGTGCTGCGGCAGATTTCCTCCAGCGAAACATCAGGATGCCTGGAAACATAACTGGAATATTGCTGCGCTATTTCGGAGAGGGCGGTTTCGCTTTTGGCGGACAGGGCAAGCACGCGGACTGGAAGTTGCCTGGATGTTGGAGCCGAATTTTGATCCGGCGCAGGTCCAAGCACAACATGTGCATTCGTCCCGGTCGCACCAAAAGCACTCACGCCTGCCAGGCGCTTGGAACCTGTCCAGGGGACGTGCTGTGTGGGAATGATTGCTGGGACATTTGCCCAATCAATGTGCGAGGAAGGCGACTGCAGATGGAGATGAGGCGGAATTTCCTCGTGGTGCAATGCCAGCACGGTTTTGATCAACCCTGCGATTCCGGCGGCTGATTCAGCGTGGCCGATATTCGTTTTCACGGAACTCAGCCAAAAAGGCGAATGAGCGTCAGCGTCCCTCGGATAAGACAGCAGACAACGCCCGCACCTCGAGCGGGTCTCCGAGTGGAGTACCGGTCCCATGAGCTTCCACAAATTGGATCTCGTGAGGTTTCACACCCGCATTCTTCAACGCGGAACGGATGACCTCCTCCTGGGCGAGTTTATTAGGCACGGTCAGACCGCTGCTAAAACCATCCTGGTTTACTGCAGAACCTTGGATGACCGCGAGGATGGGATCACCGTCCGCTTGTGCGTCAGAGAGACGTTTCAGCACAACGACGCCACAACCTTCACTCCGTATAAATCCATTGGCGCGATCGTCGAATGTCTTGCAGCGTCCGTCAGGAGCCAGCATGCCAGCCTTGGAAATGCTGATGGACATTTCCGGTGATAGTATGAGATTGACACCCCCTGCAATTGCCATATTCGATTCTTCATTACGTAAACTCTGGCAGGCAAGGTGCACTGCCACCAATGAAGAGGAGCAGGCCGTATCCACTGCCATGCTGGGACCATGAAGACCCAGGAAATAGGAAAGTCGTCCAGCGGCACCGTTGAGTGTGTTTCCGGTGATGCGATAAGCATCGATCTGATCCAGGTGGTGGCTGATGTTTTGGATCTGCAGGTAATCGTTCACGGTAATGCCTACAAATACGCCAGTTTGGCTTCCCTTGAGTTTTGTCGGATTCAGCCCTGCCCGCTCGAGTGCGGCCCAACTGACTTCAAGCAATAGTCTCTGTTGTGGATCCATGCTGCGAGCCTCGCGGGGAAATACCGAAGAATTGCGGATCGAATAGATCGATATCCTTCAGGAAACCACCGTAGCGTGACAGGATCTTTCCGGGTTTTTGCGGGTCGGGGTCGTACAGTGAAGCGATATTCCAGCGTTCGGGAGGGATCTCTTGAATGGCGTCGACGCCATTGACAAGCAAATTCCAAAACGACTTCGGGATCATTCGCATCCCCCGGATACCGGCAGCTTAACCCGATGATGGCAATCGGTTCCAGCCGATGTGATTCCGCTGCTTCGAGACGTGCGCGCATTTTCTGCATCGCTTCCAGAGCGCTTTGGAGTCGAGCCTGATATTCGATGAGACGACTTTCTTCATTCATAGTGTTTCATCCGTGAGTTTCTTGAAAGCTGCCAGTTCGTCATCCAGTCTTGAAAGCAGTTCACTTTCACTCAAAGGCGTTTGAGATTCCTTCATATAGCCAGACACTTTCCCGGGAGACTCATCAGTCGTTGATGCCAGTTTCAAAATATCGTTTGCGAGATAGGTTGTCAAGGACTCTATGGTCGGGTATTCAAACGCGACCGTGGCAGGCAGTGAACACTCAAGGCTTTTTTCAAGACGGCCTCGCAGTCTGACCGTTGTGATCAAGTTCCATGCCCGAGTTTGAAAAATCCCTGTTGAATATCCAAATGGTCAGGGGTCTCGAGACCAAGCACCCCGGCTACCTGTTCGCGGACATGCGCCAGCAGTGCTTCGCGTTGTTCACCTTGAAAAAGATTTCTCAAACGTTTTGAAAAAGTTTCTGCTGTTTCACCCGGATTGGAATCAACTACCACATCCCGGTCCAATAGTATGTGTTCAAGCAGCGGGTGTTTTTGTTTGGCTTCATATATGGGTTTGAATGTATTCCAATCCATGGAGGCGATCATGGACTGGGTGGCATTTATCTCCAATAAGTACTTCATTCCCGCCAGCGCGTTCTCGGCGGGCATCTGATTCAGTCCAATCTCAGATGCTTGTTGTTCCAGTTCTCCCTTACCCAGGACGCTTCCCGCCCAAAAGCCCCAGTTGACACTGAGCGCCGGCAAGCCTTTGCTGCGACGATACTGTGCGAGGATATCCATAAAGTGATTGGCAGCCGAATAATGGGCCAGCCCTCGGGATCCCCACATCGAGACCACCGAGGAAAACATGACGAAGAAATCGAGGGCATTGCCAGGACCATCTCCTGATTGAAGGAGCTTGTGAAGGATCCATGACCCCCTCACTTTTGCTTCCAGAACATCATCGATGATATCAGGCGTCAACTCCCGTATCGTGGACTTGATCTCAAGCCCGGCCAAATGGAACACACCTCTCAAGGTTAGTCCATCATGTTTGATGCCTTCGAATATCTGTGACATCCGGGATGAGTTGGATACATCCGCCTTAACGATCTGGATCGTTGCTCCCTGTGTCTCGAGCTCCTTGAGCGATTCGATCATTCTTGACTGGTGAACTGCACGATGGTTTGTGCCGCGTGCATTCTTTGCCGATAAACCTGTCCGGCTGGTCAGGATCAAATGTCTGGCGCCCTGACCGACTAACCAGTGGGCGATTTCCAAGCCCAGCACGCCGACTCCTCCTGTGAGCAGATAGGTGCCATCTGAGCGGATTTTGATATCCGCGGATCGGATATGGTGAGCATCATCACGAACCAGCCGGGCGACGAAACGTTCATGGTTGCGATAAGCGATCTGCCGTTCTTGGTCGCCGGAGAAGATCTCGGCAAGTATCAAGCTGGCGTTCCTTCGATTCGACGCATCTGAAAATTCTTCCGGAGAGAGATCGATCAGCCCTCCCCAGACCTGGGGATGTTCCACAGCGATGCCTCTACCGAATCCCCACAGCAAGGATTGAGTTACATTATTGGATGAATTTTCCACAACCGGTTGAACACCTTGTGTTACAGTCCATACACGCGTATGAGAGTTCGGTTCCCGGTTAAGCATGGATTGCATGAGATGAAGAAGACCCGTGATCCCGAGTTTGTCACCCGTTCGAAGCGAGCCGATCTGAAGGTTCTCAGACGCTGGTGTATCCAATCCCCAAAGGTAGATCACTCCGTTGATGGAACGCTTATGTTTCCCCGAGATATCTGCTAATACTCGTTTGAATCCTTCCGGGAACTTCGGGGTTAATGACGAACCCATTTCCATTTGCGTGGAAGTCGTCGCCGCAAAATACCGTGAAGGAATGATGTCCATGCGATTCCAGAAGTTTAGCCAGATGTTCCCCAACTCCTCTTTTATCACTGAAAATCAGCCAGGTACCATTCCCCTGCTCAGTTGTTACTGATTTGGAAGGTATGGATTTTGCTTGCCAGAGAAGTTTATACAGCCAGTTGGAATCCGTTTCTCCTAACTCGACCTGTCCCTCCACAAGTTTGTTCCACATTTCGGTTCTGTCTGTGGGCTGCTCGAACATTTGAAATGATACAGATGATTTGCCCTGCGTAGTCAGGACGAGTTGCAGAGCGGATCCAGTCGGAGTTGTCAAATTGATCGGGGCAAGGCTGTGTATTTCGGTGATCAAATGGGTCTTTTCACCAAACAGGGTAGAGATTGCGGCATACACCAATCCTTGGACAGGGTCCGTGATTTTTTGATCCTTCAAGTACATGCAAAACGTGTTATCGATTTTCGTTTGCCAAACAAAACTCCCGGGCATGTGAGCAAAAGATGGCAGGCGTATTCCCAGAAGCGGATGTTCCTTCTCGCCAGATGTTTGCTGCCTGCCTTGCAGAAAAGCAGCACTACCTGGGGAAATTGCCTTGATCCAATAACGCTGATGGTCCCAGGAATATTTCGGTAGTGAAACAGACCGTCTGCTGGATGGATAAAACTTTGTCCAATCAATCGCATATCCCAAGGTATAGCATTTGCCTAGCGCAGTCAGCATTGCGGTCTGTTCTCCCTCATCCCGTAGAAGCGATGGGATGACAAAGCCAGCTTTATTTGAATACTGCATGGTCTCATCGATCGCCTGTAAAAGGATGGGATGCGGGCTGATCTCAATGAACACCGTAATACCATCCTCCAATATCTTTTCTACCATTTTCGAGAACCTGACAGGTTTTCGAAGATTATCGGACCAGTAAGCTGCGTCGAAAGATAAATCGTTTCTGAGAGTTCCAGTCACTGTTGAATAGAAAGGGATGTTTGCAGGAAGGGGCCTCAATCCCTTGAGCGCTGATACGAGATCCCCTAACAGGGGATCCATCTGTGGACTGTGGGATGCCACGTCCACCTTTACAAGACGGCAAAGAGTATTCTTAAGCTGCAAATCCTCAAATAGCTTTTCCATTGCAACAGGAGCGCCGGAGACCACGGTTCGAACGCGGACTGTTGCTAACTGCCACTGAGAGTTGACCCTCGTAATCGGCGATCAACTTCTGTGCTGGTTCAAATGACACACCGATTACAGCCATGCTCCCTTTTCCGCTAACGCGTCGAAGAAGCCGGCTTCTTATGGTAATGATTTCGAGCAGCATCCTGTAGATTTCAGGGCGCCGGCAATATGGGCAGCGGCGATCTCTCCCATGCTATGGCCGATGACAGCATCAGGTTGAATACCCCAGGAATGCCACAATCTGGCAAGTGCCACCTGAATGGCAAACAGTGTCGGCTGGATGACGTCAATCTCGTCGAGACGTGAATTAGTGTCGGATGCCTGCAGTTGGTCGATCAGATCCCAGTCTGTATATGGTTTGAACGCTTTCCCACACTCTTCTATCGAATCTCAAACACAGGTTCGGTGTGCGAGTAGTTCGCATCCCATGCCAATCCATTGTGAGCCCTGACCCGGGAAGACAAACGCGATCCGTGGAGCTTCGCCCGGTTGGGTGTTCCCAGTCGATCTAGATGGACAGAGTTTGCCCTTGCAGGAAACCATCTTGAATTGTTCCACCAGTTCCTTGTGTGTTCGACCTGCTACAGCCAGGCGATATTCGTGGTGACTACGGCGCACGCTAGCTGTGTAACATATCTCTTCCAGGCTGGATCTGTGTGTAGAGTTGTTTTCAGGGATGAGAAGTTCCTGATATAAACGTGCCATTGAATTCAGCGACCGTATGCTTTGAGCAGAGATCAGAAGCAGGTGAGCACGATCCTCTGATGGGGCATCTTTATGAACAATCGGTGGCGTGGGCGCTTCCTCCAAAACGACATGGGCGTTCGTGCCCGACCAGCCAAAGGAACTAATCCCTGCCAAACGTTTATTCCCAACCTTCCAAGGTTGTAACGCGGTTGGCACCTTGATCGAAGTCTGATCGAGGGCTCGATGTTTGGGTTGAGCGTCTTAAAATGAACAAGCGGAGGGATGATCCTCTTCTGTAATGTCAGGACGGTTTTGATAAGTCCAGCAATGCCCGCTGCGCCTTCCAAATGTCCGATGTTGGTTTTGGCTGAACCGAGATAACACATATTTCGGTCGTGCACCTCCCGACCAAAGACCGAAACAAGTGCTTCGAGTTCGATGATGTCCCCCAGAGATGTTCCGGTACCGTGTGCTTCGATGTAACTGATTTCAGATGGCTGAACCCCGGCATTTTCGAGCGCACGTTGGATCACTTCCTGCTGCGAAAGACCGTTCGGAGCAGTCAAACCATTTGTATGCCCATCCGGGTTATGGCCTGGCCTTTAATAATCGCAAGGATGTTGTCTCCATCGGAGAAGGCATCGGAAAGCCGTTTCAGGATGACTACTCCACATCCCTCACCGTGTACGAACCCATTGGCTTGCGCGTCAAATGCTTTGCAGCGACCATCCGGTGCCATCATGTGCATCTTTGTCGTGGCAATGGTAAATTCGGGAGAAAGGATAAGGTTTACTCCGGCGACGACCGCCATCCTGCTTTCGCCAAGGCGCAGACTTTGACAGGCAAGGTGTACGGCAACCAATGAAGATGAACACGCGGTATCCACGGTGATCGTGGGTCCTCGCAGATCCAGAAAATAGGATAGACGGCCTGCTATCACGTTGTGAGCGGTCCCTGTGCCCGTGTAAATGTCGATCGTGTCCGGGATCCGCATACTGTTGCAGTAGATAATCAGAACTGTGGCTGTGGATCCCCACATAAACCCCGGTCTGACTCCCGGCGACACGAGTTTTGGTCAACCCTGCATCTTCCAGCGCTTCCCATGCAACTTCCAGGACCAGACGTTGTTGAGGATCCATTTGGGATGCTTCGCGAGGGAGATACCAAAAAAATTGGGATCGAACTGGTCGATCTGGTCGATAAAACCACCCCAGCGGGAATTCATTTTTCCTGCAGCGGCGGGATCTGAGTTGCAAATAACTGATCGATATTCCATCGGTCGTGGGGCACCTCGGAAATGGCATCTGTACCGTTTTCCAACAAACGCCAAAACGCCTCGGGTGAATTTGAAGCCCCTGGAAAACGACAGCCCATGCCAATGACGGCGATCGGTTCTTTTTGGGATTTCTCGATCGCATCCAGCCGTACGCGTGTGCTTTCTTCGAGCGTGGGACAAAGCCTGCTTGAGTTGGTTCAGATCGTTCTGATCTTCAGACGTATGGCTCATTTCAATTGTCTCCCAGCAGGTCTTCAAGTGCATCCAATTCTTCCTTCAACAATGCATCCAGCTCAGCCTTGGGAAGATTCTCAATATCAGGATCTGCAGTTATTTCGGCATCAGCCACCGACGCCAATCGAGGGGTTGCGGCGTCTTCAGCATGTTGTTCATCATCATCAAAAACAATTCCTGTCTTTTCAGCAAGGAAAAATGTCAATGCGCTGACAGTCGGATGATTTCAGATGAGCGTGG
This sequence comes from uncultured Chloroflexia bacterium, assembly GCA_963750005.1. Classification (GTDB taxonomy): domain Bacteria; phylum Chloroflexota; class Anaerolineae; order Anaerolineales; family Villigracilaceae; genus Defluviilinea. The sequence goes on from CAVVPC010000003.1 coordinate 369,495, forward strand.
CTGAAAGTGTTACATGAAGGCAGTCTTCGAGTCTGTTGCGCAGTTCAATAGACATCAATGATTTATTGATTCCCAACGTTTGAAGAGGTTTATCGATGGGAATACGAGACGGTGCAAGGTGAAGAACCTGGGCGATCTGCTCTCTAATAAGGTTTTCAAAGAGCACACGGCGTTGCTTGCCGGATAGGACTGCCATAAGTTCTTCGTGGAGATTCCTGTCGGGTGAACTTTTCACGCTTGCTTCAACAGTCATTTGTTTCAACATATCTTTAAATAGGGAAGAGTTAGCCGCCGCGGGTTGAGCAGAACACCACTTCCTGGCATCAAACGGCATGACACCGATCTGCGGTATTGCCTGTGCCATTACCATGGACATCGCATCAAGTCCCTGTGAAGGAGATATGCTTTTAAGCCCCTGCTGCCATAACCTTTGGCCACGTATCGCCTCCGAGGAAGCCAGACCGATCTCACTCCAGGGTCCCCAGTTGATACTAAGCGCCGGGAGATCCTGTGCGCGGCGGTATCTAGCCAGCGCATCGAGGAAGGCGTTCCCCGCGGCGTAGTTAACCTGCGCTGGTGTACCCAATACCGCAGCGATCGATGAGAACAGAATGAAGAAGTCCAGCGGTTCATCGGCTGTGAGTGTATGGAGATTCCATGCCCCTAATACTTTCGGGGCAAGAGCTTGGGAAAATCGTTCCCGATCCATTTGCAGGATCGTTCCATCTGCCAGCAAGCCGGCTGCGTGTATCACGCCTTTTAGTGGATGCATCGTCGTTTTAATCTGGGCAAACAACGCAGAAAGTTGATCGATATTTGTCACATCAGCCTGAACCGCAAGTACATTCACATCGGAGGATCGGAGGTCGTCGATCACCTTTTGCGCAACTTCTGATGGTTGATTTCGTCCCACCAAAACGATCTGACGTGCCCCCAGGCTTGCAAGCCATTTTGCAAATGTGATACCCAGGTCTCCCAGCCCGCCCGTGATGAGATACGTGCCATCTGCTTGAAATGTTATTGTCCTGGAGGAAAGTTCAAAGGAAGCATCGGCATCTTTCATGGTGATCGCGATCTTCCCTACATGTTTTGCCTGAGCCATATGACGGAAGGCGTCGCTTGCTTTTGAAACGGGAAACACCTGTGTGGGAAGGGTGGCGATCTCACGCTTGTCGATCAGATGGAAGACTTCACGCAGTAGCCATCCTGCGAAATCCACTCGTTCACGACTTATCTTATCCAGATCAATTGCAAAATACGAGAGATTCTTCTGGAAGGGCGATAATCCCACTTTGCTATCCTGATAAATATCGCGTTTCCCGATTTCCATGAAACGCCCATACGGTTAAGGATTTCAAGACCCTTTGAAATAGCGCTGCCAGCCAGCGAGTTGAGAACCATGTCAACTCCTTCGCCGTGCGTCGCTTGTAACACTTCTTCTGCAAAGGAAAGCGAGCGCGAATTCATTACGTGTTGGATTCCCATGGAAGCCAATAACTCACGTTTTTCCATGCTTCCCGCGGTTGCGAAAATCTCCGCGCCAATACTCTTTGCCAACTGGATCGCTGCCAAACCTACCCCGCCCGTTGCAGAATGGATCAGCACGCGCTCACCGGCTTGCAGTCTGCCGAGATAAATCAAGGCGTAATAAGCAGTCATATAGGCTATCGGCGTAGATGCTGCCTCTTCGTAGCTCATAAGTGCAGGTTTCTTCACAACCAGTCGCGCATCCGTGGTTGCATAAGACCCCAGGCAGTCAAAGGCAATTGCTGCAACCTCGTCACCTGCTTGAAGTTCAGTGACGCCTTCGCCAACTCGCAGGATAGTGCCCGAGCATTCAATGCCGAGTGGCCCCACACCGTTTGGGTATCCCGGGCAAATTCCCATTGCGCTCATCACGTTCATAAAGTTGAGACCGGTTGCCTTGACCGCTATCTCCACTTGCCCTGCCTTGGGGAGCTTACTTAGTGCAGGCTTAATCGACAAACTATCCAGAATACCCGGCGTTGTGACCTGTATTTGAAATGGTTGATACCCTTCAATTTTTTGCCGGAGGACGTTCTCCGCTTCCTTTACAGCCGGTAACTGGTACCGTTTCAGCCGCGCCACGTAACGCTGACAGTTCCTGAAAGCGACCTGATCCTCCTCATCGTCGGATTGCAGGGTTCGCGTGAGCAGTTCGACCTCTCCTTCCATCGGAGTTGGAATCGAAGTCCAGACGTTTGCAATGCAGATTGGGGATTTCGTTTGCGATCACTGCACCCATTCCCCAAACGGACGACTGGGTAACGGAGACAGGCTCTGTGTAGGTGAGAACCGATTGTGTTCCGCGTGTTACAAGCCAAAGGCGGGGAGTTTCCACTGCCTCCAAGAGGGCAATCGCTTGCGCCAGGTAAAGGATGCTGGTTGGATTTGGATCCTCCAAGGAAAGTTCAGACTTATCATCCAAACTCCATAGATGAATGGTGCCATAGATTGGCTGAGTTACATCCTTTAGTAGTTGTTGGAAGTGCACTGGTTGCGATGGGTCAAGTTGGTATCTGTTCAAGCTGATGGGCTGGTATGAATTTCCTGCATAGATAAGTGTGCAGGATTGAGAGTTCTTGTTGCAAAGTCTCCGCGAGCGCCTCACCCACACCATCCTGATCGCAAAAAATCAACCAGTGGTTAGTTTTTGAATATTCCTGATATGGAATTGGACTTCATGCCATTTGACTTCGTACAGAAAATCTCTCGTATTTTCCTGTTTTGATGCGAGCTTCTGTAAGCAAAGCCCCTGTGCGGTCATCACAGTACTCCCATCTTCATTAAACAGGATAATGTCACCCGTTATTCCTGCGTTATCTGACCTAGGCAAGGCATAGCACCACAATGTGCCATTACAGTCTGGTTTCCCCAGGGTTTGCAGGTTTTCAAGAGAAGTGGGCAGGTATGTGTCCTGATTTGAAACCGGCAATGCGGCTAAGAGGGTTTGAAAACAGGCATCAAGTAATACGGGATGGAGACGATACTTCGTGGAATGTGAAACCAATTCTTCGGATAATTCTATTTTTGCAAGAATTCCATCAAGGGATTGATGCAAATTCCTGATAGACTGAAAGTTGATACCGTATTCAAGCTCGTGATCGAGTGCAGTTCGATAGAATTCAGTTGGTGTCTCTTCACCCCGCTTGTGAGCCAAGATGTCCGACAACGAAGGGATTTTGCGATAAATGATTTCCTGACCGATCTCTATCTTTCCGCTGGCATTCAATGTCCATGAATTGGGTGAGTCCTTTTGTGCAGACCGTGTGTAAAAGTGGAACTCAGCAATATCAGGACCATCCGGAGCTATAACCAGTTGGATGGTCTGCGGATGTTCAGACGGGATAAAGAATGCTTCTTTGAATGAAATATTCTTGATGAAGTAAGGTTTTGAGCTGTAAATCTCCCATGTGGCAGCAAGAGCCATCTCTACATATGCTGCGGCAGGAAAAACGGCTGAGCCACGCACGCGATGATCTTTCAGATATGGAAACAGCTTTGTGCTTGCCGATGTTTCCCAAATATAAGTACCAGTTGCAGATTGCAGATACTCGCCCAACAGAGGGCGAGCGCCAGGACGCGCTTGTTTTGAAGCAGTGACAGCGGTTTCAAGCCAGTATCTCTCGCGCTGCCAGGGGTAAGTGGGCAGTGAAACAACCTTGCCGCCGTTGGGGTAGATCTTGTTCCAATCAATGTCATATCCTGAAGCGTAGAGTGCGCCCAGTTCACCAAAAAGTGTCGCCAATTCTGGCTGTTCGCGGCGCAGTGAGGAAAATCCATGCACTGATTTCTTGATTTCCTTGCTGATTTCTTCAATGGAAGATAATAGGGTCGGATGGGGACTCAGTTCAATGAAAACAACATGCTCGTCCTCGATCAATTTTTGTATCGTCTCGCTAAAGCGCACAGGCTGACGGAGGTTTCGTCCCCAATACTTCGCATCCAGTGCTTCGCCATCGCAGATCTGCTGCATGACCGTGGAATAAAAGGGAATAATTGCGGATTGAGGAAGTATTCCCTCCAGTGCTCGAACCAGTTCCGGGCGCAGAGGATCCATCTGTGAGCTATGCGAGGCAACATCCACCTTGATCAGCCGGCAAAATATGTCCTGTGATCGAAGGTTTTCCATGAGTGCATCGAGTGCCACGGGATCGCCAGATACAACTGCTGATCGTGGGCTATTGTGAACGGCGATCGAGAGACTGTCTTCATAACCATTCAAAGCTCTTTCTGCATCTGCAATGCGCAATCCGATTACGGCCATTGCACCCGTGCCGCTGGTACGCTGCATCAATTGACTACGCATGCAAATGACTCGAGCAGCGTCCTCCAGTGATAAGGCACCCGCTATATAAGCAGCGGCAACTTCTCCCATGCTATGTCCGACCACGGCTGATGGCTCGATGCCCCATGATTTCCATACCTGGGCAAGAGCAATCTCTATAGCAAACAACGTGGGTTGGATAACGCCGATCTCATCCAGTCTGTATTTGGGTGATTTCTCACTTAAGCTGAGTTGCTCGAGAACTGAGAAATCGGTCCAGCGACCCAGGGCTTTTTCGCATTCCATCAACGCCGTGTGGAAAACCAGATTTTGTTCAATGAGTTCACGTCCCATACCAAGCCACTGTGCACCTTGTCCCGGAAAGACAAAAACCACTTTCTCCCGTTTATCGATTCGATTTCGTTCTGCCGTTGAGTCAGCTTGATGTAGTTGTTGTAAATATTGGGACAATTGATCTGCAAAATCCTGATGGGATCTTCCAGTCACGATAAGGCGTTCAGAATGGTGTGCACGTCGGCAACTCGCTGTATAACATAAATCGTTTATCGAGGGTTGATTGTCTCTGCCCAGCAACGATAAGTAGGATTCCGCAAGTGCCTGCAATGCTTCTGGCACATGTGCTGATAGTGGAAGAATATATGTTGAGGCAGGTGTGTCAACGGTTTGATGCTCCATTGCTCGCGGTGCTTCAGCTACTACCAAGTGCGCATTGGTTCCGGCAATTCCAAAAGCGCTGACACCAGCTATGCCTTCCCGGTCGGTTGGCCAGGGCGTCAATTCTCTTGGAATGGTGAGATTCTGATTTTTCCCAGGGGATTTCCGGGTTGAACGTCTGGAGATGAAGGCTTGGAGGAATAAGCTTATTCTTCAAGCTCAGGGCTACTTTTATCAATCCTGCCACACCGGCAGCTCCCTCAGTATGACCCAGATTCGTTTTTACAGAGCCGACGAAACAAGATTGGCTCGTATCTCGATTTATTCCCAACACTGCACCCAACGCGCCCAATTCAATTGGGTCACCGGCGCGTGTGCCTGTGCCGTGCGCCTCGACATACTGAACCTGCCCCGGATCAATATTTGCGTTGAGATACGCCAGGCGAAGTAATTCCTCCTGGCCGGGCTGACCGGGGGTCGCCATAAAGCCGCTACTTCGCCCATCATTGTTGACCGCGCCGCCGCGAATGACCGCATAGATTGGATCATTATCTGCCAGTGCTTGTGCCAATGGCTTTAGAACTATCAGCGCCGCCCCCTCACTTCGCACATAGCCGTCTGCGTGTGCATCTCCAAACTTACAAAGCCCGTCCGGTGCCATCATCTTGGATTGCGAATACGCAATACTGATCTGTGGTTGAAGAATTATGTTTGCGCCACCGGCCAACGCTATCGAAGATTCCCCGCTTCGCAAACTTTGACAAGCCAGGTGGATTGCCACGAGGGACGATGAACATGCCGTATCAATTGTGAGGCTGGGTCCCTGCAATCCCAGGAAATAAGAGATACGCCCTGATGCTGCATAGCGACCACTCCCTGTAGTCATATAAAAATCGGTCGAGGCCGGGATCAGTGTAGAGTTGGGATTTCAAAGTCATTCAGCCACAGTCCAATAAATACGCCTGCCCGACTCCCGGAGAGTTGATACGGAACCTGTCCGGCATCTTCCAGCGCTTCCCATGCTACTTCGAGCAGGATGCGCTGTTGAGGATCGAGTTGTTCTGCTTCACGCGGTGATATACCAAAAAATCCTGCATCCAACGTGTCGATATTTTTGAGAAAGCCTCCCCAGCGTGTCATCATTTTTCCCGGTGTCGCAGGACGAGGATCATAGTATGTTTCGATATCGATGCGATCGGAAGGTATTTCCGTGATCGCGTTAATTCCATCGCGAAGCAATGACCAGAATTTCTCCGGGCTATCTACGCCCCCTGGGAAACGGCAGCCAATGCCAATAATGGCAATTGGCTCCCTCTGGATCTTTGGATCCGAGGATGACCGGCCTATATCCTTGGATGTGGCAATGCGACTCATTTTGGTTCCTCTATCCTATATGGATGATCCATAGGTTCCCAATCTTGATACTCGATCAAGCAACCTTTTCTCTCCACAACCAGCGCGGCAGAATAGCCTTCAGCAGGTATTAATTCATGCATAGACCAATGTTCGGCATTCTCTTCACTTCCAAAGATTCTCAGTATCCTTGCCTGATCTCCTGGCTTGAGCGAAACATCAAATTGATCCAATGGGAACGAGATGCCATCGCCAAGTGCTTTGATGAAAGCTTCTTTGCGAGTCCAGCAATTAAAGAAAGCTTTTTGCCTTTCGGTTTCATTGAGCTGCCGGAGTTGATTGTTTTCCTCGGATGAGAATGTTCGCTCAGCAATATCCAGCATCTCGGGAATTGAACGAACATACTCGACATCGACGCCAACCTGTCGATCATGGGTAATTGCATATAGAACCAAATTATTGGAATGTGACAGGTTGAAACAAATATCCACATCGCCAAAATGGTTCGATAAGGTTGGTTTTCCCGTCCTCGTGTAATCGAACTGTAATTGCCCTGGTTTACAATGTGCATATCGTGCGAGAAGTAATCGCAGGATTCCTCAGCTACGATAAAAGAACTGCGCAGATTCTCAAAATGAAAGTGGTCTGCGCGCCTCTTGTTCTTCATCCGAAAGTATGGCACTTAACTGAAAAATCACGTCCGGCGGCTGTTGAAGCGATGCTTGCCAGATGTGGACACGATTATGCATCAAATCAAGCTGCGGCAGCGAGCTGAATGTCCAGTCTGTAGTTAACATTAATAGAGCCTTTCTATGAAGACTGTTTTCTACAAATATGGATTTTCCTGGCGACTATAAGAGGGAAGACACGGTCTTCTTGATATGCTCTAAGAATGCTGAACGAGAACTTTGAATAAAAAAATGATCGCCAGGTAACATTTGCAGATTAAACGAGTTTGTTGTTTGCTCACACCAGGCTTCCAAGTCTTGTTCGGTAATGGAACGATCCTGTACACCTCCAAAAACACTAATAGGACAACTCAGCGGATATTCCTGCATGTATGAATATGTTCCCACCATCGTGAGATCTGCACGCATGATGGACATAAATAAATTAAGAACTTCTTGATCCTGTTTGACGATCTCAGGAAGCGCACCGAATAGTTCTTCAGTTTTATCGATAAAATCCTTTTCCGGCAGTTGATAAAGATTTGCGTACGGATCAATTCTTTGAGGAGGATGGCGTGCAGAGAGGCAACAAGTGGATCGGTTGAAGTTTCTGATATCTCCGCAATTGCCGGGCGGTCTCAAAGGCAATTAAAGCGCCCATGCTATGACCAAAAAAAACAAACGGTTTGTCGAGCTGTGGGATCAGTGCATCTGTTAATTCTTCGACCAGTGGAAGTAAACGCGTATGGAGCGTCTCTTTGATGCGCTTGTCCCTGCCCGGAAGGTGGACGAGGCATATCTCGGTCTCCGGCAGATACGCAGCCCATGAATGATACATGGATGAACCTGCACCAGCATATGGAAAACAAAACAATTTCAATTTGGCTTGCGGATTTGGATTTGAATAGCTTATCCATGGATCATATGCGTTAGCGAGACGAGCAGGAGTATTCAAATTAATCCCTTTTGATCGATTATATTCATTGTATATCATTTAAACTTTAAGCTGGCATGCATTTGTCACAGATGAAAACTAACATATTGGGCTCATCTGCCAACGTCATGAATTTGTACTCTTATTTGTTGGCTGGTGTGACATAATTGGGTGGCAATCAACCCAATTATGAACAGCAAATGGATTTTGCATTAATTTCGTTTACATCCGTTTGATGTTAGGGGAATCTTTTTAAGACATATACCGTGGCCAAGGTTAGATACTACGCCGTAGTATTTCCAATCATGGGGATGAAAACCTGTTCCTTTCCTTCGTTATGGTTGGCAGCAAGGAGGTTTCAAAAAATAGCTAAACTTTTACTTAAACCACTAGACGTGGAAAAAAAACTTTAGTTACAATTAATCATAGCCTCTGGTAATATCTAATGTTGCGCAACGAGCAGGGAGAAAACCGGGTAAGATTTGCAAATGAACAGAGAACACTTGGACTTATACGCCAACCCCCGGGATGATAATGGAAAATTCTCATTACCACTCCACGTATCTCTTGTAAGGAAGCGTCCCATCCCAGGAGCATAATACCTGGCCCTCAAATAGAGCAACTCATTGTAATCCCCAGTATATTCACCTGTGTAACAATGAACCGTGATTTCCCGCCCCAGTCAATCGTTATTTCCCACTTACCTTTTCAAGAAAGTTAGCAAATACTAATAGTTCCTGTCTTATTTGCTCGAAAACGGTATCCAATTGTGTCACAAGTCTTCCAATCCGTTCCGGATCAAAGGAAAACGTGTAAACATTCCGAACGACATGGCGAAATCTCAAATACTCATCTAAGCTTCGAATAGACTTATTGGACAAAACCGGCGGTCGAACCTTCGGCAGATCCAGGCCCATCTGTTCAGCAATTCCCGATGCCATTCGGGACTACTAGGCACAGATCCGTCGATTGTGGCAGCAATTTGCTTGAAGAACCGCTCAAAGCCTGAATACACATCATGCATGTTCAGAGATGCAGAATTTAGAAACAGATCCGCATCCTGTGGGCTCTTTTTGGCAGTTGATACGGCACGATTGGCGCGAGCCACCAACCGTTCAAGATCATCCAATTCCTTCCGAATGCGTTCTGCCAGGACGATGTAGCTTTCGATCATAGATCAACGGCTTCTTTTTCGATCGCTTTCAAGAGGGTGGAAGAGCAGCTGTTGACGTCTACCAGGTTAATCTCAATTGACGAGTTCAGATCCAACACTGCGCCAATTGCTCGAAATGCTTGGTCTGAAGGGATACCCCAAGCAGCGATATCAATATCGGACCAGGGCGTAAAGCGCGCCTCAGAAAGCAGGGAGCCGAAAACTGCTACCCGTTCTGCCTGAAATTGGCTGCGTAAGAGCTTGGCTGCTTTTTTGGCTAACTTCCACCCTCGTTCTCTTCTCGTTTTGACTTTGGAAATGCGCAATTTTTGGCGACGGATCGCCGTTTTGCGATACTCATCCAGTTTTGTAGAGGGCAAATCCTGACTTTGCAGCGCCATGTAATTATTATACAACAACCTGGAATAGAGGATTTCTTTCCAAACACACTTGAGATTTGCGTTCACAGAGGTATTGAAACCAGGATACAATTCTATTTCAGAATTGGCCGACTTATTGGTTAGCAGCTATGTAGATGAAAGGGCGCTGCGGTTTGCAAGTGCAAATCCGCGAGAATGTCCATCTGATGACCTCCCCATTTACACAATCCTCTTGACATACCCAAATCTTGCGAATCTCCGACCTTCACTTTGAAACATTTGCGTTCGGTCCACCCTGATCGCAACACGTTTTGCAACACCTGACAGATCCAAATAAAAAATTGCCTTCCTAATTTCGAGGGAGGCAATTTAGGGTTTCGATAACCCGTCGTGATATTCCGCAATTTTTGCCTGTTTTCAAGCGGAATCGCCTTTTTTTGTGGTCTTGGCGGGACTTCGAACCTGCGACCTCACCGATGTGAACGGTGCGTTCTAACCAACTGAACTACAAGACCAAGTGTATCATCTGTCCATTGTGTCTCTTATGTCTACTGTGTGATAGTAGCGCTCTAACCAACTGAGCTACGCGCCCGGAGTGACGCAGATTATAGCCGAGATAAACTCCGAGTGCAAGTGGACGCGATCAAAATTACGGAGGCGGCAGCACATCCCAGGGATTGACATGGGAGGAAAGGGAGCGGATCTCGAAGTGCAGATGAGGGCCCGCTGGAGTGGCCGGTCGTGCCGATTGCGCCGATCACATCTCCCTGACCCACGCTTTGGCCGCAGCCAACATTGATCGCGCTCAGATGGGCATATAGCGACTGGAAGTTGTTACCGTGGTCGACCATGATCATGTTGCCGAAGCCGTAATTATTCCAGCCGGCGTAAACGACCACGCCCGCATCAGTGGAATAGACAGCCTCTCCTTCATTGCCGGCAATGTCGATGCCCCAATGGTTTGTACTGGGTGAGTAATCGAATCCAGAAAGATAATGGTTATTGGCCGGCCAGATGAAAGCACCATATCCTACAGCACCGCCGCTCACCGGGTCACAGGCGCCTGGTCCAAGCACTCGTGCGGAAGCCGGATTCTCGCGGGTCACGCCCAGGGGTGCGCTCCATGAAATGAATTCGCGGTGTCCACCCGGGATGACGAGCCAGGTCCCGGGCTTGATATTGGGGTTTGCAAAATCACCGATGCCTGCCGGATCCAGATTATTGGCCGGGAAATTGATAATGTCTTCCGGTTTCACGCCATAATATGTGGCAATGGCGTTCAGCCCCTCGCCCTGCTGCCACTCATGATATGTCCCATCCATCGGCAGGATGTTGAGCTCCTGTCCCGGCTGCAGGGCATGCGGGTCATCCAATAGCGTGTAGTAATTTGCCCACAGCACTGTTTCCGGTTTGAGTCCAAACTTTTCAGCAATTCCGAAGATCGTATCGCCTTTCATTACGGTATATTTTTCAACATCCTCGCGGGGGCGGGAGGGAATAGTGGTATGCACCTGCGCCAGCCGGGGAATTCCGCTGAAGATATCCAGGCTCACCTGCTGGACGCTTCCATCGCCCGGCGCAAGGACGGTGGAGACCGCTTCCGGCGCGCTCGCCGAGGCTTTGGCCGGTTCGGGCCCCTGCAGGTAGAAGATCCTGAGCAGCCATACCACAACCACCAGCAGAGTGATGGACAGCACGGTTGTCCCTGTCCGCAGGAAGGACTTGCCCAGACCGATCCCCACAAAGGTATCCACCAGGCGGCTGGAAAATGCCCGGTCCCCTGGTTTCCTTTTTGGGTGGAAGTTTGTTGTTATCCATATTCAGCTTCGTTCTCCAAACCGGAAATGATAACACAGGCTTCCCTGCCAGTCTTCCGGCGCTTATCTGACGTTAAGCCAATGATTTCCTGCCGTTCCCGAGGGTGAATCGTATGAGGGCGATGCCCGCGAGGCAGGTTGTTCCGGCGAAAATTGCCGCAGTCTGCACACCCCAATTCTGGGCGGTCCAGCCAATCAGGATGCTGCCAAAGGGGGCGACTCCCTGGAGTGCCCAAAAGTAGACACTGAATACGCGCCCGCGCAGCATGTCGGGAACATCCGTTTGGACGATGGTATTCATCATTACCAACTGGGTCACGGTACCCCAGCCGATCAAGGCAAGTAAAACCAGTGCAATGTTAACCCTGGTAATGAAGCCAAGGGCAATGATTGGAAAGATGAACACAACCTGCCCCAAGAGAAGCATTTTGTTCTTGTTCGATCCCGGCATCGATGCAGCCATGAACGCGGCTATGAGGGCGCCAACACCCTGGGCCGCGTACAGGCTGCTGGTTCGGGCCGCCACACTGGTTTCCGTTTCCAGGAGTGGCCTTTAAGACATCCCGGGCCAGGGCAGGGATCTGCTGGGTGAGCGGGATGCCAAAGAATCCGACGAGCGCAGCCATCAGGACAACTGACAGGATCAGGGCATTATTCTTGAATATAAAGAAGCCCTTCCTTGAATTCCCTCCTCAGACCCGTTCGAACCTGCAACTCATGGTCCACTTTGTACCGGGTCCGGGCAAAGAGCAGGCCGGCAATCACGAACAGGAAGCTGAGGCCATTTACCAAAAAGACAGCGGACTCGCTTCCCGTAGCGGCGATGATCCAGGCTGCACATAAAGGTCCCAGAACGCGGCCGACGTTGAAAGCGGTCGTCTGGATGGCGATGGCGCTCGGCAGAGCCTCCCGGCCGGTCAGCTCGATCAGCATCGCCTGGCGGGCGGTGACCTCCACGGCCACGGCCGAGCCATAAAAAAATGCCAGGAAGATGATCTGCCACATTTGGAGCTTTCCGGTATAGGAAAGATATGCCAGCGCAAAGGCCTGGAGGGACATGATCGACTGGAAGATGATGACGGTCTTACGCTTGTCCCAGCGCTCCACCAGGACACCGGCAGGCAGGGCAAACAGCAACGTGGGCAGGGTACTGGCGAAGCCGATCAATCCCAGGTCGAGCGGGCGGCCGGTCATGCGATAAGCGAGATAGGGCAGGGCCGTGGCTTGCATCCACGTGCCGATGACGGAAATTAATTGTCCGGTGACAAAGATGACATAATCACGGGACGCCAGTGCGGGGTAACGGACGGCTATCAGCGATGAATTCTGGCGCTCCATTCCGTTATTTGACTTGGACAACCAGCTCTGGTCTATCGTTCTCAGGTTTGTTGACCTGGGTGCTGACCGGGTAGGCGTTCATCTGTTCGGCCGGATAGGGTTTGATCAACGGCATGCAGGTTTTCGGGAGCCTGAGGCGAGGGGTCCAGCCATTTGGCATGGTCGCGCGGGTGCAGGATGGCGGGCATCCGGTTGTGGATCAGCGCCATCAGATCATTCGGCTCGGTGGTGATGATCGTGCAGGTTTTGACTTGCGCTCCGTCCGGGCTGTTCCACGAATCCCACAGACCGGCAAAGGCGAACGGCTTGCGATCATTCATGTGGATGAAGTAGGGTGTTTTTACTTTCCCGCCCGGGCTGGTCCTCCATTCATAAAAGCCGTCTGCCAGCACCAGGCAGCGCTTGTATTTGAGGCTGCCGCGAAAGGATGGTTTCTCTGCCAGGGTCTCGGCCCTGGCGTTGATCAGACGGCTGCCGATGCTGGGATCCTTGGCCCACATCGGGATCAGGCCCCACAGGAAGAAATCAGCCGCATTGCGCTCGTCGTTGGGAATGACCAGCACAGGCTGGGTGGGGGCAATGTTGTAGCGGGGCGCAAATTTTTGGGGGAAGGTGTAATTTTGAAATGTTTCCTGCAGATCGGCAGGGTTGACAGTTAGTGTAAATCGTCCGCACATGAGTACTCCTCTATTTATTACTCTACTATTATATCTTTCGGGGTGGGAGCGTGAAGAAAAATGAGGCTCCATTTCCCGGTGACGACTTCATCCAAATACGGCCACCATGGATTTCGACAATTCGTTTTACGAGCGTGAGTCCGATTTCGGTTCCGTCTATCTGCGGGTTGAGCTTGTTGAAGAGGCCAAAGACCCGTTCATGGAATTGGGGATCAATGCCGATGCCATTGTCGCAGACAAAAAGAATGGGATACTGGTTCTCATCGACCCCCTGTGTGCCAATCGTCACCAGTGGGTCAGGATGGGCACTTGAGAATTTTGCAGCATTATCCAAAAGGTTTTGCAGAATTTCGACCAGCCGCTCCCTGTCACCGTAAACGACCGGAAGATCCTTTTGTACTTCCACTCGCACACGGTTCGTTTCCATCCGTCCCCGCACACGCTCCAGCGCGTCCCTGACAATTTCCTCGAACGGTATATTTTCAGGCGGGTTCATCAGCCGCCCAATCCGGGAGAGTTCGAGCAGATCGTTGAGAAGATACTCCATTTTCCTGGCCGCGTTGGAAATTCTGGAAATGTCCTTCCTTACCTTCTCGATATTTCCGCTGAGCGCATCGTTTTCCAAATAGCCCAGGAAGCCCGTGATTGTCACAAGCGGCGACTTTAGATCATGCGAGACAGTATAGGTAAACCGTTCGAGCTCGGCATTCTTTGCTTCGAGTTCTCCGATAATTGACTTCCCATGATCCAGCTCGTTCTGCAGGGACTCGTTCAGGCGCGCATTTTCAATTGCCAGCCCCACATAGCCGCAGTAGAGGCGCAGCGCTTCGAGCTGCTCACCGGCGATGGACCTGCCGGTGACAAGATTATCTGCGCAAATGACGGCCACCAGCTTATCCCCCGCCCAGGCAGTTACGGCTGCAAAATCCTTGACCCCGTACATTTCATGATCCGGGGGAATGTTGTTTTCAACATCATAATTGTGGGTGAAGTATAGGCCATTCGGTGTGCTCAGAACGGCGTTGAATATTGTACCGTCCCCCGTGGGAAACCAGATCCCCCAGGTCTTTAAATATTTCTCCATGAGCATCGCTGCCGAGGGTACTGTCCATGCTATTGCGTTCGCGGTTATAAAGGAAGATGGCCAGGCGGTCGAAGCCGATGTCATCATGGACACCATGCCAGATCCTGTCGAGCGTCGTCCAGAGATCGCTGACTTCGGCGATGTCTTTTCCAAGCCGGATCACCTTTTCCAACATGGTTTGTCGAAGCGCTATACGCTCCTCAGCAAGTTTTTGTTCGGTAATATCCTGGAACATGCCAATGGAGCCGTGGGAGACGCCATGCTCATCCCTTAATTCCACTGCCGCTTCAAAAACCCAGTGAGTTTTCCCATCGCGCGCCCGAATGCAATGCTCACTTTTCCAGATAGGATCGTCCCCCCGCCGCACCCGTTCAACGGCTTCGTCCCAGGAATATTTCACCAGGTCATCCAGAAGAACCCGCTTGGTGACCAGTGAGTGCCACAGTGGTTCGTTGAACTCACTGGCGGCGTAGCCTGTAATTGCCTGTATACCTTCGCCTATAAAATCATAGATCACTTTATCGCCGTCATATGTCTGGTGATAAGGCACGGCACCTGCAACCTCGATCGCCTGCCTGTAAATTTCCTCGGATTTGCGTAAAGCCTCTTCCGCCTGTTTTTGTCCCGTGATGTCCTGTACGGCGCCAACGATCCCAATCAATCTATTTTGTTTTTTATCCCATACCGGATGAGCATATACACGGGCCCAGCGAAGTTCCCTGCTCTTGTTATAAGTCCGTACCTCAGAAATCACTTTCTGGTTGGATTGAAGGGTCTGCAACGCCTGAGAGTCTTCTTCCACATCGTCGGGATGCAAAAGTGCGCGCCAGCCTCCACTGGCAACATATTCATCGTAGGTGTAACCGGTAATGCCTTCGAACGCGCCGGCGACCCAATTCAGGCGCATGTTGCCGATCGAATCCAGCTCAGTTGAAAATGTATAGTCTGAACCTACTCGGGAAATCAAGCGATACTTCTCTTCACTGGCACTGGCGCGGGTCAGGGCCTGACGCAGTGCACCGGATGATAGATATTGAAGCATCGCGCCAACCGGGAATAAAACCAGGCTTACAATCCACGTTGTAAGAGGGGGATCATAGACGGCGCTGTTGAACCATCCCTGTACATGGCCATAGACCATGGCGGCGCCCGTCAGGAGGGAGAGGAATGTGAAAATGAACGTGCCCACGCCACCCAGCAAAATTCCCGCGATGGCGATCACCAGGCCATACCCCAGCAGATAGGCCTCGCTCTGCACACCGTTGCCTGTAAATGCAGTCACGGTGAAGAAAAACCAGAACGCGCTGACCTGAATGATGGATGCTGCACGCACGAAGCCGCGTCTCAGCATGACGAGCAGGATCAGGTTGACGCTCTCTCCGAAGGCGATTTGAACCATCGTTCGCGCAGTGTTTTCCGGGGTGGCGACAAGGGTGTATATCGCAAACGGGATGGGGACCAGTACCAGCGTCCAGACAATAATATGCAGCATATAGGCCTGCTGCGTTTTAATTTCGTCATCGAAGACCGGCGGTTTGAGAATCGTTCTTGGAAAGTTCATTTCTTTTTCAACCTTCGAAAATCTCCGTCCCGGATGGTGACACTAACAACATCCAGGTGTTCGAGCAGGGCCTGCGCATATTTGCGGCTGGTGCCCAGGAGATCACGTACTTCCGCCAGCGTGATTTTTTCGTTTTGAAGGAGCAATGTGCGGATCCTTCCCACAGCTTCGTCATAATCCCTTTTGCGGAAAACGATGTCGCTGGAAACGGTGACGAATGCACCCATTTCGATCAAGGCATTCATGACTTCCGTACCCACCTCGGCCTGGCATTCCTTGATACCGGGTGGATTGAATGGATTCTGCTCGAAGCTTCGCTCCAGTTTTTGGATCCTAACCTGCTGGCCACTGTCGAAGGCGATCTCATGCCCGGGTTTGGCGAGGAAAGCAGAACGGTCCATAAGCGTGCCCCTGGCTGACGAGTTTGTTGATCAGCGCATTAAAACTCGCGGTGTTAGCTTGAGCCTGCTTTTGAGCTCTTCGCGCGGAATCCCGCGCCGGAGTGGATAACTTGCATGGTAGTTTTCCACCGTTTGCAGAGTTAAGTCACGAAGCGAATTCCAATGGGGAAGTGCGATGACAAGCAGATCACTCTCTATCCCTGGTTCACCCTCCTCCAAAGGAATTAAGGAACCGGCGAGCAGTAATTCCCGTAGTGCTGAATCTGCATTCGATGATTCCAGTTCGCGAGCGGCTCACCACTTCCTTGAGCGGTGCCACATGCAAAGCCATGGCGGCTTCCAATAAAACTTCTGCCGGCGTGCCCTGTGACAGGTACTCCAGGGTTCTCAGAACCTCCCGGTCGAAGCGCTTGTGGCGTCCCTTGGGCTGGTGATCGACAACCACCCCGCCGCCGAGCGTTTCTCCGGGCGAGGGACGCCGCAGAATATAGCGATCACCGCGGACGGCAACCACGGGTTCACGCAGCTCGAGCTGGATCCAGCCTTCCTGTCCAGGGTCAAGCTTCTCCTTTCCGAGCAGCCTGAGCCTGGCAATGGTTTCACTGGCGCCGGTAAAGAATTTCACTTCCTCCCCATGCCGGATGGAAGTGGACGCATCCTTCAGCAGGCGGAAGTGCGCATCCAGACGGCGGGTTGCCTGATACTGGCCGGGATGCGCAACCACATCCCCACGCCGGATCGATTCTGCCTCCACGCCGGAAATATTGACTGCCGTGCGCGAGCCTGGGACAGCCTTGTCCTCCTTCTTTTTGTGCGTTTGCAGGCCGCGGACCCGGCCTTTCTGGCCGGAGGGCAAAATCTCAACTTCGTCGCCCAGGGATAGGTGTCCATCGCCCAGGGTCCCGGTGACGACTGTGCCGAAGCCGCTCATGGTGAAGACCCGGTCGACGGGCAGGCGCGGCCGGTTGAGGTCGGGCCGGCGCGGTTTGGTTTCCAGGAGGGATTGGAGAGTGGTGATCAGAGATGCGAGGCCGTCTTTGGTTTTTGCGGATACGCGGACGATGTGAGCATCCTGCAGGATCGTATCCCTGACCGTCGTGCGGATATCTGTTTCTACAAGATCCAGCCAGCCGGGGTCAGGAGCCAGGTCGGTCTTGGTTAAGACGATCAGCCCGGCGGGGATTTGCAGCAGGTCCAGGATGGCCAGGTGTTCGCGGGTTTGCGGCATGACGCCCTCGTCCGCGGCGATGACCAGCAGGGCGGCGTCGATCCCCCCGATCCCGGAAAGCATATTCTCGATAAAGTCCCGGTGGCCGGGAACATCCACGATGCCCACTTCCTCTCCGTTCGGAAGAGTTAGCCATCCAAATCCAAGCTCGATGGTCATCTCGCGGGCCTGCTCCTCCTTGAGACGGTCCGGATGGACTCCCGTCAGCGCGGCGATCAGGGTGGACTTGCCGTGGTCAACGTGGCCTGCTGTTCCGAGTACGCGGCATCGATTTATTAAACCTTTGCGAAGGCGTCGCCCCCGCCTGTCGCGGGACCTTCGGCGTGGCGCCGTGCGACATTTTAGCTTGTGAACTAATCCTGGCTTACTGCAAACCTTTGCAAGGTTTCAGGTTATTTTTTCGTCTTCTTGGCTGCCTTGCCATGTCCCATGATGCGCTCGTAGGCCGAGAGCCATTCGTGAGCCACATTCATCAATTCCTGAAGCTGCAGCTCGGTGGCAGAAGTGGTCTGGTGGATCTGGTCCTGGACATTTTCAATCAAGTCCTCGATGGGCGGGATGCGATCCTCCAGCTTTATGACCAGCCTGCGGACGTCCTTGACGCCTTCATCCTGCGTGAGAGTATATCCGGTCCAGCGTTTCTGATCGTCCGCCTTGAATGTAACCCACTCCTGCCGCAGGCGATCCTCGGTCAGGCGATGCATCTCGGTCAATTCGTTGATGCGGCGCTCGAGCTTGGTGTTGAGCTCGGTGTAGGTATCCTGGGCCCGGTTCGATTTGCGCAGGGCTTCCTCCAGAGCCAGCACCTGGGCATCAAAGGCCTGGGTCGTCACCTTGATGGAATTGAATTTTTCCTTCCATTCCTTGTAGGAGCGGTCACGGTCGATCTGGGTGATGGATTGCTGCTCGATGAACGCGATCTGGGCGGCCTTGCGCTCCGATTCGGATAACGTCAGCTCCCGGATGCGGCTTTCGATATTTTTATAACTGTCGAGGCCAAGGTCTGTGCGTGAGCGCACCTCATCGATCCGCTTGCGCAGGGCGGCCAGCTCACCTTGCAGGTCGGCGACACGCTTGCTCTCCGATCTACGGGCTTCTTCGAATACATTCTGCGTACGGATCGCCTCATGGGCAATGCGCACCGCATCCTCGATGGGCGGCTTCAATTCCTTGATCGCCTCGTTCAGGCGATACTCCTCCAGAACGCGGGCCTTGAGATCATGTTTGATGGGCGGAAATTCGCTTTCGATCCTTCTTCTTAATTCGTCGATCGCCCGGTGAAAGGGCTCCAGGTCTTCGTGGTGTCGCTTGGTAATTTCCAGGTCACGCTTCTGATATCTCTTTTCGATCTCATCGATCGCCTGTTTCATATCGTCGCGCTGCTTGGCAAAGATGGCATCGAACTGGTCAAGACGGGCGGCGGTGCTGGCAACGTCCGCGATTTGCTTGGGTAAAGGTCTCAGCTGCTTGGCGACGGTGTCAATATTCGCCTCCACCGCGGCCATGCGCTCCTCCAGCCGGGTAATCACTGCTCTCGTCTTGCGATGTTCTTCATCGAGCCATTCTATACGTTTGACGAGTTGTTCAAATTCCATGGGATCCTCCAGATGGGTACATGGGATGGATTATACCGCCTGCCGGTTGGCGCTTCTTTTTTCCCGAATTCAACTTATTTCACAGGCTGAACGCTACAAATATCAAATCATGGAAAGGATGCGGCACCCTGCTTGTGATTTAACGCCCCAAATGCTCGAACATGAGTGGCAGATCCCTGAGAAAATACTGGATCGCCTGCGGGAATATTCCAAGTACAAAGAGACCGATCACCCCCAGCCCGAGCATGATCCGCTGGGTCAGGTTTTCACGCGGCACCCAGCCGGTATACTCCTCCGCCATGCTGATCGCCGCCAGGGAACGGATCGTGCTGGTGAGCAGGCCTACGATTCCGATCCCCATCCACAGGGCGGCAGTCAGCGAGTCGCTTGCCAGGTTTTCCCACAGCGCCAGTCTGCCCGGGAAGCCCGCCAGCAGGGGAAAAGTGCTGACAGACAGGGCGGCGATGATCATGCCCCCACCGGCAAACGGCAGGATGCGGAGAATACCCTGGACCGCGCCAAAACGCAGGGTCTCGACATGTCCCTTGATGACCGTAACAGCCAGGGACCAGACAGCCAGCCCCAGGGCGCGGGCCGGGATCAATAAAAACAGGACCGGGATGCCGATCCGTACATCCAGGCTGAGCGCCAGCATCGAAAAACCCGTCTCGGCAATGGCCCCATAGGACATGATGCGCGCCAGGTTGCGCTGGAAGGCTGCAAATATGCCTCCCGTTACAAGCATGGCCAGGCCGGCAAGCCTGAGTGCGGTGAACAGCTGGGGAGAGCTGCGAATCCAGGAATAACGATCGATAAAGCCTGCGCAAAAAATGATGGTGACCGTGGGAAGGATCCACAAGAGAAAGGCCAGGACATAAGGTGAAACTTCCTCAGCCAGCATGGGGATCCAGGTGTAGAGCGGGAAGATCGCCAGCAAAAATGCAAATCCCAGGCCAAGGATCGACGCCGATTGCGTGGCGAGGGCAAGGTCGCCCGGACTGGCCTCCACCCCGCCAAGCAGCCAGCCCGCCAGCAGGATGAACGGCATTGCCAGGGTCTGATAGACGAGGAAACGGGTGATGCCCTTACTGGGGGCATCGTAAATGCTGGTCATCAAAGGGACCGCCAGCAGGATCGCCATCTGGATAAAGAGGGCGGCATACAGGAAGGGCTCGACTGCGATTGAGGCGACCATGAGGGCCGTGATCATGAACCCAATCGGCACCAGGCGTTTGGCAGAATTGGCTGCCTCGGCGCCAAAAAACCATAATGCCACCGCGCCGTATATGATCGTCAGCAGCGTAGCCTCCGCGGGCTGGATCACGAGCGACCGTCCCAATATGGTCACCGTGGAAGCGATCTTAAGGGATAGGCCCCCTATGCTGAGGGCCGTTTCTATGGGGATGAACTGGGCGCTCACTGCCAGCAGTAAACCGATAAGGCCGCCCAGAATGCTTAATACGCGCTGGTTGTTGATGAACAACAGGAGCGCCCCAATGATGAGGGGGAAGATGATCCAGATGGTGGGCGCGTTCATTCCGTCTCGGTGCCAGCCTCCCGGGCGTTATTTTGGGCGATCATGAGATAGGCGCCGACCATGGCAAGCCCCAGGTTGATGATGGCAAGCAGCGCGGCGACCAGGACCGATCCTTCCACGGCGGAATAAAGGATCTCGAACCCGGAGAGCACGGTCATCAATCCGATCACCACCCGCAGGATGTAGGAGCTGATCCCCAGGTGGAGTAGTCCCATGCCGATCAGGATCAGGCTTCCGCCAGTGACAGCATATCCCGCGTCGGCCATGATCGTATCCACGGCGGGCGTTGCCACCCGCACGATCAGCAGAATGATCCCGGCAGCAAACAGTCGAAAGAGACGGCCACGCGGCCAGAAAACCTGTTCCTCCATTTCCAGGGAGGGGAACGAGGAACGGGTCATGCCCAGGATCGCTGCAGACATCCATCCCGCCACCAGCTTTACAGATGCCATGCCCAGCGGCCAGTGTTGGAGGGTGAGCACAAAAACACCCAGATACTGGGCGGCCAAAAGGACAAGACTCCAGCGCCAATCGCGCACGATCAGCAGGCCCGTCGAGGTCACGAGCAGGAGGATGACTGCAATCCAGGCAACGGTAATGGCCATGTCCTAGGGAGTCCTTTGCACGAATACCGAAATGAAGAGCACCAGGAACAGCAGTGTCCACATGATGCCGCTCTCTCCTTCAAGCAGACCTATGAAGGCATTGCTCAGGCGTCCCATCCGGTGGAACAGGCCCCATAAGCCCTGGTAGACCCAGTCCAGCCATGACTCGCTTGTGGGACGCACCCAGTGGGCACGGACCGGGTTGAGGATGCGCGCCCGCGGCGTAAGCCAGAGCAGGCCCACTGCCAGAAGACAGGCGATCAACGCGCCGAACCAGTTACCGAACTGCATGGCTCCCGCCCAGCCGAAGAATCCCAGAAGGACGGTCAATATCAATAACAGCATGATGCCAATGGGAAAGACGTTCCTGGCCCAAATGGGCTTGTTCTCGTTTACACTGCGCGTGAGCATCCGCTGCGAATGGCGGATGTACCCGGCGATCAGCATTGCATGGGAGAGGAGCAGGAAGGGGAAGGAAAGCCAGAACCCCGTCCCGCCGCTGACCCAGCCGGAGGCCGTCAGGGAAAAGGGCAGGCCGGAAATGCCGAACGCACCGGCATACAGGGCGCGGGTCAGCCATTTGTTTTGTTCCGAAAACAGGAATACGGCACTGCCCGCAAGGATGAGCGCACAGCTCCAGGCCGTTGCGCCAACCGGGTTGGAGCGCAGCGCGGCTGCCACCACCAGGGACCCCATGCCGATCAGCCAGAATGGCCTGGCGGTCAATTCATCCGGCGCCCGCAGCCACATCCAGCCGCCGTAGACCGCTGCAATGGACACCAGCATCAACAGGTAGGGAGTCAGGGGGGAATGGATGCTGCCTGACGGGATGCGTGCCAGCAGGATCAGGCTCGAAGCTGCAGAGATCATGCGCAGGCCGGTCCCAAAGCCGCGGCGCAGGGAAGTTTCACCCGTGTAGGGCAGATGCAGGGGCAGCACACCCAAACGCAGGGCTGCTGCAATCAGCAGGAACAATCCCGCCTGCGGATTGGCAGCCTGGAAGTCCGAGTGCTGCCCGCCGGCGAAACCCACCACGTCCGCCCAGAGCAGGATGATGAGTCCGGCAACGCGTGAAGCAAAAGAGATCACCACCCGCTCGCTTAATCTGGGGTCCTCCACGAACCAGAGCTGCACCATCAGCTCGACCAGGTCGATCGCCGCCCAGATCATCACCAATGTGAGCGGGTTGCCTGCCGCGACAGCCAGCACGCCCAGGGAGGTCAGGACCAGGGTGCCGACCCAGTTGATCGGGCTGGGAAACTGGGGCCGGACCACGGCTGTCAGGACGATCGCCAGGCACAAGGTCAGCAGGCTGATGACAAAGGCCCAGGAGATCTGGTCAGCGAGAAAGGCAGGGGATTGGGAAAAAACTTCAGCAGGCTGCCAGATGGGGAATTCAAAGCTGATCGGCAGCTGCGAAAGCCAGACGAAGGCACTGATCCAGGCGAGCAACGTGCCGCCGACGGCAAACACCCAGTGATAACGAAAACCCGGGATCGCGATCCGCAAAATCAGGAGTGTCAGTGCGGTCAGAACCAGGATCAGGAATGTGATCAGGATGAACATGGCATGAGTATTTTATCAAACTTACCCCGTTCGCTTCGCATACTGGGAGTAGATATTGGAGAGTAGATATTCGATATTAGAGAGTAGAGAGTGCAGAGAGCAGGGAGGAGTGGGGGGAGAATCGAGGGTAGAGGTTCGGTTAGCGCCTGGCGCGGAGGTCCTTGCCTTTCAGGCAGTCGGAGAGGGCCAGGTTCCAGGCGCGGCGGCCCTGCTTTTTGGCTTTGCGCTCGTATCTGGCGCGCACTTTGGGGTCCAGCAGCGCAATCTGAGTGGCGGTGATGGCTTCGGACATGTGTTTGCGGTTGGCCTTCTGGGCTTTGCTCCACTTCACCTTGGACATGTCGGGCTTTTTGGTGACGATCATTTCCCCCTGGGGGGTCTTCTTGAAGACCATGTCATACAGGGTGCCGTGGATCTCTTCGATGAACGGGGCGAGAATGACTTTGGGCATGGTTCCTGCTTTCCTGGTCGTACTCATGGATGGCTTGGATAACGGTTCGGTGACGGTTCGACAACGATCCAAATGCCTGCCAGTGTGCTGCTTGTCATCCTGCGATGGTCCTGCGATGCCGATGCGATGGATTTTCTGATTTTACGGGAAATTTGTCCTGTCTGAACACCCCCAGGCGCTTTCCAGATTTGCAAAGTGAACCCATGACCAGACGCTACTGGCGTTGCCCCGCCTCGCGTGATACCCTACGGGCACAATGTCTTCGACGCCTTTAGGGTCTCTTTGGAGGATAGTGTAACCGAACAGGCAGGTGCTGCGGCTTACAGTTTACTTACTCCGCTCTGCTCGGCAAAGACCCACTTGTTGACAA
This sequence comes from uncultured Chloroflexia bacterium, assembly GCA_963750005.1. Taxonomy (GTDB): domain Bacteria; phylum Chloroflexota; class Anaerolineae; order Anaerolineales; family Villigracilaceae; genus Defluviilinea. Next base: position 393,176 of record CAVVPC010000003.1, read on the forward strand.
ATGAAAACAACGGAAAGATTTACCTATTCACCCTCTGCTCGGCTCTGCTCGGCGAGGGTCTTCGACCCCGCCGAGGACATTGACCGAAGGTCTCTCTCATTTCCCTGGACTTTTCGATTCTGTAGGGACATCTTCTCCGATCCTCCATTATGATGGAGAAAAGAATTACCCATGGAACGTTACCGTATCGTCAAAGACGTCGCCGTTTATTATGTCACCTTCACCGTCGTGGACTGGCTCCCGGTCTTCATCGATGAAACTGCCTGCAAGATCATTACCGACAGCTTCAACTTCTGCATCCGCAATAAATTCCTGGGCGTGAATGCCTATGTCATCATGCCCACCCACCTGCATGCCATTCTGTTCGACACGAAGTTCGATGCGGACCGGCTGAAACATACCCTGGACGATATGCGCAAGTTCACCGGCCGCCGGTTGTTGGACCATGCCGCCCTCCACCTGCCAAAGATCTATATGCAGGTATTTCAGGAGAACGCTGGAAAGGACCGGCAGCATCGATTTTGGCAACTGACCCAGCACCCGGTGGGTATTTTCGGCGAAACCTTCTGGAAGCAGAAATTTGACTATTTGCATTACAATCCCTGCCGGAAGGGATTGGTAACCTGCCCGGAAGACTGGCGGTTTTCGTCCGCCAGATGCTGGATGACGGGGAAGTCTGGTGATGTGCAGGTATCGGATATTGGGTGGGATGAGGATCATTAATGGTACTCCTGAGAAAGCACAATTGAATACGGGGCGCGGGGGTGGAGATCGATTCTATGGTTACTGGGAACGATAGGGCGGAGCGCGGGGAAGGGAGACCTTGCGGTCGGGGTTCTCGGCGGGGTCATAGACCCACGCCGAGCTGGGACCATCAATGGTGTGACTACATATTTCATCGGCGGCTACTATGAACAGACAGGCTCAACCATCACCAAATACTACTTTGCTAGAGCGCAGTGGGTTGCGATGCGGAAATACGTAGTCCCACAGTCTGATACACTCACCTATCTATTTGGCGATCACCTGGGGAGCACCTCGCTGGCAGTGACAGGAAATGAAGTGATCGAGACGCGCTACAAGCCATGGGGAGAGGTGCGATTTACCACGCCCAGTAAAACCCTGCCCACGCGTGACACGTAACCGGTCAGTATTCGCACGTCAACGACAAGCCACGGATCTGGGCAGCGCCGGCTTTGGGTTGCTGTTCTATAACGCAAGAATGTACGACCCCGCGCTTGGTAGATTTACCAGCGCGGATACGATTGTCCCAGGCGGGGTGCAGGGGATGGACCGGTATGCGTACACAAATAACAACCCCCTTACGTTTACCGATCCTTCGGGCCATCGTCCAGTATGTGATGAACCTTCAGGATGCCACCATGAACCCAAAATCAGCCCCTTATTAATCTTCAGAACCGATGACGGAGAAAATTGGACTCAGGCTGAGAAGGATGTTTTGAACGCAAACGCTAGAGCGGTTGCAGGAGCAATTGCTAGAACCATAAATAAAGAGAATTGGATGCTGTGGAAATCTGGTGATGTGGATAGTTACTCAAGGACTGATCCTACACATGCATTCTACGAAACCTTTAGCGGTCCCATAGTTGCAAGACGTTCAAGCTCTTCTGACTGCGATTGTTGGGCACAATATATGGGAAGACAAGATGGGCAACATCCCGAAATTTGGGTATATAGTAGTACATCTGTAAACGACGTAATCAATCACCCAAGGCTTTTTACACATGAGATAGCACATGTCTTCGATGCTGCACGCGGTATTGATGCCAGTTCCGTTATCCCCAATGATTTACTGAGACCTGTCAACAGCAATAGCATTGTTGGCAGAGACGCCAATGGAGGGTACTATGGCTATTTTGGTCCCCATTATCAATGGCAGTTTGGTCGGGATCGAATCAATCATGCCGGAGAGGAATTTGCAGATATGTTTGTGGGTTGGGTCTATAACCAATGGGAAGGGTCAGACTTGGGAACCCAATGGCAGGAATTCATGAATGAGCTCATGGTAAATTACTTGCCATAGGAGGTGCTTTATGAAAAACAAAAATGTAATTTACCTACTATTGGTCTTGTCCCTTCAAATTTTGGTTGCCTGCTCGAAGAATGCGCAACCCGAGATTGTAGATACACCCCTTGTCGTTAAGAAGACGGAAGTAGCTGTGACGCCAACTCCAATTCCTACTTTGACCTACATCAAGCCCAATGCCATTGCCTACGCTCACTTCTCAAGAGAAAATAGATCGGGTGGCAGAATTACAAAAAGATAACGGTGGTTGTACTATCCATGCTGGTGGGGGATTACACCGGGTGTAACGACCTGGGAGGAAGCGGACGCCATGTTGTCTCCCATTGCATCAAAGAAACTTACGTTCACCGTTGAAAATGGTATGAAGAAGTATTATCTGGAGTTTCCAGAAGTTTCCCAAAATATGATTGTGGAAATATACCTTCAGGACAAAGGCATAGTGGATGTCATACGGTTGGGCGAAAATTATCCAATGGTGGGTTTTCTTCAAAGCTATGGCAGTCCCAAAGAAATCTGGATTTCATCAGATGGCATTGTGCCGGGTCCCTCCGATTTTAGAATTGCTTTCTTTTACCCTGAAAAAGGGATCATGGCAGCCTATTTTGGATATTCAAGCCTCATCTTGCGGGATGGCGTTGAATATATAAAAATGTGTGTTACGGATTTCAATAACAGCGGCCCATCATGGTTGTGGAATCCCAATTCCAAAAAACGATTTGATGATTTACCACTAGAAAATTTGATAGGTGGCTCTCCAACAAGCCTAAAACTTAAGCGTATTGGTGAATACACAAACTTTGATGAAATAAGCTTTTTCAACAGTGCAGTGAAAGATCCCGAAAAAACTTGCCTGGAAACAAAAGCAGATATTTGGCCGAATCCCTGATCTTTTTATCACACCAACGCCATAACAAAAGACGAACCGAGCTGAGTTTACGATGGCGATGGTAACCGTGTAGCACAAACGATCAATGGTGTGACAACATATTTCATCAGCGGGTACTATGTAAAGTCTGGCTCTACTGTTACTAAATATTACTTTGCTGGCACACAGCGGGTTGCGATGCGCAAGACCGTAGTCCCACAATCTGATACACTCACGTATCTATTTGGCGATCACCTGGGGAGCACCTCCCTGGTGGTGACAGAAACTAGATGATCGTACGCGCTACAAGCCGTGCCCCCTCCGTTTCTCTTCGGGGGTGCTACGCGAGGGCGAAGTACGCTATACCACGCCCGGTAAAACCCTGCCCACGCGCTACACCTACACCGGTCAGGATTCGCACGTCAGCGACGAAGCCACAGACCTGGGCAGCGCCGGCTTTGGGTTGCTGTTTTACAATGCTTTGCTGTAAATTCTCCCATGCCTCGCATCCGCTCAAACGTACTATTCCTGGCCGTACTGATTTTCACCTCCTGTTCTTCCGTATCGAACGAGGTTTCCCTCACTGCAGGAGTTCCCTCGCCAACGCCATTCAAACCTGCAATTGCGAC
>CAVVPC010000004.1:0-267568 GCA_963750005.1 uncultured Chloroflexia bacterium
TCCAGGTACTGCGCGCTGCCTTCGACCAGGACCGCGCCCGCGTCCCCAGCCTGATCATCAAGGTCGGCTGGGAAAATGTAAATCAGCTGCGGGACGTCATCCATGAAAATATCGATCCGCTTGGGCTGGATGGCCTGGAGCTCGGGCAGTTGTGCCTGAGTGGATCATTTGCCGAAAACTATGCAACCGGCGGCGACTGCTACGAACTATTTGCCCGGCTCAAACAGGAGGGCCTGGTGCGCCGCTTCGTGCTCGAAGTCTTCCCCTGGTCCTCGGATACGGCGCTTCGCGCCATCCGTGGCGGCTATTCCGAAGGGATCGTGGACGGTTATATCTTCTACCTAAATCCCCTCCAGCGTTTTGCCTCCAATGAGCTGTGGGATGTGCTGGTTGAACGAAAGGAACCAGTAATCGCCATGCGCACTGTCTCCGGCGGGAACATCCACAGCCTGCGGGATGTGCCCGGCTATGCCTGGAAGGGGTACCTGCAAAAGCGGGCTGCGGAGGTTGTGCCGATCTTCGAGCGCTCCGGCATCCCGAGCTGGACTGAATTCTGCGTCCGCTTCGCCCACAGCTTCCCCCAGGTCCGCGCCACGGTGGGAGCGACAAGTCGCCTGGAAAACCTCAAGGAGTTCCTGGCGGCCGCTAAAAACATCCAGCCATTGCCCGCGGATATTATTGAGGAGATCACCAGTCTTCATTACCGCTGGTCCGATGAGCTGGATATAAAGGCGGAGACGTGGTCAATGTGAACCGGTGAGTAAGGGTAGCAAGAGATAGAGAAACAAAAAGGCTTTGGAGGGAAGGTAATTTCCAAAGCCTTTTCCTTTACCTAATGCGGCTATGAGCCCTAATGCCGTCAACATCCACCGATCGTGGCTTTGATAATCAGGTCATAGCCTTCCTTTTTGAAAGCCGATACAACCTTATCCTGGAGTTCCTTCCCCGGCGTCAATGCAATCATGTAGCCTCCCCTGCCGCCGCCGGTAACTTTCGCTCCCAGCGCCCCGGTTTCGAGGGCGAGCTTGCAGAGGTAGTCCAGGATTTCATGGGACATCTCCATTTCGACCAGGAGCTTGTGGTTTTCGGTCATGATCCTTCCCACCGTCTCCAGATCGCCGGCTTCCAGCGCCTTTTTCATGTCAGAACCCTGGGATATGATGGTCTTGAGACGCTTTCCAAAAAGCTCCGCGTTGTCCTTCTTCTGCTGATCGATAAATTCATCCAGGGCGGCCGTATTGGCTGTGATGCCACTGTTGGCCAGCACGATTTCAAAGGAGGTTGGCGTTTTGATCTGTTCGAAATTTTGCTGCCCGTCCTTTAGCCAGAAACGAAGAAGCCCGCCATAGGTGGAGGCGGTATTATCCACCCCACTCGCGATCCCATGATAGGGAAACTCTCCCTGCCAGGCGACCCGGTTGATCTCCTCGATCGAATAACCCAGGTCGAACTCCGCGTTCAAGGCCCGGGCGAGAGAAACGCAGCTGGCCGCGCTGGCACCCACGCCGCTCCCGGCCAGCAGGTCTCCTCCGACAGTGATTTTGATCGGGTTCTTTTTGACATCGAAGTTCATCACTTCAAGGATCCGGTTGATCGAGCCCACCTGCTGTTCCTTCTTCTTTTCCTTGTAGCCCGGAACTTCGATCCGGTTGTCCTCCAGCACCCAGCCATCGCCGTCGATCCTTTCCACCGTTGTCACGGTTTCATAGGATATCGCCGAGACGATTGCCGGAACTTCATCCAGGACGAATTGATCCCCGATCAGGATCGTCTTCCCAAAACCTGTTCCTTGCGCCATTATGATCCTCCTTGTACCGCTTGTTTTATGAACAACTTTGCTTTTTATATTTGCTTGAAGGCCGAAATTTATGTTCGAAAATTGAATTATGCGGCACTTCGTAGAATTTTTTCCATTTCCTCGATCAGTTTTTCTTCCTTCCCAATGGCTACTGTGGTGGCAGCCGTCAGACTATGGCAGGCATCCGAGAAGCCTCCCAGCCTGTTGGTCGCTTCGGGGAGGAAGATATTGAGGCCCATTGCTCTTCCCGCCCGGATCTCCCCTTCCATGTACGGAGAGACCCGCATGGAAATCTTCACTTCGTTGAACGTGATCGTGCCAAAGCCCGGGATTTCATCGGGAATTACCTGAAATCCTGCAATGTATTTAAGGGGATCGATCAGGTCCGGTATCTTTAATCGCATCACAGAATGCCCCGATCATTTTCACCCCCATTGGAAACAGACGTTTTTCGACATGGAACCACTGGATGTGCGGCGTCTTTCTCAAATCACCCGCCTGAAGCCTGGCGATCTCTTCGTTGAAGATCCTGGTCCTGATGGCCTTTAATTCCTCCACCATCCGGTCCGACTCGGGAGAAACACCTTCCAGGCAAACTTTGACTCCCATATCCGGCCCGTTCTGGTAATAGCCGACCCCTCCCAGCAAATCCAGGTAATCGCCGAATTCAAGGACTGGAATGTCACCGTTGGAACTTTTTAACAGATATTGCTCGCCGGTCTCAATTTTCCGGATCTCCATCTTCCCCTGTTGAACGGCTTCCAGCGCAGCGTCCCGGTTCTGATTTACAAGCTGGCCATCCACAAAAAAACCGTCTGCCACTGCACCGACGGCTGCAATCGGGGCCAGGTCATGGTTGGCCGGATCCAGGGTGATCGCAAAGAGATAACATGTCACCGAGCCGGAAATATCCCGGTCGCCTTTCAGTCCGAAGAGATCCGGGTCAAGATTGTGAACCATCGGATCGGTGGAGGCTTCGGCTACATGATGGTCCAGGATCAGAGTCAGATTTCTGCCCTCTGTTCAGGTCAGAGATCAGCGGTGCGATCCGCCCTGCAAAATCAGCGAAGAGTATCAGGCCGCCCTGCTGTTCGAAAACCTTTTTCAACACGGCGGGATATGGCTTTTCCAAACAAAAGCGCCGGACTTTAAATCCCTGCCTCTCAAATGCGCAGGTAAGGATGGAACCGGATGTAATCCCATCGGCATCATTGTGGTGAAAGATCTGGACAGTCTTTTCAGGCCACTGCCTGACTTCGTCAATCGCCCGTTTCATTGCATCAAACCAGTTGTTCAGCATGGTTCTCCTTCGCTGATGAAAAGCGCTTTGGATGGCGCCCGCTGCCTGGAAAGCCCGCAGGATCCTTGGCGCTCTTCACATGATCAACAGGACCAACTTCATCGAATGCAGTGCTCAAAAATTATAATCCACACAATTGAGATCAGGACTTTCCCCTCAGAGGCGGGAATAGCATGCCACGGGTTTATTGGGACTTGTGCGCTCTGATCCAGTCTGCGATCGCACCCAGATTGGCGAACGTATATGTTGGCTGAAATGGAGAGGCTGCAAGGTCCTCCCTGGTGGTTTCACCGCTCAACACCAGGCAGGTTGTGATCCCGGAGGTCTGACCGAGGGCGATATCCGTATAGAGACGGTCGCCGACCATTGCCATTTCAGCGATGCTCAGACCATACTTTTGTGCCACTGCGTCGACAATCATACGATTGGGCTTTCCGACAACAAGATCCGGCTCACGACCGGTCGCGGCGTTCACAAAGGCGATCATCGCTCCAATGTCAGGCATATATCCGGTTTCTGTTGGACAATTGAAGTCAGGGTGGGTGGCGATATAGGGCAGCCCGGCACGGACAAAGTCACATAGTTTCCAGAGTTTTTGATAGGTCAGGGTGGTGTCAAACCCCAATACAACCAGCTGCGGGTTGTTTTCTTCGAGCGTAAAACCGTGCTGGCGGAACTCCTCTTCCAGAGCGGGTGTCCCAACCACATACACGGAGGCGGAAGGATATTCCTTTGCAAGATAGAGTGCAGTTGCCTCTCCGGCAGTGAACACCTTTTCCTCTGCTGTAGGCAGCCCCAGCCGGGTGATCTTCTCAGCATAAATGCCGCGATGTTTTGAGGAGTTGTTGGTCAGGAATAAATAGTCGATGCCCAGCTCGTTCAAGGTGTCAATAAAATACAGGGATCCTTCGATGATCCCATCTCCCAGGTTGAAGGTCCCATCCATATCCAGCAAAAAGCATTTTACGCGCAGTAAGGGTTCGTTGTTCATGGGTTGATTTTCGCCGCCTGTTCAAGAGCGGGCAGGAAGGTGAAACAAGCTGCCCGGTGGATTCGATCATATTCAGCATGCAAAGCAAGGGATTGGGACTGCAGCCAACGTGTTTCCATGATCAGTATAGTCAGGGAATGGATTTTCAAGCTTATTGATTGTAACGTAAAAAGACCGGCATTTCGTGTCCCTACCCAGCTGCTCCGGCAACCTCCGACAAGGCAAGCCGCGAGCCGTTCAGCTCTTATTTTTGGCTCTCCCGAATTCTCGAGAGGATACTGACAAGCCAGAATTTTTTAGCCACGAATTTCACGGATTTTCACTGATTACTTTTGATAATCCGTGCGAAATCAGGAAAATCCGTGGCAGAGCTCTTGACCTTTCCCGTTAAAGACGGGAGAACCTTATTTTTTTCAAAGAGTATAATTGTCATACTGTCGCCCTCACCGCCAAAGGAGGCACCATGGCATTTAATCTCGTCTATCTTTCGCAGCAGGACCCCCAGTGGAAGAATGACACCCTTGGCTTTGCTACAGATCCCAAGGAAACCATTGGGTATGTCGGCTGCGCGCTTACCAGCGTGTCCATGCTGCTTAGCGGCTATGGATTTTCGGAAACTCCCCAGTCTCTCAACCAAAAACTGAAAGCCAGGCAGGGCTTTGTTGGCTCCGGGATTCGCTGGGACGTGGTCAGCCAGGTCCATCCTGAGGTAAAGCTTCAGACAAACATCCGGTGTGAGACAACGGATGCGCCTCTTGGTCAGATCGACGCAGCTTTGAATGCCGGTCAGCCTGTAGTCGTGCGGGTGGACGCCTCTCCGAACCCCGGCCTGCAGTGGCATTATGTCCTGCTGTATGCCCGCAAAGGGGATGATTACCTGATGCTGGACCCATGGCCCTATAAGCCAGGCACCGCCAGTGAAGACCTGATGATGAAGCGCTACAGCCAGGGCAGACCTTTAAGCAGGCGATCCAGCAGGTGCTCCTGTATGGCGTGGCAGGAGGGGGCGGACCGATTGTGACCCCCTCTTCCTCCACGACAACAACTCCTTCGCAGCCGTCCACAACTCCTGTGACAACGGGCGGAGTCTATGCCCGGGTCATGGAATTCGGTCACCTGGGGACTGAACATCCGCTCGAGCCCGGACAACTCCAGCCAGGCGAACCTGATCCTTGCGGTTCCAGCCGGGACACAGCTGCTACTTCTGGACGGGAATGAGGCTGCAAAAATCGGCCAGTCCAATCAATGGGTGCATGTCCGCGAACCTGGCGGGAAGGAGGGATTCGCTTCAGCGCAGTACCTGGAAAATGTCCAGGCAGCAGGTCCGGTGCCGGCACCTGCTCCCGCTCCCGTGAATGAAGTGCCGGCCCCGACAGTACCTGCAACGCCCACCTCGTCACCTTCAACCCCTCTCCCCTCCACCCCTGCTCCTCCTCCTGATCCCGGCAAACTGACCGTGGTGGTCTCCGATGCCGTGGGCACAGGCGGGCTGCGGATGAGAAAAACTCCCTCCCTGGGCGGCGCGCTGGTCCTGGTACTCGCGGCCGGGACGCGCTTGACTGTCCTGGATCCTGCAGGCAAGGCAAAGGCCAGGGTGGGCAAGGTTAACCAGTGGATTCAGGTGCGTGAGCCGGGCGGCAAGCGGGGTTATGTCGGCGCCGCTTATGTGAAGATGGCATGATATCGTTTGCGTGCGGTGCGTGTTATACCCCTCACGGTCCACACCTGCCACGCACCCCGGCGAAAGAGGCCGGGGTGCGTGGCAGGTGTGTGACCGGAGGCATTATATATTGAATAATCCAGGCGAACAGAGAGGAGAAAACCATGGATAGCGATCTCAAGATTATGTCGGAACAAGTACAGGCCAATGTGCCGGTTACCGTATTCCACCTGCGAGGCTGGCTGGATGCGCAGGGCGAGGAACATTTGCTCGAATCGGCTCGCGTGGCACATGACGGCGGGGCAGAGTACCTCCTGATTGATATGAGCGACCTCAATACCCTGACCAGCGCCGGAATGCGTGCGCTCCAAAAGGTCTACCAGATGTTTACGCCCCGGGATGATCATTTCAAGGTGGCGCATCTAAAACTGTGCAACGCGCCGCCGCCGATCTATAACGTGCTGGGGATCACCGGCTTCCTGCAGAATATTCCGATGTATGAGACCAAGGAGACCACGCTGAAGTTCTTTGGAAAGGAATAGCAGGAATCAGACTGCGTGTGAAGAACAGACGGCTTTCCTGAACAGGGGAGCCGTTTATATTTGTGCCATGGCGGGAGTGCAAACCTTACGAATTTCTGAACACTCCCACAATTCTCCAGATCGTTAAGGTATGATTTGCATATGGAACCCACACACATCCTGGTTGTGGAGGATGAAGCCAGCATCGCCGAGGTGGTAAGCCTCTACCTGAAGCGCGCCGGATACAGCGTGCAGATCGCTTCCGACGGCAAGCAGGCCATTAACATCTTCCAGAAGCAGAAACCCGATTTTGTCATCCTCGACCTCATGCTCCCGCAGATGGACGGTCTTTCGCTCACCCGCTGGCTGCGCGAGCAATCCAATGTGCCGATCATCATCCTGACGGCGCGCCGCGAGGAGATCGACCGGATTGCCGGCCTCGAAATGGGCGCGGACGATTACGTGGTCAAGCCGTTCAGCCCGCAGGAACTGGTGAGCCGCGTCCGGGCGGTGCTGCGGCGCCTTGGACGGGAACAGGCGGAGACGGAGAGCGAACGGGAAGTGTCCTTTGAGGGATTAAGCATCGATCCGCGCAGCCGGGTTGTAAAGGTGATGGGGGATGAAGTGGATTTGACCGCCAAGGAGTTCGACATGCTGTACCTGCTGGCGCGGCACCCCAGGCAGGTGTTCACACGCGAGCAGCTGCTCGACCGGGTCTGGGGCGGTGCGCAATATATCGATCCTGGTACAGTCACGGTCCACGTGCGGCGGCTGCGCGAGAAGCTGGAGAACGATCCCTCCCATCCCATGCGCCTGCTTACGGTTTGGGGCGTTGGGTACAAGTTCGAACCCTGATGTCATGAAACAATCCCTGAAGCGTCTTTCACTGCCGGCCCGCCTGGTGGTTGGCATCCTGCTGACCGTCCTGGTTTCACTGGGCATTTTCAAGCTGCTCATGTCGCCGCCATCCGGCGAGCTGGCTCTGATGGCCCTGTTCCTGAGCATCACGGCCTTTGTCTCGGCGCTGGCGGGATATGCAGCCTACCGCTTCGGGTGGATCAACCTTTCCCCCACCCTGCGCTGGACGCTGCTGGCCGGGTATGCGCTTGCCAGCATCCTGACCTTTTTCAACGTCTGGTTCTCGGCCCAGTTAATGTTCGCCAGCGGCCATGACCTTACGCTGGCGATCGTCCTGCTGTTGTTTGCCAGCGGGATCGCCATGATCCTCGGATATTTCTTTTCCGGTACGGTCACCGAGCGGATCCTTTCGCTCAAGGAGGCCGCCGAAAAGATTGCCGCCGGGAACCTGGAGACGCGCGTGCCCGTCACCGGACGGGATGAACTGAGTGCGCTGGCCATCAGCTTCAACCAGATGGCGGAGCAGCTGCAGGCAGCCGATCAAAAGCAGCGCGAGCTGGAGAACCTGCGGCGTGACCTGGTAGCCTGGGCCAGCCATGATCTGCAAACCCCGCTCACTTCGGTGCGCGCCATCCTGGAGGCGTTGTCTGACGGGGTGGTGGATGATCCAGAGACGGTGAAGCGCTATTTGAACACTGCCCAGCGGGATGTGCTGTCCCTCTCGGCGCTGATCGATGACCTGTTCCAGATGTCCCAACTGGATACTGGCGGCTTTCCGCTGAACCGCGCCGCCGTCTTCGCTGGGTGACCTGGTTTCCGATACGCTCGAGAGTTTTTCCGAGCTTGCCTACCGGGAGAGCATCAAACTCGAAGGCCACGTGGAGCCGAATGTTGACCCGGTCTTCATGGACACCCAGGCCATCGGGCGGGTGCTGAATAATCTCGTCGGCAATGCGCTGCGGCACACCTCCGCCGGGGGTGCCATCGAAGTCCGGGCGCGGCGGACGGGGGGGGCGGTGGAAGTCAGCGTGCGCGATACCGGCGAGGGCATCCGTTCGGAGGACCTCCCGCATATCTTCGAGCGTTTTTACCGCGGCGAGAAATCACGCAACCGCGGTACAGGCGGCGCCGGGCTGGGACTGGCCATCGCCCAGGGTATCGTACGGGCCCACGGGGGGGACATCCGTGTGGAAAGTCAGACCGGCAAAGGAACGAAGTTCACGTTTAACATTCCATAATTGCGAGACCCTAAGGGTATTTGCTTTTAGTTTAAGTCAGAGGCATGCATCTGCAAAATCCCTTAGGGTCTTATTTATCATTACGTAATCCTTTCGTAAGGAAGTTTCTTTAGAATCAATGCATCAATAGGCTGATGATGAAACGCATTTTATTTGGATTGCTCGCCCTGTCTCTTTTTGGATGTTCCGCTTCTCAAAAGGATGCCCAGCCAATGGACTCTGTCGTGCCAGAACGCACTTCCCTCCCTGACCTCGGGCCGGCGCCCGAGCTGACAAATGACACCTGGCTGAATGTGGATGCACCCCTACGGCTGGAGGACCTGCGCGGCAGGGTGGTCCTGCTCGAGATGTGGACATTTGGCTGCATCAACTGCCAGCATGTCATGCCCTCCCTGAAGGAATGGCACAGCAAATACAAGGAAGCAGGACTTGTCGTCATCGGAAATCATTATCCCGAGTTCTCGTACGAGAAGGATCTTGCCAACCTAAAGCAGGCCACTGAACAAAACGGGATCGAATATGCGGTCGCCCAGGATAACGATGGATCCACATGGAAGGCTTATCAAAACAATTATTGGCCTACACTTTATTTGATCGACAAACAGGGCCACATCCGCTATATGCATATCGGTGAAGGAGGCTACAGCGAAACAGAAGAGAACATCAAGGCCTTATTGGCTGAGACATATTAACCCGGCAAAGCAAACTTCCGTATTCGGAAGATACTTGCAACCCCGGCTGATTGCAGCCGGGGCAGAGACATGCAAAAGAGGTAAATATGGATAACATTTATAAATCCGTACCGGTAAAATCATCAGAGATCACACCCTATTCGCTCTATCTTTCACGCCGCGATTTTATCAAAGCCGCCGGCCTCGCGACCGGGACCGCGCTGCTGGCCGCCTGCGCACCGAGGGCAAGTCCTACTGTCCCTCGCAGGGGCAGCGAACCTTCCCCAGAAAAAAGATGAGCTGGGTGACCCGGCGAACACCTACGAAGAGATCACCAACTACAATAACTACTACGAGTTCACCACGGACAAACAGGGGGTCGCGCGATCTGTCGAAGGATTTCAAGACCTCGCCCTGGACCGTGCAGGTGTATGGCCTGGTCAACAACCCGAAGACCTACGGCATCGAGGATCTGTTGAGCAAGTTCACACAGGAGGAGCGCATCTACCGCCTGCGCTGCGTGGAAGCCTGGAGCATGGTCATCCCGTGGAATGGGTTTCCGCTGGCAAGCCTGTTGAAGGAAGTGGAGCCGACCTCGGATGCCAAATTTGTCCGCTTCGAAACGGTCTATCGCCCGAAGGAGATGCCCGGGCAGAACAGTCCCTTCTACCCGTGGCCCTACCAGGAGGGTCTGCGGCTCGACGAAGCCATGCACGATCTGACCATCCTGGCGACCGGCCTCTATGGCCTGCCGATGCCGAACCCTGACGGCGCGCCGATCCGCCTCGTCGTCCCGTGGAAATATGGATTCAAATCCATTAAGTCGATTGTCAAGATAGAATTGGTGGCGGATCAGCCCGCCACCCTGTGGAGCAGTGTGGGCCCGAATGAATATGGTTTTTATTCCAACGTAAATCCCAACCGTCCGCATCCGCGCTGGTCGCAGGCCACCGAGCGGCGCATCGGCGAGCTGCAGCGCCGCCCGACCTTGATGTTCAATGGGTATGCGGAACAAGTTGCCTCCCTGTATAACGGCATGGATCTGGATCAGAATTACTGACTGAAGCGTAAGTGAAACGAGCTGGGACGACCCGCCAATCTGTTCACGATTCGAATATATTCAACAAATTAATCTCAAAGGGGTTATCCTTTGCGTTGAGACTAAATATTGAAATCATTTTTTAAGCGTTACACCCCTCTTCAAATCATCATGCATCTGTATGCATGGTCTGCACTCGTTTTCATCGCGCTCGATTTCTTAACGGGCCGTGTTTCTGTCAATCCCATCCAGGAGCTCGAGCAGCGGACCGGCCTGCATGCCATCACCCTGCTTGTCCTCTCCCTGGCGTGCACGCCGCTCAACACGCTCTTCAAATGGCCGGAACTGATCAAGCGCCGCCGCGCCCTGGGGCTGTACACGTTCATGTACGCATCCATCCATGTGGTGATCTTCGTGGACCTCGATTACGGCCTGGCCTGGAGCCTGATCGCCCAGACCGTCTTTCAAAAGCCATATATTGTCGTGGGGATGATCTCATTCCTGATGTTGATCCCGCTGGCGTTCACTTCATTCGATGTCTGGAAGATGCGCCTGAGGAAGAACTGGAAGCGCCTGCACCAGCTGGTCTACCTGATCGCCCCGCTGGTCGTGCTGCATTATGCCTGGGGCAAGAAAGGGGACTTTTTTGCACTGCGGGGAGAGATCATGCGCCCACTGATCTATGGACTGATCGTCATCTTTTTACTTGTGCTCCGCATCCATCCAGTGCGTAAAGCCCTGGCTTCCATACGCGACCGAATCCTGCACCGGCAAATCATGCGCAGGATTCAGCAGGAAACCCCCAACCCTAACCCTTATAATCTTTACAAATTGAGGAGCTTAAAATATTCCTCGGATGAACAACAGAAACCCCACGATCGCGAGCGGGATGCCGACGATCGCGCCGATGATCGTCAGGCTGACCAGCACGCCGACGAGCATCAGGACAATGCCGATGATCATGGCCAGAAGCCTGCCCGTCATTTCGACGATGGTTGCCACGAGTTTCCAGACCACCACAAAAGGCCATAAATACCAGGGTGTTTGATGTTTTGCTTCAGTTGTCATTTCTACCTCCAATAGACTTGTGTTCACAGCAGGAAAGCCTTGTGGATAAATATACGTCACGGCGGCAGAAAAGTAGCAGACAGCAGGCTTACAAAGTGCCGCATGGCTTTCTTTACACTCGATCGGAATTCCGGCCTATACATCAAGTCAAATAGCAACTTTATTAAAAGATCAGCGGCAACTCACCATGTTATAATGCCCGGCATGCCAATAGAAGATCAAGAAAACAACGAACCTGTCAGATGAACCTGGCACCCAGCCTGAAGAGGAACAGCTTGTTGAAGTCGGTCCTCAGGCGGCGGATACCGTCACGTTCAAGCGCAGCCATTTTTATGGCGTGCTGACCGTGCTTGCTTTTGCCGTCGGGGTGCTGCTCGGTTACGTGGTTTGGGGCTATCAGCCCAACGGAGGACAGACTCAAAGCGCCAGGCAGCCCCTTCGGGCTTAGCAGCAGCAGAAGTCCCGGCCACCGAGGCGCCACAATTCGTCCGCTACGATATTCCCACCAAGGGATTCCCTACCCTGGGTCCGAACGATGCGCCGATCACGATCGTGGAATTCAGCGATTACCAGTGTCCGTTTTGCCGCCGGTGGCACCAGGAAGTCTACGAATCGCTGCTGGATGCCTATCCGGGCAAGATCCGGGTTGTATACCGCAACCTGCCTCTGACCTCCATTCACCCGGATGCCATGGCCGCAGCCGAAGCCGCCATGTGCGCCGGTGAACAGGATGCCTACTGGCCCTTCCATAACAAACTCTTCAGCAGCGAGAGTCTGAACACCCAGACCTTTCTGCAGTATGCCCAGGACTTGAGCTTGAACGTCGAAAAGTTCCAGGCCTGCATTACGGATCAAAAGTATAAGGATGCAATCCAGGCGGATAGCGACTTCGCTGTCAACCTGGGTGTCCGCTCGACGCCCACGTTTTTTATCAACGGGCTGGCGGTCGTGGGGGCACAGCCGCTGGAGGTCTTCAAACAGGTGATCGACAAGGAACTGGCCGGGGAAATCCCACAAAAGTAATGGAAGACACGAGCGGCCAGAAACTGGTCGCTCTCATTTTCTGGAGGAGACATGAAGAAATTCGTCGCTGTGGCTGGCAACATCGGTGTCGGAAAATCCACGCTCGTGGAGCTTCTCTGTGCGAAGCTGGGATGGGAGCCGTTCTACGAACCGGTGACCGAGAATCCCTATCTGGCTGATTTTTACAAGGACATGGACGCCTGGTCCTTTCATTCCCAGATCTTTTTCCTCACCCATCGCCTGCAGTCGCACTATAACCTGTCCCAGCACCTGAACTCGGTGGTTCAGGACCGCAGTGTGTACGAGGATGCTGAGATCTTTGCCCAGAACCTGTATCTGCAGGGCCACATCCAGATGCGGGACTTCCAGACCTACCGGGACCTGTATGAGACGACCCTGCGGTTTCTTCCGCCCCCGGACCTGGTGATCTACCTGCGGGCCTCTGTTCCCACACTGATGAAGCGCATCTCCAGCCGCGGCCGCGACTACGAACGGACCATCACCCCTGATTATCTGGATGGGCTCAACACCCTCTACGAAACCTGGATCGACAACTTTACGCTCTGCCCGATCCTGGCTGTGCCGGCCGATGACCTGGATTTTGTCTCCCACCCCGGTCACTTGCGCCTGATCACCCAGAAGGTGGAGGACAAGCTGACTGGCAAGGAGGAGGTCGTCTTCGAGGCGGAGGAAGTTGCCAGGGCTTCCGAGGACTGAAAATCCGGATAATTCGTTGAATTTGTGAAAGCAATAAAATGACACCTTTCGAGATCGGTGTCATTTTTGTTTCCATAAAACCCAAATTTTATAAATCATGAAACCCGGGTGATGATGGTACTTCGCGCTCCTGCTACCTGCAAGGATCGCGAAACTTTGTCCGCCAGTTCCGGGGGGGCGAGTGCAATCATATTGCCGCCGCGCCCGCCACCGCTCATCTTTGCGCCCAGCGCGCCTGCCTGGCGCGCGGCAGTGACCAGTACATCCAGCTCCGGCGAAGAGACTGTCATCTCCTGCAGCAGGGCATGGTTCTGATCCATTATTTTTCCAAGCTGATCTGTGTTTCCTGTTTCGATCAGCTCACGCGCTGTTCGTGCAATCCCAGCCACCTGGTCGAAAAGACTTTCCCATTTGGATTTGTCTGCTTCCCAGAGTTTCCTCACATCGCCAACAAACTCCTTTGTAGGTGCGCGCAGGCCGGTATCCCCAATGACGATGGTAAATGGTTTTCCCAGGCGAAGCGTTTCGATGGGTTTCCCCTTGATGAAGTAAACCGGTCTGGCATAGGTGACGACGGTGTTGTCGATGCCCGAGGGCGTGCCGTGGTGGAGCTTTTCAATCTCATACGCAAACGCATTGACTTCCTCATCCGTCATGGGATGATGGAAGTGGGAGGCCAGTGCCCGTGTCAGGGCAACCGTCACAGCCGCGCCCGAGCCCAGCCCGGAGGCGACAGGGATGGTGGAGGAAATCCTGACTTCAAGATTGGGAAACGGGGAGACGCGCCAAAGGAATAAAAAGTTATGAATAACGGAGGCGATCGGATGGTCGGAGGGAAGCGTGTTCAGCTCGGCATGCAAATCCACGCCGGGAGCTTCGATCCAGATCCCGCGGCGGGACGACTCTGCAACCTCCACATCCGCATGGACCTGGGTGACAGGCACTGCCAGGGCGGGACGTCCATAGACGACCGCGTGCTCACCAAAGAGGATGATCTTGCCGGGGGCGGATGCCTGGGTCATTAAGAAAGGTAAAACACTGCAATGACAGCCAGCACCCACAGCACTACTGTAATCTGCAGCGGGCGGTCCTTGAGCGCCACTTCATCCGGCGAGCCGGCAGCATGGCCGATCTGGATCAATTGCAGGTAACGGAAGATGCCATACACCACAAAGGGGATGGTGAGCATCATCGTATGATTTTCCGGAAGGTTCACCGCCGAAAACGTGTAAAGCGAGTAGGCAATGATTGTCATCCCCGAAACGATGGTGATGTACTGGTCGAGAAGCGGGAGAGTATAGCCTTCCAACACCTTGCGGTGGGTGGCTGCCCCCTGGGAAAGAAGGTTAATTTCTGCACGCCTTTTTCCCAGGCCAATATAAAGCGAGAACAGGAATGTGATCATATACAGCCAGGGCGAAAATCGCTCCACGGTAATGAGCGTTACGCCTGCCGCCACGCGCAGCACAAAGCCAAGAGAGATGATCATCACATCCAGGATGGGTACATGTTTCAGCCAGCCTGAATACAGCAGGTTGATCACCAGGTAGGTCGTCAGGATCACCGCAAAGCCAAGTGAAAGCAGATATCCCAACGGGATGGCGATCACCACCAACAGCAGAGCGGCGGCCCAGGCCACGCTGACCGGCAGCTGGCCCGAGGCGATCGGACGGAATTTCTTTACCGGGTGGTTGCGGTCGGCCTCCACGTCGGCAATGTCGTTGAATAAGTACACGGCACTCGATACCAGGCAGAATAGGAAGAATCCGGCCAGGGTCCGCAAAAAGGGTTCGAGAATGAATAACTGCTTGTCAAAGATCAGGGCAAAAAAGATGAAGCCATTTTTTGTCCATTGGCGCGGTCGCATGGTTTTGATCAGGGCTTTGAGCATGCGGGTATTTTACTGTAAAATACTTTCATGCCTAAAGTCCGTTTGGATGTATTGCTGGTGGAGCGGGGATTGGCCGAATCGCGCGCAAAGGCCCAGGCCATGATTATGGCGGGACAGGTGCGCGTGGCGGGTCAGACGGCGCTCAAACCGGCGACCGCCATCCAGGCCGATTCTGTTCTGAGCGTTGACTCCGGCCCGCGCTTCGTCTCACGCGGCGGCGAAAAGCTGGATGCCGCCCTCGAAGCGTTTGGCATCGATGTGACCAGCCTCACCTGCGCAGATGTTGGTTCCTCCACAGGCGGGTTTACAGACTGCCTGCTCCAGCGCGGCGCAGCAAAGGTGTACGCGATCGACGTTGGCAAGGGCATCCTGCACTGGAAGCTGCGCAACGACCGGCGCGTGGTGGTCATGGAGGAAACGAATGCGCGCTTTGTCGAGTCGCTGCCTGAGAAAATGGATTTTGTAACAATCGATGCCTCGTTCATCTCCTTGAAGATTTTGCTGCCGGTGGTGAAGAAATGGATACCCAACCCCCCCGTCCACCCTTTCCTATTAGGGAAGAGGGGCGCAGGGGGGTTGGGTGTTGTTGCCCTGATCAAACCTCAATTCGAAGCCGGGAAAAAGGATGTCTCGCGCGGCGATGGCGTGATCCGTGACCCGGAGATCCATCGCCAGGTGTTGAAGGATGTGCTGGCTTATGCCGTTCAGGAGGGCTTTGCCGTTCAGGGGCTCATCAAGAGTCCCCTGCTGGGACCCAAGGGGAATGCAGAATTTCTGGCATGGCTGGGAAATCAGGATAAAGGCATCGAGCTCCCGGCGCTTGTGGATGAAGTTTTAAAGAAATAGATCGAGCTAGTCGTAATACTCAGTTTGATGGGGGGAGACATGCTCTCTTGCTTCAGCCAGGATTTGATCGACCGTCATGTTCTCATGCTTTTTATCCGCCGGGTGGTAATGGACATGTACGCGCAGCACGCTGGATATTGAAGTGTAGATCATATCCTCCACACTGGTCGCGATTCCATCACCCTGTGCCACGGTCAGCTTTCCATCAATGCCAATGGTCAGGTTTAAAATAATGTGCGGACCAAAGCGGTGCGCTTGTAATTCCTCCAACTGCTTTACGCCCTTTACGTTCTTTATTAATCTCAGGATCTGCCCTGCCAGCGCCTTGCTTGGCACAGCTTCCATCAGATCCACTGACGATTCGCGCAGAATGAAAATGCCGGTGCGAAGGATCAGCAGGGCAACCAGCGCGCCCGCCAACGGATCCACCCAGGGCAGGCCGCGCTGTCCCAGGAAGATGCCGATGGAGGCGGCGGCGGCGGAGAAAACGTCATTGCGGTGATCATAGGCCAAGGCGAAGACGACCGGGTTTTGAGTTTCCTCTCCCAGCCCGCGGACATAGAAGAACAGGATGATCTTGATGACGACCGTCCCGAGCGCGATCCATAAAGCGAAATTGCTTGCTCCCTCGGATGTGACCTCTCCATTCAGCAGATTCCAGATTTTATCCACGGAGCCCCAAAACACCACCACTGCCGTGGAGACGACGAATGCGCCGACCACAAGAGAGGCAATGCTTTCCAGCTGGCGGTGACCATAGGGATGTTCGGTATCGGCAGGCTTGTTTGCCAGCCGGACAAAGATGCCTGCCACCACATAATAGGCGACGTCCGAAACGGAGTTGATTCCTTCGGCCAGCAGGGCAGGACTGTTCCCCAGGATGCCGAAAGCCGTCTTGACAAAGGACAGAAATATATTCACCCCCAGCCCAAGGTTCACAGCCCATATGCTCTTGCGGTCCCGTTCACGAATCATGGGCTGATTGTATTGTCTCCCGTTGAATTTCGGAATGGACAAATATCCTGCCTGTTCCCTGAGCAGCATCCACTTCAAACAGGTAGCGAAGATCGTCAAACAGGTGACCCTGATTTTCTTTTACTGACAGCAGGTAATCACCGCCTCCTGTAATAATGGTTTCCGCAATCTCGGTTTGGGTTCCAATCGCATCCACCGTCACGATGCAGCCTGTGATCTCCAAGAGCTGCAGCAGTTCGGGGATCGCCCTGATCTCATTGGACTTGTCAGCGACTTTCGTTTGCCCCAGAACCAGTTGGTTCTGCGTGGCCCAGGCGCTCACCATGTAAATGGCCGCTTTGCCAGCTTCCTGGTCGTGGGAACGCCGTAATTTCTTGCCATCCACGGCGATCACCTGTCCTGTTGTTAGCTTTTCAATCGCCTGCACCCATTTCAGGAAGTGTTTTTGGAATTCTCCCGGCTTGATTTGTGCAAAGACCCGCCCAAACGTGTCATGGGACGGGATCCCTTTCGGCAATTCCAAAAACGTTTTCAGCCACGCTTTCTTGTTTTTGCCAAAGCCAGCGGGCGCATTAGACCCGTCTGGTACAATTTACCAATGCCTCCCTACACTGATTCCGAATACAACATCCATCATCCTCAGCCGCTGCTGATCGTCATCTCGGGGCCATCGGGAGCCGGCAAGGATACGGTGATGCAGCGCATGAAGGAACGCGGCCTGCCCTTTCACTTTGTTGTCACCGCCACGACGCGCCCCCAGCGCGCCAATGAAATCCATGGCCGGGATTATTTCTTTGTGTCGAAGGATGAATTCGCCCGCATGATCGACGAGGACGACCTGATCGAGCATGCCATGGTCTACGGCGATTACAAGGGCATTCCCAAGAAGCAGGTGCGGGAGGCACTCGTCAGCGGCATGGATGTCGTCATGCGCATCGACGTGCAGGGTGCGGAAACTGTCCGCAGGCTGGCGCCCGAGGCGCTGATGATCTTCATCACGACCGAAAATGAAAAGGATCTGGTCCACCGCCTCGAAACACGCAAGACCGAGACCGTCGATTCGCTGGCGCTTAGGATTGCCACGGCTCGCAAGGAACTCAAACGGGTGGATGCCTTTGATTATCTGATCGTCAACCGGGAATTCCACCTCGATGAAACGGTGGACACCATCCGGGCGATCATCGATGCGGAACACCACCGTGTCAAGCCGCGCAAGGTGGAATTATGAGACAGATCAATGAAATCCAGGACAGGCTGGCACCCACTCAATCGCAACAGCAAATGCTCCGGGTGGCGCTGCCCGCAAGAGCCCCGTATGTGACCTATACGCTCATTGCCATTACGGTCATATTTTATTTGCTGCAGATGGCAAGCGTAGCGATTATGGGGACGGATATTTTGATCTCCTACGGTGCCCGCTACAATGAAGCCATCCAGGCGGGCCAGTTGTGGAGGTTCATCACGCCGGCACTGCTGCATGCGTCGATCCCTCATATTCTGTTCAACATGTACGCCTTATTCTCGTTCGGAACCGGCCTGGAGCGACACTTTGGTCACGGCCGGTTTCTACTGCTTTACGTGCTGGGCGCGTATACGGGCAATGTGTTCTCTTTTTTGCTTTCCGGAGGATATTCCGTTGGAGCGTCGACTGCCATCTTTGGGCTGCTGGGAGCCGAGGCAGTCTTTCTGTTCCAGAACCGCGAGCTGTTTGCCGGCCAGTTTGGCAAGGCGATCCAGAACGTGTTATTTATCGCCATCGTCAACCTGATCATCGGAACGCAGGCGGGCATCGACAACTGGGGACACGTCGGCGGCCTGCTCGGCGGCTTGATGTTCACCTGGTTCGCCGGTCCCATCTGGAAGATCGAGGGGGTTCCTCCCGCTCTCCATCTGGTGGACCAGCGCTCGACACGCGATGTGATCGTGGGCGCTGCGACTGTGATCCTGGTGTTCAGTGCACTGGCGATGTGGGGGATGATGAAGTAGGAAAGTTGGTGTTTGGTAAATTGGTTGATTGGTAATTGGGGATAGAAATATCTTAAAATACTCAGCCACGGATTTCACTTATCTATTGGTGAGTGAAATCCGTGGCTGTATATATTAAGGCTTGATCTCGAACACTGCACCGGCACTGGTTCCCTGCACTTCGGGGAAGAAGGATTCCCAGGCATGGGCAGGCAGGACGCGGTATTCCCCGGCCTGCAAGGGGACCAGGGTGTACGTCAGCACGTAAGTTCCGGCGGGGAGATAATCGGCCGAGAAGAGAATGCTGTCGTCGCGGATCTGCGGATCATGGAAGAGCCACCAGCCCCAGCCATTGGCATACGGATCCTTATCATCGAACTGGACCTGAACTTCGGTCGAGTCAATCGCCTGCTGGCTGGTCTTTAGGTTGCGGTTCAGGATCTCCATACCGGCAGGGATATAGTCCTCGGCCATGACGTAATAGGAGTCGTTGGGCACGACCAGTGTCAGCCGGGCGGTGATGGTTTGATCGGCATCCAGCTGCAGGGAGGTAATTGGAGAACAGCCCTCACCTGCACTTGCGCTCTCTGCCAGTGTCGACTGCGTGGCATCCTGGGTCACTTCGCTGAGGGCAGATTTGCAGTACACACGTTCGATCTGTATCCCTGAGTCCAACGGCTGCACATCCTCCACAGGGCGGTTGACGTCCAGCACGGTGTGATAATACAGGCGTCCCAGCCCGTCGGTGCGCCGGATGGTCAGGAGGTTCGGGGAAGTGGGCGAGATGTATTCGAGCGGCACCTGCGCGGTGGATGGAGTGAGCACCTGGCTGCCGGCGACTTCACCTGTCAGAAGAGGACCACCATTGAAGGTCGCGTCGAATTTGAAGTCGGCATTCAAGTCGCCGAAGCCGAGCATCGCCTGGTTGAGCGCCAGGATGGCCCAGGCGTTGTCGTGACCGGTATTCCACATGCCTCTGGCATTGCGGTGAGCGGTCAGGTAATTGACTGCATTGAAGAGTACCTGGTTGGCAGGATCGAGCTGGGACAGAACATAAACCACCAGCGCTGTGGTGTAGATCGGCGAGCCGCGGCTGACGATGCTTTCCCGGGGCGTCTCCCAGTGCGCGCTGGATGCTGTCACAATGGCGCTCGCCTCGAGATTCGACACTAGGTCATGAGTGCGTTCATCGGCAGGGTTAAGAGTATTGATGATGGAGGCAAGCAGCGCCTGGCTGTAGGGACTCAGCCGGTCGCGGGCATTATAGAGGCTGTTGATCGTTGCATCGTCATACGTGGCTGCCTGGGCCAGCACGAACTGGATGAACGCGATCTCATCCAGCTCCGCGCCGGTTGTGTCGCTGGTGATCTCGTGCTTTAGATCCCGCAAAAAGGTACCGGCACGCTGGAGGGCAGTTTCGTCCACACTGACACCTGCCCTGTGGGCGCGGATCAGCCCGAAAGTCACATAGGCAGAGATGTATGGGTCGGATGGCGTAGTCTGGCTGCCTGGCGGCGCGCTGCCCCACCAGTCCCAGCCGCCATCCTCGTTCTGCAGGTGCAGCACGGAATGCACGCTGCTGTCGGTGATCGAGGCGACACGGTCGGTCAGGGCCGGGTCGTTCAGGCTCGCGCTGCTGAGCGCCTGGTAGACCTCCAGATTGGGCAGGAAATACGACACAATTGATTCGGCGCTCGAGGTATTGGACTCATCCATCTCCCCAAGTGCCGATAGCAGGCTGCCGGCCAGCGAGGGTGTTAATTCGACATCCAGGCCGCCGCCGTTCGGAGTGAATGTGCGCGGCAGCGAAATGACTTCCTGCTGGGAAGCCTCCCCGCGCAGGATCCCGCCTGTGACGAATGCTTGCGGAGCACTGTACTGCAGGATTGGAAGCTGTCCCCATGCTGGGACACGTGGAATCCTGCAGGGAGGGTGTCCCTGTTGATGTGGCGGAGAAGACCAGGTCGGCCGCATCTGCAAATCCGGCTGTGCCCCACCATTCCACCCGCACCCGCCCGTTGGCCGGGATTTCCACCTGCTGGGTGGCTTTGTCCGGTTCGTCCAGGACAAAGCCTTCACTTTGCAGGTTGACATCCACTTCTAATCGATCGGATGTGTTGTTGTTCACGATTGCCGCCATCTGGACGTGGTCGCCGTTGACCAGGAACCGGGGCGTCACAGGGCGCACAAGCAGCGGTTTGGTGGAAACGATCTGCGTTCCGGTTTCCCCGACCCTGGTATCTGCTGTCAGTCCGCGCACATCCACCTGCCAGGTGGTAAGCGAATCGGGCAAAGTCATGGTCACCTGGCCGCGCCCCTCTGAATTCGTGATGAGGGAGGGATTCCAGTAGGCGGTATCCGGGAATTTTTCGCGGATGAATGGGACCTCTCCGCCGCCGCCACCGCCCATTCCGCCCGGCATGATGGCATCCCGCCCGGTGTACACTGCCACGGAGAGACCTGTTTCGATCCCCTCAGGCTGATTGCTGTAGTAGGCGGAAAGAATATCCTCCGAGTTTGGATCGGCCAGGGCCAGGGATGCCTTGTCCACGACCGATAGGGAGAACTCACCCTCCACGGGGACGCCCTGGTTATCGGTGACCTGCACATCAAAGGTGACATCCTGGCGCGGTTCGGCTTCCGATGGGCTGGAGGTTACCTTCACATTCAAGGCCTTGTCATCGGGGGCGACCGGCAGGTTGACCAGCCCGCCGCGGAAATCGTTTCCCTGTCCCAAAACAATGGCGCTCACATAGACGTTGGGTGCGTCTGCTTCGGTGAGCGGCAGTGAATACTCCCGGCCGCTGCCAGAGAGGGTGATGACTTCCTCTTTCGATACCACGCCTCGCTCCACGGTGACCAGCGCCAGGGAGTTCACAGGGAATGGATTTGGGATGAAGATCCGGGCGGTATCACCAGCTTTGTAGAACTCCCGGTCGGCACCAAGCTCAAGTCGTTGGTTGGGCAGGTCCGGCCAGGCAGCCGAGCCTGCGCCACTGACCCAGATCATGGATTGGGTGCGTGCACCCTCCCCACTGACATCGAGCATGTAGGTCCCGGGGGTGGGCGGGACGAAGGAAAGCCGGGCCTTGCCATCCGGTCCCGTGGTGAGGTCGCTGCTGCTCACGGGCTCATAGACAGGCTTGTAGGTGGGATAACCGGCGCTGTCCACTTCCTTTTCCCAACGGACCTGTTGGAACTCTGCATTCAGGCTCTTATCCCCTGATGGATTCTGGGCCCAGTCGACAGTATAGATTTCAAAGCCGATGGGCGAATCGGCGCGGCCGATCCATTGATCGGGACGGACACCGATGTAGAAATCGGCCGGGTGGACGTGCATCTCGGAGCGCGCGCTGACCGGCAGCCCGGATTCATCCTGGGCGGTCACCTCGAGGGTGAGAAGCTGCCCGGCCTCCTGCTCAGGCAGGCCCGGCAGCTCAATGGAAAGGAGCCCTTCACGGTCTGTCCTGCCTGTCCCTTCCTTGACCAGAGTGCCAAAATAACCTGAACCCGGCCCGGGCACGCGGAAGGTATCCAGCCAGGAGGTGTCCAGCATGCCGGCATCATAGCCTGGAATGGAGAAGGAGTCGGGCCTGGAGTATAGCGCCCATTTGACTTCCATGTCGTTGACCGGCGCATCGAAGAAATACCGGGCGCTGACCTCGCCCGTTGCCTGGTCGCCGAGCTTGATCTCGTCGGCGGAAAAATCAACCTTCAAATCGATCTCGGGCTTGCGATACTCCGCCACCTGGAAGGTGAACCATAGGTCCAGGTCGCTGTTCTCGAAGGTGTAATATCCGGGCGCTGCATCCTCGGGCAGCTCATAGACTCCGTTGAACGTTCCATACGGGGAAAGCGGGGCGTTGAGCGAAAGCAGCTGCGTCCCGTTTGCATCCCGCAAGATGAGGGGCACTTCGTTGATCTGGGGCAGCTCGTAGCGCCCATTGAACGCCTGGCGCGCCACGCCGCGGAAATAGACGGTCTGCCCCGGGCGGTACATGGGACGGTCGGTGTACATGTAAATATCGGTATGCGGGGGCTGCCGGTTATAGCTGTAACCGAAATCCCAGGCTGCGATGCCCAGGTTCCAGCTGCTGGTGGCCAGGGCAAAGTTTTCGGAACCGGGTGTGCCCAGCACGGCGTACAAGGCACCTTCCTGCGGCTCGACGGCTCCCTTCCACAATCCATCCTTATCCGTCGTACCGGAAATGAGCTGGTTGCCGTTGCTGTCGTAGATCGCCACAGGTGTGTTCGCCACCGGTGTCTGGGAGGGCAGGTCCACCGCCCAGACCAGCGCCTCGGTCGCGCCCAGCTTGAAGGTCAGATTGATCTGGCTCGACACAGCAAAATAGATATTCCTGCCCGGCGAATTAACCTCGGGAGAGGCGACCTGCACGTAATACAGATCCGGCAGCAGCGGGTTGCCCTGCTGGGCGAGGCGCAGTTTTACATCCTGCACCTTGCTGGGAGGCAGGTTGAACGTGTGTGGGTACACCATCGAGTTGTCTGGGTTGAACGCCTGCTGGTTCTCATAGGAATTCTGCATCAGCAGGTATTCCTGGAGGGTCAGCGGCGCCACGGTTACATCCGCGCTCTGGACATTGACTGCCTTGGCGTACAGGGCCGGGTCATCCGGGCGCACGAACGCAGTGCCGGAATTGTAGACATTGACATTCAGCATCGCAGGCGCGGGAGCCGTGCGGAAGTTGAGGACAAACGGGTCGCCCAGCGATTGCTTCCAGGTGTCCCGTAATTTGGCTGAGATCTCGATGGAGTAATTCGTCTCAGGCTCAAAGAATCCATACACCCCGAGGCTCAATCCATCCTCGGTCAGGCCCGTGGAGAAATTATCCAACGGGGGATCCACCTGGACGAACTCGTCGTAGTTGCCTGCCTTGAGTGGGGAACTGAAAGGTAAAAGATACGGAATAGGGCTGCACATCCGTCGCAGTCACCGCGAAATTATCGAAGGTGTTGAATACCGCACCATAGTCCTCGCCAAGCGCCATCCCGCCTTTTGACTCAGCTGCTGCGGCCACATTCAAAATGTAACCCGCGTTGCGCACCAGCTCCTTTTGAGGGGCGAAGCGTAGGACTGCGTCGTTCCCGCTCCAGTCGAATTTGCCATCCAGCGGACCTTCCGGCCCGCTAAAGATGAAATTCGCCTCCACACTTCTCGTGTCCATGGGCTGGTTGAAAGTCAGATGGATCTGCGGATCAAGAGCCAGCTTTTGATCGGTCGCCGGATCAACGGAAACGACCCTGGGAACTGCAGTGGTGAACTTCCACTCGGACGCTGCGCCTGCCTTCCAGGCCGACGCCTGTCACCGTTTTCAAATCAGGGTTCAAGCGAATGGTATACTGCGTTCCCCCTGCCATCGCAGGATCCGGGTAAAAGATATAGGTGCTGGTGTTGATCCATTCCCCTTTCCCTTTCACAGAAGGTTGCAGGCTGAAGGCAGGAGGGGTTGATGAGTTGTCGGCACCCAGTGCTACGACCGGCTGGTTGAAGGAAACAGCCACTGCCGAACTCCACGTCCACATCGGCTGCATTTTCCTTTGGCAGGATATTGGTTGCACGCAGGTAGTCCGCGACAGCGAAGGAGAGATCGATCGGCTCCTCGATCCCAAAGCCCGTGGAGGACTTGATCGAACTGGCGATCGTAACCGGCAGCTCGCTCTTGGCGGAATAAGGCTGTGTTGGGTTGAAAACAACGGTTGCTCCATCGTTCCAGGTAAATGTGCCCTCCGGCAATCCCCCGAATGCCGTTTCCACTGAGGACTTGTCCATCGGTTCATTGAAGTAAAAGGTGAGCGGCGAAAGCTGGCCGATGACGGTGTTTTGCAGCGGCGCGGTTTCCACAAGGCTCGGAGGCAGGGCCTGCTGGTAGGGTGTCGGCGTCGGGGGGATGGGGGTGGGAGTCTCGAGGCCAGGGACGGGAATCCCTCCCGCACAGGAGACGAGAATTGCAGATATGAAGATCGAGTAAAGGATGGAGCGGAAAGTGCGTTGTTTCATCAGATCGTCCTCAATGAAATTGTGCTTCTGAATTTCATTATACACTTGTAAACTGCACCGGATGGCAGTGCCAGAAATCAAAAAAGGACACGGATAATCCGTGTCCCTTTTTGCGATAATCAGAGTTTACTGCGCTCCGATCTCATTCAGGGCGGCTTCGATATCCTGCTGGAAGGCGCTGAACGGCTGGGCGCCTTCGATCAATTTTGTCTTCGTTTCACCGTTCACTGTATAGCTAACAAGGAACCCGGGTGTGCCGTTGATTCCTGCTTTCGTACCGTCAGCAAGATCCTGTTGTACACGGTCCTTGTATTTGCCGCTGTCGTAACAACTGTTGAACTTGCCGGTGTCCAGGCCGTCGACCTTTTCCGCGATCGCCTTGATGCGCTTGTCGGTAAAGGAACCTGCGTCCTCACCCTTGACGTTGGCAAACAGCAGGGCGTGCATCTCCCAGAACTTGTTCTGTTCGCCTGCGCAGTAGGCAGCCTGCGCCGCATCCTGCAATTCGGTGCTTGCCCCGCCGACATTCTTGCTGACCCAGTTGCCCATCGAGCGATAAGTGAACAGGACCTTGCCGGTGTCGATGTAATACTGTCTCAACAGAGGCTCGGTGTCACTGTGGAACCGTTCACAGTAAGGACACTGGAAATCGGAAAATTCCTCGATCTTGATCGGGGCGTTGGCGTCTCCCATTGAATTGTCGTTCGCGTTGGGGTGCGTGCCTGGGTCAATGGATACAACTTCTGCCACGGGACGGAGGGATGGCCATACAAATGCAAAGACCAGCAGCGCCGCTCCAAGCACTATCACTACGATCATCCAAATCCGGCTGCGTGATTCCTGCTTCTTGATCTTTTGCCGTCGCTCCTGGCGTTTACTCTTCCTCTCGTTACTCATGAAGTCTCCTTGATGAAATGATGGCGCCGCCTGTCTCATTAACAAGCGATCTGTTATATGGACATGTAGCTAGGATTACCCAGTTAGCTAGGTGCTGCGGCACTTTGTAGATTTTCCCATGCTAAAATTGTTTTGTCTAGGAAAAGTTTAGACTGTACTAAGGAAGTTCTGACCAGCCAATTACTTACTCACAGGAGAGCCGTCCCGAAGGTTCAAAACCTTCGGGACGATTTGCATACGTTTGCTGGAATTTTCTGTGTTCCGGCCCAGCTCACTTTTCCATGGTGATTTTGAACTCACAAGTGTTGTCGCCTCTTGCCCTGCAGGATGTCTCCTCCACGTCGGGCCGCTGGCCGGTCGCCCAGAGCAGACTTTCGCGGACCAGGCCCTGGGTCACAAAGCAGATCGGCGACTTGCTTTCATACCCCTGGGTTGTGGGCGAGGCATGATCCACGAGAAGCAGGTCGAGGTCCAGGGTGTGGAGCGTGATGTCGCCGGGCCGGGCGCTGAGCAGGCGGGACAGGAGCTCAAGGGCCGGCTTTCTGCGGGAACTCAGCGGGAGTCGTTTGATCACAACTGCCTGGGCCTTGCCGGGCAGCGTGGCATCGTCCAGAAGGTGGTGCCAGAGGCGCTGACCGACGCGCAGTAAAGTTCCACGTGCGCCGCGGCCGTAATAGGTTCGCATGGCGGCCTGCAGAGTCGCATACGCTTTTGCAGCCTCCACATTATCCATTTTGCGAAAGCTTGCCGGCTTTACCCACCCGGCAGGCAGTTCCGACAGAGCCAGCATGGCAGACAACTGGTCTGTGCCCAACTCGCCGGCGGCGGCTTCCACGAAGCGGCAGAGGATGCGCCCTGGGAACCTCGGCTCACTCATGCACGTACTTCTCCGACTTCAAACCTGCAGTACTGTTCCCCTCTTGCCATGCAATGGGTTTCAACAATTTGATAGTCCCTGCCTGTTGCCCAATGCACCGCTTCTGTAATGGAACCGACATACAGGTGACAGACAGGATCCGTGCTGTGACGGCTGTGGCAGATCGCGCAGGTGGACTCCACGTAGGCCAGCCGGTCGCCGCTCTCGTCCACCCAGGCGTTCACCTGCGGATTGCTCTTCTTCAACGCGTCCGCCATCCCGTTCAGAATGAACTTGACCTTCTGCCTCTCGGGCAGCAGCTTGATGGCAAAGCCTGCCACGCCCAGAAGAGCCGATTGCTCGCGCAAGCCATATTGAAAGGAAGCCTTGCCAATGCGGCGCAGCATGCCTTTCCCGCCGCGCCCGTAAAAGTCCTCGATCGCCTGGTTCAGCCTGGCATATTGTGAAGCCGGGATGGATGGCTCCAGGTTGTTGGGCGGAAAATTTCCGATAAATCTTTCCAGGCCGCTTGTGCGCAGCACGGCATTCAGACCATTGTCCCCCATTACCTCCTGTGCCGAAGTCAGCGCCTGGCGCACAAGCGAGTTGACGATAACTGCATCTTCACGGTTTTCCATGCTGCCTCCTTATGGTGAATACGGAGAGAATTGCAAAGGCGGGATTTTCCGGCATCATTTCCGGAGCATGACTGCTGTTTCAGTGCTTATCGATCCAATTAAAGATAATGTGACGATTTGTCATCCAGCGGGGACTTCGAACGTATACACGGGGTATTCCTCGCCTGTGCGGGTAAACCCCATATTCTTGTAAAGCTTGAGGGAAACCTTGTTGTCGCTCTGCGTATTCACGCTCAATCGCGTGGTGCCAGTGCGCATGAGATATGCGAACAGATCACTTAACAGAACCCGGCCGATTCCGCGTCCCTGCGTACTGGGATGGACGGCCAGCCGCGCCAGGTGCGCACGCTGTCCATGGCCGGTTGTCAATTGGTATCCGATGATCCCCTCCCTGCTTTCGGCCACAGTAGCGATCAAAGCCTGCGAAAATGCGCGCTGCAGAGTCTCGAAGGAGTTATGCCAGAGGGGCTCGAAGGCGGCATTGTCAACCCTTGTAACCGCCGGTATATCCGCCTCTGTCATTGTTCGGATTTGAACACCTTCCGCACTGCTCGATGGCCAGGTTTGAGATCGCCATTCAAGCATCACAATCTGTTGGTGGTTTTCAAACCCGCTCTCGTCGAGGATTTTCTGGAACCACGGCTGCATGGCGATCGCAGCGACGGTCGCCCCGCCTGCACGCATGATCACTTCCTTCGCCGTACCCCAGAGCAGGTCCCACGCATTTTCCGGTGACCAGTGCCCGGTATAAACAAACAGCCGCACCCAGGCAATCCCGTCCACTTCAGGGGGACACGCCAGTGCAGCTGTAATTTGCCTGCCTTCCTCCAGGGCCCAGTAATACGGGTCGCCCAGCCATTCGAGCGGCGAGCGCCAGTCCAGGTGGCGATGGAGGCGGGTCTCAAAAAAGATCAGGTTCGATAACTGCTGGTGGTCATTGAGATCCGCGCTGCGAACCATGGAGTTGATCACTGTTCACCTGGGTAATTCATATCCTCGGGATGGATTTTTATCTGAATCCGATCCTCATAAGAAATTTCAAAAAGCGCTGGGTCAGGGTGGGTTTTTCCACCAGGCGCAGGGAGTCAAGCACATCCATCTGCGAGTCGTTGACGTGCAAACGTTTCAAGTTGATGTTCGCCGCCGATTTGCGCACCAGGGAATGCATATCCCCTTCGCCTGCCTGTTCGAAAATGGCGGCGGCGCGGTCGTACTCAGCGAGCGCCTCCTTCCACTTTTTGAGGCCCTCCAGGGCGGCGGCGCGGTTGCTGACGGCGATGCCCTGCCGCTTGAGATCCCCGGCGTTGAGGAAAACTTCCTCCGTGCCCTCCACGGCCTGCAGTGATTCGCGGGCATTTCCGGCCTGCAGGAACGCCACGCTCTCATTGTTTTTCATCTCGGCCGCATTGAGCTCATCCCCCATGGATGAATATGCCTGGGCAGCCTGTGAGAACAGGCCGGCCGCGGCCTTGTAGTTTCCTTTTTCGTATTCTTTTTTGCCGTCATCGGCAAGTATGAGGGAATTGGTTTGATCTGTCACAGCTTTAATAGGTAATATCCAATAGATCTTCTGCCACAGCGCGTAATTTATCGCGCGACATGCTGCTCAGCTTCATGGCCAGCTCCAGGTAGGGACGGTTGACCGGTGCAGCAACGAACTGGCGCAGCTCAAGCGGCAGCTCGAGGAATTCCTGTACGGTCTCCCCACTCTCCATCCAGTGCCCGATGGGGCCGCTCCGGTCGAAGAAGGATTCGATCCGCCCTCCCAGAGTCGTGACCAGCACCTCCAGCTCGGGGACGGGAATGGGACTCTCGCCCAGTTCGTAGGCCTTGATCCGGGAGCTTGCGACCCCGTCTTACCGGCCAGGTTACGGATCGAGATACTGGCATTCATGCGTTCCTGTCGCAGCAGGGCGCCGATCTTGCGCTGGCGGATGGCAAGCAGCCTGGGGAGATCGATATTCTTGATGGGGGCAACAGCCGTTGATTTGATCTCCCTGCTCCAAAAATGGTCAAGGGGAAGATCAAGATAGAAAACCAGGGCCTCCAGCTCAGGCAGGGAAGGCGAGTGAACACCCTCCTCAAAGGAGCGGAACATGCTCTTCCGGACGCCAATGGCTTCCGCACATTCCTGCACGCTTCTGCGGGCGGATAGACGCGCGTCGCGGATCAGGACTCCCAGTTTTTTCGTGCGAATTGCGATCTGCGTTTTGGTATCCATGCAACCTCTACCGCTTGTCTCGGGAACAAGTTAACTTTTCGATTGGATTTTCAGGTGGAAGCTCCAATGCAAAGTTAATCAAATGAAAGTGATGCGGCACTGTGTGAATCCATCACAAGCACTGCAATGGCAACTCTCTGATTATAGCAGAAGCAGGCGAATGCTAACGCCTTTGTGGAGCTGGGCGGCGGCATGAATATGTCACCGCTGAGCTTGTATCCTGCAGGCTTCAAGGCGCGGGCTGAAAATGGGACGGATCCCGGTCGCCCTTAATTCACCGATGATTTTGCCTCCTTCACCAACGCTCAGCTGCTCGAATTTAAAGATGTCGGTCATCACCACGGTCTCGCCTTCCATGCCGACCACTTCGGTGATGGCGGTGATCTTGCGGGAACCATCCTTCAAGCGGGTCTGCTGGATGATGAGGTCCACGGCAGAGGAGATCTGCTGGCGGACGACCTTCAACGGCAGGTCCATGCCTGACATAAGAACCATGGTCTCAAGGCGTGAAAGCGCATCCGCGGGCGTGTTGGCGTGCAGGGTGGTCAGCGAGCCATCGTGGCCGGTGTTCATGGCCTGCAGCATATCGAGCGCTTCGCCGCCACGGCATTCGCCCACGATGATCCGGTCGGGGCGCATCCGCAGGGAGTTGCGCACCAGGTCCCGGATGGTGACCGCGCCCTTGCCGTCCACGTTGGGGACTTTCGTCTCCATGCGCAGGACGTGGTCCTGCTGAAGCTGGAGCTCCGCGGCATCTTCAATCGTGACGATGCGTTCGTCTTCCGGGATGAAGCTGGAGAGCACGTTCAGAAGCGTCGTCTTGCCCGAGCCTGTCCCTCCGGAAATGACGATGTTCAGGTGGGCCAGCACACAGGCCTTGATGAACTCAGCCATGTTGGCGGTCAGCGAGCCAAACTTGATCAGCTGGTCGATGGACAGCTTGTCCTTCTTGAACTTGCGGATGGTAATGGATGGCCCGTCGATCGCCACCGGCGGGATGACCGCGTTGACGCGTGAGCCATCCGGCAGGCGCGCGTCGACGGTGGGGCTGTCGGCATCCACGCGGCGGCCGAGGGGCAGGATGATCCGGTCTATGATCCGCAGGACGTGATCGTCATCGTCGAAGGTGATCGGCGTTTTGGTCAGCTTGCCGTTCTTTTCGATGAAGACCTTCTTGGGTCCGTTCACCATCACTTCACTGATATCCGGGTCCTCCAACAGCGGCTGGATGGGGCCATATCCGGTCAGCTCATCGAGAATATCGTGGAAAACCTGCTGGCGGATATCTTCCGGGAGGTTGACCTTCACCTGGGCATAGACCTCATTCAAGCGCTGCTCCATGAATCTCGGCCCGGTTGCCGGCCTGAGGTTCCTGGCCTTCCATGGACCTGCCAACGTTTTCGATCAGGTAACGCTTGAACTTCAAAAGATCGGCGGATGTCAGGCGGGTAAAGTTGGATGGGATTGGCGTGGACATCAGGCTGCCTCCTCCCCGGTTCTGCTTCTGCTCTGGCAGGACCCAGATGATGTGCGCCCGGTTGATGGCAAGAAAAGGCGCCTGGAAGAGAACCTGCCCAGCCTCTCCCAGGATGCTGACATCTGTAACGGCGATGAATTTATCGTCCAGGTCGAGCTCATCCTTGATGCGCTGGTCCCGGCGGACGTGAATGTTGCCGCGCAGCAGATGGGTTGTCGTTTGTACTGTCGCGTAGACGGGCCTTTTGGTAACTATGTCGGTAAATCTTTTGCCTTTTTCATCATATTCAATCGTCATATTTCCTCTTCTGTGCTGGCCTGGGACAATTTGACCTGCCGGATAATATTGCCAGCCCTCGTCATAAAAATAGCGACCAAATACAAGTGTCGCTACCGTTTTCATAGGTAAACCTGCCCCTAAAGTGTAGTCTAAATCGCCTGTAAAGCACCTTTCAATTTCCTTAGGAGCATTGAATTGTAATGAACGTGGATACCATGGATGTTACAGAAATCTTCTGCGTTTTCCTGGTTTTCAGGTCCGGTCCTTTTGTCTTAATCAGAAAAGCAGAAATATGTTCCCTAAGTGAGCTGGTTTGTTTTTCGGCAGGCGCGGAATTGCCCCCATGGAGGTTATTACCGTGCACGCCATAAAAAGCGCCTCCCGGTCAGGAGGCGCTGCAAAGACAATAACTTGTTTCCTACGGATTTTCCCGCCTCCCCTGAGGTCATTCCTCGATGGGAGGCATCAGGTAGCCCAGGCCGGAACGCGTCACAATATGCTTGGGATTGTGCGCATCGTCCTCCAGTTTCTGGCGCAGGCGGGCAATGCTTACCCAGAGGATTTCCTTGTCGGAGCGGTATTCCGGCCCCCAGACGCTCGTCAGCAGATCCTCCGAAGTCATGATCTTGCCGATATGATGGGCAAACTGCAGCAGCAGGCGGTATTCGGTCGCCGACAGGGAAACAGGCGTTTCCCCGCGCCACACTTCCGCACGGGCAAAGTCGATCTTCAAATTATCATGCGTGAAAAAGCGGGACGGACCCACATCCGTGGGAGGCTGTGCACGCCGCAGGACGGCGCGCACCCGGGCCAGGAGTTCCGTGGCCGAGAACGGCTTGACCAGGTAATCGTCCGCACCGAGATCCAGACCTCGGACACGGTCCTGTTCATCCCCCTTGGCGGTCAGGATGATGATGGGTGTGCTGGAGAATTCCCGGATGCGCTGGGTTGCCCCAAAGCCGTCGAGCTTGGGCATCATCACATCCATTAATACCAGGTCGATCGGCTGGTCCGAAAAAACGCTTACTGCCTGCATGCCATCCTGAGCTGTAACGACTTCATAACCTTCGGTCCGCAGGTTGGCCTCGAGCAATCGAAGATAGCGAGGCTCGTCGTCCACAATGAGTATGCGTTTTGCCATATGCTCTCCTTCACGCTTGTGCCGCAACCACTTGGAATTGTGGAGGGCTGCTTTGAATTTGGTCCTTATTTCTTCAAACTTGATTGGGGCTGCTAGTTCGAAGAATTGATGGGTAGTTCAATGAAGAACGTGGTTCCCTGGCCGGGATTGGATTCTGCCCAAATCTTACCACGATGTGCCTCAATTATCTGTTTGCAAATATAAAGTCCCAGGCCGGTGCCGGTGATGGTCTTTTCATTCCGCGCCCGGTAGAAACGGTCGAAAATGAACGGGAGAGACTCATTGTCAATGCCGGGGCCCTGGTCATGGAACGCGATAGCGAATGTTTTCCGGTGTCTGTTCAAGGGTCACATCGATCGGTGCCCCGGGGGCGTACTTGATCGCGTTGGTGAACAGGTTTTCGATCACCTGGGCAATCCGTACACCATCTCCCTGGATGGAGGGTGTGGTGTCCAGCGCCGTGTTGACATTCAGATCCTTGTGGCGGACACGGATCCGGGCGATCACGTCGCGTATGACTGCATCCAGCCGCAGAGGCTGGAAACGGAGCTGGATGGTCCGGCTTTGCAGGCGGGCCGATTCGAGGACATTTTCGATCAACACCGAAAGGCGGTCTGCCTCCTCGTCGATGATCATCAGGAACTCCCTCTGCGTTTCCAGGATCCCAGGTTGTATCCTCCCGCAGGAGGCTGGTGCTGTATCCCTTGATGAACCCAAGCGGTGTCCGCAGCTCGTGTGAGATCGTGCTGACAAAATCCTCCTGCAGCTGCATCTGGCGCTTGAGGTCGTGCAGCTCGGAATTGGTTTCCCGCCAGGTATCGCGCTCGAAGAGCACCGAAAGGATGTCGGATGCAAACGAAGCGATCCGGATGTGTTCCTCCTCGTAAGGCGGACCCCCAAAGCGCACAAACACAAGTGCGCCATTGACCTCCTGGTCCATGAGCAGGGGCAGGCCCAGGAGATACGCCTGCTGCAGGCGGTCATCTGGTTTGGCATCCGGGCTGGGGTCGAGCGCCAGGAGGCTGCCTTTCTTAACCACCTGGCTTGCGAAGGTCTCGCCCCAGGCGGCATCCGCCTCGGCAGTCTTCGCCCGCCCGATGGCCCGGGCATACTTGACTTCGAGACTTTTGTGGGTTTCGTCAAGCAGGTAGACGGCTACATTGTCAAAAACAAAATTTTTGCGCAGCTCGATCAGGAACTGCTCAAGGACGCCTCGCAGAT
Source organism: uncultured Chloroflexia bacterium (assembly GCA_963750005.1). Taxonomy (GTDB): domain Bacteria; phylum Chloroflexota; class Anaerolineae; order Anaerolineales; family Villigracilaceae; genus Defluviilinea. The sequence continues at coordinate 33,311 of CAVVPC010000004.1, forward strand.
TTCCCGGCTGTGTGGCAATTTGTGTCAATCCCTGCAGGTAATCGAGTGTGGAACTATCCATGGGCATTATTTTGATTCCATCACGGCCAGCAGGGGAAACTTTAAGGTTGAGCCGCGTCCTTCCGTAGATTGTACTTCGAGCATGGAGCCATGGGCCTCCACGATCTGCCGCACCAGCGAAAGCCCCAGCCCGGTCCCGTTGTACTGCCGGGTACTGGAGCCATCCAACTGGTGGAACGGCTCGAAGATATCCTGCATCCGGCTGGATGGGATCCCGATCCCGGTATCAGTGATGGAGACGATCACCAGGTTCTGCCCTTCGCGTTTGATGGAGATCACAACGCTTCCCCCGGAAGGTGTGAATTTGATGCCGTTATCGACAAGCTGTCCCAGCACCCAGGCGATCTTTTGTGAATCTGCCTGGACGAAGGGTACGCCCTCGTCGACCGCCGCCTGCAAATGGACCCCGCGCCGAGCGGCTTTCTCCCCATGGGATTTGACCGCCAGGTTTGCCAGGCGGCAGATATCCACCGAGTCCTGCCGAAGGCTCAATTCGCCGCGCGAAGCCAGGGAGACCATGATCAGATCGTCGATCAACGTCTCCAGCCGGATCGTGGACTGCTGGCTGACTGCCAGTGCATGTTTCTGTTCCTCAGTAATGGCCCCAAGCGATTCGGTGATGAGCAGCTCAATATAGCCCTTGATATGGGTCAGGGGAGTACGCAGCTCATGTGAAATGTTCGAGATGAAATTGGACTTGAGCTGGCTGAGCTCCGAGACACGCTCGAGTGCCTTCTGCAGCTCGGAAGTGCGTTCCTCGACGCGTCTCTCCAGCGAGCGGTTGGAGGCCTGCAGCGCCGTCCGCAGCTGGATGATCTGTTCCGTTACTGCCTGGTCCAGGTCTGCGCGGCTGACCATACCCAGATCGATCAGGGCCTGTCCCAGGAGAATGTTGTTTCCCCGGGTTGTCTCCTCCTGCTGATGAGCAAGCGCCCTTTGGATATCCTCCGCGCTGACAAGTCCCTTCTGGACCAGATATTCCCCCATGCGAGGGACAAGCATTTCGGGTGTCAGGCGTTTTTGGTCAGGCATATATCGTCCTCATGAAACCCTAAAGGTTTCTTTTGCAAGTTCAAGTCCGATATGGAAGAAAATTCTGTCATTAACATTTACGTTTGTTGTAACGGTACAAAACCTGTTAGGGTTTATTATCACTGCCAGACCCACTCTCCCGCAACCATTGTAGCGGATGACTGCATGGTCAGCAATTCATCTGGATTACAGGTGAACGGGTCCTGCTCGAGCACGATCAGGTCGGCAAGATGGTTCGGGGCAAGGCGGCCGAGTCGATTCTCCATGCCGGCAGCATACGCCGGGCCAATCGTGTAGCCCTCCCAGGCCTGGGACAGGGTCAGCCGTTGTTCGGGGTACCAGCCATCGGCGGAGGGGGAACCGTCGGCGCGCCTGCGGGTGACCGCGGCATGCAGTCCCCAGAACGGGTTCGGGGACTCGACCGGCGCGTCCGAGCCGAGGGCCAGATGCGCGCCGAAATCCAGCTGGGTCTTCATCGCATACGCCAGGCGGGAGCGCTCGCCCCAGAACCGGTCTGCCATCAGCATGTCGGACGTGGCGTGAATGGGCTGCATGGAGGCGATCACATCCAGCTGCGCCAGGCGGGGGGCATCGTCGGGATGGATGACCTGGACATGCTCGATGCGGTGGCGCAGGTGCGGGAGATGATTTTCAGTCTCGTATTTGCGGAGCTGCTCGTAGGCATTCAGGACTTCATGATTGGCGCGGTCGCCGATGGCATGGACGGTCATTCCAAGACCCACCTGCGCAGCTTTGCGTCCGTGCTCGAAGAGCTCCTCGCCATCCATGTTGAGGATGCCGCGATTGTTTTCCTCGCCAATGTATGGCTGGAACATGGCGGCAGTGTGCGGGCCGAGGGCGCCATCCATGAACGCCTTGATGTTGCCGATGCGCAGCATGTCATCGCCAAAGCCGCCGCGCAGGCCCAGCGCGAAGGCCTGGTCGAGCAGCTCCACCGGGAAGGTTCTTCAACACGCGCAGCTTGAGCCTGCCCTGCGCATGAAGCTGCTGCAGGGCCATGAACGATTCCCGGCGGTCAAAGTCATGGACGCCGGTCAGACCCATTTTCCATAGAATGGGCTGTGCCTTTTCCATGGCATTCGCAATCTCTTCGATCGTTGGGACTGGGATCCTGTCGCCCACCAGTTCCATCGCGGTTTCAAGCAGGATGCCGGTCGCATTCCCGCCGGGTTCGCGCTGGATCTGTCCATTCTGCGGGTCGGGTGTTTGTGCCGTGATGCGAGCCATCTGCATGGCTTTCGTGTTTGCCCAGGCGGCATGCAGGGATTTGGCTGTCAGATAGACCGGGTTGTTCGGCGCGATGGCATCGAGCTCCGCTGCTGTTGGCCAGGATCCCCATACGTTTTGATTCCAGCCATGGCCCAGGATCCATTCGCCGGGTTTCGCCTTTTGGACGCGTTCCTGCACGCGGCGCAGACATTCCTCTTTTGTATCCGTTTCACAGTCGATCTTTTGCAGACCAAGGGAATAATACTGTAAATGCAAATGTGCATCGGTAAGGCCGGGCAGGATCACGCCGCCGTGCATATCCTCTTTTTCTGCATTGGGGAACTGCGCGGATAAATCTGCAAGATCGCCCACCGCCAGGATCCATTCGCGGTTTATCACCAAGGCGGATGCGGCAGGTTGTGATGGGTTCCGGGTATGAATATGGGCGTTATAAAGGATTTTCATGATTCATTTCGTATGGACGTCCTCCATCAGATTATGTCAATTTTTCCAGCAGCGAATTCAATTCTTCATCGGAATAATAATAGATGGTGACCGTGCCGCCGCGCTTGCTGTGCTTCAAGGCGACCTTGGTCCCGAGGCTGGATCGGAGGCGGCGCTCCACATCGGTCACATCGGCGCTTGGGCTGGACTTCCCTTTGGTGGCCGTCTTCTGGCCCGAATATTTTCTCGTCAACACCTCTGTCTGGCGGACGCTCAGGTCGAGGTTGATGATCTGGTTCAGCAGGGCCTCCTGGGCTTTGGCAGTGCCCAGGGCCAGCAGCGCGCGTGCATGGCCTTCGGTAATGCGCCCGTCCACAAGGGCCTGTTTCACAGCCGCAGAGGCATCCAGAAGCCGCATCGTATTGGTGACTGCCACCCGGCTCTTGCCGACCCGCGCCGCGATCGTCTCATGCGACATCCTGAATTCCCTGGCCAGGTGCTGGTAGGCCTCCGCCTCCTCAAGGGGATTCAGGTCCGCCCGCTGGACGTTTTCGATCAGTGCCAGCTCGAGAAGCTGCTGGTCGGTCGCGTGGCGGATGACCACCGGAACGGTCTTCAGCCCGGCCTTGCGGGAGGCCTGCAAACGGCGTTCGCCGGCAATGAGAATATAGATCCCGTTCTTTCCGGGCGAGACAACCAGAGGCTGGATCACCCCATGCTCGCGAATGGAGGCGGCCAGGTTATCCAGTTCCTCGAGGTCAAACTTTTCGCGCGGCTGGCGCGGGTTGCGCTGGATCAGATCGACGGAAATATGCGTGACGCCGCCTCCGCCATCCGCGGATGGGATGTTTTGTCCCGTCGGGATGAGAGCTTCGAGTCCTTTACCAAGACCGGTACGTTTAGGCATGCATGCTCCTTGTTAACAATGATGCATCGATGCGGGGGGTATCACGGGAAGAGTTTCTCGCGTAAAGTATCAATTAGAACTGACGGCGACGCCGTCGCCCTGCAGGAGTTCTTTTGCCAGGGCCTCATACGCCTGGGCCCCCACCGACGAAGGTGAGTAAGCCGAGATGGGCAGCCCATACGAGGGCGCCTCGGCCAGGCGGATGCTGCGCGGCACCACGCTCTTAAAGACCTGGCCCGGAAAGTGGTTGTTGACTTCCCTGACCACATCATGCGAGAGATTTGTGCGTGGGTCGTACATGGTCAGGACCACCCCGCGCACGCGCAGTCCCGGGAAGAGCGAGGACTGCACACGCTGGATCGTCTGGGTCAGCTGGCCCAGGCCCTCCAGGGCGAGATACTCGCACTGGACCGGGACGAGAACGCCGTCCTCCGCCGCGACCAGGCCGTTGACGGTCAGCAGTCCCAGCGAGGGTGGGCAGTCGATCAGGATGTAATCATATTTATCGTCGAGGGAATTCGAGGGCGTTCCTCAACCGGAATTCACGGCCGGACTCCTCCACCAGCTCCACCTCCGCGCCTGCCAGTGCGGGAGACGAAGGCAGAAGCGAAAGCTGCAGACGCTCATTGAACAGGATGAACCCGGCCGGCGCATCCTCATTGAGGATGGCCTCATAGGTGCTGCCCTGCACGGCGTGCTTGTCGACGCCGAGACAGGAGGTCGCGTTCGCCTGCGGGTCGAGGTCCACGACCAGGACGCTCTGGCCCAGCTTCGCAAGATAGGCAGCGAGGTTGATGGCGGTGGTGGTCTTGCCGACACCGCCTTTCTGGTTGACGAGGGTGTAAATGCGGGTCATGTGATTTGCGATCCCAATGTTTCCTGGTGCGTATTAGAGCAAAACTTCCGTCAGACATTCCTCGATCTCGCGGGCGGTCGGGATTCCCTCCAGCCCGACACGTGTGACCGTATGCGCGGCGAGGATGGTGGCAAAGCGTCCCGCTTCCCAGGGATCACGCGTCTGGAACAGGCGCACGAAAAAGCAGGTGGCAAACACATCCCCTGCCCCGGTTGCATCCACCTCGTGTACAGACGGCGGACGGAATCGACGGCGGTCGCCGTTCCAATACACCACGCAGCCATCCGGTCCTTCCGTCGCCACCAGGATGCGTGTCTGCTGTGCCAGATGCTCGACGAGCTCATCGTTATGATGCACATCCTCACGGCTGATGATCACGGCGCCGGCTTTTGGGAGCACTGACTCTGCATTCCTCCATTCACGCATAAAGACGCGTTGATCCGCATCCCACTGGCGCATCCAGCCTTGCGGGGTGAGTCCCAGCAGGGAGGGTGAAAATGTGGACGGGAGGATCGAATCCATTTCATTGGCGATCGGACCCAGGTGAATGATCGGGGAGCGCCGCCATACGTCAGGCACAGCCTCGAAATCGAGCCTGGTCGCCTGCGCCCGCAGGTACTGGATCCTGTGATGCTCCGTGTAAATATTTTCGAATGTTGTGCTTTGTGGAGAGTCAATCGAAATCACCGGAATATCCTGCAAGGCATCCAATGCCGTTTCGGGACCCGAGGCGGTGAGCATGCCCACCCGCATTCCCAGCGCCCGGGCTGTCAGGGCGGAATATGCTGCTGTCCCACCCAGGCGGTAACCCTCCGGCGTGACATCATGGGCCACATGACCGATCATCAGATAATCAACAGGTTCCAGTGAAATCAGGTTGTGCATGGACGAATTATACCGTGATAAAAAGATGAAAAACCCTTGCGAAGGTTGGTCTGAAGAAAACCCGCTTCTTTAAAACAGATCCTTCGCAAGGGTTAAGAGATAAATAAAAGGGGCGGATTATCCATCCGCCCCACGTGGTTACGAATCCTTGGGCATGATCACCACTTTGCGATATGGGTCCTCGCCCGTGCTTTCCGTTTTGACATCGGGATGATCGCGCAGGGCAATGTGAATGATCCGGCGCTCACTGGAGGGCATCGGTTCCAGCGTCTGGCGGCGCCCGGTTTTGGACACCTGGTCCGCCATGCGCATGGCCATCTGGACCAGCTGCTTCTCGCGCCGGTCACGGTATCCTTCCACGTCCACCACCAGCTGCACGAACTGCTGGGTTTCCTTGCCGACGATCAGGGAAGCGATGTACTGGAACGCGCCCAGGGTCTCGGAGCGGCGCCCGATCAACACACTCAGGTCCTTGCCGCGGATATCCACATGGATGTTGCGGCGGCCATCCCGTTCGGTGGCGCCCATAGTGTGCTGACACCTGTGCTTCGAGATTGAGCAAATGAAGCATTCTGGAGATAACCACTTCCGTATGGTCCAGGAGCGGATCGTGCTCGGGCTGCACGTCTGCACTCACTACAGGAGCAGGTGGACGGCTGGCAGCCGCGCTTGGCTCAGGATGCTCCACCGGTACCGGTCGTTCCGGCTCCGGAGCGGGTGTGGGTGCTGGCGCGGGTTTCTTCGCCTCGACGCGCTTCTGCTCCTTCCTGGGTTCGACGGCTGGCCCCGCTTTTGGGAGGGCAGGACCGCCGGCAGGATTCACCGTCAAACGGACCCGCACCTGGGGCTTTCCCAGGCCGAAAAAGCCCTTGTTGCCTGCATCCAGCACTTCAACGCTGACTGCATCGGCAGTGAGACCCAGTTGGGCAAGTCCCTGTGCTATCGCTTCTTCAACGGTGGGAGCGATGATTTCCAGTGTGGTTCTTTCATTCATACCCACCTCCTATTTTGTTTTCTTTGGCGCCTGGATCTGTGGCTGCTTGTTGCCGCCGGGAAGAAGGTTGCGCCAGTTGGCTTTTCCCTGCATGGCATACTGAAAGATACCCAGGAGGTTGCTGGTGATAAAGTAGACTGCCAGGCCCGAGGGGAAGGTCAGGGCAAACCAGCCAAGCAGCAACGGCATGTACAGGCTCATCATGTTGCTCATCGCCGCACTCTGGTCTCCCGGGTTGCTGGTGGCGGGCATGGTCAGCTTTGCCTGAATATATGTGGTAAACGCCACGATGATCGCCAGGAGAGGAAATCCATACGGCAGGAAGGCGATATCAAATCTCCAGGGAATTCCCTCGGGCAGCCCCAGGTTCATCCACAGGAATTTGCTGTTGAGCGGGATCAGCGATGTAATATTCAGAAAACCAAAAGGGCTTGCGCTGCGGGAAAGCTGAAGAAGCCCATAGGGCGTGGTTGCCAGGGCGCGGGTGATGCTCTGATAGAGGGCAATGATGATCGGGAACTGGATGAGCGTTGGCAGACAGGAACCGAAGGGATTGATCCCCTTCTCCTTATAGACGCGCATCTGCTCCTGGGCAAGCTTTTCCTTGTCCTTCGCATACTTCTTCTGGATCTCCTGCCAATCCTTGTCAGTCTGCAGGCTCTGCATGGCGGTCGCGCCCTTCATCTGCTGGGCGTTCAATGGCCATGTCACCAGGCGGATCAGGATGGTGAACAGGATAATGGCAATGCCAAACATGTTTGGACCCTGTCCAAGCACGTTGTAAATCCACAATAATACAGTTGTAAAAGCGGAAACAAATATATTCCACATGTGTCCTCTTATTTCGCAGGCTTGAACGACCACTTCTTATTGCCATTCAAATCATAGGCATAAAGAAGTGCATCGGCGTTCATTGGTGAAACAAGCACCAAATCTCCCGCAAGCACGGGAGTTGTGTAAATCATTCCTCCAGGCTGTTGTTCTTTTCCACCCCAAAGCGAGTCTTTTCCATCCTGGTTCACTTCGTAGATTGCACCGGATTCCGTGGCAACCAAAAGGATGTTGTTCAGCGCAAGTGGGCTGGCTGTAATGGCTGTTTGCTTTGACTCATCTTTATCTTTGCTGGCGGCTGGATCCCAGTTATCGGGTTTGATGAGAATTGGACTCGAGTTATATTTTCCAGTCTCGAGATTATAGGAATAGAAATTCCCGCTTAGATCGCCAAAATAAAGATTGGTATCAACGATGCTCGGTGTTCCCCATACCCAGTCAGTGGTCTTTTCCACGGCTTCGTGGCTGCCGGTGGCGGGATTGAATTTCTCCAGGTTGGCTGCGAATGAGCCAACGTACAAATTTCCATCTGATGCGAGCAGGGGAGGGCTGGTAATGGCACTGCCCACGTCCTCATGCCAGATGACCTGATAGGAATCCTTGTCCACTGCGATCATGCTGTGATCGAGTGCGCTGATGTACAGATTTTTCCCGTCTGAAACGGGCTGGGCCCATAAGTTATCTGCCAGCTCGAGAGACTTGATGAGCTGTCCATTGTCCAAATTGAGTACATACAGATTGCCGTCCGAGTTGGGTGCATACAGGCGGTCATCGATCGCCAGAGGAGCGGCTATCCAATGGTTCCGGACGTCTGAAAAGCTCCAGGCTACCGTCGGGGATTTTGTTGTGGCATCGATCCTGGAAGGGTCGAGCGCTATCAGGCTGAAGCTGCTTCCGGAACTGCCCACGATCACCAGGCCGTTCGAAGTGAGGTAGGGAGTTGTGTAAAAGAGATATTTTGTGCCGCGCTGGTCGGGATAATGCCAGAGTTCAGTGCCATCCTTGAGATTAATGGCATAGACAAAAGCACCATCGGCAAGGTAAGCCACATCGTTGGTGGCGGTCAATCCGGGCCAGGTGTTGCCGCGTACAGACCCGCCTGTACATCCGCTTAACAGGATGACGGCAAGCAGGGCCGCTGTCAAGAATAAAAATTTCTTGCTCATTGAATACTCGATACTCCTATGGGACGGGGTCATAGCCCCCGGGGTTAAACGGATTGCAGCGCAGGACACGCCAGGCGGCCATCAAGGAACCCTTGATCGCGCCGTATTTATAGACTGCCTGATAGCCATAATGCGAGCAGGAGGGATAAAAGCGGCACGTATTCGGGGGAAGCCCGCGTGAAAGTGTCGACTGATACAGCCGGATGAAACCCAGGACCAAAATGCGCGGCCAGTTGAGGATGGTCCGCGGCATGTCGCGCAGCCGCGGCTCATTTGGATAGTCATGTGAATGAGGGTTAGGATTCATTCGTGGGCATCATGATTTTCGCACGTTCCAAAAGGGTGAGCAGAGCATGGCGGGTTTCCTCCAGCGTGGCGGTCACCAGCCCCGGACGGGCGATCAGGATCAAATCCAGGTTGGAGGAAATGCTCGGGAGCAGAGCCCGCATGGCTTCGCGCAGGAGGCGCTTGGCCCGGTTTCGATGAACGGCGGTCCCTACTGTCCTTCCAGCCGCGACCCCGATTTTTAGGCGGGGCTGGTCCACAGGATTGCTACGCTGATCATGAGTCTGCACTATCAACACAACAAGCGGGTGGGCATAGGACTTGCCGGAACGCCGCACCCGCTTGAAGTCTTCAGACCGGGTCAGACGAAAATTTCTCTGCACCCGTTACCTCGAACGCGCTTGAGTTAAATGACCGCCTACCAGCGGATCTTCTTAACGTGCTTGTTGGAAGTCACAGTCAGCTGCTTGCGACCGCGCAGGCGGCGGCGCTTCAGGACTGCGCGCCCATCAGCTGTCGCCATGCGCTGGCGGAATCCATGCACGCGCACGCGGCGGCGGATCTTCGGTTGGTACGTACGTTTTGGCATTCTTCGTTCCTCACTTTGGAAATACTGCTTCTGGGTTTGGATTGTGACGCAGTATTAATATGCGATCATCGATTTAATCGGCACGACATTATACCGTAAGGGCTTCGATTCGGTCAATTGAAGCATGTGGCCTGCATTCAAGTAAAGCAGGGATGTCTTATACCTTTTTTGCACCGTTGCGGGTGGGATAGACAGGGTAGGATAACAGGTCGGCGAGCATAAGCGCGCCCTCCGGGCTGGTTACCGCAATGATCTCGTCTTCGGCCTGCAGGGTGCTGTCGCCGCGCGGCAGAGTCATCACGCCGTCGCGGATGATGGCGGCGATCACACAGTGCTCGGCCAAACCCATATCCTTGAGCGGGACGCCGATCACCTTGGCCCCGGCCGGGACCTTTTCCTCCACCACGGAGTAGCGCCCGCGCCGGATCTTGAAGAGAGTCATCATGTCGCCCAGGGACATCTCCTCCTGGATCAGGTGGGCGAACACATCCGCTGAATTGAGGGCAACATCCACAAGGAATTTCTCGTTGAAGAGCCAGGCATTGTTCGGGTTGTTGACCCGCGCGATCGTGCGCGGTACCTCAAACTGGGTCTTGGCGAGATAGCAAATGACCAGGTTGGTCGAATCACTGCTTGTTACTGCCGCTACATCATTTGCATCCCGGATACCGGCTGCTTCGAGGACACTCGGATCGACCGGGTTGCCCTCGTAAATGATCTCGGTGGGGAGTTCCTGGTGCAGATATCCCAGCAGTTCGCGGCGGTTTTCGACCAGGCGAACCTTGTAATTCTCGTTGAGCAGAAGGCTGGCCAGCCGTGCCCCTGTACGCCCGCCACCGGCAATTAATACGTTCATTTATGCCTCCGCCTTTCCGGCCAGACGAGCCGTCAGCGCGCCGATGCCCTCAAACGTGGAACTGACGCTCAGAAGATCGTCCGACTGCAGTTTCATATCCGCATATGGCAGGGACGATCTGCCGGCTCTTGACAGGGCAACAGGATAACAATCCTTCAAAGGGGCCAGGAGTTCATTCACCGTACGACCGCTCCATCGCCCGGGGATATGGATTTCGTAAACCTCCACTTCGCCATTTCCGGCAGAATAGACCGCCCGCTGGGAGGGGTTAATCAGCAATTCCTCAACGCGCTGGGCTCCCCAGTAGGTGGATCCCACGGAATGAAGGCCAAATGCCTCAATAATGGGGCGCAGGTTTGGGTCATAATTGCGTGCGACCACATTTGTGACCCCATACACAGTGCGGGCAGCATGAGCTACGACAGCGTTGAGCGTGTCTGAATTTGTGACTGCGGCAAGGCCATCCGCTTCACGAATACCGGCCCGTTCCAGTACACCCTCCGCCAGGCCTTCACCTTCGAGGGTACGCCCGCGAAAATCGGGGTGAAGCCGGTTAAAGGACTCCTTGTTAATATCCACAGCCACCACCTGGTGCCCGTTCTTGAACAGGTGGTAGCACAGTTCGGCGCCTACGCGCCCACATCCGACAACAATGAAATTCATGAGATCTACTCCTCCTCATCCGGGGCGTGGACATGGTAGGGAACGTCCGTCACGACGACCCCGTGCTTGGATAATAATTCCTGCCGCAGAACATTTGCCGTTCGCATGTGCAGGGCATTGTGCCAGCGCTTCGAAGGGATGAACTCTGGTACCACCACGGTGATCGTTTCGTTCGCCTGGCGCTGGTCAATGATATCCTCAAGATATGCCAGTAACGGTTCCACAAACAGGCGGAAGGGCGAATCCAGGATGACCAGGCGCGTGCCCTCCCCCCAGATCTTCCATTTTTTCTGAACCTTATCCGTTTCTGAAGGATCAATCGAGATATGGACGGCGGTCACATCGTCGGAAAGAAGTTTTGCATAGCGCAGCCCTTCCAGCGTGCCCTGGTGAATCCCGCTGATGGGCATGATCACGCGATGGCGGGTGTGCCGTTCAGGTAATCCCGCTGAATTTATCGAGAGTGAGATGGCCGGCAAGATCCTTGTAATGGTGATGGATCGTAAAAAATATAGTTACCAAAATCGGCGTAAGAATCAGGATCACCCAGGCGCCTTCGCGGAACTTGGTCACAGCGAAGACGAGCATTACGATTGCCGTACACACAGCACCAAAACCGTTGATAAATAGTTTGTGACGCCAGCCCGCTTCATAGCGTAAGGTGGAGCCGGGCTCGACAACCTCCTCGCCTTCCTTTAAGTGGCCGATCTTCCACCAGCGTCTGGCCATGCCGGTTTGTGACAGCGTAAAGGAAAGAAATACGCCGATGGCATACAGGGGAATGAGGCGGGTCACGCTGGCCTGGAAGATAATGATCAGAAGTGAAGCAATGATTGCAAGAGTAATGATCCCATTGGAATACACCAGGCGGCTTCCCCGGAAAGTCAATTGCTTGGGAAGAAAGCCATCGCCGGCATGGAGCGCACCCAGACGTGGAAAATCTGCAAAGGCGGTATTGGCTGCCATGATGAGGATCACTGTTGTTCCCCAGATCACTGCCATGTAAGCCAGTCCCCGCCCGTCAAAAATAGTGCGTGCCAGCTGTGAGATGATGGTTTCCTCCTCGGAAAAAACTGCATTCACCTGCCCGGTGAGGTAGGAGATGCCGAGGAAAAGCGTTCCCAGGATCAGGGACATCCAGATCAAAGTAATACCGGCATTGCGGCTGCGCGGTTCCTTGAAGGCGGTGATTCCGTTCGAGATGGCTTCCACACCTGTCAGGGCAGTGGTGCCATTTGCAAACGCATGCAGCAGGAGGAAGGCTGTCACGGGGATAAGAGTGGTTGTAAACTGGGCAGTTTCGGGCGGATCAACCACTGTTCCCAGGGTACCGGAAAAATAACGGTACATACCCAGTCCAACCATGCTGGCCATCATGGTCAGGAAAAAATAGGTGGGAATGGCAAAGAAGGATCCCGATTCTTTCACCCCCTTAAGTTGATCAGCATGATCAGGAGAACAGCGGCCACCGCTAGATAGACGCGGTATTGAAAAAGATTCGGATACGCTGAAACGACCTGGGCAATCCCCGAGGACACCGACACAGCCACCGTCAGGATGTAATCCATCAGCAGGGCTGCCCCGGCAGTTTGGGCGGGTAACTCCCCCAGGTTATCGCGGGCAACGATATAGGCACCGCCGCCGCCCGGATAGGCGTGGATGGTCTGCTCATACGAGATCGTCACGATTGCCAGCAAAATAACAATTGCAATCGATATGGGGAACACGTAATTATATGCTGCCGCGCCCACAACAACCAATACACCGAGGATTTCCTGGGTGGCATACGCTGTGGATGAAAGTGCATCGGAGGCAAACACGGCGAGACCGACGGCCTTACCGATGGTCTGGTGAGGGGCATCGGCAGTGATGAGAGGACGCCCGATGAGCCAGTGACTTCAGGGAGCGCGGCGGTTTGTAATCACTCTCCCGCCGCGTGATTTCGGTTTGGTTGTTTTCAGGGGTTAGCATTTTTTCTCTTGCTGCTTATAAAAAGACACCCACGCACGGAGGCGGGGAGCATGGACGATTATAGTCCAAATTGCATAAATTGTCGTGCACTTAAGGAATCTGATAGGGTACTTCGGTGATGACGACACCCGGCGTGGAAAGCAATTCCTTGCGGAGCATTTCGGCAGTTTGCATGTGCAGCATATTATAAACGTGCTGTCCGGGAACAAAATGTGGGACGACGATGGTGATTGTCTCATTGGCCTGCCGGCTGGAGATGATTTCGTGAATATAGTCCAGCAGAGGTTCCAGAAAGAGGCGGTAGGGAGAATCCACCACCACAAGGCGGGTACCTCGTCCCCAGATTTCCCATTTCCTGCGGACTTTTTCCGTTTCCGCCGGTTCCAATAAAACATGGACGGCAGTGATGTCATCCGAAAGCATGCGGGCATAACGGAGTGCAGCCAGCGTACCTTGATGCACATCACTGATCGGAACGATGACACGATGGCGGATATTGTATGGCGGTGGCTCCCCATATTTATCCAGCGATAGACGCTGGGCGACGCTCGTATAGTGTCTATGGATGAAGCTGAAAAACACGATCAAGGTTGGGATGAGAAGCAGGATGACGTAGGCGCCATCCCTGAATTTTGTGATCGCAAAGATGCACATCACAATGGCAGTACAAACCGCGCCGAATCCATTGATGAACATCTTGAGGAGCCAGCTTTTCTCATAGTACAGGGTCGAGCCGCGTTCCTTGATCACAGTGCCCGGCTCCACATGGCCCATCTTCCACCAACGACGGGCCATGCCGGTTTGCGACAGGGTAAAGGAAAGAAATACACCAATTGCATAGAGCGGGATCAGGCGTGTGACACTTGCCTGGAACACAATGATCAAAACAGATGCAATGACGGCCAGTGTAACAATTCCGTACGAATAGACAAGACGGCTGCCTCGAAACGTTAATTGCCGTGGCAGATATCCATCCTTGGCAGCGAGCGCACTCAAGCGAGGAAAATCCGCAAAAGCTGTATTGGCAGCCAGGATCAGGATGACAGTTGTTGCGATGATAACGAGTAGATAAGGCAGGCCTTGTCCGTTAAAAACCGTACGTGCCAGCTGCGAAATGACAGTTTCCGTTTCAGATGGTACTGCCTGTATTTCCTTGGTGAGGAAGGAAATGCCCAGAAAGAGGAAGCCCAGGATGGTTGCCATCCACAGCAGGGTGATTCCAGCGTTGCGGCTGCGCGGTTCCTTGAAAGCCGTAATGCCGTTTGAGATCGCCTCGACACCCGTCAGGGCTGCGGTGCCGCTCGCAAACGCATGCAGGAGCAGGAACGGCGTAATGGCAATCAGCGTCCCGCTGATGCCTTCCACCTCAGGCGGGTCGACAACCATTCCCAGCGTTCCCATGAAATAGCGGGCGAGACCGACTCCCACTGTGATGAACATCATTACAATAAAAAAGTAGGTCGGAAGGGCAAAGGCCGACCCCGATTCTTTTACACCGCGCAGGTTTATGAGCATGACAAAAAGAATGCAGACCACCGCAATTACCACGCGGTACGGATACAGGGCCGGGAATGCTGAAACGATCTGGGCAACACCTGATGCAATGGAAACAGAGACAGTCAGAATGTAATCTGTAAGAAGGGAGGCCGCGGCTGTCAGGGCAGGCATTTCGCCCAAATTGTCACGGGCAACAATATATGCGCCGCCGCCATCCGGATAGGCATGAATCGTCTGCTCGTATGAGATGGTGACAATTGCAAGCAAAATTACAATGGCAATGGAGATGGGAAAAACATATCCGAAGGCGGCCGTTCCGGCCGCGGCGAGGATGACGAGGATTTCCTGGGTGGCATAGGCAGTGGAGGAAAGCGCGTCAGAGGCAAAGACTGCCATGCCGACCGCCTTTCCAATCGTCTGATGAGGCGCGTCGGCAGTCTGAAGCGGCCTGCCAATAAAGAAATTGCCAATATTGCGGGTTGGCGGGGTTCCTGTTTTACGATGGAGGAGTGACGTGTCTTGATTATCTTGAGGCTCAATCATATGAACAAACGTAAAATTTCATCGCTAAGAGTGCTGTATTATAAGCTGAATCATTTTGATAAATATGGAAGGGCTTTCCATCACCAGGGTTGCCAGCCAGACTCACAAAGATCGATTCCGCCGTGCAAAATCCTCTCTTTGGCAACCGGTCCTGTCCTTTCTTGACTGAGTCGAGGATTAATATTCCTTATTTCCTGCCATCTCGACCGGAAAGTCGACAGGTCTTCTATACATGTTACCGCTTGTCTCATTAATAACTTTACTTTTTTCATGGATTTGTAGGCTGAATTTAAAGATTAAGTAAAGTAAATTATGCGGCACCATGTAGTTAACGAGACGCTCATCCCCTTGCCACGCAGAAGGAGAAGAGAACTACAATCACCCAGAAGGTATAATGAAATCCGTAAATATGCTGTATTCCAATTCCATTTCACGTTTCTGGCACTATCTGCTTGCGTTTCTCTTGATTGCAGCCCTTACAACAATATTCATCCTATTAAGGGATGTGCTTGATATCACATTGATTGCCTTGCTGTATTTGGTTCCTCTTGGAATCATTACCGCCTACTGGGGGCTCGGCCCTGGAATTGCCGGTGCACTGATTACGTTTCTTACCTTCAACTATTTTTTTATCCGGCCATATTACACATTTACAGTCCACCGGCCCCTGGATATTGTTATTTTGCTGGTTTTCCTGGTCGTGGCCGTGGTGATCAGCCAATTGGTGGCACGTGCACAGGCAGGTCTTGAAGCAGCAACGGCGCGTGAGCGAGAGGCCACACAACTCTATGAACTCAGCACTGCGCTCACCGGCTTATACGGGGATCAAGCCATTGCACAGATCCTTGCCGGGCAAATCCAGGTTGTGGCACAGAGTGAATATATTGAAATCCGTGTGAAAAGCGTACAGCCCTTTATATATCAACTGCCTGAGATCACCCCGCCACCCCGACCACCCGAATTGGTCCTCCCGATCGAGTTGGCCCGAGGCGGCCTCGGGGAGATCCGGCTTTGGAGGGTCGCGCCGGACATTTCCTCGAGTGAGAAGCGTTTGTTCCAGACATTTGCCAGCCAGGGTGCATTGGCACTTGAACGCGCCCGGCTGATGAAGTCGGATTCCCGTGCCCAGGTCCTGGAGGAAAGCGACCGGTTGAAGTCCGCCATTTTATCCTCCATCTCCCACGAATTGCGGACGCCTCTTTCGACGATCAAAGCTGCGGCCTCCAGCCTGCGCGGCGGGGAAGTCAGCTGGGATTCACCGGCAAGCGCCGAGCTGATCGCGGCGATCGACGATGAGGCCGATCATTTGAACCTGCTGGTGGGCAATTTGCTCGATATGTCCCGGATCGAATCCGGTGCGCTCAAGCCGAAGCGGGAATGGAACATCCTGTCTGAAATCGTCGAGGGGGTGATCGTGCGCATGAAACATCTTGCCGTGGAACACCAGATTAAAATCGATATTCCTGAGACTCTGCCGCTCATCCCTGTGGACTATGTACAAATGGAGCAGGTCTTTACCAATTTGGTCAGCAACAGTTTGAAGTATGCGCCTGCCAATACAATGGTATCCATTCGTGCACAGGTGGAAGGCGAAGCTGTTCACGTTCAGGTGTGCAACCAGGGGCCCCAGGTGCCGCCCGAACACCTGGAACGGATCTTTGACAAGTTCTATCGCATCACCGCGGCCGACCGGGTGACAGGGACGGGATTGGGACTCTCCATCTGCAAGGGGATCATTGAGGCCCACGGCGGCCGCATCTGGGCTGAAAACATCCCGGATGGACTGGCTTTTAACTTCACCCTGCCTCTTACCTGGGATGGCGCCAGGTCTCCCCAACTCCCGATCGATCCGGAGACGGAATGAGCAACGCACCTCATATCCTTGTGATCGATGACGAACCGCAGATCCTGCGTGCCATTCGAACCATCCTGACCGAAAAGCAGTTCAGAGTGACGACTGCCAGCCGTGGCGAGGAGGGCTGACGCTGGCTGCCGCGAATGAACCGGACATTATCATCCTGGACCTGGGTCTGCCGGATATGGACGGGGTGGAAGTCTGTACGCGCCTGCGTGAGTGGACGCAGACACCCATCATTATTTTGTCTGTCCGCGATGGTGAACGCGACAAAGTGGCAGCGCTCGACAGCGGCGCAGATGATTACCTCACAAAGCCATTTGGCATCGATGAATTACTGGCGCGTGTCCGTGTGGCCCTTCGCCATGCTGGAAACAGGAAGGAGGAACACGGCAAGGTAATAAAAGCCGGAGCGCTTACCATTGATCTTGTCTGGCACATTGTGAAGCGCGGCGAGGAGGAAGTCAAGCTCACGGGAATCGAATACAAGCTGCTCGCCTTCCTGGCTGCCAACCACCATCGTGTCTTGACCCATCAAAGCATTCTTTCCCAGGTATGGGGACCTGAAGATGCGGATCATACCGAGTATCTACGTGTTTATATGCGCCAGCTCCGCAAAAACTTGAAGAGGATCCCGAACGCCCAAAATATATTCTGACTGAACCTGGTATTGGTTATCGGTTCATCGCAGATGAATAGCCAACGCCGCCTCGAAGAGGGAAGGCGTTGATCGCCTGAACTCAACATTCCAATCGGCATAATATTTGTCACCATTTCGATGGTGACATTTTTCTTAACCTTCCCCGGTACCCGGGTATTTTTATTTGTTCTTTATGCCATCCCATGATTTCTTTGTCACCAATTTATGCCATATGGTTAAGATTTAGTCGACTGTGAGGTAACATGAACCAACTTGACACACACGCGCTATCGATGGCAAATCCTTCCAAAGTAGAGACGGATGCAGGGATTTGTCTGGCCAGACCTGGAACAGGCCGGCCGATTAATCGTCCTGATTCCCGTTAATGTGGACTGCACCAGTCTGATACAACGGATCTGGGAGCTGGCAGTCTCCACAGGTTCAGCTGTCCAGCTCCTGGGTCTATGCCGGGATGCCGACCAGGAACCTTCTCTTCGCAGAAAACTGGTTACAATGTCAGCCCTCATACAGGACGCCAGGGTATCTGTGGAAACGAGGATTGAAATTGGAGGCAGCTGGCTCAAAGCCGTAAAGCAGAATTATCAAGCCGGCGACTCGTTCGTGTGTATCACAAAACAACGCACAGGAATTCGGCGCAGGCCTTTGAGCGAGATCCTTGAATCGAATTTCAAGACCTCCGTCTACATCCTTTCGGATCTTCCTCTACAACAATCCGAATCGAATATACGTTTGCAGGTGATCGCCTGGTCAGGTTTCATTGGCATCATCGCCGGATTCTTCATCGTACAGGTGAAAATCGTTCAAATACCGAAGGATGGATTCGAAACCTTGCTGCTGGTATTATTGCTTTTCCCGGAATTCTGGCTCCTCTGGGCCTGGAATTCCCTATTCTCTTAATCAATGTAGTTTCAAAGGTCAAGAATGTCAGAAACAAACCCTAAATTTTTAACTGAACGGCTGGCGGAGGATTATCGACGCCAGCAAGCCCTGTTTTCGGCGCAGCCGGCGATCGTCCAGCGCTATCTCGAAACCCAGGGCAAACAGATCGCCCAGGCCACTGTGGATGGTGCAGCGCAGATCAGCTTCTCCCTGCCCGACCGGGTGGTCTGCACGATCGAAAACGTGGACCAGCCTGCGCTGGTGACCATTCCGCAAAACCAGCGTGCGCACTCGGCCGGCAGCTTTGTCAACCGCTTCCGTAAAGTGGAGCTGTTCAAGGTGCTGCGGCACACGTTCAACGAGCTCGAACAGTCTCCTGACCGGGCCATCTCGGTCGCAGCCGGACTGCTGCGGCATGCCACAGTGATGTATATGGTCAATCAAATGCTCCCTGCCGGCAGGAATGTCTGCTACCGGCCTGCGGACGAGGATGAGACCATTCCCTCCATCCCGGAGGAGGATGGCCTGGAACCGGAATCGGCGATCACCGCCACCACGGACGCGATCGCCGAAGAGGGCAGCAGTGAAGAGGGACGCGGCGACCTGCTCGTCCCGTTCGTCCCTACGCCCGGAAGTTCTTCCTGCCGCAATGGGTGGCCTTTGACGAGGACGGAAGCCTGATCGCCAAGTCTGTGGAGGAGGCCCAGGCCCACATCAAATCCATGCAGAGATTCATGGAAGTGCTGTTCCTGGCCGTGGCCCTCGCCCCCTATATTTCTGCAGACGATGAGTATGGCAAGAAGCGTTACGGCATGCTGGGACAGCTCGTCAACCAGGGGCGCGCCCTGGCCATCTATCAGGTGAGGGAAATCATCGCCCGCATCCAGCAGCGCGCCAGGGCCGGAAGCCTGAACCGCGGGCTCCGCCTCAGCCTGCCCTACTTCGATGACCAGGAATTAAAGATCGATATCTCTGATATTGAAGTCATTCCCTCGGGACGGATCATGTTCGTGCCCGCCTTTGTCGTGCGCGCCGTCCGCCAGGAGGAAGTAAAGGTCAGCCAGGACACGCGCTACAACCCCTCCACCCGCAACCATCTGCTTCATTTGCTTGACCTGCTCGAGCAGGCATTTGAATCCGCTTAATACATCAAGGTACTCACCATGTTATTCTCCATTGCCCTCTTAATCGTTTTCGTCGTCATTGCAATACGACTTGCACCTCGTGAAAAACAGGAGGACGCTCACATCCATGGCGCAGGCCAGATTGGCCTGCTGGCTGCCATGGCGCTCTTCGGCGTGGATTATTTCACCTCCTATTTCTATGCCACCGGCGAAATGATGAGCGCGCTGCATCCCTATGGCCTGCAGCAATATGGCTATATTGCCGTGACCGTGATCGCCTTTGCCAAATTTGTCTTTGGCTGCTTATATATGTATTCGCTGGGCGTATTCAACGAAGGCGGCGGTTCCTATACGGCCTCCATGCGTTATCTGTCGCCAGGCGTTAAGCCTGGTGGTGGCTGTGTACTTGATCCAGGATTACGTCTTACCATTGTCGTTTCCAGCTCTTTCGGGCGTCGACCAGCTGCTCTCCGTTCTGAATGCCTATAATGCCGAACTGGATCGTGCATTTCGCGATGGGTGCCGCGCTGGCGGCCATCACCTGGTATCTGACAATTCGCGGACGCGGTGAATCCTCGGCAGTGGTCTTACCATGCTGGGCGTGTTTATTTTGATGACCATTGCGCTGGCGGATCGGGCTGATTCTTGCCAGCTGCACGGTGTACTCGCCGGTTGTTTATGAAGACCACTTCAAGAATGCTACGCTGTGGGCAGGCGTTATGCATATGCTGACGGCCTCCATGAAAGGCCTGGTGGCCCTGTCCGGCCTGGAAGCGATGTCCAATGGGATCCAGTTCGTGAACAATGAGGACTTCGGCCTGGTCAAATGGGGCAAAAAACAGTTGCCCAAACTGAACGGGTGTGGGAATTCTATAGCGGCAAGTCTGGCATTGGCCGCATGGTGCAGACCTCCTTCCTGTTCTACGGCGGTCTGACCACGCTATTCCTGACTTATTTCTCCTATCACTTCAATGTATTCGATGGGACGCTGGGCCGTACGCTGGTTGGCAACCTGGCCTTCATCGGCTTTACGCAGATCCGGGTGGGAATATCCTGTACTGGGCCTACCAGATCCTGGCCGTCGGTCTGCTGGCCGCGGCTTCCATGACCGCCTTCCAGGATCTGCAGGCCACCGAATGGCGTGATGTGGCCATCGGAGAGATCCCGGAAATCATCGTCTACCGCGACCGCGCGGAACCTTCACCCGCTCGGTAACCATCGCCTTTGTGCTCGGTCATCATCATCGCTTTCGTACGCGGGCAACACATCTGTGGCGCGTGCCATTCTATGGCGTCGGCGTCTTCATGCCGATCATGGTGATGGGTTTTGCCATCCGCAAGCATATTCTCGCAGCATTTCACCGGCCGGAACGCGCGCCTGGGGAGTTGCCGCGGCCGGGTTTGCGGCCGTGCTTGCAGGCGTGGTCTTCATTGGCCAGATCGTTGGCAAATGGAGCGAGGGCGGCTGGGTGGTATTGATCTCATTCAGCGTCCTGGTGGTCGCTGCCAATGCGGTGCTGATCTCCCCGGTAGGTTTCCGTGAGCCAAAACAGATCCATCGCATCGTGCGTGACAAGGCCCGTGTGCAGGGCGCCATGGCTTCCATCGTCGAATGGCAGTCGCTCAAGATGCAGGAATATCGCTACTCCGTCCTGATTGACTGTCGCTCATTTCTTTGAACTTTTTGGAGTTCGCCGTCCCATGCGCGTTGAAGCCCCTGTCGTTGCAGGTGATTATGACCACGCCCTGCATGTGGATCATCCGGAGGCGCCTTCCCTGCTGGAGCAATATCTGCCGAAGCCCGAACCGAAGCTCGGCGGCGCTCCCAAAGAAACTGCCCCTGGCGAAGAGGATTTGTAGAAATCCGTTGCCCGGCATTCATGTCATCCATCTTTCGAAGGTGTCGTGAATGCCGTGCTGTAATCTCTTGACTTAGAACACTGTGTCCACTCCCATTTTCAGCCTGCGCGTTCCGGAAGTTTTTGAAGCGCTCGAAACCTCCGCCGATGGATTAACCCATGCGGAGGCTGAAACGCGTCTCTCGCTTTATGGGCAGAACATCCTGTCGCAGCAGAAGAAGACGCCTGTCTGGGAGAAGCTGCTCCATGAGCTGATCCGTCCGCCTGCCCTCGTCTTGCTCCTGGTTGGGCTGGTCGCCCTGCTGGCGCAGGATGCGATCCTGGCGCTGATCATCTGGAGCATCATTTTCGTCAACACGGGATTCTCCTTCTGGCGCGAGTACCGCGCCGAGCAGGCCATCGAGAAACTGCGTGAGATCCTGCCGTCGTATGCCCATATCATTCGTGAGGGAGTGGAAAGCTATCTTCCATCGAGCCAGCTTGTCCCCGGCGATGTATTGATCCTTGCGGAGGGCGATAACATCGCTGCCGATGCGCGCGTCATCGAGGAATATGGATCTCCGGACGAACAACGCGACCCTGACCGGCGAAGCCATCCCCTCCCGGAAAACGGCGGACGCCTCCATCCAGCCGGGATCAGTGAGCTGGACCGTCCCAACCTGATTTTCGCCGGGACCTCGGTCGCTTCGGGAACGGGGCGGGCGGTGGTGATCGCCACGGGCATGTCTACCCAGTTCGGGCGCATCGCCCACCTGACCCAATCCATTGCCGAGGAGCCCACGCCATTCCAAAGGGAGCTCAGCCATCTCAGCCGGTTCACTGCCTGGATCGCGGCCGGGATCGGCGCCGTGGTGGCCGTGGTGGGATATTTTTCCCTGGGATTCCCTGCCCGGGAAGTCATCCTGCTGGCGCTGGGTATCGTGATCGCCATCATCCCCGAAGGACTGGTCGCCACGCTGACCCTTTCTTTGGCAGCCGCGGTCCAGCGTCTCGCCCAAAAAGGCGTGCTGACAAAAAAGCTGTCCACGGTGGAGAAGCTGGGGCAGGTCTCCGTCATCTGCACCGACAAGAGCGGCACGCTGACCCAGAACCAGATGACCGTGCGCGATATTTGGGTCGCAGGTCATCGCATCAAGGTAACAGGCGTGGGATATGAGCCTGTGGGAAATTTCCTGCCCACACCAACAGGCAGGGCCTGGGAAAAGGATTTATTGAGCCTGCTGGAGGTTGCCTCCTGCTGTAATAATTCCCGTCTCAACCCGCCTTCGATGGAGCATCCCGGCTGGACGAGCCTGGGCGACCAGACCGAGGCCGCGCTCAAGGTGGCGGCCATGAAGGACGGCATCCTCGAAGAGGCCGTGAACCGGATCCTGCCGCGCATCCATGAGCTGCCCTTCGACGCCCGCCGCAAGCGGATGACCACCATCCACCGGGAAGTAAATCGCGAGATCGCCTTTATCAAAGGCTCACCACGTGAAGTGCTGCAGCTTTGCACGAAGATCCTCAAGTATGGTCAGGTGGTGCCTCTCACCCAATCGATGCGGGCGGAGATCCTGGCGGCCAACGATGAGTACGCACGAGGTGCCCTGCGCGTGCTGGCCCTGGCGCGGCGTGAGCTGCCTCCGCGTTCCGGTTCATACACTGCGGAAGGTGTGGAACAGGACCTGACCTTCCTCGGCCTGATGGCGATGATGGATCCGCCCAGGCCGCAGGTGGAAAAGGCGGTCCAGGTCTGCCGCGAGGCCAATATCCGCATCGTGATGATCACCGGGGATTATGGCCTGACGGCCGAGTTGCTTGCCCGCCGGGTGGGGATGCTGACCACAAATAATTCCATCATTTTGACGGGCGCCGAGCTGGACGAGCTGTCCGATGTTGCCCTGCAGGAGCTTCTCGGGAAGGAAGTGCTGTTTGCCCGCATGGCCCCAGAACACAAGATGAGGCTGGTCTCCGCCTTCCAGGCCCGCGGGGATGTGGTGGCTGTCACCGGCGACGGCGTGAACGACGCGCCCGCGCTGCGAAAAGCGGATGTCGGCATCTCGATGGGCATCATCGGCACCGACGTGGCGAAGGAGGCCGCGGACATCATCCTGACCCAGGACGACTTCGGCGCGATCACCGCCGCCATCGAAGAGGGACGCGGCATATACGATAATATCCGCAAGTTCATTACATATATTTTTTCGAGCAATATTCCTGAGATCATGCCGTTCATCATGAAGGCAAGCTTCCCGCTCATTCCCCTGGCGTTGATCGTGCGCCAGATCCTGGCCATCGACCTCGGCACAGACATGTTCCCCGCCCTGGCCCTGGGTATGGAAAAACCCGAGCCGGATGTCATGAAGCGCCCGCCGCGTCCCCGCACCCAGCCGCTGCTCGACCAGGGATTGTTGTGGCGGGCGTTCTGGCTGGGCATGATCGAAGCCACCCTGTGTTTCACGGAATTCCTGGCCGTGTTCCTGTTTGCCGGCCATCTGCACAGAATAGGCCTGGCCTTTCTTTCTCCTTTGGAAGGTCTGGCCGGTTTCCGGTTTAACTTTTCATTCGAGCAGGCGGCCCTTCTGGCTGCCACTGTATATTTTGCAGGCGTCGTTACCTCCCAGGTGGGAAATGCACTGGCTTGCCGCTCGGACCGCGCCCGCGGCTCCAGCATTGGATGGCTGAGTAACAAATATTTGTGGATTGGGATCCTGCTTGAGATCGCTGGGCATCCTGGCCATCATTTATATTCCCTTCCTGGCGAATATTTTCAGGGTGGTTCCCCTGCCGGCCTGGATGTGGATTGTGCTTGGGTTGAACGCGCTTGTGTTATATTCGATGGAGTGGATCCGCAAGGCCATTGTGCGAAGCATGAAACACCCGCACCCTGAAACGCCTGCCACTCTCTCCATTCAGGAGGTCGGAAGATGAAAATCATTGTCATGGGTTGTGGACGGGTTGGTTCCCAGGTCAGCCTGCTTCTGGTCCGGCAGGGACATGATGTCACGGTCATCGATCACGATGACAACGCCCTCGCCCGCCTGGGCCCGGACTTTAAGGGCAAGGTTGTGCGAGGGATTGGTTTTGACCGGAATGTCCTGATTGAAGCAGGTGTTGAGACTGCCGAAGGATTTATCGCCGCCAGCTCCTCCGATAATGCCAATATCGTGGCGGCCCGCATCGCCCGCAATATCTTCCGCGTGCCGAGGGTTGTGGCGCGTCTCTATGACCCATACGTGCGGAAGTTTATCAGCGGCTGGGGCTGACCACGATATCGAGTACGCCAGTGGGGAGCGGAACGAATTGTCGAAGTGGTCACGCATAATGACCTGGATGTTCTCCAGGTGTTCGGCGATGGCGGCACGACACTGGTGCGCGTTGAAGTGCCAGCCCGCCTGATTGGCTATCGCGTTACCCACATGAATATCCCGGGCGAGGTATCGGTCACTGCGATTACCCGCAATGACCATACTTTTATTCCCGTCTCAGGGACGGAATTCCAGGAGGGCGATGTGATTTATCTGGCAGTCATCCCGACAGCCATGATCCGGCTGGAAGAGCTGCTTGGGCTGGAAAGGATATAGCCCATGTTTGTCATCATTGTTGGCGGCGGAAATACAGGCTCGCAGCTGGCAAAATTTCTGCTGGATGCAGGCCATACGGTCCGCGTGATCGATGAGCGCCCGGCGGTGCTGGAAAAACTGGGAAACGAAATTCCGCAGGAAATGATCATCAACGGCGATGGGAGTTCTCCGACCGTGCTGGAAAAGGCAGGCATACAAAAGGCGCAGGTCCTGGCGGCGGTGACCGGTTCGGATGAGACCAATCTTGTGATCACGTCGCTGGGAAAGTTCGAGTTCAATGTTCCGCGGGTGATCGCCCGGATCAACAATTCCAAGAATGCCTGGCTCTTTACGCCCGATATGGGCGTGGATGTTTCGCTCAACCAGGCGGAGATCCTGGCGAAGTTGACGGTGGAGGAAATGTCGCTTGGCGATATGATGACGATGCTGAAGATCCGGCGCGGTAAATATTCCCTGGTGGAGGAAAAGATCGCCCCCAATGCCCTGGCGATCGGCAAGGCGCTGAAGGATTTATCACTTCCCGAACAATTGCGTGATCTCGGGAATTATCCGTCACGGGGAGATCGTCATGCCGCGCGGCGTAACGGTCCTTGAGGAGGCGGATGAAGTCCTGGCCCTGGTGGATGATTCATCCCGCGAGCAACTGGCGAAGCTGCTCAGCCGTCCTAGAGAGTTTGTCGGAAATATGCCTTGTAAAGAATGAACGATGGATTTCGAAGCAGGCATCTATTTTGAAGCTTTCCTCCATATGCGATCATAATGTTGATGATCTATAAGCGAAAAAGGCACTTGAAAGTGCCTTTTTATCATGGCGGCAGGAGTCGAACCTGCGATCCTTGGACTTCTTTTCAACTGGACCCATGTGATACACTTCCCACGGAAAGTTGTGTCCATTGAGTAATTCACACTTTTGTCTGTCATGCAGAAGTATGCGCTCGTGATCGTTCTTCATCAGGTAGCCATGCGCTTTCGCTCTGAAATCTTCCGGACCATCATTCCCGACCGCCGCGCCACCCTGGCGGATGTGATTGTCCTGCTCAGCCTGGCGGTGCTTATTTATGGCGGGCTGGTGGTGGCGACCAACTTCGCCAGTCCAACCGCCAGCGTAGAAAAACCAATTTCGCTTGCTCCCGGCGCCCTGCCGATCTATACCCTCTACTCGGTGACGCGGATGTTTCTGGCGTACATTCTCGCCCTCCTGTTCACCCTTTTCTATGGACGGTCGGCTGCCTATAACCGCCGCGCCGAAAAAGTGATGCTCCCGCTGCTGGATGTGCTCCAGTCCGTGCCGATCCTCTCCTTCCTGCCGGTGGTGCTGCTCAGCCTGAGCGCCATCCTGCCCCAGCGCCTGGCCGCCGAGATCGCCGCCATCGTGCTCATTTTCACCTCCCAGGCCTGGAATATGACCTTCGCCTGGTACCAGTCGCTCACCACCATCCCCAAGGAGCTGCGGGAGGCCAGCGCCATCTTCCGCCTGAATACCTGGATGACCTTCAAGACCCTCGAGCTGCCGTTCGGCGCCATCCCGCTCATCTGGAACAGCATGATGTCGTGGGCAGGCGGCTGGTTTTTCCTGATGGCTGCCGAGATTTTCACCGTCGGGCAGAAATCCTTTCACCTGCCGGGACTGGGCTCCTACCTGCAGGCCGCCGCCTCCCGGGGTGATATCAGGGCCCTCATGTGGGGGCTGGGCACCCTCGTTTTTGTCATCGTCATCATGGATCAATGGATCTGGCGTCCGCTGCTCGCCTGGGCGGACCATTTCAAGATCGAAACGGTGGAGAGCGACAATCCACCCACTTCCTGGTTCTATGATCTCATTCGGAACGCCCGCATCGCCCGCTGGTTCGAGAACCGGGTCGCGCGCGCCTGTGCTGGACTGGTTCGACAGCGCTGTCATCCGCCGCCGGCCCATGGGGGATGTCATCGGCAAGCGGGATGAGAAGCCGGGCGCAGTCTTTTATCTGATCACCGTCCTGGGTGCCGGCCTGCTGGTCTACGGCGGATACCGCATCAGCGTGACCCTGCTCCAGGTTTCGTTGAACGAGTGGGGATCGATCCTGGTCGGCGTGCTGGCGACCATGCTGCGCGTGTTCGCCGCACTGCTCATCGCCATGCTGATCTCCATCCCGCTCGGTTATGCCATCGGCTCGAACCCAAAGACGGCCAGCTGGCTGCAGCCGATTGGTACAGGTGGTGGCTTCCATGCCGGCGACGGCCTTTTTCCCGCTGCTGGTGGCGGTGCTGGCCGGCATATACGGCGGCTTGAACCTGGCGGCCATCCTGCTGATGCTGATGGGAACGATGTGGTACCTGATGTTCAACATCATCGCCGGGGCGGCTGCCATCCCGCAGGATTTGAAATACACCTCCGCACTGCTGGGCATCAAGGGCTGGGAGCGCTGGCGCACGATGATCCTGCCGGCGCTGTTCCCGTTCATCATCACCGGCGCCATTACCGCCAGCGGCGGCGCCTGGAATGCCAGCATCGTCGCCGAGTACGCCCAGTTCG
Source organism: uncultured Chloroflexia bacterium (assembly GCA_963750005.1). Taxonomy (GTDB): domain Bacteria; phylum Chloroflexota; class Anaerolineae; order Anaerolineales; family Villigracilaceae; genus Defluviilinea. Next base: position 60,572 of record CAVVPC010000004.1, read on the forward strand.
GCGGGAAAACACTCAGCGTCACCGGCATCGGCGCGATGATCGCCAACGGCACCTACAACGCGGATTATTCGCTCCTGCTGGCATCCACCCTGAGCATGATCCTGACCGTTGTCCTGATCAACCGCCTGGTCTGGCGCCGTTTTTATCGGATTGCCGAAGAACGCTATCAGAATGGAGTAACCAGCATGGCTGCACCAATCCCTTCTCGAAGTCCGCAGTGTCAACCAGATGTACGGCAGCGGTGAGCGTCGTTTTACCGCCGTGCAGAATATCAACCTGAGCATGAAGGAAGGCGAGTTTGTCGCCCTGGTGGGTCCCTCGGGCTGCGGGAAGAGCACGCTGCTGCGCATCATCACCGGCTTGAACAAGCCCACTTCCGGCGTTGTCCTCTACCGTGACAATGTCGTCAATGGCGTGAACCCACATGCCACCATCGTCTTCCAGACCTTCGCCCTGTTTCCCTGGCTGACCGTCCAGCAAAATGTGGAGATCGCGCTCAAGGCGCGCGGCATCCCGGCGGAGGAACGCACCAAAAGGGCGATCGCCCTGCTCGATAAGGTCGGGCTGGATGGCTTCGAGAACGCCTATCCGCGCGAGCTCTCCGGCGGCATGCGTCAGAAAGTCGGCTTTGCGCGCGCCATGTCGGTGGAGCCGGAACTGCTCTGCCTCGACGAGCCGTTCTCGGCGCTGGATGTGCTTTCGGCTGAAGCCCTGCGCGGCGAACTGCTGGAGCTGTGGACGGCAGGTGACATCCCCACCAAGGCCATCCTGATGGTCACGCACAACATTGAAGAGGCCATTACCCTGGCCGACCGCATCGTGGTGATGGGCAAGGATCCCGGGCATGTGGTTGCCGATCTCACGGTGGACCTGCCGCACCCGCGCCAGCGCAAATCGCCGGAATTTATTGCCAAGGTGGATTTGATCTATGCCACGCTGGCAGGGCAGACGGAACCCGAGCCTCTCGAGCTGGGTACCGCCCCGGGTGAACCGGGACGGACTCGCAGCCTGCCCAATGTACATGCCAGCAACCTGGCTGGTTTGCTCGAAGCACTCGCTGAAAAGCCTGATGATCGTGCCCACCTCTATCAGCTCGTGGACGAACTGAAAGTGGATTCCGATCATTTATTGCTGCTGACCGAAGCCGCCGAACTGATGGGCTTTGCCACCGTTGCCAAAGGCGATATCAACCTGACTTCACTCGGGCAGACATTCGTGGATGCATCCATCCTGGCACGCAAGGAAATTTTTGCAGCCCGCATCCGCCGGCTGCCCATGTTCCGCTGGCTGCTCAACATGCTCGAAAAAGCCGACAAACACGAGCTGGAATGGGATGTGGTCCAGTCGGCGCTGGAATTCGAGTTTTTGCCCGAAGAGGCTGAAAAACAGGTGGATGTAGCCGTCAACTGGGGACGTTATGCCGAGCTGATTTCCTACGATGATGCCAGGGCGAAGATCTATCTCGAAACCGGCGCCAGGGAGCGGTAGCGAAAGAGGATCAGGTTTAGCACTCGACTGCTGAGAGTTAGCTCGTTTTCTGGTCAGGTAGTACATTTTTTGATGATTCGGAAGAGCAAAGTATGAGTGACTATAACAGGACCACGCGGGAATGCCAGGTCAGTCAATTGCACCCTGAAGTATTGCTGGCATTGAGGAACTATTTCCAGGAGCAGAAGCTGGGTGATCCGGAAGCCGAAACAGTACTGTGCTGCGAAACCATATCCACGAAGAAAAATATGGGTAGACTGGCTGCCTGGTTACGTGGGACGGCAGATACAACTGTTCATACGGGGATGCTTCTTACGTCCCAGCGGCTGATCTGGGTCCGAAGTGGTGATCAATCCGGCACTTCATTGTCCGCAGCGAACCTGAACTTTATTTCTGCCAGACCATACACTTCCATATTCGCAAGGGATACGGGATTGGAAATCAATGGTTATCTTGATGGCAGCAAAGCCCCGATCCGGGGATATATCGGTATGGGATCGGAAACAGCCGCACAGAAATTTTGTGATGAAGTCAGGCAGGCAATCACGAAGATGAATCCGCCAAAACAAAGAGCCCGGTCCAAATGGCTGGGGGGTTGACACAGCGCGGACCAACTCCGGCAGCTTGCGCCGGGGCCCGAGAGGCAGGCTTTTTGTGTGCGCGTCGCTGTCCAAGTTTTTAGGTTCAGGCTGGTTCCGGCAAAGCGGCGTTGTCTCCTCCCATCTGGTAAGTTAACGCTCAGCGTTAGGCGGCTTGTGGCGAGTGGGGTAGAATCAAGAAACGGTCTCCACCCTGTTTCACCTTAAGCCATAAGAACTGGAAGGTAGTTTATGAGAAACCCAATCTTCAGATTTGTTCTGGCAATCTACGTCTTCCTGTATCGGCTCACGGCAGGAACTTTCGGCGGCAAGGTTCAAGGACTATCGGTCCTCCTGCTGACTACAAGTGGACGCAAAACCGGGAAACTGCGAACGACACCGCTTGGGTACTTTGAGCAAGACGGGGGGTACATCATCATCGCCTCCAATAGCGGAGCGGATTCCAACCCGGGCTGGTTTTATAACTTGAAAAGCCACCCGCAGGCGAAGATTCAGATCAAAAACCGGCAATTCGAAGTAACTGCAACGATCGTCGGATCGGAGAAGCGCAGCCAGCTTTGGGAGCGGCTGGTGGCAATCTCTCCGGCATATGGAAATTATGCAAAGAAAACCAATCGGGAAATACCATTGGTTTTCCTGCAATCTGCAAAGTCATAATCCCAAAGGTGCCGCCCAACATCGGTTGCATCGATCGCCATCGGCGTGGTACGGTACATCAGTTGCATCTGATCGCCTTCGACGCGGTACGGCGGTACGAAATCCGGGAAATTAAAGAAACAAATTGGCTTTCTGAAAAAAAAGGGAAGGCGTACCGATCCCAACAACAGATGTTAGCAAGATCACACCCTGATCCGATAGCCCACACCTGGCTCTGTCAGCAGGTAATGAGGCCGGGCAGGGTCAGGCTTCGATCTTGCGGCGCAGGTTGCTGATGTTGACGCGCAGCATGTGCATTTCGCTTTCATAGGCTGTTCCCCAGACCTGCCTGAGCAGCTGGCGATGCGTCAGGACCTTGCCCGCGTTTTGCAGGAGCAGCCGCAGGATTTCATACTCGGTGGGGGTGAGCGCGATCTGGTTTTCCTTGACTGTCACGACGTGCCGGGACAGATCCATTTTGAGATCGTCCACTTCAAGAACAGGCTCGTCTGGCGTGCCTGCCAGCCGCCTCATGACAACCCGCATACGGGCCATCAATTCACCTGTTCCAAAGGGCTTGGTCAGGTAATCGTCCGCACCCGCATCCAGGGCTGCGATCTTGTCCTGTTCGGCTTCCCGGACGGAGAGGATGATGATGGGCGTTTGAGACCATTCCCGCAGGCGCCGCGTCACTTCGATGCCGTCAAAATCAGGCAGGCCCAGGTCAAGGATGATGACATCCGGCCGGTGCTCCACGACGGCGTTAAGGGTCTCCTGCCCGTTGGATGCTTCATAGACGGCGAATCCCTGCGCGCTCAATGCCGTCCGTAAATAGCGGCGGATGGCATTTTCATCGTCCACAACCAGCACGCGTTGACCGGCATCGCTCATCGATTTATTCCTTCCCCTCTAATGGTAACTCAATTGTGATGATTGTTCCTCCCCCCTCCCGCACGTTGCGCGTAAATGGAACCGTTGTGAATTTCAACGATCCCTTTACTGATGGAGAGGCCCAATCCGGTCCCGCCGACGCTTTCCGGGCGCTGGACCCGGTAGAACTTATCGAAGACACGTGCCAGATCCTCGGGGGGGATGCCCGCGCCGCGGTCCGCAATATGGAGGTGTGCTTTTCCATCCAATACGTCTGCCGAAATCTCAATCAGGGAATTTTCAGGCGAATACTTGACCGCATTCTCCAGTACATTGACCAGCACCTGCACGATCAGGGTAAAGTCCATGGGCACAAGCGGAAAGTCCGCGGGGATGTTTGCCTGCACCTGGTGATTTGCGATCCGCTTGCCAAGCTGCTCCAGCGCCGTGCCGACCACATCCTGAATATCGCCGGGTTCCAGGTGCAGCCTGATCGCCCCGCTTTCGATGCGGGTCATCGAGAGAAGGTTGCCGACCAGTCGATTCAACCGGTCTGCCTCTTCGCGGGCCGTGACGATCAAACTCCTGCGGTTTTCCTCATTCAACGAGTTCGGATTGTTCATCGAGGCTTGTCAGTGCGCCTGTGATCGAAACCAGCGGCGTGCGCAAATCGTGGGATATGGAGTTGAGCAGGGCATTCTGCAGCTTTTCTGCGGCCTGCAAAAGTTTCATCTGGCGGGCTTCCTCGGCAAGTTGAACCCGTTCGATTGCCTGCGCAGCCTGGTTTGCAAATGCCTCCATCAGACGGCGTTGTGCGGGCGTGAGATCACGCTCGCAGTCTTCCCGGTTTGCCTGACGCCCAGAACACCCACAACCCCGCGCGCCGTCTTGAGCGGCAGATAGCGTAGTTCGGCTGCCGGCAGGGTACTGGTGTGGCGTCCGGCCGGTTCACTATGCCGGTATACCCAATCTGCAACTGCCATCTCCTCATCGTTCAATTGCAGACCAGCACTGGCAAGATGCTGGTGATCAGCCGGTCCCCTTCAGGCAACAATACGACCACTGTTCCTGTCGAAGGATCTTTTCGACATGTTCCGCAGGGCGAGGAGGATGGATCTCGAGTCAGCCGGACGGCAGCCAGGTCGCGGCTGAAATCGTATAGCTCGGCGGTCTCGGCTTCGCGCTGCTGGGCAGCATCGGCCTGTTCGCGTGGCCCGGGCAGTCAGCTGGCTGATCACCGAACCGACAAGGAGCAGCACGATGAAGGTAATGACATATTCCGTATCGGAGACAGCAAAAGTGAAGATAGGGCAGGACAAAGAAAAAGTCAAATGCCAGCACACCCAGCAGGGAAGCCAGGATGGCGGGTCCGCGGCCCAGATAGAACGCCGCAATCACCACGATCAGCAAATACACCATGATCAGGTTGATGGATGCGATGCGGCCGCCGACCAGGAAATCCCATGCACTGTAGCAACGACCACGAGCAGCAAACTCAAGAAGTACGTACAAACCGGGCTGTGCAGCTGCAATGGGCTTTCCTCCGGCCGGAAAGGCTGGCTGGTCGGAGCTGGTCACAACGTAGATATCGATGTCCCCGCTTTTATGGATCAGATTGATCCACCAGGGAGCCGCGAACGAACTCCTGCCAGCGCGGGCGCAGGGGTTTGCCCACGATGACCTTGGTGATATTGTTCTTGCGGGCAAAGTCCATGATCACCTGGGATGTCGCATGCATGGAGCCGCTGGAGGAAAGTGACATAGGAACGGGCGCCGAGTTCCTCCGCCAGCTGAAGGAACGCGCGACCGCGTTCGCGCTTTTCCGGCGGCATGGCCGCGAACTGCGGCGTTTCCACGTAGACCGCCATCCACTCCGCATTCAGCTCATCTGCCAGGCGGCGCGCGGAACGGATGAGGTGTTCACTCAGCGGACTGGGACTGATGCAAACCAATAGTCTTTGCCGCGGCAGGCCAGGGTCCGGGAATGGCGCGGGTCTGCATATAGGCGCGCATCTGGTCGTCGACGCGTTCGGCGGCGCGGCGCAGGGTCATTTCGCGCAGGGCGGTGAGATTCCCCTTGCGGAAAAATTTCTGGATGGCACGCGCCGCCTGCTCAGGGATATAAACCTTGCCCTCCTGCAGCCGGTTGAGCAGTTCATCCGGCGGCAGGTCGATCACTTCGATCTCGCAGGCCTCATCGATGACGCGGTCGGGGATGGTTTCGCGGACAATGACCCCCGTCATCTGGGCGACAACATCGTTCAGACTTTCAAGATGCTGGATATTGAGCGTGGTGTAGACGTCGATCCCCGCATCGAGAAGATCCTCCACATCCTGATAACGCTTTGGATGGACGCGAACCGGGCGCGTTGGTGTGGGCAAACTCATCCACCAGGACGAGCTGGGGCGGCGCGCCGAGAACTGCGTCCACATCCATCTCGTGTCAGCTGTCACGTTGTGATATTCGATCGTCTTGCGCGGCAGCACCTCCAGCCCCGTCACAGAGTTCCTCGGTTTCGGCCCGCTTGTGGGTTTCCACGATAGCCAACAACCACATCCATGCCCTGCTGCCTGCCGTTGACGGGCGGCTTCGAGCATGGCATAGGTCTTGCCCACACCCGCGGCATAACCCAGGAAGATTTTCAGTTTTCCGCGCTGGTGCCTGCTCTTCGGCCTGGACGTGTTTGAGCAATTCATCGGGATCGGGGCGGTTTTCCATGTTATTGTTCTTTTCCATTGTATTCCAATTCAAGAGATAAATTATCTGAAGCCACATAAAAATAGAAAGGCTGTGCGAAATGCCTTCGCACAGCCTTTTTGATTTATTCCAATCGTGTGTGAGCAGGTTCTGTCTGCTTTGGCACTGCCGCCAAGTTTTGGCTGCGGCTTTTCGCATATATTGATCGAGGAAGAGACGGCGCTTCCGGATGGTCCACATGCAGGGCATGGTCGTAATCCCGGCCACGGCAGGCGCCGGTTCATAACGCATGGGACGGATCGGACTCCAAAGAAGCCCAAAGAAGCTGGAAATCGCCAAGCAGGAACGATTACGCACGAAAGCGGTATTCCTGCATCTGTAGCGATTGCCATTCGACGATGGAGCCCATGGCCCCTGGACGCGGGCCTTGTCGCGCACAATCCGGTGAATTTGTTTGGCGATCGCGAAAGCCACAGGGGAGAAATCAGCAGGAGCATGCGCCGCAAGCGAACGAGGATGGTAAAGGAGATCAAGACCGGATCCAGCCGCCCTCTTCCCATTTACCAACGATCTGACCGACAAAGACTATCCCGGCCAGTACAGCCGCAAAACCGGCGCCAAATGCACCCCAGGCTTCGCGCCCTGCCGGTGTAATGTACGCAGGATATGCTTGCGAATGGCCAAGCCCCATGACCATGATCGGCATGAAGACGCCGACACCATAGAACGGCACCGCCACCGTGGTTTGCCCACGCACCAGGAGCATAATAATCACCGCGGCAATGAAAGGTGATCGTCACCGAGCGGGTGAACGTCCCACTGTGCATCACGAAAAACAATGAATTCGGGGATCTCGCCAATGGCCACATCGCGCCATTCGGTGGCCTGCAGCATCCTGGAAGGCAGTCATCGAGGCAGCCGCCAGCAGACCACGGCCAGGATTTGATACGCCCAGAAAGGATATCTCCACCCGGGAATCTGGGTAAAACCGATAAAGGCCAGATTACCCACCAGCGTACGGCCCAGCGTGCCATCGAACACATTGAAACGGATGGCAAAGAACGTCAAGAATAATGTGGTCAACCCGCCATAGAACAGGAATGAAGTCTGCACAATGCGGCCAATGCCGGCCTTGCCGCTGTAGAAATTCCACAACTTTTCGAGCTTCGGCAAGTGCTTCTTGCCCCATTTGACAAAGCCAGCATCTTCATTGATGACGAACTGGATACCGTTGGACATGGCTTCCAGGCCGGTCAATGCCACCATGCCTTTCATGGAGGCGGTCAGCAAATGCAGAAGCGCCTGCCCAAGTGTAACCTGCGTGACAGGTGCTTCGGCGTAGCCGACCGGCAGGGACGCCCTTGCAGGTTGCGCCATAGATCAAACCAATCGCCACCATGAGTACCGTCAGCATGACGAAGATACCCAGCAACGTAAACACGACGCGTGGACGATTCACCACGCCCACGAATGGTAAGGAACCAGGTGATGGCTGCCAGCACCGCGCCGATCAGAAAGTGCCAGATCCAGTTCGGTACCATACTGCCCCAGAACGAGAGCAACTGATCACCACCCGAAAGCGCCGAGACAACAATGGTAAAAATGTAATCCTGGATCAAGGTCACGGCCACGATCAGACTCAAGGTAGGCGTCAAGATACCGCATCGAGGCCGTATAGGAACCGCCGCCTTCGTTGAAAGATCCCCAGCGAATACATATAAAGCGCACCAAAGACAAAGTTGGCAAAGGCAATAACAGCGACGGCAATATAGCGCCATAATGCTGAAGGCCATACGGATGCAGCGCGCTCATCAACTCACCGGTGGCATAGAAATAAGAGGTGAAGTAGTCCACGCCAAAAAGCGCCACGGCAGCCAGCAGACCAATCTGCCCGGCGCCATGAACATGAGCATGCTCATCATCTTTTTCCACGGGAGCAATCTTGAATGCCAGAAAATGTGATAACGATGACAAAAGCAATGGAAAAAAACATAAGATTACCTTTTCGATGGAGTGTTAGACTGGAAATGCTGTTTCGAGGCTGTTCAACTGCGACAGAAATGTTTGCGCGTGGAGCATTCAGGCGTGTATCCTGACCCACCTTGGCCTGTTCACCCTGCGAAGCGCGGACGACAAAAGCCGGGACGAACATGATCCGCCCGGCAGGGATGATCTCCATGTTGGAAATGCTCCAATGCAAGGGATTGGTCGTCGAAATACGGGAGGCTGATGCTCAAGCCCCGGTTCAAGGTTTGTTTCTCCACCCGTGCCTTGATTTCCCTGATAATTTCGGACGGTCTTGAAGCTGGCCAGGGCACGTCCCTGGTTGATCAACTGGCCGAGAATGCCATAGCGTTTTGTGCTGATATTCCTCATTAGCCGACATATACGGGGCAAGCGACAGGGCGCGGTGCAAGATCGTCACATAGCGCTGCATGGACTGCACATGTGCTTCGGCTTCCTTTACAGAACCGACAAGTAAATTCCCGCGATCGTCAAACGCCACCCATTGGGGCAGGAAAAATTTCCGGGCGGCCGGGACGAACGGGGTTTGCAGATCGCCGCGGCCATCCCTATCTGCCCTCCTCGGCAATGGCATCGCTTTCCTGCGTGATGGCAGACTCAGGCGCGTTATCCTCCACAGGAATGGTCGGGATCTGTTCATCCTCGCGGGGACGATACAGTGACTGTGCGGCCTGCCGGCAGAAGGTCGTGCACCATGTGGATGGCGGTGGCATAGCGAAGCAATCCCGCGCTGACGGCGATCGCCTGGTTTTCCGATTTCTCCAATTCGTTCAAACGGTGCAGCAGCGCAGCGCGCACATCCCTTTGCAGAACGCCTCCAACCTTAATTTGTCGTTCTGTTTCGGGGATGGTACTCTGTCACCATCTTTCCATTCTGGAGAAGGCTGCGATGACCACGCGGTCAGGCAGGGAAAAGCGGACCCGCGCCATTTTGGTGATCAAAGCCTGGGCAATGAACTGCGCCTGGCCCTCGAGAAAGCGCTGGACGATGACAGGCTGGCTTTCAAACAGTGTTTTCTGGTTTTCATATTCCTGCTGCAAATGCGGAACCATGATGTTTGTCATAACTTTTTTTCGATTTCCTTGAGCCGGTAACCAACGCCTGGCTCGGTGATGATGTGCTGCGGCCGGAGCGGATCGCTCTCGATCTTTCGCCGCAGATTGCTGATGTTGACGCGCAGGAGGTGGGAATCCGGCTCGCAAGTTTTCGCCCCAGACTTCCCTGATCAATTGCGGGTGGGTAAGCACTCGGCCAGCATAATGAATCAGTGTCCGCAAAATGCTGTACTCGGTTGGCGTAAGCATCACAGGCTGATCCCCGACCCGCACCTCCCGTTTCAGGAGATCGACCAGCAGGTCACCATTCTGATACACCACTCGACTCCGCCTCTGATTTGCTGGACCGGCGCAGGGCAACCCGGATCCGCGCCAGTAATTCGCTGATCCCGAACGGCTTGGTGAGATAATCATCCGCGCCCGCATCCAGCACCATGACCTTGTCCAGTTCGCTATCGCGGACCGATATGACGATGATCGGCACATCCGTCCATTCGCGGAGCTGGCGGGTTACTTCGGCGCCGTCCATGTCGGGCAATCCCAGGTCCAGGATGATCAAATCGGGATGGTTGAAGGCCGCGGCCTGGATGGCATCTCCGCCATTTTCCGCTTCCAAAACCTTGTAGCGACTCCCAAGCGACGCGTTCAAAAAACGCCGGATGGGGCGTTCATCATCAACGATCAGAATTTTCAAAGGGAGGTCGGGAATCGTGGACATCAATGCGCTATCAAGAAAATATCAAGACGCCCAACATTCTAATGTTGGGCGTGTCAATTTAGGCGCAAGAATGTGCCCCCAAAGCGTCAAGAAAGTGTCAAGGAAAACGGGGAAAGATCAGCGGCATACTCTGCGAGATTGGAAACTATACAGACCAGGCTTTATAGATGAAAAAGGCATAGACCCAGACAAGGAGCAGTAATATCAAAATTTGATGCTGAAAATTACTCAGGTTCAAAAAGGAAAGCGTAGATAATTCCTACCAGGGGAGAAAATGTAAAGATTTGTCCAACAATTCGAATCGGTTTTTTCTTCATAGACATCACCTGTTTTGGTGGTTACAGTCTATTCAATTGCATGTCAAAAAGGGGGCAAGGAATTGGCTGAATCAAGTCAAGATGTTGTCAAGACCCTTTCGAATCAAATCGTAAAAAGGTGCCAGGCGATCAATCTGTTTGATAGGGAACTTCGGTGATGACGATCCCTTTTTTCCCAGAAGGATAAACCGGAGCCAGAAGGCTGTGTTGGTATGCAGCAGGTTGTGCCACCAATGCCTGGGGACGAACTGCGGCACGATAATCGTCAGGCGTTCGTTGGGCAGCTGGATACCACGCAGTTCATTGATGTACTCAAGAAAAGGCTCAAGAAAGGTGCGATAGGGAGAGTCAATCACAACCAGGCGCACCCCTTTCCCCCACAAACTCCACTTGTGGCGCAATTTTTCGGTTTGATCTGCATCGATTGAGATATGCACTGCGGTCACATCCCGGGAAACTGATAATGCATAATCCAAAGCTTCAAGCGTTCCCCGATGGATGGATGATACAGGCAGAACTACGCGCTGGCGCTTGAAGGGCGGAGGCTGTCCGAAATGTTCCAGGGACAGGTCATGGGCCATGTTCGCGTAGTGGCGATGAATGGTATAAGAAATCGCAACCAGCGAAGGCAGGAGCAGGACAATGATCCAGGCACCGTCAGCAAACTTCGTAATGGCGAAGATCAACGTGACGACCGCAGTAACAATGGATCCGACGCCGTTAATTCCCAGCTTCCATTTCCAGCCTGCCGGGCGACGGCGGTCCTCCGCCTTTTCGGAGGATCGCCCAAGCTTCCACCAGTGACGCGCCATGCCGGCCTGTGAGAGTGTAAAGGATAGAAAGACGCCCACAGCCCAGAGCGGAACAAGCGCCGTCACACTTGCATTGAAGATGATGATCAGCAGGGATGCAATTCCTGTAAGTCCCATAATGCCGCGTGAGAAGACCAGCCGGCTGCCGCGATATGTCAGCTGGCGCGGCATGTATCCGTCGTCGGCGATGATGGCGCTCAAGCGTGGGAAATCTGCAAAAGCCGTGTTGGTTGCCAGGACCAGGATGATCGTCGTGGCGACGATCGTCCCCAGGTAGAGCAGGCCGCGGTTCGCAAACACGGTGCGCGCCAGCTGCGAGATGACCGTCTCAAACTCGGAGGGGACTGCCCCAATGGCCCCGAGCAGAAAGGTGACGCCGATAAAGAGGACTCCCAATAGCGTGGACATCCAGACCATCGTCAGTGCGGCATTATGAGCGCGAGGTTCCTTGAAGGCTGTTACGCCATTCGAGATACATTCCACCCCTGTCAGCGCGGTGGTGCCGTTGGAAAAGGCGCGCAGCAGCAAAAAGAGGGTCAGCGGTTCGGTATAGAGCGTCTCCATGGGCGGCGGATCGACTACGACCCCCAGGGTCCCGCTCAGGTATCGAAAAAAACCAACCACAACCATGAGAGTGGTCATGGCCAGAAAAAAATATGTCGGTGCGGCAAAGGTATTCCCGGATTCCCGGACGCCCCGAAGATTGGCGGTGGCGATCAGTACAAGCAGCACCACTGCCAGCCAGACACGATAGGGGAAAAGGGCAGGAAACGCAGAAACGATCTGTGCCACCCCGGAGGAAGTCGCAACCGCTGCCAGCAGGGTGTAATCCGTCAGCAGGGCTGCGCCCGCCACCAGGGCAGGGGTGATCCCCAGGTTTTCCTTCACGACCGTATAGGCGCCGCCTCCGTTTGGATAGGCATGGATCGTCTGCTGGTAGGAAACGGTGACGATGGCGAGCAGAACTGTAATGATCAGGGAAATGGGGAAGGCATACCCGAGCGCCTGCGTACCTGCCGCGGCCAGAATGACCAGCATTTCCTGGGGGGCATACGCAATGGAGGAGAGTGCATCCGCACCAAAAACAGCCAGGCCGACTGCCTTGCCAATCCTCTGGTGAGGCGCATCTGCGGTCGGAAGGGGACGGCCGATCAGCCAGGTCCGCCAGGAACGCGGCGGATTATAGCCGGTGACGCGGTTTATGAAACTGCTATTGAGTACAGGTTTCTTCTCATCCTCCGGGTTGGCCATCCACCCTATTGTAGCCCATCCAAAGCTGGATACAGTAGGAAATTAATATGGAATGTTTATCTATTTTGCTGATACACCCACAACTGTGCCGTTTCCTGTTTTTTCCATTTCAAGGGAATATGTGCGCTCGAATGCCCTGGCGGCCTGCGAAGCAAAATCCTGGAGTAAATGACTGTCTTCTGCCGGCAATTCTGAATATTCACCGCGCCAGATCTGGATCTCACCGACCAGGCCCCAGGCATTCAGGATCGGCAGGATGCGGTCAGGTCGCCCGTCTGCCGCATATTCCTGTGGTTCACTCACTGCGATACGCGGCGCCTGTTTGGATTGCTGGAAGGTCACGTTGACCTGGGATGCCTGAAAAAGCTGCCGGATATAGCGCGCCGTGGTATGCGCAACCGCATCCGGGGTGCGGGCATTGGCGAGCGCCGAACTTAACTCATACTTGAAGGTGGCCTCCCGCGCCTTCGATAAACTATCCTGGATGCGCCCGACGACGACAATGGCGATGGCAAGGAATATGACCAGTACCAGCCAGCCTTCCAGGCTGCCTACAACAAAGGTGTAGAACGGCGGAATAAACAGGAAATCGAAGCACAGAGCGGCCGTCAGCGCGGCGCTCATCCCTGCGACCTGTCCCCACTTGCTTGCGCTCCAGGCGATCGGGTGCAAGGTAGAGCAGACCGATCACTGCTTCGCCCAGCACGTCCCTGCCGATCAACCACATCGGGATCGTAATCGCCAGTACAGCCAGCATTCCCCGCAGGCCATTGGTTACCATGTTTGGCGTAAGTTTGATTTTTCTCATGGTTTTGTTCCTTTAATTCACGGCTGACGATTCGCTAATGCATACCGTCCAGTGCCAGATTGAGTTTCAGCACATTTACATCGGCTCACCTAAAAAGCCAAACTGACGTCCCTGGGTGTATTGGTCTACGAGGGCTTGCACCGCTTCGATCGCTCAAGCCGCGTGCCTGTGCCACACGATGGACCTGATACTGCGCCGCGGCGATGCTGATGTGCGGATCCAGCCCACTGCCGGAAGCAGTGACCAGGTCCACAGGGATCGGGAGTGTGTTGGCGGGGTCGGCCGCCTTGAGCGCGTCGATGCGCGCCTGGACCGTTTCCGTCAGCGCAGGATTTAGCGGTCCATAGTTCGAGCCGGAGGAACCGGTCAGCGTCTCAGCGTTGAAAGCGTTGTAAGGAAAATCGCCTGTCGCAGAAATCGTCCCCAGAAATATTTCGGGTCAGTCGAACTGCTGGCCGATCAATTCCGAGCCATAGGTCTTACCGTTGACCACGATCAGGCTGCCATTGGCTTGATGGGGGAAGACAACCTGGGCAATCCCTGTCACAGCCAGAGGATAGATCACACCTGTGATCACGGTCAGGATCAAAAGCATGAAAAATGCGGGACGTAATTGTGAGACCATTTTTATTCCTTGTTCAATTCTTCCCGGACATCGTCGATGGGAAGCAGTTCTGCATCGATAATATCCATTTCAAATGTGTCACTCAACACACCTTTTATTTCTGAATCAGGCAGCTGGAACAGCGTGCGTTTATCCTGACCTGCGGGCAATGGATATGGAGGGATTTGTATGACCCTGATTCTTCCTGTGAATTTGCCGCTGATCCATTCCGGATAAGGCCCTTGCGTTGGCTTTCAGCCAGAAATGGATGCATCCATAGACCAGCAGGATGATCCCGATTTGTACCGCCTCATGCCCGGGGGTTGAAATTTTGAGGCGATGATCCATTACGAACAGCGCGATCAAAAGCGGGAAGGAGAGGTACAACTGCCACCACTTGGGAGAAATTTTCGGTGAAGTCATGGTCAATTTCCATTCGTCACGTCTTAAACGTGACCTACGCCAGCCCAAACGCCACCAGCAGCATGTCGATCAACTTGATGCCGATAAATGGTGCGATCAATCCGCCGACGCCATAGATCAGCAGGTTATCCCGCAGCAGCTGCGCCGCGCCGACGGGCCGATAGGGGACACCGCGCAGCGCCAGCGGGATCAGCGCAATGATGATCAGCGCATTGAAAATGACCGCCGAAAGGATGGCGCTCTCCGGCGTGGCCAGGTGCATGAAGTTCAATGAAGTCAGCGCAGGGTAGGTGGAGGCGAAGGCGGCCGGGATGATGGCAAAGTATTTGGCCACATCGTTGGCGATGCTGAAGGTGGTCAGCGCGCCGCGCGTCATCAGAAGCTGTTTGCCGATCTCCACGATCTCAATGAGTTTGGTCGGGTTGCTGTCCAGGTCGATCATGTTGGCGGCTTCACGCGCCGGCTGGGTGCCGGTGTTCATGGCAACGGCCACATCGGCCTGGGCCAGGGCGGGCGCATCGTTGGTGCCATCGCCGGTCATGGCCACCAGCCTTCCGCCTGTCTGGTGTTCACGGATCAATTTCAACTTTGCTTCCGGGCGTGGCCTGCGCCAGGAAATCATCCACGCCTGCCTCGGCGGCGATCGCGGCGGCGGTCAGCGGGTTATCGCCGGTGATCATCACGGTCTTGATGCCCATCTTGCGCAGCTGGGCGAAGCGTTCCTTGATGCCGCCTTTGACGATATCCTTCAGATGGATCACGCCCAGCGCCTTGTTATTGCGGGACACCACCAGCGGCGTGCCGCCGGTGCGGGCGATATTATCCACGGTGGGTTGCAAGTCAGCTGGCATATGATTGCCATTGGATTGAATCAGGGCGATCATCGTGTCCGGCGCGCCTTTGCGGATGGAGGTGCCGTCGAAATCCACGCCGCTCATGCGCGTCTGGGCGGTGAAGGGGATGAAGTGCATGCCCTCGGGCGCTTCATCGCTGGACCCCATGGCTCGTCCGCGCAGTCCAAATTTTTCCTTGGCGAGCACCACGATGGAGCGGCCTTCCGGGGTTTCATCCGCAAGCGAGGCGAGCTGGGCAGCTTCGGCCAGTTCCTGGGCGCTCGATTCCGCCCACGGGGATGAATTCCACCGCCTGGCGGTTGCCGAGCGTGATCGTGCCGGTCTTATCGAGCAGGAGCACATCCACATCCCCGGCGGCTTCCACGGCGCGGCCCGACATGGCGATCACATTGCGCTGGATCATGCGGTCCATGCCGGCGATGCCGATGGCGGAGAGCAGCCCGCCGATCGTGGTGGGGATCAGGCACACCAGCAGGGCGACCAGCACGGTGATCGTGATCGGCGTGCCCTGCCCGGTCGCGTTGACGCTGTACAGCGAATAGGGCAGCAGCGTGGAACAGACCACCAGAAAGATGATCGTGAAACCGGCCAGCAAAATATTGAGGGCGATCTCATTGGGGGTCTTCTGGCGCTTGGCGCCTTCGACCAGGCTGATCATGCGGTCGAGGAAGCCCTCGCCGGGATCGGCGCTGACCCGCACGATCAGCCAGTCGGAGAGGAGACGCGTCCCGCCGGTGACCGCGGAGCGGTCGCCGCCCGCTTCGCGGACGACGGGAGCCGATTCGCCGGTCACCGCGCTTTCATCCACCGAGGCGATCCCTTCGACGATCTCGCCGTCTGCCGGGAGGATATCCCGGCTTCGACCAGGAATAGATCATTCTTGCGCAGCGCCGTGGATGAAACGACTTCCGTCTTTGCCAGCGCGGCTTGCACATCTGCGGCCTGGCCGCGCAATTTCTTGGCGGGCGTATCCTGGCGCGCCTTGCGGAGCGACTCGGCCTGGGCCTTGCCGCGCCCTTCGGCCACCGCCTCGGAGAAGTTGGCAAATAAAACGGTGAACCACAGCCAGAGTGCGATCGCGCCGATAAATCCTGTCGGCGCTTCCCCCTGTCCGAATAGGGCCTGGATCCACAGCGCGGTGGTCAACACGCTGCCGACCTCCACCACGAACATGACCGGGTTGCGTACCATGCCAGCGCGGGTTGAGTTTTGTAAAGGATGCCCAGATCGCGCGCTGGTAGATCTCGCGGCTATAGGTAGTTTGTTTTTTCGTTTGAATAGTCATTGCTAAGATCCTTCTAATGAGCAAAAACCATCAAGTGCTCAACGATGGGTCCCAAGGCCAGGGCCGGGATGAAGCTCAACGCACCGACGATCATGATCACACCGATCAGCCAGGCGACAAACAACGGGGTATGGGTGGGCAGCGTTCCGCTGCTGGCCGGGACCTTCTTCTTCCTGACAAGCGACCGGCAATCGCCAGGGCCGGGACGATCAGCCAGTAGCGGGCAAAGAACATGCAGATGCCCAGCGCAGTGTTATAGAAGGGTTATTCGCGCCCAGCCCGGCAAAGCGCTGCCGTTGTTGTTGGCCGCTGAGGAGAAGGCATACAGCACTTCACTGAAGCCATGCGGGCCGCCGGTGTTCCAAATGGTGGCGAGCCGGCCGGAGCGACCACTGCAATCGCCGTGCCAACCTTTGCCAGCAGGATCGGGATCAAGAGCATCAGCGAAGCCATCTTCATCTCGTAGGCTTCGATCTTCTTGCCCAGATATTCCGGTGTGCGTCCGACCATCAGGCCGGCGATGAACACAGCCACGATGACAAAGGCCAGCATCCCATACAAACCCGAACCGACACCGCCGAAGATGATCTCGCCCAGCTGGATCATGAAGAGCGGCACCATCCCGCCCAGCGGCATGAACGAGTCGTGCATCGAGTTGACCGAGCCATTGGAGGCAGAAGTGGTCACCGTTGCCCAGAGCGCCGAGTTGGCAATGCCGAAGCGGGTTTCCTTGCCTTCCATATTCCCGCCCGGGTTGATATTGGTCTGCGTTTGATCCACGCCCATGGCGGTAAAGGCCGGGTTGCCGCCCTGCTCCGCCCAGACCGCCAGCCCCAGGAAGGCGACCATGATGATCGTCATCACGGCCAGCACCGCCCAGCCCTGGCGCGTATCGCCGACCATCACGCCAAAGGTGTAGCACAGCGCGCCGGAGATCACGAGGATGGACAGCATCTCGAGAAAGTTCGAGAACGGTGTTGCGTTTTCAAATGGATGGGCGGAGTTGACATTGAAGAATCCGCCGCCGTTGGTGCCCAAGCTGTTTGATGGCGATCTGCGAAGCGGCAGGACCAACGGCCAGCACCTGTTCGGTGACCGTGTTTCCGTTTGCATCGGTTGTGGGTTGAAGCAGGGATACCGTCTTATAGGGACTGAATGTTTGCACCACGCCCTGTGAGACGATGACAAGTGCCACCACCATCGAAAGCGGAATCAGAATGTAGAGGGTTGTACGGGTCAGATCCACCCAGAAGTTGCCGATGCCTTTGGCAGTATGGCGTACAAGGCCGCGGATCAACGCGACCAGGACAGCCATGCCCGTGGCAGCCGAGACGAAGTTCTGCACGGTCAGACCGAGCATCTGGGACAGATAACTCATCGTCACCTCGCCGCCATAGCCCTGCCAGTTGGTATTGGTCGCAAAGCTGACGGCCGTGTTCCAGGAGGAATCGGGCGTGACCGCGCCCAGTCCCTGCGGGTTGAGCGGCAGGACCGCCTGAAACCTCTGCAAGGCATAAACGGCAAGCAGACCGAAGGCACGTTGAACAGCAGCACGGCAATGGCATAGGTCTTCCAGTTCATGTCCTCTTCAGGGTTGACACCTGAGAGGCGATAAATGAACCGTTCAACGGGACCCAGAACACGATCCAGAAAAGTGTGCTGGCCCTGGTACACTTTTGCCATAAACGAGCCAAGTGGTTTTGCCAGAGCAATCAAAACCACGATATAGAAAATGAGTTGGATCCAGCTGTAGATGATTCATCCGAACCACTCCGGTTTCAGTAATGCGAGAACCAGATAGACGAACAGGAACAGCGTGATAACGCCTGTGATCACATACAAGACATTCATGACTTATCCTCCATCAGCCGCTCACAGACCGTGATAAAGCCGAAAGTGAGAAGAAAGAACACCAGTGTAAGGACGATATAGATAAGATCGCTCATAGTTCCTCCATAAGGGATTTGCGATCTTAGTTTATTTAGATGTCGGTCAAAACGGGGGCAAGAAGGATGGGAAAAAGGTCAAGAAAGTATAAAGAAAGTTGTTACCGAAGTTGGAGCATTCACGAACTGTGCTGTGAATTTTTGGGCTGCACGAGCGGGATCTGCAGATAGAAAACGCTTCCCTTGCTGAGCTCGCTCTTCACCCAGACTTTTCCACTGTGCCGCTCGGCGATGGATTTGACGATGGCGAGTCCCAGCCCGGTGCCGCGCTGGGCGAGTGCTTCCCGGTTGGTGCCGCGGTAGAACTTTTCGAACAGGCGCGGCAGGTCGCTTTCCGGGATGCCGCAGCCGGTATCCTGGACGGCGAAGGTCAGGGTTGTGGGTGTGGGCTGCAGCCCAATGGTCACAACACCGCCGTCAGGCGTGTATTTCAAGGCGTTCTCCACCAGGTTATACAGAGCCTGGTGCAATAATGCCTGATCTGCCTCCAAAGCATGCGGCAGGTCGCGCGGGATTTCCACGCCCAGGGGGATGTTCTTTTGTTTGGCCTGGTACTGTAGGGAGCTGGTCACACGCTCGACGATATCCAGGACGGGGATGCTCTCCACCTGCAAGCCCACACCGAAATCGATGCGTCCCAGGTCGAGCAGGTTGTTGACGAGCTTGGCCATGTTGTCCACACCCTGCACGATCATGCGGACGTAGTTCTTTTGCTGTTCGTTCAGCTCCCCGGCCATCTCGAGCATGGAGGCATAGCCGCGCATCAAAGTCAGCGGCGAGCGCAGGTCGTGGCTGACGGTGGAGACAAAGTCCGACTTCAGGGTGTCGATCTCCTTGAGCTGGGAGACATCCCGCAGGATGCAGACACGTCCCACCGTCCGGCCATCGGCGGTCATGGCGGAGGCCATGGCCAGGTAGGTCCTGCCATCCGGCATGCGGACCTCGGCCGAGCGCCGTTCTGTGGAGGAGGAAGTCAGCAGTTCATGCAAGGCCTTGATTTGGATGATCTTTTCGATGAAAGGCTGTTCATCCCTGCCGGTCGACACGCCGAAAACATGAGCTCGCTGCCGGGTTCGCCAGAATGAGCCGGTTGGATGCATCCGTGACCAGGACCGGGTCCGGGGTGGAATTGAGGATCGCCTCCAGCTGGCGGCGGCTTACTTCCACTGTGAGATAGAGACCGATGTTGGTCACGGCCAGTGCGGCCTGGCTGGCGAGCGTGCTGATGTACTGGAGCTCGGCTTCGGTGAAGATATGCTGTTTGTTGTACGCCGCCCAGAGGACCCCATGGTAGCGTCTCTCATTCCGCAGGGCGATGGCGATCAGCGATTCGGGCTGGGGCAGATTGGGGTCCAGGACCAGGCCGCGGTTCCGCGAGACCGTTGCCATCACCAGCCGTTCCTGTTTCTCGACCAGCGAGAGGAATTGGTGGTCCAGGTGCCTGTAGACATCCCGTTCGGGCCCATCCGCAAAGCGGACCGGGGTGGAGGCTGCGCTGGGGAAAATGTCACGTACCAGCACAATGGCCGCCGAGCTTGCCCCATTGGCGATCACTGCTTCCAGCACAGGACGCAGCGCATCGCCGGGAGTCAGGCTGGAGGCCACTCCCTGGCTGGCTACCAGCAGGCGGTTCAGCTCCTGCAGGCGCGCCTGCAGGTTGACGCGCATCTGCTCGAAGGCATGGGTCAGGTCGCTGATCTCATCCTCGCCGGTCACAATGAGAGGACGGTCGAACCTGCCGGTCGAGAGATACTTGGCCTCAGAGGCAAGTCCCTGCAGGGAGCCCGTGACGACACGCAGGTTCACCCGCAGGAAAATCATCGCCACAATTCCGAGCAAAACGATCATCAGGGAGATGGGCAGGGCAATGTCAATGGCAAGCTGCTGGGTCGCCTGGGCAGGGATCGAGAGAACCACCGCCCAGGGATGGCCATCGACCGGCTGGTAATAGACCATCTGCCGGGCGCCGACCGAGTCGGTCTCATCGAAAAAGGCGGCCTGGTCGCTGCGTTCCCCTTCATAATTCAGCCAGGTATGTGTGCCCTGCGAGTCGTACACGACCACGCCGTCCGCGGTCAGCTGGCCTCTGCCTTCGACTTCGGAAAGGTTGTTGAGTGTATCGATCAGCGAACGGGTATATGGATTGGCTCCCAGGTCGGTGCGGCCGATCAATGCCATTTGGGTCTGCGGGATGCCGGCCAGGAAGGATGCGCCGGCCGCGTCGCCCTCCTTTGCAGGTGGGACCGTGTATACCTGGTTTGGCACACCCTGCTGGACAAGGGACAGGCCATCCTCCTCCGTCCGGGTGATCTCAAAGACGGAATCCGCTGGATAGGCAGCCAGGACGGAACCACTGGACAGGTCCACGATCACAAACTGGTGGAAGAAGGGAACCGACTGAATCCGTTCCTTCAGAAGGCCCGCAAGATCAGCATTTGGAGCTTGAAGGCGGGGATCGCCCGCGACCTGGGATGCCAGGTTCTGTCCGGTCTCCAAAAAGAACGGGACATTCTGGGAGGCAAGCTGCGCCAGGCTCTCAAGCCGTTCCTGCAGGAGATTGCGGGCGGCCCGCCCGGCAACGATCCAGTCGCCGACGAGCAGCATGACCAACAACAGGACGAGGATCGAGCCTGTGCCCCACATGAAGCGCGTCTCAATGCTTCTTTCGGCGGGGGAAGGCTGCAGGGGAGTCGTGCCTCCCCAGCGCCTGCTGGAGGAGACAAGCTGCGCAACCAGCCCGGCCACGAGCATTTCCCCGCCAAAGGCAAGGCTGACCACACCCAGGTTGCTGAGGGCATAATCCAGGCGCTGGCTGATCGAGGCTGTCCCCAGGACGGCAAAAAATGCTCCCAGCACGAACAAAAACGCGTGGATAAGGACAAGAATCAAGGCGCTGAATAACGGCATTCTCAGCAGGCGAAACACGGGTGTCCGGTAGCGCTGGCGGCTTGCCACCGAGAACAGGACGGCCATCAATCCCAGCTCGAGCATTGTGAAAAAGCTGTGCGTATCCCATATTCCCTGTAGCAGGCCGCTGAGTATCCCGATCGCTGCCGCGGCAAAAGGACCGAGTAATCCGCCGGCCAGCGTCCAGGGGATGGCAGAGAGGATCATCATGGTCGAGCCTGGCGCCTCGGCAGGCATGCCTGGCATCGGAAGAGCATGTCCCCCTGTGAATTTAATACCAAGGAATAGGGCGGTAAGCGGGGCGGCAACGATCAAAGCCGCCAGTATCCCCCAGTTCTGTGCGTTCCAGGCAGGCTGGTACCTTCGCCAGCTGATCAGCAGGACAACCAGCAGCCCGGCCAGACCCAGCCAGACCATCCACCCTGCCAGGGAGAGCGGATTCAGGTAGGGGAGGCTGCCCAACAGCGTTGTCACGAACTGCATACGAGGATTATAGCGTTAATCCGCTGATACAGAGTGCCGCATAAGTTCTAAATTGAAATTCGATTTTTGGTTTACAGACATCTACAAAAAAATTATTGATGCGTCAGGCGGCAGGAGCGCTGTGAAGCACGGACGATTATGAAAGGGATCTGTAATTGCCTCGGTAGGATTCCGGCAGCATGTCTGCCAGCTTTTCCATGATCTGGCGGGTGCCATCCTGCAGCCGTGTACGGCGGTTGGCCGGCTCCTGGAGAACGAACGGTTTTCCCACCGTGAATGTAACCGGGGCGCGCTTGAACCGTTTCATGTGTCCATAGGTATGGCTGTTCTCCGTGCCGGTCATGACGATGGGAACGATCGGCGCGCCGGATTTGAGTGCGATAAAGGCTGCGCCCTCGTTGCCATCCTCGAGCGCGCCGGTGACAGATTCGCGTCCCTCCGGCGCCATGGCAATGACCCGTCCCTCTGCGAGACCCTCGAGCGCGGCATGGAGTGCCTTCCGGTCTGGCCGGCCGCGGTGGATCCAGATCACCCCGTAGCCGCGAAATATTCCGCCCACAACCGGGTGCTCGTGCAGCTCGATCTTACCCAGGGCATCGATTGGATAAGGGATGGAGGCGCCCAGCAGAACTGCATCCGCGTCGCCGAGATGGTTGATGATCACCAGAGCAGGACCTTTTTTCGGGAAGTTTTCCATGCCGCATACCCTGGATTTCATGGTAAGCACGGAGATGAGCCATAACATCGACTGTGCAAAGTGACGAAAGATCCGCCGGGCAGGAGTCAGACGAGGTAGTGCGACCCACTCGGGCCGCCAGAATTCGGTGACGGGCTTAGGAAGGGAAGATGGCTGATTCTGCATACACTCCACGATATCCCACGGGTAATAAACCAGCGATATGGCGCATAACGAGGTCGGCATTGTATTGTCGCGCCTCATGTCTTTCGGTGCCCTTTGTTGTAATCTCAGGAAGCAGGACGGGCTTTCCGATCCGTATCTCGAGCAGAGGCCGTTCGCCGCGCTTTGCACGCTGCCAGAAGTCCTCGGTCGTGCCTACAAGGGCAACCGGCACCACTGGTACACCTGTCTTTTCGATCAAATATGCCACACCCTGCTTTGCCTGTAACAGGCCCGGGACATGAGAGCGGGCACCTTCGGGCGCAATTAGCAAAGGATTGCCTGCCTCAATAATCTTGACCATCCGGGTCAGCAGTGGACGGTCATAATCGCCGCGGTGGACGGGGATGACGCCATAGGCCCGCAGGATCTGCCCCTGAAAGGGCTTGTCGAACACGTCGACCGCGCCGATGACCTCCAGCGGTCCCGGCCAGAAGGATCCGGCCAGCGGCGGATCAAATATCGAAACGTGATTCATGGCAACCACGCATGGCCTGCCACGCAGGATATTCTCTTTGCCCGTAATCGTCACGCGTCCAAGGGTATGAAACAGGAACCGGAAGACCGCTTTTAAAATGGGGCGACTGATTTTATAGCGCAGGGGAACCCTGTACACCTCGCTCATCGACACAAGGCCAGGACTCTTTCGAAGACTTCTTCGGCGTTCAATTTGTCAGAGTCCAGCAGGATGGCGTCCTCCGCTGGTTTTAGCGGGGCCACGTCGCGGGTCGAATCGATCCGGTCGCGCTCGATGACCTTGGCAAGAATTTCCTGGTAGTCCGCCAGTTCGCCGCGTGCCAGGATCTCATCATAGCGCCTCCTGGCGCGCTCTTCAGCAGTTGCAACCAGGTAGATCTTGAGGTCCGCTTCTGGCAGGACGACCGTCCCAATGTCGCGTCCAACCATGACCACGTTGCCGCGCAGGCCGATGCGCCTCTGCTGCTGGCTCAGTGCTGCCCGCACCCCGCGGTAGGCGGATACCATGGACACATTCCGCTCCACTTCGGGCAGGCGCGTCTCCCAGGTGATATCCCGTCCATCGACGATGACGTCGCTCGTGCGCCCATCGGGAAGAGAGGCCGGGGCGACCTCGATGGGTGTTTCCTCTGCCAGGGAAGTGACCGCGGCTTCGTTGTTTACATCCACGTCGCGATCCAGCACCAGCCAGGTGACAGCGCGGTACATCACACCGGTGTCGAAGAATAGATAACCGAGAGCCTGGGCAAGCTTCAAGCCGAGCGTGGATTTGCCCGAGGCAGCGGGCCCGTCTATGGCGATAATGGAGGGAAGGCTGCTCATTTGCTCCGCTACGGAAAGACCTGAGGGCTTAAGGGATTCTGTCATGTTCGTCGGGTTGCTCCTGCGATGGTGTTTTGCCGCTTGTCTTATTAACACGTCAACGATCTAAATGATTTGCTGACCGATATTTAAAGTCAGAATACAGGCGGTACTCGATTGTTATTGTGAAGTCTGGCGCGCATCCGGGAAGAGATCGTCGCGGGCCCACAGGACGATCATCTCATCCTCGCGTGGCAGCTGGCGGTTGACCAGCCAGCGCCACCATTCGGGCCGCTGCATGGATTCGTACTGCACACGCTGCCGCCAGGTGAAGTCCTGGCCGCGATAGGCCGCCGGCAGACTTAGGTTGTCCATGGGCGGGGTGATGATCAGGGGCGGTGTCGCCTGCGGGTCGAGGGCAGCGACCTTTGCCACGGAATGATCCCGCAGAAGCCATTCGAGGGCGGTGGAATTGACGCCCATGATCGTGACCGGCTGGGACTGGTCCTCCCCAACGCTCATTTCCGAGACTTCATTTACGCTCTGCAGCAGCAGCGCGGCCTGTGCCGGCCTGGAGTCGGTCGTCCATAGCTCCACCCCGGTCGCGTTTCGGACACCGCTTCCGCCCCAGGCAGCGCCAAGGCTGTAGATGGTCAGGAAAATCAGGAAGGCCCATGCGGTTCCCAGCCAGGCGATCCGTGCAGACCAGCCAAAGGCGACGAACAGTATGCAAAGGACCAGGATCCCCAGCGCCCCAAACAGGATCGCATAGCGCGGGTTCTGAATGCTGCCGATCAAAGGAATGGCTGTGACAAACTGGTTGAAGGGGTCAAGTCCGATCGCGGCGATATCAAACCAGATATAGACCATCAGGATCAAAAGAGCAGTGGTCACCACGCCCACTTCGATCCTCTCGGAGGAGAATACATTCAGGCTGTGCGCGATCTCGAGTGCCGCAAGGGCCTGCAGGGGCAGGATCACCCAGGCAAGCTCACCCACCTGCCGGTAAAAGACCGCCAGCAGCAGCGACACCGCCAGCCAGATGCTTAGACGGATAATGCGCCGGCTTCCCGGTGCGGAAGCCGCGGATCAGCGAAAGGATGGCGAAGAAGAGCCCTAAAGGCTCATAAACGAACAACGTGAACAGCATGCGGCCGGGCGTCATCACCGCGGATGTCACCCATCCGACCAGGAAGGCAGGCAGGGAGGAGACCCAGGCGCTCAGGCCGCTGGGGACCGTAAAGAAAAGCGTTCCTGCAAGGATCAGGGTGGCAACCAGGGCGAGAGCAAGCGGGCGTATTTCGTAATTCGTAACTGGTAATTGGGGCTTATCGATCTGTTCACCGCTGCTGTCAGGGTCGAAAACCGGGATATCCGAGTCTTCAGGACCTTCCGTAAGAGGTTTTCTTTCCACGCCCCGGATGAAGAGCCATGCGAGTCCCAGGCCCAGCAAACCCATCCAGATGGATGTCCCGGAGAGCAGGGCCAGACCGGCAAATATTCCCGCCGGCACAAAGCGGCGATGGTTCCACATCCCCCAGGCGAAGAGGGTGAAAGTCACGGCCAGAACAACACCTCCGGCCAGGCGGGACAGCGCCACAAATCCCGGGTCGATGGCGAACAGGAAGGCCAGGATCAAGGCCGGGCGCGGCCTGAGCTTTTCACGGAAGAGCATGGGGGCGAATACCATGGTGCTTCCCACGATGGCAGGGACAATGCGCGCCAAAAAGTTCGTGCTTTCAAAAATCAGGAAGAGGACACTGGTCAGCAGGATGTAGGCAGGCTGCGGCCCAAGGAGCGGACGCGTTCCATTTACAATGTGAAGCGCCTGCAGGGCGAGGGTCGCTTCTGAGTCGGTGAGCGGCGGAGCACCGAGCTGGACGAGACGTAGACCCAGGGCGAGGAGAAATGCAAGGCCATAGAACCAGCCTTCATATTTGAGTTGTGGAGCGTTCATGAGATTATTTTACTCTGTATATTCTGTCATTGCCTGATTTGCCAAGCAAATCACAAAATCGGCCGGGGTTGCAAAAGCTGAATCTTCGTATCTGGAGGGGAAATCTCTTTCGATAATGAATCAACCCTTTGCGCGAAGACTGCTTTTGTTAAGCGTCCTTCGACTGCATTCGGCCGGCGAGCGTGTCCTCGCTCCGCTAAGCGCGGAGGACTTCTTGTTTCACTTAATCAGGTGAAGAAGGAACCTCATAAATGCTTACATTGCCCTGCTGGTAGACAGGTTTCAGGAAGAGACTGAATTTCTCCTCGTTGACAGGATACGTGGAGCGCTCGAGCGGCCCCACGTACACATAGCGGATGTTGTAGCGGTTGATGATCTCCTGGGCGCTGGCCCAGTCGGGTGTAGAGTAGAGGGTCTGGATGTCATCCTTGCGCGTGCCCTGCAGGGCAGTATCACGCCACTGGCCTTCGTGTCCCGGCCATCCCAGAACGGAGGGCATGCCGGTAAAGGTGGAGACACGGGCATACTCGCTGTACTGTCCGCCAACCGCCTCCGCCACCACACCGGGCACAAGGGTTTTCATAAAGGCGAAGGCCTGGTAGTCCTCGGGCAGGAAGCCGGCCAGATAGGCGGACCCATCCAACGTTCTTTGGGAGGGATTGCCGGCCTTGAAATTATCCGTTTTACTGGGAATGCTGAAGACCGGATAGAACAGTCCCATGGCGATCACAATAATAATGAACCCTGTATAAAGAATGGAAGCCAGCCCGCGCAATTCGGACAGCAGAACGACAACGGTGAACGCGGCCGCGATCGAGAGCAGGATCCAGGCCTGGTAATAGAATTTGAATACGGTGTTAATTCGATAACCAAAATTATCACGCAAATAAAAGAAATCCGGCGCCAGGATGAGGAGCGTGCCAAGGGAGATCACTAAAAGAATAAATGCAGACGGTTGAATATTCGTCGAATAGTTTTCTCGCAGGTTCCTTTTTGCGGAAGAGGAATGCCAGTGCCGGGATGAGCAGTGCCAGCAGGGTGAGCAGGCTGCCGATGTTCGTCCCGCGGCGCTTCAGGCTGTCGGCGATGAAGGTCCCGACGTCGCGGCCTTGGGACTGCAAAACACTGTTCACCAGGTCGGGCTTGAGTTTCCATCCAAGAAAGCCGACGAAGAACATGGCCGCGACCAGAAGGATCAAAAATCCCAGGACGGTGAAAATACTGGCCCGCCAGTTCGCGGGTGCATGGCTGCGCCAGAGATAAATCAGATAAGCCAGCAAGGGGAGGAACAGCGTTCCCCACATCACCCACAGGTGCGCGCCGCGCGTCACGAACATGAAGTTCGGGAACAATGCCGCCCGCCTGGGAATCGAAGCCAACAAAAAATGGAAGATACATCAGGAAGGCCGTCACTACAGCCGGGATGCCCAGCAGCAGAACGTCCTCGATCCTCTCCCAACCCCAGCCGGACTGGCGGACCCGGGCCAGCGCGTAGCTGAAGACGATCAGCGCCGCGCCCGGCAGGATGTCCCAGGTATTGAGGAATGCCAGCCCGCCCAATACCAGGGCAATGGTGAAGAAGCCTGTTTTGTTGATCTTAAGCTCGCCGAAGAACAGGTCGATTTTGCCCTGCCAGCCGCCCAGGAAGATGTTCAATGCGACGGCGATCGCCAGCAGGTTGAACGGCATCGCCAGCACATGCGGGTGCAGGTCGCCGAGCAGATAGGAGAAGAAGGGGAACTCGTCGATGACTTCCAGCCGGTTGCCGTTCAGGTCATAATCCTGCAGCACACGCGAGGCGCGCCACCACCAGTAATATTGATTTGGGATCCAGCTCAGCGGCCGGGCAGGTGGATCGGTCAGGACCTGCAGGTTGATCCAGGACCAGAACGGGGACGTGGCAGTACCGTCCGCTTTGAACATCCAGCCGATGCCCCTGTTGTGAAGCGATTTCAAGAAATCCTTCAAGATTGCTTGTGATCAACAGGAACAGCGGCGCCAGGAAAGCACCAAGCGCGGGCAGGACTCCCGTTCCCTCTTCTTCATCACCACGCCAGCGGCGATATGCTGATAACAGGTCATATAGCAATCCATAAGCCCCAATGGCGCTCAAGCGCAAAGATCAGTGAGAGCATCAGGTTGTGAGCCACAGGGGCCGATACCGCGGTCAGCTTGGCCAATATGGCAGCCATCACATAGCCAAAGTAATAATACGAGATGGCGTAGCCCGAGAGCCACGGGTCATGCGGTGGGAAGGTCGGCGAATGCAGGATGGCGTTGATGAAAGCCACTTCCATCCACTTTTCCCCGCCTGCCGTGGTGACCTCCGGGTTGTTGGCGCGGATAAAAGCCATGCAGGCAAAGGCGATGAGGAACAGGATTTCGGTAGTGAGGATCAGCCTGGCATTTTTACGCACCCAATCGATCATGGACCGATGGACCGTCGACCGATTGACGGTCTACCGTCCCTGGTCCTCGATCCGAAATATACGCCCAGCCGCTCAATCCGACCAATACCAGCAATCCCAGCAGAAGTCCGCCCGCATCGTTCTGTGCAAATCCCAGCGAGGCAAACAGCCAGAAGACATAACCCCAGACCAGCAGGCCGAAGGCGCGTGCCAGGGTATAGCCGCGATCTGCCAGCGCGGGAAAAAGATGGTATGCCAGCGGAAAGGACAGCCAGCCCAGAATTGTGATGACGATGTACCAGGAGATGAAAGCAGTCATGTGAGCAGGAAGGAATTAGAGTTGAGGAAAATTGTATTTTCCGTCCGGTGCGGATTGCAGATCGAGAACCCGGACTACCGCCTCCAGGTTGATGGGGCCGTAGATATGCGGGAAGAGGGCGCCTTCAGGAACGCCAGGAGGGGGTGCTCCCTCGGCAGGCGGCTCCCACTTCAGGTCCGAGGTCAGGCGATCGGGTTCGATCACCAGCAGAAGCAGATCCTCCTGTCCCTTATAAAATTTTTCGGCAACCGGGATCACCTGCTCATCGGTCGAGCAGTGGATGAAGCCTTCAGTCTCAAGACTTTCAGCACGGTAATCGCCGCGTTGCACGGGCTTGGTTCCAGGCCGTGCGCGATGTAATATGGTAGATCATATGCTTTCCCTTTCCTATTGGGGGATGACCTGATAGATGGCCGTGTCCCCATCACGGTAGACTTCGGTCCAGTATTTTCCTTCAAATTGCTTAAACTTGGCAATGCCTTCGGGGGTATACGCAGCCCGCTCCAGAGGGCCGACAATAATATAACTGACATCATATTTATCGAGGAAGGAGCGGGCGTACTCCACGTCGATGCTGTTGTAGAAATTCCCAATCTCGCCCACGCGGTCCTCCACCCAGGTGGACATCAACCCGCGCTGCTGGCGCTGGTGCCAGTTCCAGCCGACCACTCCGGGCAGGCCTGTGTAAATGGTAAAGCGTGTGCACCAGTGATATTCGACACAGTTGGCTTCCACGATGACCGGCGAGCCCTTGACGTTTGCCTGCATCCAGCGGATGGCGCGGTAGTCCTCGCTCAGGTCCAGGCGCTGGCCGAAAGTCGTCATATTGGGCATACTTCATGAAGGTCATCGAATCGAGGCGTGTGCGGCGCTTCAACGATCCAGCGGTCGTGTATCTTGCCCGAAATGCCGGTGACGGTGAACAGGGCCGCGCCTGCCACCAGCAGGATCATGGCGGTCTGCCAGACGATGCGCCAACCCGGAGCCATTTGTTGAAGAAGGCAGGGATTGTCCAGGCCAGGGCCGCCCCGGCACTGACCGCCAGCAGGAACCAGGACTGCAGATAGAACTTGAAGATGGTGTTCTGCCGCCCGATATCGCCTCGCACCACGACCAATTCCACGACGATCGTAATGATTAACGCTGTACCGATCAGGAACAGTACGAAGCGCTTCGTATCCGGCAGTTTGGGACGCAGGATCAGCACACCCGCCCAGGCTGCAATGGGAAGCGCGATCCAGGCCACACTTAGCCCTGGGAAACTGAAACTGTTCTCACGGTATTGAAGGTAGAGCAATGCGATCACGATCAGGACAATAAAGCCTTCGATCAGCAGTTGATAAGGCTTCAGCTTCCTGAGCGATGAGACCGGTGTCGCCGCCATCCACTCATGCGTTTCCCAGGCCATCCATGAGACGACCACGAACAAGCAAAAGTGACCAGTGGGTAAGATAGGATCCGATCGGGGTGAAGGGTCCCTTCCAGGGGTCGAGCGAGCTGTAGACCTGGCTGTACCACTCCCGGTAGGGCTGGTACATAATGAAGGAAAGAACGGTCAAGGCAGCCAGTGCCCCGACCACAAGACCCAGCCGTTTGTAGAACGAGGGCGCGTCTGCGTAGCGCCAGATGACATATCCCAGCGCCACCAGCCCCACAGGCAGATACGTATAAATATCCGACAGGTTGGATGGGTAGAGCGCGCCGATAATGAGACCACCCACAACGAGACTCCAGCGCGGCCGTTCACCGGTTTCGCCATTGGGCGCGTCCCACCACGATCGCCAGTGCCCAGCTCAGGGCGAGCAGCGCCAGCGGCATGGCGATCATATGGGCGTGCAGGTCGCTGTAAATGAAAGTGAACAGCGGGAACTCGGTGATCTCGTTGCCTCCCAAAGGCGGGACGACGCGGCTCGGGTTCCAGTACCAGTCTCCGTATCCGAAGGCGAGCGGTGTGCCCTTGAGCACCGCGGAAAGTCCCTGGGCAGCCCAGGTCAGGCGCTCGAAGATGGAAATGGAGGGATCCCAGCCGAACGTGCCCGCCGAGCCGATCTGCTGCAGCTTCTGGTAGATCATCTGGATCGTCCCAAGGTTGCCGAGGAACAGGGTGAAGGCCGAGGCGGCCAGCCCACTGATTAGGGGAGAAGGGTTGGGGATGGAAGGGGAAAGGTCATCTCCCTGTCCCCTCATCCTTATCCCTTGTTATCAAGTTCCATCCAATCGAGAAGGCGCAGATGCCGACAATGGCAAACAGTGTCGGGAGGACAAAGTTATAGGCGATGGACGGGACAATGCCCAGCAGCTTGATCGGCGTCCCAACCAGCACGAAACCATAATAATAGTAGTTGATATACCCGCCCGCAAACCATGGATCATATGGCGGGAAGGATGTGCTCTTGATGACCGCGTTCAAGTACGAGAAATCCATCGGCCGCTCGCCGCCCTTGGCGGGATGCCACAGGTCCGGGTTGCCGAGGCGGATGAGCAGGTCGAACAGGAAGAACCCCAGGAAGAGTCCCTCGACCATCAGGAAATATTTGCGCTTCTCGCGCCATTCCTGGCGCAGCTCGTCGCGCTGGTACCAGGCCAGCCCGCCCCCGATGAGCAGGATCAGCACAAAGATGATGGCGATCGTGGTGCGGGTATAGGGAATCCCCAGCGAGCCGCCGATCCATGCCAGGTAGCCGAACAGCACCAGTCCCAGGGCGCGGCTGAGCGGATAGCCCTTGTCTGCCAGGCCGGGCATGGCCAGGCGGACCAGCGGGTAGACGGCCAGCCCCAGGAGAAAGATGAAGATATACCAGATCAGGAGACCCAGGACGGGATATTTATTCCACGCCCAGTTGTAATCGAACAGCTGTGACCAGGTCCCGCCGGCGCGCTGCAGGGCGAGCTTGGCTGCGGGCAGCATAAGGTTGGAATAGCCTTTGAACTGGCGCGGCGTGAGATGGACGGCCTTTGTCAGGTCCACACTGCTCAGCGAGGACTGCACTTCGGCAATGTTGAAATTTTCATTCTTCTTGAAGACCAACACCTTGGGATGGTCGTAGAAGGTGAAGGCCTCCTCTGCATACTGGTCGTTGATCTCGAAGTTTCCCAGCTTGGGGAATGTTTCAAAGACTGCAACGAGGTCGAACCCGAGCCTGCCTTTGTAATCACCGGGCTTTGCTTCGTAGTAGCATTGGATGATATCTGCATCCTGGGGACAGCCCATCAATTCCCGGTAGTAATAGGTCGTCAATGGATAGCGCTCCGGGAGGCGCGTGATCTGGGCATACTGGTGATTGGTGGGGATGAAAATATAATCGGTCTGGTTGAGGATATCTTCAAAGCGGTTGAGCTTGTCGGCATTGTCATCCCAGTAGACCTGCTCGGTCAGGTCGCCGCGATAGATGCCGCCGAACGCGTCGTAGCCATCCACGCGGAAGGGCAGGCCGTAGTCGTAGTCGGTCTCATTGCTCACTGCAGCTCCGTTTAAAGTGAGCACGCCCGAGTCGACGGCAAGATTCAGGTAATACTGGTCGCCCTTCTTCACTGCAATGGGTTGATCGAGAGTCAAGCGTATAGGAGT
Organism: uncultured Chloroflexia bacterium; assembly: GCA_963750005.1. Lineage (GTDB taxonomy): Bacteria > Chloroflexota > Anaerolineae > Anaerolineales > Villigracilaceae > Defluviilinea. Next base: position 92,780 of record CAVVPC010000004.1, read on the forward strand.
CGCCGCGCGGGTCCCCGGAGGTGTCAAAGGTTCCCTTAACGGAAGCGCTTGCAGTCGATTGCTCTGCTGTCGGATTGGGTTGGTTGGAGATCAAAAGACTGAGAGTCTTCGTGCCGGGTGTTGCACTTGCATCCGGGTTTACAGCATGTTCCACTACCACTTGGTCCAGCGTCCCATCCACCTGGGGAGCAAAGGGGATCAGATAGGGACTCTCACCCGTTACTGTACACGGCTCGGAGGCATCAACGGTCTGTTTGCTTGCCTGGCTTGCTGTGTTCATTGAAATGCTTATCGGGCCGCAAACATCCACATTTCCGTCGGAGGATGCCAGTTCAAACTTCAGGAAATACGTCTGGTTCGCAGTCAGTACGGGCGCCGGATCGAAGGTCGCCAGCCTGGGATAAAGCCGTCGTTACATCCTCGGATGAGTTTGTAAACGTGGAGGCAAGCGGTTGCGGGTCGTTCGGATTTTGCCAGACAGTCAGATGCAGCTGGGGAGGTACCTGATCTGGAAAAGCGGCCACATGCGCAAGCAGGATTTCCTTTAACAGGCCATCACTCTGGGCAGTGAACGATGTCTGATAAGGCATCGGCGGCTGAATGGTGGTTCCGGCTGGGAAGGGCAGGGGCTGATTGTAGGGAGCAGTTCCATCCTGGCCCGTATCGATGTGTACATTGATCGGGCCGGGGATGTTCTGGAAGATCCAGCGTGAGGCCGCAATTCGCGGCTCAGGCCGGATATAAATGCTGTGGAAGGCAAATGCCCAGGCCGCAGTCAGGACGACAACAGTAATTCCAATAAAAGCCGCCGAAAAGGTTCGGACCCTGGAACGTGTGGACGTTGGAATATTAAGTTCCTGCCAATCTCAAAGACGAACCACGCCGCCATCATGCACAACAACGGATAGATCGGCAGCTGGTAGCGCATGGTGGGGTTGAACTGCAGGGACTGCCAGAGGAAATACAGCGCGGTCCAGCCCCAGAGCAGCGCGTGACGCCACTCTCGCTTGAAGATCCGCCAGCCCATCAGCAGGAATCCCGCCCAGGCCAGGATGCCCAGCGGCAGGCCGAGGCCCCATTGGGTCAGGTTCTCGAAGGAATACAGATGCGAGCGCCGCGCCCACTGCAGGTTCCACGGCAGGTCGGCATCACCCTTGGCCTGGACGCGCTGTTCCTGGATGTTGGCGATCCACTGCGGATTCACGCCGATGCCGTCGAAGGCGTAGGGCTGGAAGATGCGGAACGAAATGACGGCGGCCAGCCCGCCCGCAACCAGGCAGGCGATGATCCAATACCAGTATTCCTGCTTGAACGACCGGATGTCCGTGCCCTTGTTTTGCTCCAGGTGACGGACGGCAAAGGCGCCGGGGAGCAGGAGCGCCAGCGGATAAATGTTGACTTTGGAGGCCAGTGCCATGCCGAAGGCAACTCCAAAGCCGATGCTCAGCAAAAACAGGGGGCTGGTAAGCAGAGGACGATAGCTGGCAAACCAGTTTTCTTTTTTGGGTGAAGTGTCTTCGTCAGCGGTGATTTGTAATTGGTAATCCACAACATCCACTGGCTCGGCGGGAACAACCTCTGCCTCGTAAACCATATTTCTGGCCCCCGGGCATCCAGGATACGGACGGCAAGGTAGACTGCCAGGAAGGCGAAGGCGTTGACGAACAGGTCGGTTGTGAAAAAATGCGACTGCTGGATCTGCAGCACCGCCAGCGCGGAAAAGAGCGACGCAAGCACCGCCACACGCCGGTTGTACAGGCGCGAGACGGCCAGGTACAAAAAGAGGATCGTGAACAGGTCTGCCAGCGCCGAGAACTGGCGGCCGAGCATCTTCACGTCGCTGATTTTCATCGCATCCACGGCCACGCGGGTAATTGTCATCGGCAGGTCGCCGTACACAAAGAAGTTGTAGCCGCGGTTATAGGGGTTGAGGGTGGAGGTCTTGCTGTTGAAGTAATCCCCGATGCCCAGCCAGGTCTTCTGTTCGGCAGGGCAGGCTTCCACAGGGATGGATGCGTCCGTACACTTTTGGGCCTGCAGACCGGCCAGTACGCCCTCCAGGAAATTTTCATCCGGATGCTGGTGCTGGCCCTCGCCCCAGTTCACACCCGTTAAACGCAAATAACCTGCCAGCACAAATACCAGCAGGAAAAGAACATCATACATCCATGGATATTTTTCGCGTTGCTTCATAGTCTCCAGCCGCCAGTTTGACATTATCGTGCAGTGGTGCACGGCGGCGCTCAAAGAATTGAGAGTGACAATTTAATACGGAGATCGCTTCGTCGGGCTACACCTGCCTGATTTGCTATGAATTGCCTAGCAATTCAAAATCACGGGCGGTGCCAGGGAAGCCCTCCTCACGATGACAGAATCAATTCGGCACGGTAAAGATCCAAAAATCATGGCCCGGTACATCTGAATCGAACAGGCGCAGCATCCCGTTCGGATACAGCGACTCAAGGACGTTCAAAGTCTCCTGGTCGTTCCCATTCGGATCATCCGTGTTGGCCTTGGCCATGAACAACTTGGGTCCCTGTAATTCTACCGTGTCCGCCAGGTTTTCCCGCCACATGGCCATGTCGCGGTTCGGGATGCCCGCCCAGACGGCCGGCAGGCGCGTATCCACCCAATAGGGGAAGGGTACGATCCAGATGTTATCCACATTCTGCGGCCCGTAGGTCTGCTCGAATTCCTGGATTACTTTGCCCATGTCGGACGAGTTCCAAGAGCCGGCGCGGAACGACTGGTAATACTGGCGGAAGACCAGGTCGTAGTTCTGACGGGCGGAGCCCACCAGCAGGAGCGCCAGCAGTCCCCAGGCAACGATTGACCGCCTCCCCTCACTGCGGTTGGGTGCTGGCTTTCCCAGCCCGATGGCAGAGATCAAACCATCGAGCGCCAGCGCTGCCAGGATAAAGGCGGGGATGTAGGCACCCCCGGCCCGGTTCAGCGCGGGGTTTTCTCCCGGGTAGGCAAGGGACAGGGTGGAAGGGAGTTGCAGCAGCGGGATGGAGACCAGCAGGAACAAATCCAGCCAGTGGCGCTTGCGGATATAGCGTACCAGTACCAGCACAAAACCAAATACAAAAAGGAGCGCTGAAACGATATCCAGGGCCGGGCGATCTGTCACCGAATTGACCCAGATCTGTCCATCGTTGAAGTTGAACATCTTGAGCGCATTCCAGACATTGGAAATAAAGATCTGCCAGATCGGCTGGGTGATCGGATTCTCGATACCACTCAGGCGGGAAGCTGCCCGAAAGCCGAAGATGTCCGGATTGTCCACCCAGTATCGCAGGAGCGGAAGGAATACGAACAGGGATGTAAACGCAAGCAGCGCCAGCCAGATGACCGCGTCCTTGCGCGCGCCTTTGGACTGGTCGTGGAGCCAGAACAGCACAAACGCGGCAATGACCACAAAAGGCACGATCCGGAAGGGACTATAGCCATGCAGGCCGAGTCCCAGGAACAGGCCGGAGAGCAGGAAATCATTGCGGTCGCGGGTCCGCAGGCCGCGGATCAGGAAAAAGAGCGTGGGCGCCACAAAGAGCGGATACAACGGGAAGCGCAGTCCCACGCGGCTGATCACGTTGGGCCAGTACCCGATCCCTACCATGAGGAAGGCAAACAACCCGACGCGGCGCCCGCCGATCTCCTTGCCAAGCAGATAAATGAAGGGCAGAGTTAAAAAGCCGAGGATGGCTGTGCCAAGCTTCAGGCTGAGGAAGGAGAGACCGGTGCCGAAGATATTGGCGACGAGCAGCGTCCAGTACATCTGGAAGGCTTCGCGGCCCGTGTTGCGCGTGAAGAAGATGTGGGTCTGTCCCTGAGAGACATCGTACACATCCAGGATTTTTTCAGCATGATCGCTGAACGGCTCAGGCGGCACGGTTTGAGTTTGATAAAAGCGGAAGAAGAAGACCAGCACGGTCGCGGCAATGATGAAGACAAACCAGGGATCACGGAATCCCGTGCCTTTTTCAGCAGGCGTATTCGGGCTGTTTTTGCGGAGCCAGAATGCCCAGATAAAGGCTGCGACTGCCAGGATCCAGAGCATGAAATTGCCAGTTGTAAAGAGATTGTCCCCTAACGTAGCAAAGGCCGCAATGCCCAGCACAAGGCTGGCTACCAGGAAAGGTAGACGATATGTTTGCGGGTCACTGCCTTCAGAGTGAGGGAGAAGAGGCGATAGCGTCCACTCGCCGCGGCGGATTGCCCAACCAAATAGGATGAACGCGCCAATGTAGAAAAAATATCCCAAAGGAATGGTTGTGGGAGGCGGCTCGAAGAGTCGCTGGCCGATCAGGCCAAGGAAGAGCGCGAGCAGGGAGCGCCAGGGAAACGGTCCGGAAGACGGAACGCGGGAAACAGATTCCTGGGCAGCCACCTCAAGTTCAGTAGCAGCGATCGCCTCCGGCTCAGCTTCCCCCACTTGAAGTGCCGCGGCTGTAACCAGAGCGTCGGCCACTACAGGTTTTTCTTCTGACTGCGGATCTCTGATAACCGGTGACTGACCATCCTCCGGGATGCGAATCCGCTCGCTGCCACCGAAGTGGAGCAGTGACTTGACGTAGTCGAGCACGCTGGGTTCGCCCAACGGGTACCGGCCGGTTTTTGGATTCTCCTCACTCATGTCTTTTCTCTTATTAGATACCCTGGCAAAGGTTTTTTCAAGAGGTGCAATGAAACTGACACAACCTTCGCGGAGATGGATTACTTCTTTTCTGCAATTACTAAAATACTTTCCCCCCAGCGCGGGGGAAGAAAGGTCCAGCTTGTGATCGCCTGGAAGCCACCGAGCGAGCCAAAAAATAATTTCTGGATTTGCCTCGGGACGTAGCGAATATAGGGCACATCCCAGAAGCCATCGGAGAAAACTTTGAGCGGGCTGAAGCCGGCACTACGAATGAACTCGAGCCATTCGGCAGGGCGCTTCAGCGAAATGTGGGTCGGGTCCTGGTAGCCGATCCAGTTGTCGCCCTTCCACGGCTTCAATAGCGAATCGAGGTTGGGCGTGGCGAGTATCAGGGTTCCGCCAGGTTCGGTGATCCGCCCGATCTCCCGGATCGCTTTTGCAGGATCAGGCAGGTGTTCCACGATGTGCTTGATGATCACAACGTTAAACACTCCATCCTGATAGGGAAGCTCCTGGGCGCTGGCGGTCTGCAGCTGTGTTTTTTCGACAACAGATTTCGATTGTTTGACCGCCCAGTGGTTCAGATCCATGCCATAGGTTTCGAAGGTGTCCTCCAGCTGGCCGACCAGGTGTCCCATGCCGGAGCCGATCTCCAGCAGGCGCGCGCCAGGTTTCCCATACCGCCGCGCCAGGATGGCGTTAAAGCGGTTCGACCACCAGTACATGCTGTACCTGGCGAAGGTGATATTGGCATAGGTATGCGTGGAAAAATACTTTTCGTCGAAAGGCATGGGTTTTAGTACACAGGTAGAGAAGTACACAAGTAAACAGGTACACAGGAGAGAATCATTTGTGTACTTGTATACGTGTCTACTTGTTTACCCGCTTACTTTCTCCTCGCGATATAAAACGTGAATGTCCCGTTGTCCACCGGCTCAGGCGAGGCATATTTGCTTACGTACTTCTTTGTCAGCCACAGGTTCCATGGCTCGCGCACGATGATCCATCTTCCGGTCAAGGCCCGTGCGAAGACCGATGGGACGCCAAAATAATGGCCCCATTCTAACACGCGCATGGAGGCGGGTGAAAAATAATGCCAGGAACGCTCGAGCTTAAAGCCTGCCTGTTCCAGTCGTCTTTGCCAGATATCCGGTTCATCGGCATGACTCACGCGTGAGATTTTACGGAACCATTCGGTATAGCCCTGACCCAGAACGCGTGAGATCGAAAGCTCACTCAAGTATCTTGTGTTGGGAACGCAGAAGTAAAAGGGCGCATCCTTCTTTAATACCCGTGCCGTTTCCGCCAGCACCGCGTCGATGTGCGGGATATGCTCGAGGACCGAGTTGCTGAATCCGCTGGCGAAATATCCCGAAGGAAAAGGCGACTTCGCGCCATCTGCCTCCACCAGCGATTTATAGGCGCCGTACTTCTTGGCCTCATGGATGGGCCCATGCCAGGGATCGAGTCCCACGTCGATCTTGTTCTCAAAGGTCAGGGAGGCGAAATGACCGTCGCCGCAGCCCACGTCATAGACCGGGGCGGGCAGGGGCAGGTCCTGGTAATACGTGCTTTCCACGGCGCGCAGAAAGGCGCGGAAGTAGGGAAGATCACGTAATTGTAAAAATAAAAAGTCCTTGTTCAAGCTTTACTCTCAGCAGAGGGTCTGATGATCCAATAGGCGATCGAGCCCATGAACGGAACAACACAAATGAAAACCGCCCAGATCGCCAGTGGGATTCCGGTTAGCTTTCTCCTTGCCAGGTCAATTAAGGAAACGATCGGCAGGCCAAGCAACAGGATCACAATGAGCATTTCGCTGGGGCCGAGCCCAAATCCTGCAGGTTGCATTACGATCTTCCTTTCTTCATCAGACGCTGCAAACAGCTTTTCATATTCTGCTGCGATCGAAGCCGGTTTATAGGATGTTTTAATGGCCTCAATATCGCCTCGATATTTTTCCGGTTCATCCAGGACCTCGAGGATGCATTCCGCCAAATCGGCCGGATCGCCGATGCGGGCCACACGTCCCATCCCATGCATTTTGACCGGCTGCCGTACTCCCGGCAGCGCCGACGGGACACACGGCACGCCGTTCATCATCGCTTCGATCTGCACCAGGCCGAATGCCTCGGTGGAGTTTAGCGAAGGGACGGTCAGTACATCCAGGTTGGGATAGACTGCGGCAAGTTCAACAGGAGCAAGGTTACCTAAAAATTTCCAATGACCAGATATTTCATATTCCCGAATCTGGGGGCTCAATCGGTCGAAATAAGCCTGTTCGCCCATAACATTCTGGTGCTGGCCCGCATATAAGATCTGTGCCTTTGGATATTTCTTCAATATCGTAGGCAGAGCTCCTAAAAGGATTTCGATACCCTTCTCGGAAGCAAAACGGGTGACCATCCCGATAACAGGATGCCGTTCATTGGTATGGTGTTCCTCAGCAAACGCCTCCACCGCGCCAGGCAGCGGATCCGGCAGCTCCACTGGCGGCAGGATCGGCGTCAGCTTGGATTTGTAACGCGAAAGATATGGCGAGTTGTCTGCGTAATCCTGGGTGTATGTCACAATGTGATTCGACAGCCTGCCTGCCATGTTGTTCTGGAAATCCACCACTGCATTGACCACCCGGTTGAAGCCTCCCGGCGGCAGCAACAGGTCGCAGTGATAGGTGAGCACCGCCGGCTTGCGGAGCAGGCGGGCGCGCAGGGCCACACCCGGCGCGTCGAACTGCGGCAGGTGCATCTGGACCACGTCATGGTTGGCAACAAGCCTGGTCGCAACCCAGCCGAAAGTCGGTGCCAGCACACCCTTGCTGACCCGCGCCATGACCGGTATCCGCAGGATCTTCACGCCATCCAGGGTTTCCTCGCGTGGCAGCGACGGGTCATACTGCGTGGTCATCACTGTTACCTGGTGACCGCGCGCCGAAAAAGCCCTGGCGAGGCGCTCGGCATAGATGGTCAGCCCGGAGGTGTGTGGACGATAGTATGTAAGGACTGTAAGGATTTTCATTTGAAATATCTCTTTCGAAGTTTGAGCCTCGAAGAGTACTGAAAGCGACAGGATTATAACCGAGGCGGAAAGATGTTCAGCAGTTTTTAGCTCCCATTAATGCTGGTTTGAAACCAAAAAACGACTGAGAAATCAGTCGTTTTGTCTTTGGATCATTTCTTCCCATACTTTGCCCGGTCTTCCGGGCAGGGACACAGCGCCCGTAAATAATGCCAGTTATAGATGCCGTAATCGTGACCGTCCTCCCAGACGATGGTCAGTGCATAGGAGCCGACCGCAACGACATTGGTGATCCGCGTCGAAGGCGAATCGCCAAGATGCGTGTTGAACACCTCTGCATCCGGCTCGGAGCGCATATTCTCATGCCCGCCCCGGCAGGAGGCACACGGACAGGCTGCCCGCAGTAATTCAAAGGGATACACACTGGTATGCTCATCATTCCAGGTGACAGTAAATTCGCTCGTCTTTTTATTCGCCGTAATGCCGGTCGGTTTCTCGTTCATCTCAAATCAATTCTTTCTCCCCTCCCCTTCAGGGGAGGGGTCGGGGGATGGGGTTATGGTGCCGGGACATAACTCAGAAAATCCGCTGCCGCCCAGCCAACCCGCGTCTCATCATAGGGCGCAACCAGGTACCACCAGACAAACCCGTCCACATCGCGGGGGCCATCCTTTACGAGGAAGACCTCCGAGTCATAGCCCAGGAATTGCGGCTCGCCGTTCAGTCCCGGCTCCGAGCGGATGCGCAGGCCCTCGCCTTCGGTCCCTTTGATCTGCACGTAATTGCCGAGGGCGATGCCGGTTGGGGCAGGAGTCGGCGCAAACGGATCGATTGTCGCAGTCGGCGGTGCGCTGGATGTGGATGTCGGGGCGGCGATGACGGTCAGGTCGGCGGGGACAAACCCCACCGTCTCGTTCTGGCGCGCAGAAGTTAATCCAATGGAGATGGCTGTGAAGAGGGTCAGTACTCCTGCAAGGAGGATGGCTCCCAGAAAGACCCATCGATTAAGGAATGGGCGAAGGTTCATTGACACCCTTTAATGATGTATTCTTCAGCAAACTCATGCCGCCCGGCGGCATCAGCATCCGCAGGGCGCGCGACCGGACGGTAATCTCGGCAGTTTGCGTGGAACCGCGCGGCTCGCCATCGGTCTGGATCCAGAATGGTGCCTCGGCTTCGATGCGCAAATTCTGGAAGGTGATGCAGCGCGCCATGTCAGATGTAAGGTGAAGGCCGCGCCACATGTCATAGAAATGACGCAGTACATCGCCCAAATTGTTCCCGCTAAATAACCAAATATCGAGCAGGCCGTCATCGATGTAGGCATGCGGTGACAGGTTCGAGAGTCCGCCCATATAATGACGGATGTTCGTGGAAACTGCCAGGATGTAATTTCCCTCCACTTCCTGACCGTCGGCCCACAGCCGCAGGCGGATGCCGCTCCACTGCGCCGCCTGCAGGATCGTCTTCGCCGCGAACTCGGGCGCATTGAATAATTTCTCGAGGCGGACGCGCGGCTCGAGCGCATGGATCGCCATGGCGTCCAGCCCGATGCCTGCCCACATCATGAACGAGAATTCATTGCACATCCCCACATCGATGGAACAGGTGGGGGCATTGGCCAGCAGGGCGGCATTTTTCCTCAGCACCCAGGGACGCGTCCAGGCGAATGGGCTCAGCCCCAGTTCGATGCTCCACACATTGGCCGTTCCTGCCGGCAGGACGCCGATGGCGGTCTCGGAGCCGATCAGGCCGTTGACGACATTCCCGATCGTCCCATCCCCGCCGACCGCGAAAACCGCATCCTTTTTCTCCGCAGCAGCCTGCCTTGCCAGCTCGATGGTGTGCGGACCGCTCTGGGTCGCCGCTGCATCCACCTGCCAGCCGGCAGACTCCAGCTCTTCTACAACAGACTGAATGAACGGCTCGACAGGAAACCGTCCCGCCGCGGGATTGTAGACAATTACTGCACTTCGCATGGGCGGGATTATAACCCCCTCCGACCTCCACCCGCCTTTGGCACCCCGGCGTTTCTTTATAAGATTTAAGCGATTGAACGCCGGGGCTGGGAGGGGGGCTGGTATAATCTTTTACCATGGAAGAAGGGATTGTCCTCAACAATCGTTATCAACTTCTCGAGCGTCTGGGTCACGGCGGGATGTCGGATGTCTTCCGGGCGCGGGACCTTATGCTGGAGCGCTATGTGGCCATCAAGCTCCTGCATGAGAAGGACTTCCAGGATAAATCCTTCCAGCAGCGTTTTCGCCAGGAGGCGCGCGCGGCGGCCAACCTCTCGCATCCCAATATCGTCACCGTCCATGATTTTGGCCTGGACCAGGGCAAGTTGTTCATCGTCATGGAATACGTCCCTGGCAAGGACCTGAAGACCCTCCTGCGCCAGCGCGGGCGCTATCCCTATGAGGAAGCCATCCCGTTGATCGTGCAGGCCTGTGCCGGGATCGGATATGCCCACCGCGCCGGACTCGTCCACTGTGACATCAAGCCGCATAATATGATCGTCACGCCCGATGGCCGCCTCAAGGTCACCGATTTTGGCATTGCCCGCGCCCTTTCCACCATCATGCCCGACGAGCGGGCAGACGTGGTCTGGGGCTCACCGCAGTATTTCTCACCCGAGCAGGCGGTCGGGGAAGCGCCGTCCCCTGCCTCCGATGTGTACTCGCTGGGTGTGGTCATGTACGAAGTGCTTACCGGCGCCCTGCCTTTCACTGCCCCCACAAGTGAGGAGCTCGCCCTCCTGCACCTCCAGGCAGACCCCATCCCGCTGCATGAATATGTCCCCGATATTCCCTCCGCGCTGGAGGAGATCGTGATGAAGGTGCTCTCCAAGGAGCCCTCCGCCCGTTATCGCACTGCGGACCAGCTGGGACGGGTGCTCCTGCGCTTCGGCACCCAGCAGGATATCCCGATCACGCCGGCGCTGAACCTGACGCCTGAAGCTGCGACCACCTATCGCCAGCCAGACACGGTTGCCCAGGCCGCGACAGTCGCGGCCGTGGCCAGAAGATCGGAGCCGCGTCCCGAGCCTGCACCTCCACCCCGTGTCATTCCTGCCCCGGAGGCCACCTACGAAGAAATAGACTGGACGGCAGTCGTGCTCGGCCTGCTGGCGCTCTTGATGGTCGGTGGTCTGGTCCCATTCTGGATTTACATATATTTTTTGTATAACCCTGCGTTAAGCAAGGTGACAGCTGTTCTGCGAAGCAAAACTGTCACCTGATTTTTTAAATGACCTGAAAAAGTATGTAATTTCCACATCCATCCTTTCCGCCGACTTCACCCGTCTGGGCGAAGAGATCGCTGCCTGCGAATCGGCCGGTGCGGACTGGCTGCACATCGATGTCATGGACGGCCACTTTGTCCCCAACATCACCATGGGACCCTTCATTGTGCAAGCCTGCCGGCGCGTCACCCGACTGCCCCTCGATGTGCATTTGATGATCGAAAAGCCCGAGCGCTACCTCGAGGCGTTTGCCAAAGCCGGTGCAAGCGGACTGACCGTCCACGTGGAGACCTGCCCCGATCTTTTGGTACCTTGAAACAGATCAAATCCCTGGGATGCCGGGCCGGTGTGGTCCTTAACCCGCCGACACCCGTCAGCGAGATCGAGCCTTTTCTGGGGGAGGCGGACCTGGTACTGGTCATGAGCGTGAACCCCGGGTATTCAGGCCAAAAGTTCATGCCGGAAACCATTTCCAAAGTGGCGGACATCCGCAAACAGCTGGACACGATCAATTCCTCCGCCTGGCTGGAAGTGGATGGCGGCATCGATCATGAGACCCTGCCTTTAATGAAAAATGCCGGCGCGACGGCATTCGTTGCGGCGACTGCTGTCTTCAAAAACCCCGGGGGAATCCAGAAAGGCATTAAATCACTGCGGGGTGTCATTGGGGTAACTTCAACCGATTCCCAATAATCCCTCAAAACAGAAGCGAGCTTTAAAACAAAAATCACGGCCTGAGCCGTGACCTTTGTTCGTGGGAATACCTGACCTTAGGCGGAGACTTTGCCCATCGCCTTGATGCACTTGGTGCACAGGATCTTGTGGACCTTGTGACCCTTTTCCATCACAATCGTTTTCTGCAGGTTGGGTCTGAAGGTACGATTGGTGGCGCGCTGGGAAAACGAGCGGTTATGCCCGAAGGCGGTGGTCTTTCCGCAGTTTGAACATTTAGCCATTCTGAATAACTTCCTTTCTTGCTATAATTCCGAGTGGAATGAGATTACGAGGTTCAGACACCTTTTTGAAGGCACGGCATTTTACCATACATCGCAACCTTATTCAAGGCGCGTTAAGAGTCGCATCACTGATTCACAAAATGTAAGCTGACAGCAATAAGAGAGGAACCTATGGGCGAAGAAACAACATCATTGGGCGGGATACACATCTCCCCGGACGCGGTGGCCAGCATTGCATACCACGCCACCCTGCAGTCGTATGGCGTGGTGGGACTTGCACCGAAGAATATCGCCGATGGGATCGTCAATGCGATCACGCGTGACCCGACGCGCGGCATCTCGGTCAGCTACAATGGCGAGGACATCGACATCGAGATCCATATCATCGTGGAATATGGCACGCGCATCAACTCGGTGGCGGAGAGTGTGGCCAACACCGTCCGTTACCACGTGGAGAAGGCGCTCGGGCTGCGGGTGAATTCGATCAACGTTCATGTGGCGGGGCTCCGCATCAGCGATATGGATTAGGAGCAGACAAACCTCATGGCAGTGGATACCGCACACGTTGAGAAACTACGAAAACAACAGATCAATGGACAGTCCATGAAGCGGCTGGTCGAGGCGGGGATGATCTGGCTGCGCACCAACCAGCAGACGGTCAATGCGCTGAACGTCTTCCCCGTCCCGGACGGCGATACGGGGACCAACATGGTGCTGACCATGCAGTCGGCCTGGAACGAGATCAAGGATCTTGGTCATCGAAGTATCAGTGATATGTCCGGGGCAGTCTCGAAGGGCGCGCTGATGGGGGCCCGCGGCAATTCGGGTGTGATCCTTTCCCAGCTATGGCGCGGCTTCTCGCGCGGCGTCCATGGCAAGGATGTGCTGGATGCGGAAACCTTTGTGAAGGCATTTGCCGAGGCACGCGATACGGCCTATAAAGGCGTCGTCCGCCCGGTGGAGGGGACGATCCTGACCGTCGCCCGCGGGGTGGCTGAGGCAACGGCCGCCGCCCTCCCGTCGACGAATGACCCGATCACCATCCTGGAAGTCGCGGTCAGGGCCGCGGATGAATGGGTCCAAAAGACGCCTGATCTCCTGCCGGTCCTCAAGCAGGCAGGTGTGGTCGATTCGGGTGGCAAGGGATTGTTCTTTATCCTGGAAGGGATGCTGAAACACGTCTATGGCGAGTCGCTGGAAACGCCCACCATGACCGTCCAGCCCATCTCGAGCATGCAGATGGAAGATGCAATGGAAGTGGTCGAGGAGGGACAGGATTACGAAGTGGTCGTGGACTTCCTGCCCGCCAGCGATTTCAACCTGCATCAGTTCTATGGACGGCTGGAGGAGATGGGGACGTCCATCCAGGTGGGGGAGGGCGAGGGCATGTACCGCATGCACATCCACGTTCCTCTGGAGAAGCGCTACGAGCCGATCGATTACATCATGGGCATCGGCACGATCACGAAAGTGGCCATGGAAAACCTGCTGGCGCAGATGGATGACATCCAGAAAAGCAAAGCCAGTCGTATTAAGTTCGCTGCCGTGGAGCCGGGCCAGATCGCCGTGGTGGTGGTCTCGCCGGGCGCCGGGTTGAGCCGCATCTTTGCCAGCCTGGGCGTCGCCGCGGTGGTCGAAGGCGGGCAGACCATGAACCCGTCCACGCAGGACATCCTGAGCTCGTTCGAGAGCCTGCCCACCGACAAGGTGATCATCCTGCCGAACAACAAGAACATCATCATGGCCGCCAACCAGGCCAAAGGCGTGACGGTCAAACAGGTCGAGGTGGTGCCGAGCCGCACCATTCCCCAGGGACTGGCTGCGATGCTTTCGCTCCAGCCCGATGGTGAGCTTGAAGTCGTTGCCGAAAAGATGACCAAGGCCATCGACCAGGTCCGGACCGGTGAGATCACGGTGGCAACCCGTTCGGTGGAGATCGATGGCGTCAAGGTCGAGACCGGCCAGGTGATCGCCCTGCTGGATGGGAAGCTGGTCGCCTCGGCAGGCTCTGTGGAGGAGGGCATCCTGGCATTCCTGGAAAAAGTGAACGCCCGGGAGCATGAGCTGGTCACTCTGTTCTATGGCGAGAACATGACCCACGTGGATGCCAACCGCATCGCGGATGTGATCCGGGACAAATACTCGAACCTGGAAGTGGAAGTCCAGGAAGGCGGCCAGCCGCACTACCAGTTTATTATTTCTGTGGAATAAAATTTTTACCACGAAGGGTACAAAGGAGCACAAAGGTTTTATACCCTTGGCGCTCCTTCTTCGTTTAATTAATCCCCGTTCTTTACGATCTGTGCTCCGCCTCCGGCGCGCGCCAGGAGCACATTTTGCACGCCCGGGATTTCACGCAGCCGCCTGTCGATGATAGGAGCCTCGGTCTCGGTGCAAATCACGTGGACGTTGGGCCCCGCATCCACAGTGTAGCAGACGGGGAGCCCCTCGACTCTCCAGGCACGCACCTGGTTCATCACCTCCAGCGAGGCAGGCTTCCAGTAATGGAGCGCAGGGGTGGAGGTCATCATGACCGAGTGCATCATATCCGAATCGAGCTCAACGATGGATGCAAAAGCATCGAAGTCACAGTTCAGGATCGCACTGCGGCAGAGCTCGAGCCGGCGCGGCGCATCCGCCACGCGCGCCTCCTGGAGCGGGCTGGTTGGCGCGAGGGAATGTCCCTCGGTGGACCCCGTCTTCTTATGGGAGGCGCTGACGATGGCCACACAGTCCATCAGCTTCCAATGATCCACCTCTGCAATGGAATAGGCAAACAAATCTTCATCGCATGTTCCCGCCTGCCATTCGACGAATCCGCCCGGGATCGAACGCGCCGCCGACCCCGACCCGCGCCGCGCCAGCCGGGAGAGATCCTGCTCGTTGAGATCCAGCCCCGCGGCTTTGCTCCCTGCCAAAGCCAGCGCCGCAAACGCCGAAGCCGACGAGGCGATCCCCGCGCCGGAAGGGAAGTTGTTCGAGGTCATCACCTCGGCGCGATCGTTGATCCTGGCCATGCCCCGAATGATGTCAAGAATATACGACACCCGCTCCCGTCCCGGACCTGCGACCTCGTGCCCGTTGATGATCAATTCATCGAACGGCAGCGACGGCTGAAAGCTGACCGTCGTCCGCGTAAACAGTCCGTCCAGGTTCATGGAAATGGACCCATTCATCGGGATGCGCAGGGCATTATCGCGGTTGCCCCAGTATTTGATGAACGCGATATTGGGCGAGGCTTGGGCGGTGGCTGTGGTCATAGGGTGATGATACCACTACTGATACTCAATCCTTTAATCTTGTGTGCTGAGACGGCAGTCTCATTGTTCGATTTCGATAAATGCGTATATCACGGCTTCATCGCGAACTCATTTGTTTACCTGCTTCATAAGCGGCAGCATATGCTGCTTCATCGAGTTGATTTCGAATTGCGCCAGACAAACGCTCCAGTTCGAGTTGCTCGTGTGGCATTAGGTTAATTCGGAATTCAGGTATGGCATCTGCTAGCACCGAAAAGTTGTGCGCCTATCTGTGGGCTGATCGCACAAGGAAAACAATTCGGCCAGTCCCGCCAGACCCCAGGCGAGCCATCGAGATGAGCAGAGATGAAGGATCTCTTTGTGCCAATTGCAACCCTTGTAATAATAATTCCGGGCCTGCTCATAGTTACCCTGCAAACGAGCCGCACGACCCAAAAGAATAAATGACCAGGCAGGCTGACCAGGGATTACCCATGTCTCTCTCAATGGCGATCGTTTCTTCCAGAAGTATCTCTGCATCTCGAAAAGCGCCTAGCATATATGTTTATCTCCGCCATACCTTGCAGAATACTTGATCTTGCATGCGATTTATTCTTGAAGATCCGGGCGATGGATAAGCTTTCCTGAAAATAATTTAGTGCCTGGTTCGTAATGGCCCTGTGCAAACGATAACCCCCCAAGCAGGAAAGCACAAAATGACTGAATTCAATATCGCCATTCTCCCGCGACCATGCCAGAGATTGCTGAAAGGCTGCGTGTGCCCGCTCGTGGTTGCCCAGATCCTGTGAAGTGTATCCCACACCGCTGAGCGCTAAATACTTCCCCATTGAGCCCTGCACTCATTCAAGTAGCGCCAGGCTCTCTTCAAACAAATGATATCGCACGTTCATTCTCTCCCTGCCATGAGTACTGCGCAGATACGGCAATGAAAAGGCCCAGACTTTCCTTGCCCCTATTCACGTGACATTGTCTCGCCAGCTTCTGCAAGGCATCATCTGTTTCCCTGGTGGTTGGAGATATCGCCACCCAGGAAGCAAGCCGAGTGCCCTGGCGTGGAACGGAGTGGGATCCAGAAGGTCCGGCTGTAAACAGTTTTTCCACATATTGAAGGCATTCGATTCATGATCGCGAATGACCCAAAATCTCATCAGTGCATTGGTGATCCGTAAGCCCAGATCAAAATCGTTATGGAGAGACCATTCCAGGGCGGAACGCAGATTATCAAGCTCCTGTTCCATGCGCTCCAGCCATTCGAGCTGACCGTGTCCGTTGAGTTTCGGCTCGGCGCGCTCGGCGAGTTCCACGTACCAGCGCGTGATGTCTTTCACGTACCACTTCACCTTCACCGCTTTCCGCCAGTTTTTCACGCGCATACTGGCGGATCGTTTCGAGTAAATAATAACGCGGCTCATCGCCATGCTCGAGATCCACAGCCACAAGTGACTTGTCCACGAGATGCGTAGAGCAGATCGAGCATATCTGGGTTTTCACAAACGGATTCTGCTCCTTCCAGCGTCCAGCCGCCCATGAAAACGGAGAGTTCGTCGCAATACTTTTCGCTCTTCGTCTGAAAGCAGGTTATAGCTCCAGTCGATCATGGCCCGCAGTGTCTGCTGGCGCGGCAGGGCGGTGCGGCTTCCGCCGGTGAGCAGGCGAAAGGCATCGTCCAGGCGCGAGGCGATCTGTTCCACCTTGAGGATCTTCACACGCGAAGCCGCCAGCTCGATTGCCAGTGCAATGCCATCCAGGCGCCGGCAGATTTGAGCGACAACCGGTGCATTGGCTTCAGTCATTTCAAATTCTGGCAGGACAGCCTTTGCCCGTTCCACGAACAATTTCACAGCTTCCGATTCTTCAATTGTCTGCGGTCCCATCATTCGGATTGAGGCAGGGAGAGCGAGGGCACACGATAGGCATTTTCCCCTTCGATCCCCAGCGCTTCCCGGCTGCTGGCAATGATCCGCAGATCGGGGCAGGCGTGCAGGAGCGCATCGCAGAGCTGGGCGCATGCATCAATGAGATGCTCACAGTTATCCACCACCAACAAGACTTTCTTCGGCCTTAGATAATCCGTGAGCACATTCAAGGCAGACGTGTTGCCCTGTGGAGTGATATCCAGCGCGGCGCAGACAGTCAGGGTGACCAAGGGAGGATCGGTGATCGGCGCAAGCTCCACCAGCCAGACGCCATTGGGATATTCGTCTAACAATTGGGATGCGACCTGGATGGAGAGCCGCGTCTTTCCAACGCCGCCCGAGCCGGTCAGGGTGACGAGACGGTTTTTCTCCAGCCGTTTCTTGACCTGGTCCACTTCCTTTTCGCGTCCAATAAAACTGTGAGTTGAAGGGAAGGTTATTTGGAATTTCCTTGAGGGATTGCAGAGGCGGGAAATCCTGCTGCAGATCCGGTGCGACAATTTGCCACAGACGTTCGGGGTCAGGTAAACCCTTGAGACTGGTGCTCCTGCATGTCGCGAAGCGTGATCCCACTGGGAAGTTCATTATGAAGCAGCTCGGCACTGGTATTGGACAACAGGACCTGTCCCCCATAAGCAACCGACATGACCCGCTGGACCTTTGCCAGGGTCAGATAGCCGCGATAATCGGTTTCCTGTCAGCTCGGCAGAACCGGTATGCAGTCCCATACGGACTTTGACGGCTGTCTCTCCCCACTCTTCCGTCTGCAATCTGCGCTGCGCCTCCAGGGCGGCGTTGAGTGCATCGATTGCCGTGTGGAAGGCTGCACAAAATGCATCCCCAATGATCTGAAACACATAGCCATTGCTGTGCTTCGATGGCCGACTGCAAAATTGCATGGTGCTGCGCCCGCATAGTTTCCCATTGATCGGGATGCTCCTGGGCAAGCTTGGTCGAGCCTTCGATATCGGTAAACAGGAAAGTGACGGTACCAGATGGGTAAGAACTCATAAAATGTTCTCCAGACTGGTCGTTGTCTGATCACGAAAATTGGCTAAGTTGTATCAGATTTTCCCCGTTTTTCCAATGGAATACGCTAATTTTCTGGGAAGTTTGAGAAGAATTTATCACCCGAGGGATAAATTTGTCGCCAAAACAAGCCTTACGGTTAGTTCAATCGTGTATACAGTGTGAGTATTTGATGAATGCAATATTAGGACTCGCTTGGGCTGTAGCTGTGGTCATGATGTGATGATACCACTACGTCAGATAATTTTCATTTTGCTTTTTGCCCTGTGCTGTCATATGAGCTCTGACATGAAAGAGTTGATTACAGCAGGCTAACGTCCAAGCATCAGCTGCCTGGGTCACCGCGTCGGCTTTAAGCTCTTGGTTAGACCGCTCTCTTATCCGTGAAGACGAGATGATTATCGCTTAGCCAGCATAATCCTTTCGAGCAAATGTTTTTTCAGACCCTGCACTGGTGATGAGCCAGTGCAGGGCTGCTGACATTTGCTTGGGAAGAAGCTGAGGCGAGCAGGCACGTCCCGATGAGCAAAGAAGTGATTGGGTGTTTGCCTCAACCCAACCAGTCTTCTTCACGGTAGGGCAGTTAGCGACACAAGGACTCCAATGTCATTCTTGGCCTGTAATGCCAGTCCCCAGGCAATGTAGGATCGGGTCGCCGAATCCAGGTTGTTGTGTATCCCAGCAAAGATGTTTTCCTGAGAAGTGGTTGGGCAGGCGCCCGAACTCGCCCAGTTTCCCTGCGGCTTCCAGCGCCTCTCCCCAGGCAATGTAGGAACGCGTCCCGGAATCAAGTGCATTGAGTTTCGCTTTTTCAAGGGCCTCTCCCCAGGCGATGTATGACCGGGTCCCTGAATCAATTGCGTTACGCGCTTGCATGGCTTGTCCCCAGGCAATGTAGGATCGGGTGGCTGAATCCATGATATATGGCTGGTCTCCTCCGGACCTGTCACGGGGACAACGACGGGTCTGGGTGGCTGACTTAGATCCACCGTCTTTGGCGGCTTCGAGAATGGCTGTGACACAGCCAAGGTCACGAGCAACATCGAGAGCGCCGCCAGGATAAGGATAAAACGATTCTTGAACATTTTGATCTCCTTTCTGGTTCAACCAGTTATAATGTTTTCAGAAACCAGGGTCTGTTTCTATGCCCATACTGTAGCAAATCGCCCTTCCGGTTTGGTGACATAAAATGCCACAAAAAGTGTCACTTATTCGTAATCTGAAGCGAACCTGTTGATTTAGAAATTGATGCAGGAACAACATTCGTTTGGCTACTGGCTCAGGCTCAAGAGAAAGGCGCTCGATCTCACTCGCGAAGCTCTGGCTGACCGCGTCGGGTGTTCCGTATCAACCATTCGTAAACTTGAAGATGAAGAACGGCGTCCCTCCGCGCAGATTGCCGAGCTGCTGGCTGAAATCTTCAAGATTCCCCCAAATGAACGAACAGCCTTTTTACGGTTTGCGCGTGGCGACTGGAGATCAGCTCCCAGCTTGGGGGACGAAGAAGCCCCCTGGCGCGTCTCAACACCAGCAATACCCCAACATCCCCGTTCGAATTTACCGGCAACCTTTACTTCCTTAATTGGGCGGGATAAGGATATTGCGGCTGTCCAGGACTATTTGACCAATCCAGATATCCGCCTGGTCACCTTGATCGGCGCGCCGGGAATCGGGAAGACGCGCCTGAGTATCGCGTCAGCGAGCAAGTCACTGGCCGAGTTCCCCGATGGCGTTTTCTTTGTCGCGCTGGCTCCGCTGGATCAGCCATCCTTGATACCTTCTGCCATTTCTGCAAGCGCTTGGATATATTGAAAAGAATAACCTGTCTCCCGAGGAACGTCTCATCGAAGGCATCGCAAACAAACGAATGCTGCTCGTGCTGGATAACTGCGAGCACCTGATCGAAGATGTAGCTCGGCTCGCCTCTTCCCTCCTTTCCGCCTGCTCCCGCCTAAAAATCCTCACCACCAGCCGCGAAGCGCTACAAATCCCGGGTGAATGGCTTTATTCGGTACCTGCACTGGATATGCCAAAAGAATACTCCATCGTTGACGTGGAAACCATTTCGGAGTTTCCAGCTCTGGTGTTGTTTGCCGAGCGTGCCCGCGCAGCTCGTTCCGATTTCGCACTGAACGCCGAAAACATCCGGGCCGTCGCATCCATCTGCTCACAACTCGATGGATTGCCATTAGCCATCGAACTGATTGCCGCGCGCGTCAAGACGTTATCAATAGAGCAAATCGCCGCACGGCTCGATGACCGTTTCGCATTGTTAACAAGCGGTAGTCGAATTGCGCCCTCCCGACAACAAACATTGCGCGCGACTCTGGATTGGAGCTATGAGCTGCTGACAGAAACGGAAAGAGAACTTTTTCGACAACTTTCGGTCTTTGTTGGTGGTTTTACATTGGATGCGCTCGAATCGGTGGCGCTTCTGGATTCAAATCAATCGATTCTCGATGCGCTTTCACGCCTCGTGGACAAATCACTGCTGCTCGTCGAACAGCAAGATCAACCGCGTTACCGGTTTCTTGAGCCAATCCGTCAGTATGCCAGAGATAAACTGAATGAGACCGGAGAATCGAACTTGATTCAAGATCGTCATCTGAATTACTACCTGCGCGTCGCGGAGGAGGCAGAGCCATACTTATTTGGCGCCGGGCAACAGGACTGGAAGAATCGATTGGAGTTGGACCATGATAACTTGCGGGTCGCGTTGGCATGGTCGCTTGAAAGCAATCAAATCGAAGCGGGACTGAAAATGGCAGGGGCGCTGGCATGGTTCTGGCACAGTAAGGGTCATTTAAGCGAAGGCAACCTATGGCTGGAGAAAACCCTTGCATCTGGCATCGGCATCCAGGGCAAGGAGCGAGCGAAAGCGCTGCGCGCATCATCCATCCTATCAACGGGTACAGGCGATTACATTCGAGCCAGAGCCTTTGCAGAATCAAGCATTAAGTTATATCGAGAAATTGGAGACAACCGAGGCGCAGGCTTAGCGCTTGCTGACCTGGGCGCGAGCCTTCATCTTGAAGGCAAGCGAGAGGAGGCAATAGAGTTGTGCGAGGAGAGTTTGCGCCTGCTTCGGGCAACTGGAGAGCGCTGGGGGATTGCCTATGCACTCCTCTGGTTGGCCGATCCGTTGTTCAGGATGGGAGATATTGAGCGCGCCGCCACAAGCTGGGAAGAGAGTTTGCGCATCACCCAGGAGTTGGGGGATCACTACCTGATGGCCTGGTCGCTTGGCGGTTTGGCGGATGTGGCGCGTCTGCGCGCTGATTACAAGCGTGCAACAGGAATGTTTAAAGAATCCTTGTCCCTGTATCAGAGTTCAGGAGATAAGTTCGGCCCACCGTTCACGCTGGAAGCGCTGGGATTGGTTGCCGTTGCGCTAGGGGATGCGAAGCGAGCGGCCCGTCTTTGGGGCGCGGCGGCGTCTTGGCGCGAAGCGATCAACGAGCCGCTTTGGCTGACCTATCAGAGGGACTATGCTGCCTCTGTTACCCAGGCGCGTACTCAACTTGGGGAGGAAGTTTATGCCTCCGCATGGTCGGAGGGCCACGCGATGTCACCCGAACAAGCCATCGCCCTGGCGTTAGAGGAATAAATGCCTCCTGATCAAGATAAATTTCAAATGGCAACCCAAGATTTCCAATCGGCAGACGCTTAGGTAAAAAACAGGGCAAGCTGTAAAGCCTGCCCTGCGCTGGGTCTAATGCAATTTGTTTATTTCTGGTTGGCTGGAAAAAAGCACATCAGCTAGGGACAAGTTTGCCCCCAAAATAAACCTTGGGGTTCGTGCTGCCGAGCTTACCTGTTGTTTAGTTTATGAATACAAAATTAGGATTTTGACCTTCGTCTATTTAGTGATTTGCTAAATACTGGGGAAACACTTGGGCCAATAGTCCGTCTGCTAAAGCCTTATTAACCAGAATTACTCTTGCAGTTAGTTCAACCGAGTTTTGCCAAGCGATATTTGATGAACACAATATTCGCGAAGCTTTGCGCTGTAGCTGTGGTCATAGGGTGATGATACCACCAGTACTACAATCCATTCCCTGATTCTCGTCACCTGTGCAGTAGGATTTATCAACGAACATCTTTCTAAATCGCCCGTGAAAGCCCAAGAATGGGCGCGACTATGTTTCATTGGATGCGAAGGCGATGGCTTGATCCATATTCATTGCCCCGCCTGTCTTCCATGCTTTTGTAAATTCATCAGCGGGTAGTGCGGACCGCAGCATCTCACGATTCCGTTCCACCTCCACACGGTCGGCGGGCCACCAGGCGCCCCCTGTGATCTTCAAAACGGACTCCGCCGCGCTGAGCATGATCGTTCCCCATTTGGTTTGTCCCTGCCGCGCTTTCAAGCCAGCCAGCCCAGCCAGACATTCGGCGATTCCCCGCCGATTGCCCAGGCGTCGAAACATCGTCAGGCTTTTCCTAAACTGGGATTCTGCAAGCTCGAAATCTTCTTCATATTGGGCGATGTATCCCAGCGTGTGGATGAGCCGGGCCAAGTCGCCCTTGTCGTCTATGCTGCGCAAAAGGGACTCGCACTGTTCGTAATATGTTCGCGCTCGATCATACTGGCCCAGTGTGCGGGCGACCTCGCCAAGGTTGTTCAGGGCGAACGACAGGAGCCAGCTATCGCCGATGGCGCCGGCTTCGGCTTGTGCCTTCTTCGAGCCAGGCGCGCGCCTGGTCCGGGATTCCCAAGACCGAGTTCTGCATTCCCGAGATGGACCAGCGTAAAGACATGGAAATAAGGCTGGTTCGTTTCTTCGAATATAGCCCGGGCTTTCTCCAGCAAAGGCAGTGCGGCGCTCATCCCGACCCATGTTGATTAAGGCGATGCCGTTCGCCAGGAGTGCAGGAGCCAGCCATTGTTTATCTTCCAGCCTTTGCCAGATTGTCAGGCTTTCCTGGAGATGTGCCAGGCCAATCTGTTGCTCACCCTGCCATATCGCTAGCAGTCCATTGGATACAAGTGCCAACGCATGGGCGGGACCAGCGGTCATCAAGGCTGGAGAGGCCAATGCACGTTCGGCCCACCGCCGACCCTCACTAAAGTAGCCGCGCCGGTACCAAAACCAGGTCAGCGCAAAGACGAGCGTGGCCAGTAGCTCGGCGCTGTCTGGATCGGCCAGATACCAGTTCAATGTGGCTCGAACATTGTCGTGTTCGCGTTCGAGCCAGCCCAGCCAGTAGACAGCTTTCGCCGAGTAGAGCTCGAGCAGAGCATGGTTGGCGATCAGGTTCGCCGAAATACCCGGCATGCTGTGCTCGCAAAGCATCCATTTCGCCGCGCTCTGCAAGCCGTTCAAGGGCGTAGGCGCGGATGGTCTCGAGCATCCCGAAGCGCGGCTCGCCGTCGGCAGTTTCATCCTGCCGTAGCAGGCTGTTATTGACCAGCGATGTAAGACTTTCGAGAATATCGAGCTTGCCATCCTGGTTACACACCGCTTCGGCGGCCTCCAGTGTGAATCCGCCAACGAATACACTCAGGCGGGCGTATAAAATCTTCTCATCCTGATTCAACAGGTCGTAACTCCACTCCAGTGTGTTACGGAGTGTTTGATGCCGCGTTGGCAAATCGCGCGCGCCGCCTGTAAGTAATTTGAGTTTGTCATCCAAACGCGTCAGGATCGCCTGCGGTTGCAGAAGTTTAACGCGCGCAGGCGGCAAGTTCGAGGGCAAGTGGCAGCCCATCGAGACGGCGGCAAATTTCGGCTACGGCGGAAGCGTTGTCCTTCTTCAAAGCAAAGTTGGGATGAACTGCCTGCGCGCGTCCAACGAACAGGATGATTGATTTGTTTTCAATGAGATTTTCCAACGCCGATTCATTTTCTGCTTGCGGCAGTTCCAGCGGCGGGACCAGGTATCCGCGTTCGCCATGCAAGTTGAGCGCGATGCGACTGCTGGTGATGATCTTCAATTGCGGCGCGGCAGCAAGGATTTCGGCGACAACAGGTGCGGCGGAAACCAGTTGCTCAAAGTTATCCAATACCAGCAACATGTGTTTGTCGCGCAGATAATCCTTGATGTTCTCGAGCAGGGGACGCCCGCCTTCACGGACTTCGAGCTGTTGGGCAACACGCGGAGATGAATTGATTGACATCGGTATCATCGGCGAGCGGGACGAAGTAAACGCCGTTGGGAAATGGTCGAGCAGTTCCTGCGCCACTTGTAAGCTCAGGCGAGTTTTACCGGTGCCGCCGGGTCCAAGCAGTGTGACAAGGTGCACATCCTCGCGTTGGAGTAATTCTTTGACAGCTACGATTTGTGTTGTCCGTCCGATAAACGGGGTGGGCTGGATGGGCAGGTTATTGGGAATCTCAGTCAGCGACTGCAGGGGAGGGAAATCCAGCTGCAGACCTGGTGCAATTATCTGCCAGAGCCGCTCAGGTTCTGGCAAACCCTTCAAACGGTGCTCCTTCATGTCACGCAGGGTAATGCCACTTGGAAGGTCGTTATGAAGCAGTTCAGCACTTGTATTGGACAATAAGACCTGCCCCCCGTAGGCAACCGACATTACCCGTTGGACCTTTGCCATTGTCAGATAACCGCGATAATCACTCCCTGTGAGCTCAGCAGAACCGGTATGCAATCCCATGCGGACTTTGACAGGAGTTTCTCCCCAATCTTCGTGCTGCAATTTGCGTTGGGCATCCACAGCAGCGCTGAGGCCATCACTGGCAGTATGAAAGGCTACACAAAAGGCATCCCCAATGATATGGAACACATAGCCTTTGTGCATTTCCATGGAGGATCGCAAAATTGCGTGATGGCGTTCCCGTAGTTTCTCCCATCTATCGGGATGTTTTTGGGCGAGCATGGTTGAGCCTTCGATATCGGTGAAAAGAAAAGTAACAGTACCGGATGGCAATGAACTCCATACAAAGTCCTCCAGACTGGTTGATGTCTGTTTACGGAAATTGGCTAAGTTTTATCAGATTTTCCCCGTTTTTCCAATAGAAAATGCTGATTGTCTGTATGGACAGACTAAAATTTGTCACCCAGCGATAAATTTGCCGCTAAAACAAGCCTTGCAGTTAGTTCAATCGAGTTTTGCCAAGCGATATTTGCGAAGGCAATATTAGCAAAGGCTTGGGCGGTGGCAATCCCACTAGGGATCATATAGTCATGGGGTGATGATACCATTACTGGGAAACAAAGATCCATCTGATCGCCTATATTATAATAAGCATGTTTTTCTGTATCTGATAGCCCATCAGCTATCAAGGAGGAATAACTCATGAGCTCTACGCGTGAGGAAAAACTGTCCCAATCGCCTCTGGTCGATTTTCTTTGGCGCTCGGAAAAACCAACCGATGGAGTGTATGTTGCATCGGCCGATGCAAGTTGGGACATGATTTTCACTGGAACTCATGACGGGAAAACGAAGGTTTTACTATGTGGTCCTGCCTTCAAAACAGCCCAGGTTCCCTATTCGTCCGGTGACAAACACATTGGGATATGTTACAAACCTTGGGCGATGTTTACAGGTATTCCGATGCTAACGATGCTCAATGGGGGAGAACTCCTACCCACGCCTTCGGAAGACACCTTTGTACTGCAGGGGATAACTTGGGAATTTCCAACATACGAGAATATTGACGAATTTGTAGCCGAGCAAGAGAAACGGGGTTGCCTAAAAGCTGATCCCATTATTAGGGATGTACTTGAAAACCGACCTGTAGATATGTCGCTTCGTTCCATTCAGCGATATTTTATAAAAACCATTGGCATGTCTCCACGTCGAGTAAGGCAAATCGACAGTGCCCGAACGGCTGTAAAGCTGCTGCGCCAGGGTCGCACGCTATCTGAAGTGGCATATGAACTCGATTATGCGGATCTGCCGCATATGACCCGAATGCTCAGGCGCTATACAGGCTATACTTCACATGGAAACAAATACAGGGGGGAGCCAGTGTAGGAAAACTTGTCGTTAACGTTCAAGACGCGCCACAATATCTCCTCTATAATTGCACCATACTTTTACTGCTGTTTAGAGGAGAGAATATGAATATCAAACCCTTTAAGATAAAAATATCGCAGACGCAAGTAGACGACCTACACGAGCGCATCAAAAAGACGATTTGGCCAGCAGTCATCCCCGGGCAAAACTATGGCGGGCCAGAACTTGCCAGCATAAAAGATCTGGCGAAAAAAGCACTTCGTTTCGATTGGCGCAAAAAAGAAGCAGAACTCAACAAGCTGCCGCACTTTACGACCGAAATCGACGGCCAAACCATTCATTTCATTCATGTTAAATCCAGGGAAGCGAACGCCACGCCGCTCATGCTGATCCACGGCTGGCCGGGTTCGTTCGTCGAATTCCTTGCACCACATCGAACCGCTGACCGATCCGGTAAGCCATGGCGGCCGGCCCGAGGACGCCTTTGATGTAGTCATCCCCTCGCTGCCTGGATATGCTTTTTCTGGCCCGACCAAAGAAGTCGGGTGGAACAATATTCGTATGGGCAAGGCTTTTATTGAGCTGATGGACCGCTTGGGCTATGATAAATTTGCTGTGCAAGGCGGTGACGCGGGCGCGATCATTGGCCCGGAGATGGGCCGCCTGGCACCCGAGAAGTTCATTGGTTTGCACCTCAACGCCGCAACCATGGGCTTTATGCCAATGGGTCCGGTCGACGAAGCTGATCTTGCGAAGTTTACGCCAGCCGAAAAGAAACGGTTGGAGGTGATGCAAGAATTCCTGCAGGTGAAGTTTGGTTTTAACTTACTGCAGTCCAATCAGCCGCAGCTGGTGGCCTATGCCCTGTCCGATTCGCCGGTTGGCCTGATGGCTTGGATGACACAATTAATGGAGCCCGCGGAAGTTGGGGAGCGCTTTTTAACAAACTTCATGGTTTACTGGTTTACCCGTACTGCCGCTTCAAGCATTCGGATGTATTACGAGAACGCTCACGACCCGGGTGCCTGGGCGCCGAAAGCAAATTCCGGCGTACCCACCGCGGTCGCTGTCTTCCAGGATGGTGACATTGCCATCCGCAAATATGGCGAGGGGAGTAATAACATCGTGCGCTGGACCGAATACCCGCATGGTGGCCATTACGCGGCCCTCACTGTGCCTGAGATATGGCTCAACGATGTCCGCGAATTTTTCCGCGAGCTTCGGTAGATAGCAGGCTCCAAATAAAAGAATGGTTCGCTACGAAACGAAAGAAGTTCCTCAGTCGAGTTAGTTCACTGAGGAACTTCTTGCAGATAAAGTAGACATCGAACAGCTATTGGCCGATCTGACTCAAAACGAACCTAGTAGTCAGTTCAAGCGAGTTTTGCCAAGCGATATTTGATGAACGCAATATTCGCGAAGGCTTGGGCGGTGGCAGTGGTCATAGGGCGATGATACCATCATCAAGAAACAAAAAGGAGTCCCTTTCCAGCCTACCAGGCTGAGGAAATTACCGGGCTGGATGAAGCGGTCGCGATTGGCAAACTTATATTCGAATTACTGAAACATAGGGACGAGTTGATCGGCGAGTTGTTGGATTTGTCTAGTAATCTTTCGCAGGCGAGGGAAAAGAGCACAAGCGATCTTGGGATGGGGGCATTGTTGACTTCGGACAACGGCAGAAGTATTCTCTTGAGCATAAATTTCAACCCCATCCAGGATGAAATGAGTAATCTTCAAAGACTGGTCTTTGCCTTTCGAGATATTACATCACGACGCCAGGCTATTCAACAAATCAAACAACACGCCAGCCATGCTGAGGCCCTTGTGAAAGTGGCTGAACAGGTAAATTCCCACCTCATACCAGCCCGGTGCCAGTTCTGACTACTGTCAGTTGGAATGGATAGGACATACGCAATTAGTCATGAGCCTTTCAGAAGAGTGTTCCTGAAAGGTTCTTTTTTCCACCTTGCATAACTGTAAACTTACCGGCCAAAAATATACGTAGAACTACATATAGCCACCAACCAATCCCCACGGCAAAATCGGATCAGGATTATTCCACTAACGGACAGGAGAACTTATATGAAACCAACTCGATTAATCCAATATCTGATCATTGCCAGCCTGCTTTTTACTATTAGAGGTCTTCCCCGACAACAAATTTTGACGGAAAAGGCCCAGCCCCAATTGCTGGAACTGGCGGCCCAAGACCCAGCTCATATGGTACGCGTGATCGCGCAGAAAACTTCTGGATCACAGGATGCTGAAGTGGCAGTTGCCAGACTGGGAGGCAAGGTGACCCGAGACCTGTACATCATTAACGCCTTTACAGCAGAGCTGACTGCCGACGCGGCTATCGAGCTAGCCCGGATGCCATTCGTTCGTTGGGTCAGCCTAGATGCGGAAATGGAGACGTCAAGTTGTGCACAATGCATTGACACAAAAAACCTGGCAAACTCTTATATATCCACGATCCGCGCAGATAAAGTCTGGAACGATCCAATGTATTTGCAGGGACAGGGCATTGGTGTTGCAGTGGTTGACAGTGGTATTAATCCCAACGGCGATCTTTACACGAATACGGGTCTAAATCGGCAGATCGCCAATGTCCGTTTCAATACAGATTACAACAATAACACATCAGATGGTTATGGTCATGGGACGCATGTTTCCAGCGTGATTGGCGGGGATGGAAGCGAATCGAGCGGCAAATATATCGGTGTTGCACCGATGGTCAATATAATCAACGTGAAGGTCAGTAACGACGATGGGAGCGCAAAGACATCAGATGTGATTCAAGGTCTGCAATGGGTGCTCGAAAACAAGAACGCCTATAACATAAAAGTCGTTAACCTTTCCTTCAATAGCACGGTTGCCGAGTCATATAATACCAACCCATTGGATGCCGCGGTAGAGATCCTTTGGTTCAACAAGATCGTTGTTGTGGCGTCGGCTGGGAATAAGGCAAATGGCATTCTTTACCCTCCGGCCAACGATCCATTTATCATAACTGTTGGTGCAACAGACGATAAAGGCACCACCTCCCTTAATGACGATGTCATCGCTTCCTTTTCAGCTTATGGGAAAACCACTGAAGGCATATCCAAACCCGACCTTGTTGCGCCTGGTAAAAATATCGTTGCCCGTCTGGTGAATACAAACATGGGTATGGCAAAAGCGCATCCATCGAATGTACTCTCCAACACTTACTTTAAAATGTCCGGCACTTCCGTGTCTTCGCCCATGGTTAGTGGCGCAGTGGCCATCCTTCTTCAGGATGAACCGAATCTGACCCCTGACCAGGTCAAATATCGCCTGATGGCGACCGCCAATAAAAACTGGGCAGGTTATAACGCCGCCACATCCGGCGCCGGATATCTAAATATCTATGACGCAGTCTACAGCACGACCGCTCAAAGCGCAAACACAGGTATTTTAGCAAGCCAAATGCTTTCAACAGGATCCGATCCAATCGCCTGGAATTCTGTTGGCTGGAACTCCGTTGGTTGGAACAGTGTAGGTTGGAACTCCGTGGGTTGGAACAGTGTAGGTTGGAATTCCGTTGGCTGGAACAGCGATTACTGGGCTCCTTAACCCTTTATATAATGCCCCCGGTCACACACCTGCCTGATTTGCTAGGCAAATCACGGACGTTGCCAGGGAATTGCGCTTCCCGTAGAGTAAATATGCGCAATTTGTGACCGAGAGGGTATAGTCATTTCATCCACTCAAAATACTTAGAAGAAAAGGGAACACAATGAAACTACAAACGTTGATCCGGATTTCTGGAATGATCCTGTTGGCAGCTGCGGTAAGCCTCGCAATACTTATGCTGGTATATGCCTTGCAACACCCACACCTGATCGGGCCCTTTGCTACCATCGCTTGGAATGGGTAAATTTCAAAATAAATCCATTATCCTCGGGAGATTTTTCTCCCGAGGATTTGTTTGCTCCCCGCAAAGTGAAAAAAAGTAGATATACGTACAGAATATTTCGAATTAATCAGGGAAAATAAGACACAATTATTATACGAATGTTGTTGCAAAATCGCCAAAGGAATGTCAGCAAGTTAACCACCAATAAACGATCACGTTCTTGAGAATTTGAAAACAGGTTTTCAACGGCTAAGAGGAACATGCCATGAAATCGTTATCATTACCAACCAAATTGTACTTATTTCTGACTTATATCGCAGGAATGCTAATATTCATTACAACCATGAGCAAAGTGGATCTTAGTGATCCCTTGTTACTCATCGCACTTTGTGTACTGGCATCGTTGACTTTGATCTTAAAGGTCGAGGGTTCCACGAACCGGTCACATTACACATTCAGTTTCCTGGTCTACGGCTTCACCTTTGCAGTTTTTGGGCCAATAGAAGCCATCCTGGTTATTGTCGTGTCGAACCTTGTGGAATGGATCTGGAATAAATCTTCATGGTACATCCAGCTATTCAATACCGGGAGTTATATCCTGGTCATGTGGGTGGCCGGTCTAGTGTTCAACTGGATTAATCCTAACCAATCCTTGGCGACTTGGCAGGCCGCGTTGGCAATCATTTTGAGCATGGCAGTCTTCAATTTTTTGAATCACCTCATGGTGGGTATCGTGGTTTGGCTTGCCCGTGGAGAAAACATCAAACAATCAGGCATTTTCGAATTCTTTCCCCTTGTGCTCGATCTCACCTTGCTATACTTTGGTGCCAGTTTGTCGTTTGTCTGGAACTATAACGCTTTCGCTCTCGGGTTATTTCTGATTCCACTCTACCTGATATATAGCACCCTGCGAGTTCCAGCTTTGGAGCGGCAGACAGAGATCGAACTCCAAGACCGGTCTTTTTAACCATAGATATTTCAAGAAACAAATGGATAATGAACTTGCCCGGTCAAATCGCTTCGACCGCCCTCTCTCAATTATTCTCGCGGATCTGGATTTATTACGCAATATTAATAATACCTATGGCCATCTTGCAGGAGATGATGTCCTGATTGGGGTGTCAAAAGCCATGAAGGATTCTGTCCGTGATTACGATGTTGTCTGCCGTTTTGGGGGTGAGGAATTCGCAATCCTTTTACCAGAGACGACCCTTTCACAGGCATATGCTCGGGCGGAAATAATCCGCAAAGCAATAGAATGCATCGAATTCACGGTTCCAACCAGTGTAACCCCCATCCATGCGACGATGAGCTTTGGCGTCGCACACCGCGAAAATTTTAGCCAGCCTACCGACGATATTATACACAATGCTGATCTGGCGCTCTATCATTCGAAACTGAGTGGCCGCAATAGATCCTTTGCCTATCACAACGAGGAATACGTGGATTTTCAAGAATACCACGAGGAAGCAAATCCCTTCCCAACCACCGGATTACCAAAAGCGAACCCGGAACCTGCAGCTCTTATTCGGGAATCCAAACCTGTCAAGGTTGAAACAGTCAATCCACGCGCAAAGACCAATCCTGTGGAAGTGAATGCGCCGGAGAATAAAACGAGAGGATCAAACCGCAGAGTATATTTCTTTATTAGCGTGCTGGCCTTGCTATCGATAGGTTTGTTTACGTCAATATTGCAATTGGCGCCGTTCATGGGAAATACTGCTACCTTTGATTGGCTTGGGTTGATTGTCATTGCCATTATGATCGTCCTATCCGAAGTATTCTCAATAGATCTTTATTTCCAGCAGACCTCCGTATCCACATCTGCTATTCCCATCCTTGTAGCGTACCTGATCTTCGGATCAAAGGGAGTGCTTTTGGCCAGCGCAGTACTGGCCATAACCCTCGTCATTAAGTACCGAAGCCCGTTTCAATCGCGTTGTGTTCAACTTTAGTACTCATCTACTCTCAGGTACACTCACCCTGGGTCTAGTTTTAGTGATTGGAAATACCTTCCTAACTCTGGCACCGCTAATTCAGCTCGTTCTTTCCGTAATATCTGCTGCCATCTTGTATTTCATTACCACGGTGACGGTTTCTTATGGTATAAGTCTCGACATAAAGCAGCCTGCGTTCCAGATATGGAAGGAACAATTCAGATGGCTGGCTCCATATTATTTGGGGATCGGCATTATCACCTACGCACTGATCTTTGGATACAAGCACAGTCATGTCACAGGGTTATTATTGATGATGATCCCAATGGCCCTTTTGAGAATCAGCCAAAAACAATATATCGACCGTACCCGTGAGATAGTCATCGAATTGCGCGAAAAGAATCAAATCTTGAAGAAGAATTCCGATGAGATCTCTGAACTCAATGATGGATTATTAACCACTCTGTCTGAAATCATCGACCTACGGGATCCCTATGTACTTGGGCATTCAAAACAGGTAAGCAAATATGCCTCCCAGATCGCCAAATCCATGGGCTTGAATGAAAAACAGGTGGAACTTATTCGTAAAGGAGGATTGTTGCACGATATCGGAAAACTGGGTGTCGCAATGGAAATTCTCTCAAAGCCTGGCAAATTAACTCCGGAAGAATACGAAATAATCAAACAACATGCCATTTTAGGCGGGGACCTTATAAAGAACAGCCCATCACTCCGTCCCATTGCCCCAATAATACGTAATCACCACGAGTATTTCAACGGCAAAGGGTACCCGGATAAACTCGCAGGAAATCAAATTTTAATTGAGGCGAGGGTCATTGCAGTTGCGGATGCCATTGAGGCAATGTCGTCCGACCGACCTTATCGCCAGGCATTGAGAAAAGAACAAGTTATCGAAGAATTAAAGAGATATTCAGGATCCCAGTTTGACCCAATTGTGGTCAAGTCGGCGGTAGAGATTCTGAATGCAGCTAATAATGATGAACAAAAAGTATCAACCAAAACAAATATACAATCCCAGATTAATGAGAAATTTGCTTTTCAAGCACAATCAGTATGAAAGCCATTTTCACTGTTCCAAGTGATCGGTTATAAGGAAACATAATTTCCTGGAATAATTAAATACGCACGTAATCAAAAGATTTGGGATACAAAGGGCTGTTTGTTGAGGTGGTATTTAGAATAAGTCATTTCCGATTAGTAGTATTTGAATTACCCTCTTTTTCGAGTCGGATATGATTTGTGACGATTGGCAGAACAGGTCAAGCAGTCTAACTTATCCCTTTCTTGGTCTGCTACGATTTGTTCTATATTAGTCCACTGGAAAAAAACCTGTCAACTAAGGATGATTTATCCCAGAACAAGCTGTATGGTTAGTTCAATGGAGTTTCTAATCTGACTACTTGATGAACGCAATATTAGGCGCAGCTTGGCCGGTGGCTGCGCTCATAGGGTGACGGTAACCTACAAGAGCTCTGCTTCGATTAGAAACAAAGGGTTGGCATGATATGTCTATTCGTAAGATTCAGCTTTGTCTGCTGATTGTCACTGAAATTTCGGAGGCTTTTTACTTCCCATTCGGGTCAGCATAGCCGTCATGAAACCCAGAGTCGTGAATACTGCCAACGCAATTTTGGTCACGTCCACAATCGGCTCAACACGTACACCGGTCGGTGATATGACAATGGCGGCAACAGGACGTGACAATACACGTCCACCGCCACCACCGCCTTCTCCGCTGCCACCACCACCTTGAGGGCCACCTCCTCCGCCAAAACCAAAGCCCGCAACACTCAAAACTTCTGCTGCTGGAATCACAACGTTCTCACCCTCACGGATCGGTGAGCCATACACTGCCTCTATATTCGCAGCACTCAGAAATTTATCCATGGTTGTTGGCACTGTATTCAATGGAGAGTTGACATCGGGCTGTGAGGTTGTCTTTGATTCTGAATTTGGGGTTGAGATTTCATTCATCGGTAGGCCTCCTTTCAAGCTTTAGCCTTTTTACGTTTCAAAAACATGAATGTCAGTATGCCTGTAAAACAGATCCCAGCCAATGTAAACACAGCAATTCGAGTCATGTCCACTACAGGAATAACTTTTTCTTGACCATTTAAGGGGCGCACTACAATTGCCACCGGTCAATTCCAGATGAGGCCTCCGTTAGCAGGAGGAAACCTAAGTTGAACAAGACGCGAGCGGACATATAACTGTCCGTCTGGAATCATTATGGGAGGGCTCGTCCGCGTTTCGATACGCAGTATGGAAGTTTGCATCTTATTTTCCTACAAAATAAGCGTGTAATGCCAGGTTTTCTCCAAAACAAACCTTGCCACTAGCTCAGTCGAGTATTGCGGTTGTCTATTTGATGAATGTGATATTAGGCGATGCTTGAGCGGTGGCAGTGGTCATACGACAATTCTATCACTGCTGCTTCATGATAATGATTCAAGCAGGGCTTTGGCTTCTAGCTCTCTTCATAAGCTTCCTCGCTCGGGCTAACTCCCACTCTGACACGGTCTCAGTGAATAGGGTCTCAGCACGTTCAAGATGTTCACGCTCATTAAACCGCTCACCTATTTCCAGTTGTGTTCTGCCCAAGTCATAACGCAAGTCCATTCCTTCCGCGAGACTTAGGCTACGTTGCCACCATTTCCTAGCGGAGGTGTGCCTGCCCCTTAGCCACTCATATCGGCCACGCAACATCATCGCTTCTGGTGTTCCAGGAGGATATGCTTTGCCTTGTTTCAGCGCATCTTGGCAAGCACGTCCGGCCTTCTTCAACCAGTCCTTTTTTTCATTTTTGTCACATTGCTCGACAGCAAGTAGATATGCTTCTGCCAGACCGTTACGAAACCGGGTGATGACAGGTGATTTCATCAGATTATGTTCGATACTCGAGCGTCTACATTCTTCGAAGACGACGAAAGCTTGCTCCAACTTCCCCTGGCGAAGATAACACTGACCTAATTCGCCGCCAGCGTCAACATAGGTCTGATAATCGGGAACAGACTTGGCTAATTCCATGCCTTGTTGCAGACTGTCAATCGCCTCATCGAGCCTTCCCAACCCCCGTTGGGCATATCCCTGTCGAGATAACCCCCAACACTGTGCCTGTCGATCTCCACTTTCCTGACCTAATTGTGCCAGATCCTGAGCGTGCCTTAATGCCTGAGTAAAATTGCCCAGGTGGACATGCGCGTCAGCCGAGTTCGAGAGAGCTAAAGCCCACCCTCGCACATTCCAATAACCACTTTGGCGTTGGGCATCGGCCGCAAGTTGAGTGTATTCCAGCGTTGTATTCCATTGGCCTTGTATATTCTCGTGAATTGCCCGCAAGTTATACACTAAGCCTTTCACACCGAGATGCTGACTTTGCTTGACCAGGATCACAGCTTTGTGGAAATAATAGTGAGCCAGCTTAAAAAACGCCATAAAATCAGCAATCAGCCCTAATGTTGCGAACCCCATAATAATCCCAGGGCGGAAATTATTTCGTTCCGAAAAATTCAACATTCTAAGGGCGATTAACAAGAAGTGTTCCGGATTAACTACAGCAATCCAGGTCATACTCTCGTAAATTCGCCCCTCTTCCTCCACAGCTTGACTGACCGGTTCACTTGGCTGATTGGAAAATAAGTCAGGCCATAGACGATGACCGATTTGTCGAATGATTTCATCCAAAATCGTAAGGCGTATCGCCCAACGTGAGGTTGGTAGTGGATGGTCTAGGTAGATCAGCGCGTGTTGCAAATAATCAAACGCCTGTTTATGTTCTCCTAGTCGGAACAGGGCTTCGCCCATTTTGCGTGACAACGCCGCCCGCTCAACGGGTGCCCACTTGTCACCAAAAATGCGCTCATAGGCAGCCAGAGCTTGCCGATAGTAGGATAAGGCCTCGGCATCCGCAGCCATCCGACTGGCTTGGTCACCAGCTTTAAACAGATACTCCTGCGCCTTGTCCCATACCTCGGCTTTGGCATAGTGATAAGCGAGCAGACCATAGAACTCTTCCAGCCGCTCGGCAAACAGGGATTCAATCGCGCGAGCCACGCGCGCATGGAGGTCCCGCCGCCTGGCTAGAAGGATGCTTTCATAGGTGGCCTCCTGCGCCAGCGCATGCTTGAACATGTATTCCAATTCAGGTAGGTGTTGTTTTTCGTGGATCAGTTCGCTCGCTTGCAATTCAGTCAAGTTGTCGTCCAGGCGTGGCCCGGCTTCCGCAATCGCTTTCAACAGGCGATAGAGAAAACTGCGCCCAATAACGGACGCCACGCGCAAGACCTGCTTGAGACCCTCGTCGAGACTGTCTACGCGCGCCATGATGACACCCTGAATCGTGTTGGGGATATGGATCGCTTCAATTTGTGCTGTCGCGCGCCAACGTCCGCTTGACGCATCGCGGATCACTGCGCCCGCATCGATCAAGGAGCGAATCACTTCTTCGAGAAAAAAGGGATTGCCGTCTGCTCTGTCAACGATTAATTCACGCAGGCGCGCAGGCATGTTTTCAATGTCCAGCAGATTGTTAATCAATTGGACACTGTCCGATTCCGAAAGTGGCGCAAGCAGAATTTCCGTATAGCGGTCAGCGAAATCGCGCGCACAGAGTTCGCGGAGTCGCGCCGCAGGAGTTTCGCGTTCTGGCCGGCTAACCCCGATAATTACAAGAGGAACTGTTTCGACCAATGGGAGTAAATGCTCTAATAAAAGAGTTGAAGACTCGTCCATCCAATGCAGGTCTTCAAAGACGAGAACCGTGGGCTGCATACGTGCCAAGCGCTCAAAGAAACGTCGCGAGGTAAGAAAAATTTGCTTGCCCATCGCATCGCCGTCAAGATATTTCACCCGCTCAGCGTACTCGCCTCTCACTTCGAGCGCCAAGGGGCTGGCAAGATACGGCAAATAATCCATCGTTTCTTCACCGAACAACTCGCGCATGCGGCTCTCCAGTTTCGACCATGACGTATCGGCGTCATCCTCTTCTGAAATGCCTGCCCAGCCGCGCAGGATTTGTTGAAAGGGCCAATAAGTGATGGTCTGCCCAAAAGAGAGGGTTTGCGCTTCCAACCACAAGACACTCGAGCTGCTCGAAGACGCGAAAGATTTTGCTTCCGCCACCAACCGCGATTTCCCCAGCCCGGCTTCGCCAATGATGCCGATAATGCCGCCTTCCCCACGCTCGTATAAGTGTTGGATGGATGCCTCGATTGTCTCGAGTTCTTGCTCACGCCCTACGAGCGGAGCAGAGAGACCGTGCCCTTCCAAGCCGCGCGACCGACTTGGTCTCGCCTTTACGCGGAGTACACGATAGGCAAGTACCGGCTCGCTTTTACCTTTGACTTGAATTTCACCCAAAGGTTCAAACTCGAACCATGGCTCGACAAGTTTAAATGTTTGCTCAGTAATCTGCACGCTGCCAGGCTGTGCGGTCTGTTCCATGCGCGCGGCGAGATTCATCGTATCGCCTACTGCTGTATATTCTACGCGTCGGTCTGCGCCAATCGCGCCGACAAAAACCAAACCCGTATTGATGCCCACACGCACATTGAAATCCAAGCCGCGTTCGCGTTGGAGTTGTTCTCGATAAACGGTGATCCCTTCGATAATCTCCAATCCTGCCCGCACTGCACGTTGCGGGTCATCCTCATGCGCAGTGGGCGCGCCAAAAAACGCGAGAAGTGCATCACCCATGAGTCGCGCTACGATACCATCATGATGAGTCACCGGTGGAATCAAATAGGTAAAGGCGCGTTTCATAATGCCTGCCCATTCTTCAGGGTCAAATTTTTCCGCCATTGCGGTAGAACCTTTGACATCACAAAAGAGGACGGTCACAACGCGGCGCTCGCCCGCGAGTGCAGGCGACGCCGGTTCCCCCTTATCCAATGCGGACAATTTTTGCTGCAACCCCGCGAGTGCCGCCTCCACCGCAACATCACCCAGCACTGTGCGCTGTTGGTCCAAAGCAGCCATCGCTTTTTCGAGTTCTTCACGTTCATTCATTGCTTATGAGTCAAATCTGAGTTATAGGATTGACCATGCTCATCTAAACTGCGCTGCCGAGTGATACGTAATACTCCGGCTGGAACATAGGATGGCAATTGGGGAAACCAGGTGACGCAGTTTGCGATACCCACTAATACGTAGAATTGTAGAGTCATGAGAAGAATGAAAACAATTCTGAGACTCTATATCAGTATATGCTTCTGAGACAAAAAGTCAATTTTGTGAATTATCTAACAAGTGAATGAGATTAGTGATGATGTGAAAATTCCCCAACACAAGTCTTGCCGTTAGTTCAATCGAGTTTTGCCAGTGTAAATCTCACGAAGGCTATATTTGTACGAGAAATGGTCCAGGCAGGCGATCCCATGTTCAGGCTGCGAAGCAGGGGGAACCAACT
Organism: uncultured Chloroflexia bacterium; assembly: GCA_963750005.1. Taxonomy (GTDB): domain Bacteria; phylum Chloroflexota; class Anaerolineae; order Anaerolineales; family Villigracilaceae; genus Defluviilinea. The sequence goes on from CAVVPC010000004.1 coordinate 131,007, forward strand.
CTGTGTTGTTGAAAGCAACTAAAAGTTTCGGGCCGATAAGATGTTCGAAATGTACATCAACCTTTCAAGCCCGAAACCGCCACACTTTCAAGAATATAACGCTGCGCAAAGAAAAAGATGATGATCAGAGGAATCGTGGTCAAGACCGCGGCCGTCATGATCGTGGGCCAGGGCTGGGTGGTTTGGTTGATGTTGTAAAGCGTGGACACATACACTGGCAGTGTGTATAGATCGACCGTCTGTAAATACATCAACGGTGTCAGCAGATTGTTCCATAAACCGACAAAGAGGAAGGTGGCAATTGTTGCCAGGGGCGCCGCGGACAATGGCATGACTATATTCCACCAGATCTGAATATGGCTCGCACCGTCAACAAACGCCAATTCATCCAGTTCTTTGGGAATCTGGGCCATGAATTGGCGCAGAAGAAAGATCATCGCTGCGCCGCCTGCAAAGTAGCCAGGGATGATCAGCGGATTGAATGTGCCGATCCAGTGCAGTTTGTTGAAGAAGACATACTGCGGTACGATGAGCGCCTGCGCGGGGATCATCATTGTGGAAAGCATGAGGAAGAAAACGATGTTGCGCCCGGGCCATTCAATGCGGCTAAATGCATAGGAGACGGCGGCAATCGATATTAGAGTACCGGCCAATGCCAGCGTAACGTAAAAGACCGAGTTGAAATATGAGCGTAGAAAATTCTGATTATGGAAAATGGCAGTATAGGCTTCCAGGGTTGGCTGTCGCGGCACCCAGACGATGCCGGGGGAGTTGGTTTCCTGCAGCGTTTTGAGGGACGAGGAAATCATCCAGAACAGTGGGAAGCTCATCAACACGGTCGCGCCGGTGAGGAGGACGTAGAGCAGAATGGCTTTGAGTAGAGGAAGATATTTTTTCATCACGTCCATCCTAGTACACGTCGTATGTCACCCAGCGGTCCTGCAGGACGAACTGGATGACGGTGACAATCATGATAATGACAAGGATGATCCACGAAATGGCGGAGCCATACCCAATCTCAAAGTGGCTGAAGGTCTTCTGCCACAGATAATACACCATGGTAATCGTGGAAGAAACAATCGGCTGGTTATCCCGGTACAGGACAAAGATCGGTTCGAAAATCTGCAGAGCCGCGATCATGCCGACGACCAGGTTGTAAAAAATGTACGGAGTCAGAAGCGGGAAGGAAATCCGCCAGAAACGCTGCCAGCTCGTGGCACCATCCACTTCGGCGGCTTCGTGCAGTTCCCTGGGGATATTGTTCAAACCCGCCAGGAAGATCAACATCATTACGCCGCAGCCCCACACCATGAGCAGGATCACCGACATCTTCGTCCATAATGGACTTTGCACCCAGAGCGGCACACGGTTCTCGGCAGGGAAGCCGGTGGCGATCACTTTTTGAAGCAGATTGTACTTCCCGGTATTCAAGCCGAGAAAGAAGGCAGCCGAAACCTCCTGTAAAAAGATCAGACTACGGCTGAAATAACTAAATAGCGGGAAAGCCTGGGAGACCGAACGAATCATTTGATTAATAATGCCTGTACCCGTGTTCAGCATCAAACGCCAGCACAAAAGGACGGCCGTATTGAAGCCGAGAATCACCGGCAGATAGAAAGACATGCGAAAAACACGCTCGCCGCGCATCTTCTGATTGAGCAGGACTGCCAGAAGAAGTGCAAATGCCATTTCCAAAGGCAGACCGATCACAGTGAGATAAAGTGTGTTGAGGATCGAGGCGCGGAAACTTAAATCCTTCAAAAGAATGGTCCTATAGTTTTCGAATCCCAGCCACCTCGCCGGTTCTGCGGAGGTGACCCGATAATCGGTAAAACTCCAATACAGGGAAAAACCAAGCGGAACAATGACAAAGATCAAAAAGCCAACGATCCAGGGGGCTGCAAAGAAATACCCCGCAAACGTATTTTCCTGTTTTTTAGGAGATGCGCCGCTCATCCTTGCAATGGAACGGGCAAGGTATCCCAATCCATAACAGCTGGCGATGATAAAGACAACCGTCAAGGCCAGCGGTGACCAGCACATTAATATAGGGATTATCAATCATCGGCGTCTCCTGTACAAAAATCATTCGGGAAAGGCCTCCCAAATGAGAATTTAGATGGATGGGCAGAGGCAAAACGCCTCTGCCCATCTGGTATTACAAATCTGTGACTTACTTGCTGAGAACGGCGCTGTAATCTTCCTGGATCTTTGCGTTCACTTCTTCAGGAGTCAATTCCTCGGTAACGAGCTTGCCGAGTGCATCCTGCATGATCGTGGAGAGCTGCGCAGATTCCTTGATGCCAGCAAAGCCGACACCATACTTGGAGGCGAGTTCAGCTTCCTGCTGCAGCTGCGGAGATTCGGTGACGAAGCCGTACTGCGAGTCGTTGCGGGCGGGGATCAGGCCCATGGTCTCGTTCCACTTGTTGTTGGCTTCCTTGGTGAAAGCTGTCTTCAACCAATCCGCGGCGAGGTCCTTGTTCTGGCTGTATTCAGGCACGGCGAGCCAGTCATTGAAGGCCAGCACGACCGGTTTGCTGTTGGGGAAGTTGGCCGGGTCGCCATTGAACGGATCGATGGAGACCTTGTCCCAGATCGGGCGGTCGAAGGCAGGCGCTGCCCAGCCGGAGTGCGCGAGACAGACGGCGCCGTTATCCTTGCCGGTGGCATCGTCAACGTCGATCACAGAGCCCTGGCCGGCGGGAAGGGATCCAACTGCGTCAGCTGCAGGACCGTAGGTCGCCTGGCGCATATCCAGCAGGAACTTTGTGGCTGCCAGCGCTTCGGGGGAATCGAAATTGGGCGTGCCGTCATCCTTGTAGAGCTGGCCACCGAGGGAGTAGTACACGAGCAGCCACCACTGCCAGTCGGCCATGGAGCCGGCATCGACCGGAACGAGTGCCTGCTGGGTCAGCGAATTGGTGGCGGGATCAATCTTGGTTGCCTGCTTGGCAAATTTGACCCAGTCGGCAAAGTTCTGCGGAGTGCCGGTGGTCCAGCCAGCGGCTTCCATCAGGTCGTTGCGGCAGAATACGTAGCGGGGAGCGGTGAAGATCGGCAGACCGCGCAGCTTGCCATCGATACTTGGCATTTTCGAGCGCGGGGCCGAAGTTCTTGATATCGGGCCAGGCGGCTTCGCCAAGGTAGGAGTCCATGTCGGCCAGGCTTTCACCGTACAGGGTGTTCATTTCAGAGCCGAGGTTGATGATATCCGGACCATCCTGGCGGCAAAGAAGCCACTGAAGGTCGTATCCCAACCGGTCCAGGAGCCTTCGGTGATCTCAACCTTCACGCCGGGGTGAGCGGCTTCGAAGGCGGGGTTGATCTCATCCTTTAACCATGTAATGGTGTCGGGTGTGTAATCAAGCAGGTAGACTTTCAGGGTCTTGGCTTCGGCAGGCGCTTCGGTCGCGGCGGGAGCCTCAGTGGCGGCGGGTGGTTCGGTCGCTGCAGGGGCCTGGGTGGCAGGCGCTGCAGTCGCAGCGGGTGTGGCGGGTGTTCCGCAGGCAGCCAAAACGAGGCTTGCCAGCACCAGCACAGACAAAATGACTAACAGTTTCTTTTGCATCTTTTCTTCTCCTTTAGAGTATTGAACGAATAGTTCGAATCACAGGTTTCGAGCGTAGATTTTTCCTTGACTTCTCTCCTTTCCGAGGATGATTTACTTTCACCGCCGGTCTCATTTTTAACTTTACTTTTCACAGGGTTTCGCAGGCTGAAATTGAAACATACAGTAAAGTAAATGTGCGGCACCATGTAAAATACTTCTAACTCATCCTGCCAACTCGCTCCTGAACATCCTTTGCAAATCGTTGCATGAATCCGCCAATAAACTCTGCGGGATCGATGCTTGCATCGTTCATCAGCGGGGTCATATCCATTCCATAGGACAGGCCCGTTGTATTATCCACGCCATGAGATTCGAAATATGTGGCGTTGGCGCGGCGCCGGCCCATCGAGGCGAGATCGTAGCGTTTGCCGCCTGCGATCTGGGAGTCGAACACCCCCAGCAGAGCGAACTGCAAATTCTCATGATCGGATAGATCCATCATCAGCTTGTCTGAATCGACCATCCAATCCAGGGCACGCCAGACCTCACAACCCACGCATTGTTCGGGACGTTCAGCAGGATCCAGTTTTCTGAGAGCTTCAACGACCCGCAGGGCGACTGCCACGTGCGTATCGTGCTTGTCGGCCAGGTTGTGGGTGTAGACGATCTTGCGGCTTTGTTGCGCGGAAAATCGCCAGAATATCGTCCACCGGCTCGTTGCGCGACGCATCCTTGATGACCTTGCTTGGAAAATCGAGCATGATTTGGGCGGCGAACTCACCGACATACGCGGCCTTGCGCTGTTCCTTGAAACGGACAAGGCGCATCTCATCGTCGCTATACTGTTCGTAAAGACCATTACGCGGCGAGCCCCGCCCATCGGTCATGATCACGCCCGTGAACCACTTATCCTTCTGCTGGAAGCACTCCACAATCGGAGTCGCGGCCATGATCTCAATATCGTCCTGGTGGGCGGAAAAACACAAATGTGTTGTACGCGCAAGCGCACTTTCGATGGATTGGCCGTCAGGGATGAAAATCTCTGCTGTATCAAGATGAAAGTTCATGTTTTGACTTCCTGTTCGATCACCGGCAAACTCGCCGCGGCAACGGACTGTCCCACCCGGCGAATTTTTTCGTCGGGTAGATGCAGGGCGATCTTTTGCAACAACTCAGGGAACTCGGCAGCAAAAACATCCTTCACACCTTCGATCAAAAGATCTCCACCGCGCCCCGACGTACAGCGTCCCAGGATCAACACATGTTTGATGTCATAAAAATCGGCGTAATGCGCAATGCCATATCCCAGGTAAACGCCCATGCTTTTCCAGATTTTTTGTGCGCCCCCATCGCCTTCTTCCAGTCTGTTTTGGACATGCTTCAACTTCTCTGCATCCGTCAGATCTGCAGGAATTTCAATCCCCGCCTTCGATGCAAGCCTGAATACACATTGCTGGGAAAAATAGGAAGCGCCACAGCCTTTATCCCCGGACCATTCCTCCACGGGCGCATTCGGGTTGTAATCGATGGGCGCGAATGCCAGTTCGTTCAGCCAGCCCATGATGTGACCTTCCATGTTTACATATCCGGCCGCTTCACTCGAACCCAGGGCGATACCCAAAATCCCGTTATCTCCAATGGACATTGAACCTGCAAGCGCGGTCACGTCGCCGTCGTTGATCACTTCCAGCGGCACGCCCATTTCCCTGCGGATATCCAGGAACAGGTTTTTGACTTCGCCGAATCGTTCCTGCGGAATCCCGCGAAACAGCGAAGCTACCATGGGACGATTTTCCACATAGATGCCTGCCGAGCTGCCACCAATCGCATCCAGGCGCGGCAGTTTGCCTGCGGCGGTTTTCAGGGCTGTCATGATCTCGCGGTAGTGGTATTCGGGATCGGCATGTTTGCGCGGCTCCCAGATCACCTCCTCGCTGTAGACCGGATTCCCATCCATCACGGCGCTGACCTTGCGGTCGGAGGCGCCAAGATCAAACCCAATGCGGCAGCCGCTCAAATTGCGGCCAAGCAGCTTTCCCGTCTCGCGCGAAGCGGGCACTTCCTCCACAGTGGAGGCGACGACGGAAAACTCCCTTTCATAAACCAGCATCCCCATGAAGTGGGCATCAAATTTGCGCGCGCCGCTCGACGAATATACGGAGCGAATATGTTCCGCGATCGCTTTTGGGCCACCGATATAAACGGTATGTCCACCACGCTGCCAAAGCAGAAACTTTACAATGCGTTCGATATAAGGAAGATTGAGCTCGAAATCGGGATGGCCTTCGGGATAGACCAGCGTTTCAAAACGCGAGATTTCGCCCCCGCTTCTTTCCAGGCCGATCACTGCCCGCACACCAAAAGGCCCGACCCGGCGCTGAAAATTTCGATTTGCCAGCACGGCAGGACGAAAGTCTTCATCCAGTGGGGGGAGTACCCTTGCTTCAATTAATTCCATGATTGCTTTTCCAGTGTGAATAGAAGGGAATAATCGTCGAGCAGCTGAAATGCCGAAGCGCCAAGGATGCAGGCACGATAATCCAGTGCGCCCAATTCAAGTTGAGTGTTCTCGGACATGCGTGCCAGGACTGCATTCCGCATTGAATCATTGACGACATTGAGCCAGCCCGGGCCGAATTGAGTCATATCACCGGTGAGAACGATCTTGTGAATATTCAAGGTGCCAATCAGGTTTGCCAGGATCATTCCAAGATGATATGCCGCGTCGGTCACCACCTGCACTGCATTTATGTCTCCGGAATCAAAGGCTTCCTGCGCCTGGTCCAGAGAATCGAATTTCAATTTTCCGAGTACTGCCCGGGCGCTGGAAACGGTTTCCAGGCAGCCGCGTTTCCCACAGCGGCACAATTCATTGTTTCCCTGGACCACCACATGACCGATTTCCCCCGCGCCGCCGCCATCTCCCTGGAACAAACGCCCGTTGATCAAAATGCCTGAACCAATGCCATGCTTCATATTGATGACGATCAGATTTTCATCACCAGTGTGCTGGCTGCCATAAACAAACTCGCCGATGGCAGTCGCCTGGCTGTCGTTCAATACTGAAACAGGAGATCTTGTATTTTTTTTCGAGCATTTGGCCGAGCGGCAGGTCCCGCCAATCCAAATTGACGGCATTAAGCACAATGCCTTCGCGTGTGTTCACCAGACCCGGCGTCCCGATACCAATTCCTACAATGGGATTGATCCTCTTGTTCAACAACTGGTCAATAAGCTGGAAAACCAGATCCAGTGCTTTTTCGCCATTGTTATCCTGGACGGGCGCTTCGACAATTTCACCGATTTCCCCTCGCAAATTCACAATTGCGCCAATAAATTTATCCTGCGCAAGATTCAAGCCAATCAGATAGCGGGAGTCGGCCGCCACACTGAGGAGGATGGGCGATTTTCCGCCAATGGATTCACCTATTCCCACTTCTTTCACCAGGCCTTCCTCGAGCATGCTGCTTACGATTTCGGAAACCGTCGTACGGGTGAGGTGGGTCAGGCGCGCAATTTCGGCACGGCTGACGGAGTCATGCCCAAAAATTGTACGGAGTACAAGGTTGCGGTTGTGCTGCTTCGTATGTTGACGCGTCGCCTTTTTCATGCCAGGGCGGCTCCTCATTAACGCAGGGATCATAGGGGATTGGTAAACTTTGTAAGTTCAGTGTACTAACTAATAAGATTGTACTGATTCCAACCTTTAAAGTCAAGTCCCAATATCGATACGCATGGTTTTCTCAAGATCCGAAGTCACAAGCTTTCGGACATGGATACTTCCCCAGGCTCAGCACAAGTTTCACGGAATGCTATTCCGTTTTGGAGGGGTATCGAGCACATTTTGATAAATCGTCCAGGCAAACCAAATCTAAACATAATCCATGGAATGTTTGAATTATTTACAGATATAATAGCTACCAGGTAAGGTTGTGTAGAGCAGCAGGTTGGTTTTATGACAAATACCAATTGAACTTGCCTGACTGAACTACTATAATGGAATGAGCAGGAAAATAAGCGGTCATTTCTCCATGTGTCGGACAACAGACCCGGAAACCCCTAAAATCTGCCAGAAAATTTCGGTCCCAATTCAATTTACAGAGAATCCTGGAACCAAATCTCCACGAAAACCGTTTCTTTTAAAGGTGGGGCAGGTCTTTTATCGGTTTACAAAAATTGATGCCGCCAGTGTTCGAATCAGGAAGTATAGAGTGACGTTGAATTTACGAAACGGAAATTAAACCCTATAAATCCAGAAAAAAAGTTCAGTATTTCATGCGGTCGAGACGCAAAATTAACACCATTCCAAGGAGGTAACATGTTCGCAGTCAGTAAAAAAATGTTTCTTGCTTTCGTCATCCTGATGACCGTCTTGACGACGGGAGCCTGGCAAAGCACTCCTGTTGTTCCTGCCAAAAGTCAGAATGCAGACAGCGTTGAAACACCTTTATATCCAGGCCTCACCTGGTCGAGCCTCGGTGTATCGTCGCAGAACATCAGGGTCAATGTTAATGGGGATTCAATTTCCTTGTCGGGAGAAAGATACGAAGCGCAGGAACAATTCGTAGCGGGTCTGTCTCTCCCCCAGGATGTAGTGGATTACTATTCCAACGAGCAGCTTGGGATTTCCGGTTGGGTTTCCTACGACTCATTTGCAGGACCGGATGGAGTTCACTATGTTTTTTATCACGAGTCGGGTGTATATCTTTCCGTGGAGTTTCTTAACTGCCAGGATGATCCATCCAGCACCTGTGTATCTGTCTGGAGGAGTGAACAGGTAAATCCCAATGCCGATCTCGCCCCTGCCATGACTTCCAAGCCGGAGGCGCAGACCGCCACCGGCAGCTTTGGGAAAAAATCACCTGCGAATGGCACTACGAACCTAAATCCAGCGAGTATCACTTTATCCTGGGGAGCATATAGCCCGACCCCTGATAAATACAGATATTGTGTCCAGGAAGGTTCAGCGTGTGCTAAAAACAATCCTGATTGGACGAGCACGTATGACACAAGTGTTACCTTAACCAACCTTGCCTCCAACAAGACCTATTACTGGCAGGTGCAAGCTGTAACCTGCGTCTCCTGTACTCCAAAGACTACTGTTGATGCCGATAGCGGCAGCGAATGGAAATTCACAACGAGTACCAACAGTCAGATCGTTATTTTGGGAAATGCCGGCGTGGCCTCAGCAGTATTAAGCTACGTAAACGGTTCCGCCAAGACTGTCACGGCGGATGGCACAGGCGCATACAAGATCACTATACCGTATAACTGGAGTGGCACAATCACACCCTCCAAAACAGGCTATTTGTTCTCACCAAAATCGGCCACCTTCACGAACGCCACCGCCGCGCAAATCATTCAGAACTTTGCGGCGATCCCGGCTTATACGATTAGCGGTAATGCAGGCTTAGCCGGTGCAACATTAAGTTACACGGATGGCACTCCCAAGACCGTTATTTCCGATAGTAGTGGGAATTACTCCATTGCCGTGCCCGCAGGCTGGAGTGGTACGGTTACACCATCCAGCACCGGCTATACCTTCTCGCCGACCAGCCGGACTTATTCCAACTTAAGTGCGAATCAAACGGCACAGAACTACACTGCTGCCTATCTCTCCTTCACCATCTCTGGCAATGCCGGGATGGCAGGTGCGACTTTGAGCTTTACCGATGGGTATCCCAAGACTGCCACATCGGCAGCAGATGGAAGCTACTCGTTTAAAGTCTCCCAGGGCTGGAGCGGGACAGTGACACCCTCCCATCTCTGTTATACCTTCAACCCTGTGAACCGTCCCTACAGCAATGTGCAGGCAGATCAAACGGCGCAAAACTATACAGCAACCGCGACTGCACTCTGTGTTTCTTCCATCTTGAGATCAAATCCCAGTCCCACAAATGCTAGTTCTGTAAACTACTCGGTGATATTTACGGAATCAGTGACGGGAGTTGATGTCACTGACTTCAGTTTGACAACTGCCGGCATTGCAGGCGCTGCTGTTACAACCGTGACAGGCTCAGGCGCCAACTACACAGTAGGCGTATCCACCGGTACTGGCAATGGGACCATCCGTTTGAACTTGATTGATAATGACACCATTAAAGATGGGAGTAACAATCCGTTGGGCGGAGCAGGGGCCGGTAATGGCAACTTCATGAATGGAGAAATCTATACCGTTCTGAGGTCCCAGACCTTCAGCGATGTTCCCTCTACCAATCAATATTACAGTGACATCGAAGTCCTGTATGCAAATGGCCTGACAGCCGGCTGTGCGACAGCTCCGCTAAGATACTGTCCCGACACGGTGATGACTCGGGCTGAGTCGGCTGTCTTCGTCATGCGAGGCAGCTTCGGCTCAGCATACTCTCCTCCAGCCGGGATGACCTACCTGTTCCAGGATAGCTGGTCGAAGGGCACCTGGGCACAGCCATGGGCTGAGGCAATGCGGATTGCGGGGCTGACAGCCGGTTGCCAAACCTCCCCCCTGCTGTACTGTCCCTGGAATCAGCTGCCAAAGGAGCAAATTGTTGTCTTTGGGCTGAGACTGAAGTATGGCAATGCCTATGTGCCACCTCCTGCAACGGGGACGCTGTTTGCTGACATGACGGATCCCAATTACTGGTCCACCTCCTGGGCAGAGCAGGCCTATAAGGATGGGATAATTCCTGCCTGTGGACTGAGTGGCAGCAAGCCGCTGTTCTGTCCGACCAATACCGCCTCGCGCGGGCTGGGCGCCTACATGATCGTCAGGGCAAAAGGCTTGATTACACCCTAATCTTGAACTGTGAATAAAATAAAAGAGGCGCTGCCCGCCAGGCAGCGCCTCTTTTATTTTTACCGTGGGTGCCGCTCGACGATCTGGCACTGTAGGCAGGTCCCTATGCACAAAGGCATTCGACTTACTGGTAGATTATGGATTGAAGGGAAGGAAGGACGAACCTGCACACAATTATGCTGAATATACAATAAAAGCTGTCCGGGAGATGCAGGCTGCCGGTCAGTCTGTATATCCCGGGCTTCAGGTTACCATCCGCAGGATCGAGGCAGACAAGACCAGGGAAGATGAGGAGAGCGCCTGATCAGGTAATTGAAAAGAAAGCCAGGTTTTCCTCACCTCAGCCAATTTGCACATCTACGTGTGCTGCTTCGAGAAAACGTCCGAGGTCCCGCGCCTCTGCACGGATTCCGGCAGAGACTCCCCGCGAGATTGATCCGAACTTCATTACCTTGATGCGGAGTCGATCTCCCTCCCGGGCGTATTCCCAGATAGCGATGGCACGGCCGTTTGCGAGAACCACGGGGGCAATCCATCCCTGGGCGCGGTAAACGCTCGGCCGGTACTCCATGGCCACAAGATGGTCCCTGTCTCTATGGCCGAGGAGAAAAGTATCGAAGTACGGCAGGAGACGGATCTCTGCCTGTTGAGATCCAGTCTGCGAGAGTTTATCGAGATCCTCCTTAAGAACTTCCGCCGTCCATCCCTCAACGTTTACGGTCGCAAAGCCAGACTGTTGGCGCGCCCAGATCTCACGAGAATCTCCGAGCGTGATGCCGGTCCATAATGCAAAGTCCGCAGATGTCGCGGGACCGAAGGACGACAGGTACCTGCGCAGGAGGGAGTCTTCCGCCTGTTCCCTCGGCATATCCTTCCAGTGTGGGATCCAGGCATCGGCCCGTACGAACGTTGGCTCGTTCCCACGATAGGGGCCGTAGCAGACGATCCCCCGGGCGGCGACAAGATGAAGGAGGTCCACGACCGGAAAGATCAATTCACCGACCGGGACGGCAGCGATCTTCCGGTTGCTGCCCCAGCCGCCTCCATGGACGGCCTGCTTCTGCACGCCAAGAGTCCGGCTCACGCGTTCGGCGATCTCCGGCCGGGTGAGTGGCTCCTCCAGCACATCGAGCGTCGCCTCGATCGCCGCGTCCACGACGCGGTTGGGCACACCCTTCCTCAGAGTCCAGCGGATCTCTTTTTCGGCGCGTCGTGCAGCACCCCGGACGAAGACAGCCAGATCTTTGGAAGGCACCAGGAACAGGGTTTGACGCATGCACCCAGCCTTGACCAGGGCCCGTTTGTTCATTGCGTCTTCGATGTGTGCGATCTGCAAATTCCGAATCCTTGACCAAAGCGAGAGCTGCGCAGCCGAGAGCAGCTGTGCCTGGGCCCCGGCCATATCGCCTACAACCGGGACAAGATCCTTTACCGGTGCGCGCTCCATGAGATGATGCCGCGAGAGCCGGAAGGCGGCGACCTGGTTCCAGGTCACTGGATATTCCCCGGGTTGAGATATGGAAACTTTAGCTATTTTCATAAGCAGAGGAAATGGGCAGGACAGTGCTTTCTGCGAGAGATGGTTTCTGACGTATTGCCATTAAGACCTTAATGGCATAACCCGCATTCTATCAAAAAAACACTGGCCTGGTTTGATGGAGTTTCCAAATAACGAAACGAAAGCTGCGGTGATATATCACTTTGCTACCCAGGCCAGCATCATCACGATCTTTCCGTTTATTTTTCACTATCCTGGAGTTCCGGAATGGCACCTATCCCAGAATTCCGTCTGATCCCACTACTTTTCCTTTAATAGCAGCCGTATGTCGGCAGCAATATCCTGAGGCTCCGTATCCGGCAGGAAGGTTTCGCGGACGTTCCCGGCTGGGTCGATCACATACAGAAATGTGGAATCAGTCTCACCGCCGTCCTCCACCGTGACTCCATAATCCCGCCAGACCTTTTGCAGCTCCGGGATGGATCCTGTGAGCCCGAGGAACGACGGATCGAAGTGCTCCATAAAGGTTTTCAAAGCCTGGGGGGTATCGCGGACCGGGTCTGTGCTTACCATGATCACCTGGACATCCTCGGAGCGGTTTCCAAGGCTTTCCCGCGCCAGCTTTACGTGAGCCATGGTCAACGGGCATTCATCCGGGCAATTGACATAGCCAAAATAAAGAAGAACGACTTTCCCTTTCTGGCTGCTCAGGGTAAAGGGATTACCATTTTGATCGTGCAGGTTGATCCCGGGCACCGTCCATGGCGGGGTAATGACAGAGCCTCGAAGGGACGGTTTGCCGGTTAGATAGAAAAAGAGGCTGGCGACAAGCAGGATAATGACAATCCCAACCCCAACAATGATCGTTTTTTTCTGCATGATTCCTCCGAGCGAGAATACGAACGTACAATAATTATATTCGCTGTCGAAGGGGGCAGGACCTGTGAGCAGGCATATGCTTAAGTCAATGGAAGGAATCCATTATCAATTGGTTCCGAAGCTATTGGAAATCTTTTTATATTACATTATCATGCAGGCGCTATCGTAATGATCACTTTTCCCCGTGCATGTCCTTCGCCGAGATAGCGGATCGCTTCCGGCGTCTCATCTAACGGATATCGTCTATCAATGATCGGAACCACTTTTCCGTCTTCATAAAGCCCCGCCATAAAATCCAGATCCTTTCGATTTCTTTGAACTGCAAGAATGTGGACGTTTTTGCTGGATCTTCTTCTTATCCATGATCCCAGGAGCAGGATCTGGAAGAAGGTGATCAAGGAGCCTCCGACAGCGAAATAACTTCCATTGGGCCGCAGTGCCCGGGCGTAGTCAAAAACTGACCGGTGGGCGATCACGTCGAGGATCAGATCGTACTCTTTTCCATTTTTAGTGAAGTCTTCCCGGGTGTAATCAATCACATGGTCCGCGCCGAGCGAGCGGAGAAAGTCCAGCTTGCCGGTGTTATCCACCCCGGTCACTTCGGCGCCGTAGTATTTGGCAAGCTGCACGCCAAATGAACCTGCACTCCCGCCGGCACCGTTGATCAAAACCTTTTGTCCCCGCTGAACATTTCCTTTAACGTGGATCCCCTGCAGGGCGATCACGGCCCCCTGAGGGATCGCCGCGGCCTGCTCGAATGTCATGCTTGCCGGTTTAAGTGCCAGGAGTTTTTCGGAAGTACAGGCAAATTCAGCCAGGCCGCCTCGATAAGACGCCATTTCTCCAAAGACTTCCTCACCGGGCTGAAATTCCCGGACGTTTTTGCCGACCATTTCAACCCGACCGGCAATATCCGATCCAAGTATCCGGTTGCCTGGCTTGCGAAGTCCTCCGAGGCGGGCATACAACGGTTTGCCTCGCAACCCCTCCCAGTCGGATCCATTGAGGGATACGGCATGAACCCTGACCAGAACTTCATTGTCTCCGGGGGTTGGTTTTTCCACCTCTTCCAGCTTCAGAATATCTGGTGAGCCATACGCGTATTGCACGATTGCCTTCATCTGGTTATCCTGAAATATTCAGCTCCCATGGATATCGTGAAAGGTTTCATGCCACGGTAATGACGACTTTCCCCCGGGCGTGTTTTTCTTCCACGTAGCGGATTGCTTCGGCGATTTCAGTGAGCGGATAGCGCCGGTCGATGACAGGATTGATTTTACCGGCTTCCAAAAGTTCTCCCAGGTAAGCCAGGTCCTCCCGGTTCACTTTCGCGATCCCCATGCTGCCCAGCCTCCTGCCTCCCTCTTTGGACAGCATGGGTCCCAGCAATATGGCCTGGAAAAATTGCGGCATGGTGCCTCCGGCGCACACATAAACACCCTGAGGGCTCAGGGCCCGCTTATAGGCAGAAATCGAATGGTACCCATTCACAGCGAAAATCAGATCGTAGCAGTCCCCTTTCCGGGTGAAATCCTCCCGGGTGTAATCGATAATGTGGTCTGCTCCAAGCGAGCGGGCCATCTCCAGATTCTTCGTGCTGCACACGGCAGTCACTTCCGCCCCGAATGATTTGGCAAGCTGTACTGCAAAAATGCCCACCCCGCCTGATGCGCCCTGGATCAAAACCTTTTGCCCGGACTGGATCTTCCCCGCATCACGCAGACCTTGCAAGGCAGTCAGTGCCGCCACCGGTACGGCCGCGGCCTCCTCGAAGGATCGATTGGCAGGCTTCAATACTAACCGGGTATCTTTTGCAAGAGCATACTCGGCAAAGGCACCTGCGCCACATCCAAACACTTCATCCCCGGGCCGGAAGTGTGTTACGCTTTCGCCAACCGCCTCCACCCGTCCTGCCAGGTCGCTTCCGATGCGCGGGTCCTTTGGTTTGAGAAATCCCCCGCCCATCAAGCGGATGAAGAATGGATCGGCTCTCATGATCCGGTAGTCACCCGCGTTTATGGATGCAGCGTACACTTTGACCAGGACTTGGTTCTCCTTCGGCGTGGGCTTTTCCACATCGGCGATCTGGAGAACATCCGCTGATCCATATTTCGTTTGGAGTATCACTTTCATAAGATAATCCTCTCTTACTACCTGACATTCATTGCATCTACCTGATAAGAATATTATACGATCAAAGACCTCAAATCAGACTTGCCAAGTCGAATTTGACATTAGCCCAATAAAAAAAGGCAAGCTGGAAAGCCTGCCTTCGTTCGTGCCTTTAGCCGATGCGTAAACAGATTTTCAGGACCAGAACACTGCAGCAAAAACGGTAAATACAGACGCGATCACAATGACAATCGAGCTGACCGTGGCAAAGTTTTTCTGGAATGAGCTGTTGACGAACTTGCCCATCAAGTCGTGGCTGCTGGTGAGTTTGATCAGGAAATAGAAAACAAGCGGCAGGCCAATCGCATTGATGATCTGGGTCACCAGCGCAATCTGGAACAGGCTGACATTCAAAAGGATCACAAAACCGGTCGCGATGATCAGCTGGGCGAGATACAGAATATAAAATGTTTTGCTCTTTTTGAACGAATCATCCAGGCTGCCTGAGAGTCCGAAAAATTCTGCAAAGGCGTAGGCTGTGGAAAGCGAGACGATCACCAGTCCCATAAAGCCCGCATTGAGAATGCCAACGGCGAACAATTTGGAAGCCAGCGATCCTGCAAAAGGTGCAATTGCCTGGGCAGCCTGTTCACCGGAAGTCAGCTCTATACCACTGATAATAAAGCGTGGCAGCCGTGGCGACGATCATAAAGAAGGAGAAGAAATCGGTCAGGAAGGCGCCCCAGTAGGTCTCCAACTGGGACATTCGCACATCGTCCGGGTTCGATCTTCTTGTCATAGGCAAAGCTGCTGATAAAGAACTGCCCCCAGGGTGTGATCGTCGTTCCCAGCACGCCCATGCCGATGATCAGGTACTGCCTGATATAGGTGGGGGTAAATTCCACGCCATGCGGATAGACCAGGTTCGAGATGGCCAGTCTCCAGTCCGGCTGGGCCTTGACGGCCGAGAAGATGTAGACCAGAAAGAACAGGCAGGCCACCAGCATGATGGATTGGGTGTTCTTGTAGCTTCCGCGCGTGATCAAGATAAAAGCGACCACAACCACGGCAATCACGATGGGCACCGGAGGAAGGCCAAACATGGCACTCGTGGTTTTGACCGCCGAAATTTCCGTGACCAGGGTGCCGACGTTGGCGATCAGCAGGATGCCAAACATGAACAGGGCGGCGCGCACGCCATACTGTTCCCGGATCAAATCCGCGAGCCCGCGGCGGGTGATCACGGTCAGGCGCATGCCCATCTCCTGGGTGATCGCCAGCAGGACGGTGATGATCGGCAGCAGGAACAGGATGGGATATCCAAGCTTCGCACCGGCCAGGGAGTAGGTGGCAATGCCGCCGGCATCGTTATCTGCCATGGCCGTAATGGTGGCCGGCCCAAAGACGGCCAGGAGCAGCAACACTCTTTTCCACAAACCGGAATAGAAGCGCTTGTTATTCTTGAAGATCACTTCGTTATTCACGAAGCGCCTCCCTTCGATTTAGTGATAGAAACGCGGCAGGCGCTTCTTCCAGGCGGTCGGGATGATCTTGTCGAGCGCATCGTCCGCGGTGACGATGCCATGCATCACGTTCTGGTCGTCCACCACGGGGATCGCCAGCAGATCGTATTTGGTGATGACCTGCGCCACTTCCTCCTGCTCATCGGTCAGATGGACGGTTTTGACGCGGTCCTCCATGAAATCTGTGACCTTCGCTGTCGGATCCGCAAAGATCAAGCCCTTCAATGAGAAGACGCCCATGAGATGATCCTGGGAATCGGTCACATAGACATAGAACAAAGTCTCAGCGTCCGATGCGTTTTGGCGCAGATACCGGATCGCTTCCTCCGCGGTGACATCCGGGGGGACATAGGCGTACTCGGTTGTCATGATGCCGCCTGCAGAATCCTCGGGATACGAAAGCAGCTTGCGGACATCATCCGAGTCTTCCTTGTTCATCAATTCCAGCAGTCCGCGGCTGCGTGCCTCAGGCAGCTCAGCCAGCAGGTCGGCCGCTTCGTCCGGCTCCATCTCCTCGAGCAGGTCCGCCACCTTTTCATCGGACATGTTCTCGACCAGGTTGGCCTGGAATTCCGTTTCCACTTCCTCCAGGGTATCGGCCAGTTGTTCCATGTCGAGAGCTTCGAGCAGCTCTCCGCTTTCCAGCTTGTTCATGTCGCTGATGATCTCGGCCACATCGGCCGGATGCAGCTCGGCGATGCTCTCGACGGGCACGCGCAGACGCATGAAGGGATCATGGCGCAGCAGTTCCACGTCGTCCCACGAGATATACGTCTGCGGGGATGACAGACGGAGAGTCGCAGTGAGGCGCTGGGTTACATTCGCGATCCCCAGCCTGCGAAAAATGCCCATCATGCCAATATCCACGTTGCCTACATATAGCGTTCCATTGACCCGGATGAGCTCGAGATCATTCACACGCACGACGCGCGCGCCGTCGGTATCGATGATCTGCTTGTCGAGCACATCGCGGGAGAGGAAGATATCATTTTCCGATGGATCATAGGCCGTGATCTCATCGGCGCGGCATTTGAGGGGGATCGAGGGCGCGAACAAAGCCATCACCAGAATATAAGGGATGATGGTGGTCTTGTTCCTGTCCTTGATCACGACGGCATCCACAATGGGATGAACCGCATCCGCCGGTTCGCGTGCGATCAGGTCTTCCAGTTTTCCAATATAGCGGCCATCGATGTCAGTGATGGTGTGGCCAAGAATTTCGCTCAAAAAAGCCATAGTGTCCTCCATGGGGTTTTTATTTTGGATGAAGGCAATAAAAAATCGCCTTCGTTTGAGCGAAAGGCAATTCATAATCAGCCGCTATTGTGTCTGTTTCCCCAGCCTGGTCCCACCCCGATTATTTCATGGAGCGCACCTGTGCAGGGAGGCACAGCCTGGCAGAGACAGAGACAATGGACGATATGAATCTCGCTTTCGTTCAGGAAAGTTTCGTTTATGACTATCTGCGTCCACGCAGAAACCTCCTCGCATCATGTGTTTTGATTTGCCGCAAGGCATCACATGCTGGCAAAAGGAACGCCTCCCGTACTTAAACCAGGAGGCGCACAAAATATGCGTTAAGAAACGCCGCCTCTCTGGTTGAGCTTCAGCACTGCACATCGTAGGAAATGAGATATCAATTCCAGCCACTTTGAGCGAAGCCTTAATCCGACTCCGCCTGGTCTACCCTTTGGCGTCTTTCGACGTTTCAGGACAATGGCCTGTGTATCTTGCAGCCGCCTGGCCTAACGAGGACTGTTCAATTTGCAGGGTGTTTATACACCCGCCCTGTAAAGATTGTCAATAATGAAACATTATAATTTCGTAAGCAAATGCCCGGGTTTACAAAGGCTTGCCGAAAACAGGAAATCCGGTGACAATCAACTCATGGAAACTTTGAAACACAAAGGATGAAGATCATGATCCTCACAGCAACAGAAGCAGACGGTCCACAGATTCTGGATATCACCGCCCGGGCAGGCGTCTTCAACCAGGAGGAAGTCGAATGTGTGGCCGAAATCTGGCAGGAATACGTCACAGATGGACCGGAAATCTGCGGCTATAACTTCATCGTCGACCGCGATGGCGAGCAGGTCCTTGGTTTTGCCTGCTACGGTCCGCGCGATCTGACCAACGGCGTATACGACCTGTACTGGCTCGCCGTCGACCCGAATGCCCGCCGCAGTGGTGCGGGACGCAGACTGTTGGCTGCCAGCGAAGAAGCCGCGCACCAGGCTGGCGCGCGATGATTATTGCGGAAACTTCCGGGACATCAGCTTACGATGGCACCCGGAAGTTTTACCTCGATACGGGATATGTCATGGAAGCGACCATCAAGGATTTCTATATCGATGGGGACGACCTGGCGATCTTCGTCAAGCGCCTTTAAAGATCCTGCGCATATAAGCTGCGTCTTTAATCTTTAAGATGGAGGACGAAGAAAAATCATGTCGGAACATTATCAACACCTGGGTGTTTATAGCGACCTGGTTGCTGCAGCGCGCCGGCAGCAGTCCCTGTACCCTTCCGCGCCTCCCGGACCACAGACGCAGGCGCTGGTCCGGGAAGTCCTGGGGTTTTGTCATGGGGATGAAAACCCAATGGATGTAAAGGTGGAGAGGGAGTGGGAAACAGGATGGCTTGAGCGGGCAGGAGGTTTCCTGGTCAGTGGGCTATGGACCGCGCACCCATGCTTATGTCCTTAAGCCGGCCAATGCCAAAGGTCCATTACCCGGGATGGTTGCCCTGCATGATCACAGCGATTTCAAATACTTTGGCAGGGAAAAGATCGCAGATGGCCCGGAGGAGACCCTGCCGGTCATAAAGGACCTCCGTCAACAAATGTATGGTGGGCGGGCCTATGCAAATGCACTGGCGCGTGAAGGATTTGTTGTACTGGTCCACGATGTTTTTCTTTGGGGCAGCCGCCGTTTTCCTCAGGAGACCATGATGGAAACGATGGGGGGCAAAACAAGTGCCCTCCTCCAGGCGTATCAAACACAATCCCCCATCCCTGAGGAGGTTGACCGGTATAACATCACCTCCAGTTTTCATGAGCACTGGGTCTCAAAATACTGCAATATTCTTGGCACAAGCCTGGCCGGCGTTGTTTCCTTCGAAGATCGCGTGGCCCTCAATTACCTGCTCTCCCGCCCGGATGTGGATTCCGGGCGCGTCGGGTGCATTGGTTTGTCCGGAGGAGGGAACCGGGCAGCCTTGTTGACTGCCACCCACGACAGGCTCAAGGCCACAGTCATTGCAGGCCTGATGACCACCTATCCGGCCCTGCTGGACCATAACATGTCCCATACCTGGATGTTGTTTCCCTTTGGCTGGGCCCGCCATGGGGACTGGCCTGATATCGCCGCCTGCCGCGCTCCATTGCCCCTGCTGGTCCAATATAACCTGGGGGATCACCTGTTTACAGAGACCGGGATGCGGGATGCGCATGCTCGCCTGCAAGCTCATTACGCCAGCGTCGGAAAGCCGGATGCCTATCTCGGGCAGTTCTATCCCGGGCCACACAAGTTTGACCTGGAGATGCAATCGTCTGCATTTGGCTGGCTGCAGAAATCATTATCAGCAGCGTGATCGGCCAGCCTGCCGTTTTTTATCGATGTGATAAGCATGTGATCGATCACGTCTTCCATAAGGAAATTCCTGAAATCCTGAACATCTTCGGCAGGATATTTATGATGGTTCCAGCATGAGTTTGGATGGGGACTGGGTGAGTACCTGATCGCGGTCAAACAGCATGGGATGGTATTCGCCCTTGAAAAAGCCTTCAATGTTGTCATCATAGTGCTCGCTGGCCGGGTGTCCTGATTGTCCAGGCACCAGAATTCCCAGTGATTTGTTCCAGTCACTCAAGTCAGCAATAAATCGGAATGGAGGGCCGATCATTCTGTGATCGTTGGGGTTCATGACGTTGCTGCCCGAAGCCCAGATCGTGTTCCCGTCCCCTCCGATCGGAAAGGGTCCGCGGTTGAAGATTCGATCCAGTGGCTTGACCCTGCCCAGGGTGTGCCCAAAGACCAGGCTGTGAGACTTGCCCCAACTCCAATCTTCGATGTTGGGCCCGCAGGTTTTCCTGAGATGAGCAACCGTCTCAAGCATGGCCTCGTTGATCAAATCGCTGCGGCTGCGGCCATCACCTGGGTCCCACCATGGGGATTTGGGATTCGAGAGCGTGTCCAGCAGCCATTCCTGTGAATGCTCCCCAAAAATGGTGCCCTCCGCAAGTATGGGTGTGGGTCCTTTACCGGCAAAGCGGGGTGCCAGGTCGCCAAGCTTTGGAGTGGTAATCCTAATGATCAAATAACGTGTAAAGACTTCATAGATAGTGGGCTGTGGGCTGTTCAGGGAGAGATCCCCGTCCCAGTTTCGAAATAGCTGAAAAACGGGAGCAAGCTCCGGGTCGTCTGACGCGATCCCCTCCAGGCGACGCATCGTTTCACGCGCCAGGATCGAAACCTGGTCCATATGCATGCTCTTTACAGCATCCACATCCAGGATGCCTTTTTCCTCGATCAATTCCACAATGCGCCTGGCTCGACCGCTGGTGCAAAAATCCGGGCTGACCCAGTAAAGATAGCCGTCGTCCACGACGCGGTTGTTGGCACTTGCGATGTAACCGGGTTCCGGATTGAACATGTGGGGCAACTCCTCATAGGGGATGTATCCGGTCCACTCGTATTCGCCCGTCCAGCCGGGGGCAGGTACCGCTCCATTGCCTTTGGCACGAATGGGGATATTGCCCGGGAAGGAGTAGCCGATGTTCCCCTGGCGGTCGGCATAGATGACATTTTGGGTGGGGTAGAGCCAGCCGCGCAGCGCCTCCCGGAAGGCCTCACAGGAGGAGGCGCGGTTCATATCCAAAAGCGTTTGAAAAGTGCTTGCCTTATCCAGGGCGGTCCAGCGCAGGGCCAGTGGCGTTTCCAGCCCCTCTCCTTCGATAAGGGAATTGATGATCGGTCCATGCCGGGTGGCGACCACCTGCTCGACGACAGAGTCGGCTCCCTTGACCTTGATCTCCTCCTGCTTCATATCCGCCTCGAGCCATTCGCCGCGGAACTCATACTCTGTCCTGCCCTCCGGCGTCTGGCGCAGGTGCTCCATATAAAGATCCTGGACGTCCGGGAAGCCGTTGGTAAAACCCCAGGCCAACTGCTCGTTGTGACCCGCCATCACCAGAGGAAGACCAGGGAAGGAGACGCCGCTGACATGCAAATCATCGCTCGATAAATGGTTCTCGTACCAGATGGCCGGTGCGCTCATGCCAAGATGCATGTCGTTGGCCAGAATGGGCAGGCCAGTATTTGTACGGCTGCCCGAAAGTACCCAGTTATTGCTGCCAATTCCCTGGCGGCTGCCCGGCCCGGTAAACTGCCGCGCTTGCGCTGCCCTTTTCAGAGCCGCGCCGCCGATGCAGGAGTAATCCACGCCGGGCGGAACGACGCGCACCCATTCAGGCGGGACGGCCGGTTCGAGGCTGGCGGCTGTTTCCGCTCCCAGGCGTGCGATCAGGCGGGCGCGCAGAATCTCCGCCTCCCAGTTGACACACAGATACCAGCACATCATCTTGACCCATGCGAGCGAGTCGGCGGGTGTCCAGGGTTCCGGTTCGCATTTGAGCAGGCGAAACTCAAGAGGCAGCGGCTCGCGCTCGATGCAGGCGTTGACCCCGGCGGCATACTTTTCGGCAAGCAGGCGGCTTTCGCCCTCCAGCAAATCCACTTCACTCTCGGCCACGCGGCGCATGGTCAGAGTGCGCATCCAGCGATCCAAAGGTATGGAGACGGGCCCGAGAATCTCAGATAATCGCCCGGCCACCAACCGGCGGTTGAAATCCATCTGCCACAGGCGCTCCTGGGCATGGATAAATCCCTGCGTAAATATAAGATCCGGAGTGGTTTGGGCGTAGATATGCGGAACACCCCATCTGTCGCGTAAAACTTCCACGGGCGCGGACAAACCCTTCACTCGCAGGCTGCCTTCATAACGTGGCCTGGGCTGTCGCAGCAGCCGATGAGCCGCCAGGACTGCCAGACTCGATGCAGATTTATAGGCGGCAGAAAACGACTTTTTTATGTTTGTCATAGGCTCTCCTCAAGCGGGTTTATGTTATGCGCCTCCCCGATCCTTTTTCTGCACTTTCATACACAGTTCAGATTCCCAGGACAGGTCCTGTCCGTGCTTTATTATACAAACGGTTGAGTTTATTTTACCTGCTTGTCGATGGCAATGGAAACAAAAAGTGGCTGTCCGTCAGGACAACCACTTGTACAAGAGCAGGCCTTCTTAACCGCCGCCAATGACCGCCATCAGCCTGACAACATCCCCTTCCTTCAGCAGGGTGTCCTTGTCCGTTTGATGGACGCCGTTGATGACCACCAGCGCCACCACTTCGGACGGGATGTTGATGAGGGCGAGTGCCTCACGAATAGAAATCCCTGCCGGGACGGTGAGCTCGGTCTGATCGTTGACCATGCCTTTCAGATGGCCGATAGGGCGGAGGGTAACGGGCATAAGGTCTCAGGCGTTGATAATCAATTCAGCGCAAAATCCGTAAGGTGCAGCCGCTCCAGAGTGGCGGGCGTGATATGACCGGTGGAGTCCCAGCCGCGCTGTTCGTAGTACATGTCAAGCAGGCTCTGAACATCTTCGGGCCGGGTAATCTGATTGGCAGTGGCACCTGTCGCTCGGGGCCTCGGTGTAGAAACGCGGCGAGGGCATGTCCCAGTCGCGGCCGAAGTTCTCGATCTCGCGCGACCAGTACAGGCGGGTCAGGTTCCAGATCCGCTCACCGGTGGCCTCCATATCCTGCCAGGAGCGGTGAATGCCGGTGATGGCTTCCAGCAGCGGGACGTACAGGTCGCGGTCGATGCCCAGCTCCACCCACTGCAGGCGGCAGCCGCCGAGAACATCGAACATCGGGCGGAAGTTTTGGAGCCAGATAACGCGTGCTACTTTTTCGGGTACAACCTTGTCCCTGCCCACCTGCAGATCGTAGGTGATGGCCCAGGCGCGGTTGTGATGGGCGCCCACGTCACAGGTCATGTAGGAGATCAGCATGGCGGTGGCGTTGTGGGTGGCATAGGCGGACTGTTCCATGCCTTTGATGTGAATGGCATATTTCTCCGTGCCTTTGCCGACTTTCGCAGAGGCACGCTTGGTCCCTTCGGCCAGCAGCCTGCCCAGATTGCCCTCGCGGTGGGCGATCTTTTTGATCGTGGCGAAGACGGCCTCGGCATTGCCAAAACGAAGTTCGATCCCGTCCGTGTCATCAAGAGTCAGTGCGCCTTTTTCGAAGGCTTCCATCGCCCAGGAGATGCAGCTGCCGGCTGAGATCGTGTCTATGCCAAGGTCATCGCACAGCAGGTTGGCCTGGGCCACATCCGAGATATCGGACAGGCCGCAGCCTGAACCAAGCATGCCGATGGTTTCGTATTCAGGACCTTCAACCTGAGACTTGTACTTCTTGACGTTGCTGTATTTTCCGCACGGGCAGGGACAGCCAAAGCAGCCTTTGTCGGTGATGACGATCTGCTCGCGCATGACCGGGCCGTAGAGCGTCTTGCCGCCCTCAAAGGAGCCGGCCTGGAAGTTGCGGGTTGGCAGCGCGCCGACCTCATCGCACCAGGAGACAACGATGGTCGTGCCGTAGCGCGTCCACTCGGCCAGGTTGTCGGCGTCCTTACAGGCTTTGTAGAGCGCCTTTCCCGCCTTGACGTAAGCTTCCTTGTCTGCCACCGGGACAGAGCCGGTGCCGTGCAGGGCGATCGCCTTGAGATTTTTGCTGCCCATCACCGCGCCGACGCCGCCGCGCCCGGCTTCGCGTCCATAATCATGGTTGATGGAGGCATACAGAACCTGGTTCTCGCCGCCAACGCCAATGACCGCGATCTGGAATTCCTCGCCGAACTGTTTCTTCATCGCCACTTCCACGTCGATCGCGCCCCGGCCCATGTATGGGGAGGCGTCACGCAACTCGACATGCTGGTTGTCGATGAAGAGGTAGACGGGCCTGGGGCTCTTCCCTTCCAGGATGATGCTGTCCAGCCCCGCATATTTCATCTCGGCGGTGAAGTGTCCGCCCATCGAAGCGGAGGCATAGCCGCCCGTCAGCGGGGACTTGGTCGTCCAGTCGCATTTGCCGCCGCCCGGGGCAAGCATGCCCGAGAGCGGACCGCTCGAAATGATCAGCTTGTTCTCCGGGCCAAGGGGGTCGGCGTGGACTGGCACCTCGCTGGTCAGGAAGTAAATGCCGAAGCCCCGGCCGCCGATGAAGTCACGGGCGACCTGCTCCGGTGTGGCCTCACGGGTGATCTGGCCCGTGGTCAGGTTGACTCGCAGAATGGTTCCACCGTATCCGTTCATGTTTGCCTCCTACGCCTTTTCCGCGATCCACAACGCACTGGTGCCGCAGACTTCCACGCAGTCGCCACACAGGTCACATTCCCAGGCAGTGTTCGCGACCAGCTCGGGCCGCATGAACATCACGCCTTCGGGACATTCGGGCACACAGGCTTCACACATGATGCAATCCTCCTGCACCACGTAGTAGGCGCCCTTGTCGTTCTGCTTAATGCAGTCCACCGGGCAGACCGCCGCGCAGTCGCCGCACTGGGTACAGACTTTGACTTCATAGACGCCCGGGGCAGGGAAATGGGGTTCGATGATGAGCGCCGCCATTTTGGGGTTGCTGACGCCAAACAGGTTCAGCGAGCAGGCCACCCGGCAGGCATTACAGCCAGAACATTTGGAATGATCCGCATATAGCCGCATAGAGAACTCCTTTTTGAATATAAGTCTCTTCCAGCATATTCCAAATTGGGCATGAAAAACAGCGCCATTCATCATTATTCGATTTGACATGCATCCTCAGAATGTCTCAAATCCCCATTTTCATCCTTTTCTCTTCGGAAAAGGGTTCCAAACTATAACTTGTTGTTAACAATCAGTTCGGCTGTAATTTGTATAATTATCATGGATCATATTGACTGACAGGTTATGAATTGGAACTTCCCCGGCCAGCACCCTGAAGGCGATACAAGCTGGATTGGCAGATTGGAGGTCTGAAGTGGGATAATTGAAACAGGACTAGAGTACTGCTTTATGGTCTGTACCAATGGCAAATCAGTGTCTGCCTGTAAGAATGTGGTAAATTTAGTAGTGAACAGGGGTTGCCTATTAAGAAGGATTTCATGAGGGTAATAATTTTATCGAAACAAACCGTGCAAGCCGCAGTTCCATGACTGCTTCCATGGCAGTTTTCATAGGAGAAAATAATGGCGAGCAAACAAACTGGTTCAAGAGAGCCCAAAAAGCCCGGCGGGAAGACCGTAAAGGCAGATCCCTTTAAACCTGTCCACTTTATCGATGTTACAGAACAGAAGCGGCTGAACGAGGCCCGGGAGGCGGGCATTCCCTGGAAAAAGTGGGGCCCGTACCTGAGCGAGCGACAATGGGGCACGGTCCGGGAGGACTATAGCCTGGACGGAAACGCCTGGAGCTACTTCAACCATGACCAGTCCCGGTCACGAGCCTACCGCTGGGGCGAGGACGGCCTGGGCGGGATCTCCGACGACGAGCAGCGCCTGTGTTTTGCCCTCGCGCTTGTGGAACGAGCGCGATCCCATCCTCAAGGAACGCATCTTCGGCCTCACCAACAGTGAGGGAAACCATGGGGAGGATGTCAAGGAGTACTACTTCTACCTAAACTCGACACCCACGCACTCCTACATGAAGTATCTTTATAAATATCCTCAGCGAGAGTTCCCGTACAGGGATCTGGTGGAAACGAACCAGCGCCGGTCGAAGGAGGAGATGGAATACGAGCTGCTCGATACGGGCATATTCCATGAAGACCGGTACTTCGATGTCTTCCTCGAGTATGCCAAGGAAAATCCGGAGGATATTCTGATCCGCATCACGGTCTGCAATCGCGGGCCGGAAGCTGCCCGCATCCAGTTGCTGCCAACCCTTTGGTTTCGTAACACCTGGTCATGGAAGGCAGGGAGTCCCAAACCGAGTCTCTCTGTGAAAAACGGAGCGATATGCGCCTCGCACCCGGAACTGGGAGACTACATGCTCTCTCTCGAAGGGACGCCGGAGCTGCTCTTTACAGAGAACGAGAGCAACGCCCAGCACTTGTGGGACCAGCCAAACGCTTCTCCCTGGGTCAAGGACGCCTTCCACCAGTACGTGGTTTCCGGGAACAGGGAGGCCGTCAACCCGGCGAAGACCGGCACCAAGGCTGCCGCCCGGTACATCCTCGATGTTCCGGCCGGCGGTTCCGTGGTCGTCCGCCTACGACTGTCCGCCGCGGCCCAGGCCAAGCCGGTCGGTGAGGGCTTCGATGAGATCGTCGCGGCGCGCCTCGCCGATGCTGACGAGTTCTATACCCGCATCACACCTCCCTCGTTGAGCGAGGATGAAAACCGGGTCCACCGGCAGGCTCTGGCCGGAATGCTCTGGGGAAAGCAGTATTACCTGTTCGACGTGGACACGTGGCTCAAGGAGCACGATGCACACCCGCTGGTCGGGGATGCCAAACGGACATCCAGGAACGCCGAATGGTTTCATATGTTCAACGGTGATATCATCTCCATGCCGGACAAATGGGAATATCCCTGGTATGCTGCCTGGGACCTTGCCTTCCACACGATTTCACTCTCGCTTGTTGACTTCGACTTCGCCAAGGAGCAGCTCCTGATGATGCTGCGGAGTCTCTACGCTCATCCAAACGGGCAGATCCCGGCCTATGAGTGGAACTTCAGCGATGTGAACCCGCCTGTCCACGCCTGGGCCACCCTCTACCTCTTCAAGTTTGAGCGCTATCTCGGACGTGAGGACATCAAATTCCTGGCACGATCGTTCCAGGGCCTGGCCCTCAACTTCAACTGGTGGGTGAACCGCAAGGATCCACAGGGACGCAACGTTTTCTCAGGCGGTTTCCTGGGCCTCGACAACATTGGCGTCTTCGACCGCAGTGCGCCGCTGCCCACCGGCGGGTCACTCGAGCAGGCCGATGGCACTGCCTGGATGGCTTTTTACTGCCAGAACATGCTGGAGATGGCCCTCATCCTTTCCGATCATGACCCGGAGTATCAGGAGTATGCGTTCAGTTTCCTCCAGCATTTTATCTGGATCTCTTACGCGATGGACCGGATCGGCGAACACAAGGACGAGATGTGGGATGAGGCAGATGGGTTTTACTATGATGTCCTGCGCCTGCCTGATCGATCGGCTACCCGATTGAAGGTCCGATCCATGGTGGGACTTCTGCCCCTTTGCGCTAGCACGATCTTCGAATCAACAACCCTTAATAAATATCCCAGGCTGCAAGAGCTGATCGCGTTATTCCGTGAGCGTCACCCGGAGGTTGTGGCGAAGGTGGCTCCGACAGAGAATGGCTACTTCGGCTTTGGTGGACGGCGATTGCTCTCCACGCTCTCCCAAAAACGGCTGGAGCGCGTCCTCGGCTACCTGTTGGACGAGAACGAGTTCCTGAGCCCCCACGGTATCCGCTCCCTTTCCCGTTACCATAAGGAACACCCGTTCGTATTTAACACCGGAGGTCAGGAGCTCAGTGTCTCCTACCTGCCGGCCAAATCCAACACCGGGATGTTTGGCGGTAATTCGAACTGGAGAGGACCGGTCTGGATGCCCGTCAATGCACTGATTGTGCGCGGCCTCCTCAACCTTTATAGTTTTTATGGTGACGACTTCACGGTCGAATGCCCTACAGGTTCCGGCAACCGGATGACACTCTTTGCGGTAGCCCAGGAGCTCTCACGCAGGCTCGCCAGGATCTTCCTCAAGGATGAAAATGGACGCCGCCCTGTCTATGGAGGCACCGCGAAGTTCCAGGAGGATCCACACTGGCGCGACTTGATCCTTTTCTACGAGTACTTCCACGGGGACAATGGTGCCGGTCTGGGGGCCAGCCACCAGACTGGCTGGACGGGAACTGTCGCCGTTCTCCTTGACCTCTTCGGCCGCATGGACGCAGCAGATTTTCTGATGACACCCAAGGAACGACTTGAATCACTCCTGGTCGAGCAGCAGGTGGGCGGGAAGGCATAGGAAGCGATGACATTTGCAGAGCAATTTCCCCAGGTGAATACCTGGCTCCGGCTTTCAGAACTGGCTATCGTACAGGATGGTTCTGAAACCCGGGAAAATTTTTTCGAGCCCGATCTGGATCAGCTCGTCCAAAACGGGATCGATCTGGTTTGGTTCCTCGACGGGCATTGGCATCTCCTTGATACCCGTCCGGCCTGGGAGGGCAATGCGAGCAACAGGGTGCTGGCAGTCTTCTCCTGGGCAGGATCCGGGGATTTCCGCCGCCTGGTGGTGGCGAATAACGCCGGACACCCGAGCCAGTGTTATGTCAGCCTGCCATGGAACGATCTGACCGGCCGGAGCTGGCGGCTTGAAGACCGGCTCGGCCCTGAGGTGTATATCAGGGACGGTGATGATCTTGCCACCCGAGGGTTATATCTCGATATACCAGCCTGGGGATGCCAGGCCTTCGAATTGGAGACGGTTTAGAAGAGAGTCCTGCAAACCCCCTGATTTTATGATTGAGATTCATGGTGATTCGGAAGCCGGCCTTTTTCACCGGCTTCAGCTCAGCATGTTCTGTCACATGGATCGAATTTTGGCATCGTCCCACCCACAAGTTTGCAGGTGGAAAGGAATAGAATACGATTATGGCTTCACCCCGCTATCCATCTCTTTTCCAGATCAACACCCGCGTCCGCCTGTCTGAGATTTCTGCTGCGCTCAACCGCCCGGCCACCCTGGACGATATCCCGGATGCAGAGCTCGATCAGCTTGCCCGGACGGGTTCGACCTGGTCTGGTTCCTGGGCGTCTGGCAGACCGGGGAAGCCGGCCGCCGTGTATCGGCCTCCGCCCCTGAGCTTCTTGCGGAATATCAGCGCGTCCTGCCGGACCTTCAGGAGGCGGACATCTGCGGTTCCTGTTTCGCGATCCACGATTATCATGTCCACACCGATTTCGGCGGGGATGAGGCCCTCGCCCGGCTGCGTGAGCGGATGCGCAAGCGCGGTCTGCGGCTGATCCTGGACTTTGTCCCGAACCACATGGCGCCGGATCATCCCTGGGTTCAGCAGCACCCGGACTTCTTCATCACCGGGACGGAGGAACAGCTTGCCTCTCAGCCGAAAAACTTCTGCCGGTTGGACGTCGCCGGCGAGAGCCGCATCCTTGCCTATGGGCGCGACCCCTACTTTGCGGGCTGGTCCGATACTTTGCAGTTGAACTACGGGAATCCGGATCTGCAGGAGGCCATGCTCGGCGAGCTGCGGCGGATCGCGGGCCAGTGTGACGGCGTCCGCTGTGACATGGCCATGCTCGTCGTCCCGGAGGTCTTCGAGCGGACATGGGATATCCCTTCCTTTCATTTCTGGCCGTGGGCGACAGAGACAATCCATGCCGGGTTCCCTGGCTTCCTCTTCCTGGCCGAAGTCTATTGGGATATGGAGTGGACTCTCCAGCAGCAGGGTTTTGATTACACCTACGACAAGCGGCTGTACGACCGGCTGGTGCACGGCCAGGCAGGTCCGGTGCGTGAACACCTGCAGGCCGGCCTCGACTTTCAGGACCGGCTGGCCCGCTTCCTGGAGAACCACGACGAGCCGCGCGCCGCGGCGACCTTCGCACCGGATGTCCACCGCGCTGCAGCGGTGATCACCTTCCTCACGCCGGGCCTGCGCTTCCTCCACCAGGGACAGCGGGAGGGAAAGCGGATCCGCATCCCGGTCCATCTCAGGCGGGGACCGGAAGAGGTGTTTGACTCGTCCCTCTCAACGTTCTACAATTGTCTTGTAGAGGTTCTAAAGGATCCTGCTTTCCGCGATGGGCACTGGGAGCTGCTGGATGCTTATCCCGCCTGGGAAGGCAACGCAAGCAATGAGTCCTTTATAACGTTCTCATGGAGCGGACCGGAGACTCTGCGCCGCCTGGTGGCCGTCAATTACTCGGATCGCCCGGCCCAGTGCTATGCCAGCCTGCCCTGGGGTGACCTTGCCGGCCGGACCTGGAGGCTTCATGACCGGCTGGGTACCGCTGTCTACGAAAGGAATGGCGATGACCTCTCCGCCCGGGGTTTGTATCTGGACATGCCGCCGTGGGGATATCACGGGTTCGATCTGGAACCCATTTAGCTCTTTCAAACCGCAGCCTCGTGCTGCGTTTGGCAAAGTAATTCGATAACACGTAAACACAAATCAAAGGAGACAAAATGGCAGAAAAATCAGAAAAATATAGTTTCATCGTTGTCCGGTATCCCAAGAAGGAGACCGCCGAGGCCGCGCTCGTAGTGGCCAACGGACTGGCCAAGGAAAAGGTTGTCAAGCTGAAGGACGCGGTTGCCCTGACCAAGGATGAGAAGGGCAAGATCCAGATGCACCAGACCAAGGATGATACCGCCGGCAAGGGTTTCCTCAAGGGCGGCTTGATCGGCATCATCTTTGCGGTGCTGTTCGGACCGGCAGGCTGGATCGTAGCCGGCGCAGCGCTGGGCACAGCCTTCGCCATGTTCGACCGCGGCATCAAGAATAAGCTGCTCAAGGAACTGGGCGAGAAAATGACCCCCGAGCAGTCTGCGCTGGCCGTCCTGGTGCAGGAAGCCGATTGGGCGGCCGTCAAGGAGCGCATGGGGGCGCAGAACTTCAACGGCGAGATCGTCGTCCAGGAAATGGTCGATGAGCACCTGGCCGAAGTGGAGAAACTCGCAGATAACCCCAAGGCTGTTGAAGCTGTTCCCACAGAAGTCGAGCTGAAGCCGGAGGCCGAAGCAGCGGCGCCTCAAGCCGCAGAGCCCAAGGCTTAATCGTTGAAAATATAAAGGGAATAAATCGCCCGGCCGATCGGCCGGGCGATTTATTCCCTGCCGAGCTATTAATCTGGTAGAGGGTACCTGGGCTGAACCATGGGCGGAGGGGATGTACAAGAAAGGGATGTCAGCCGGGTGTTCGTCTTCCCCGCTGAAGTACTGTCCGTGGGAGCAGATCCCGCGTGAGCAGGCAGTGATCTTTGCGCTGCGCTTGAAGTACGGGATGAACTATATACCGCCAGCGGCCACGGGCACAATGTTTGCCGATATGACAAATCCCAGCTACTTTGCCACCTCGTGGGCGGAGCAGGCCTACAAGGATGGGTTGATCGCCAGCTGCGGGACGAGCGGAGGCAAGCCGCTGTTCTGCCCGAAGAACCTGGTGAGCCGGGGATTGGCTGCCCAAATGATCGTCAGGGCAAAGAATTTGACGATGCCGTAAATAAAGAGTCATCATGCTTCAATAAACATAAAGAGGTGCTGTATGCAGAGATTGGCTGCTTTCTTTTGTTCCTGGCAAGCGGAGTGTTAATCCCTCCGCTTGCCAGGCTTGTTTTAATGTCAGTTTAATTATTTATTCATATTGATTAGCCAAAGTTACCTACTATTATTAACACATTACAAAAATGTATACATCTGTTTCTTTTCCAGAAGTTTACCGTCATGCAAAAGTCATGTGGAAAGAAACATTAAGAAATCAGAATTGAAACTGATTCCACAAGCAAAAAGGAGACAAACAATGAACCATGCAAAAAAGTATTTTTCGGTCTTTATCCTCCTCTTAACCCTGGTTGTTCAAGCGGCTTTTCCACAATCTGCTTTTGCAGCTGGCACAGTAGGTACTGGCACGCCAGGAAGCTGTACTCCTGCGGCGCTGGATACGGCCCTGGGCGGTGGTGGGGCCGTAAATTTCAATTGTGGAGGCGCGCCTGTCACAATCGTAGTTACTGGCACAAAGACCATTGCAAGCAACACACAGATCGATGGAGGGGGATTAATCACAATAAGTGGTGGAAATACAAAACAGATTTTTAGTGTCCAATCAGGCGCGACACTAACCCTGACCGGTATAACTCTGGCAAACGGTAATTCTGGAGCACTGCAAGGTGGGGCCATTTCCATCGCCATTGGTGGTACAGCAACCATTACAACCAGCACATTCCTTAACAATACAAGCAGCTTTGACAGTGTCGCTGCTGGTATTCCAGGTGGCGCTGGCGCCATTTATAATGCCGGAGCATTAAATATCTCGGGCAGCACTTTCTCTGGAAATACTGCAACTGGACCAGGCGGAGATGGCGGTGCCATCCTTAGTAATGGCTCCGTCACCATCTCGAACAGCACCTTTTATGGCAATAGCGCCGTTACCGATGGCACCGGGGGCACGGGAGGAGCCATTCGAATTGACGGGGGAGCGGGCTCAAACAGCATCACGAACGTAACATTTTCCAATAATGCAAACGATGCATCCTGGGGAACAGTAGATATAACCAATATAAATGTCACACTAAGTCATTCCATCCTGGCCAATTCAGTTTCTGGTTTTGATTGTACGCTGCGCGGTAGTGGGGCGCTTACAAGTACAAACAACCTGATTGAAAACGACAGCGCTGCTTTCACCTGTTCGCCTGCATCAACCCTGGATCCAAAACTTGGTGCCCTTCAAAACAACGGGGGTCCTACACAGACAATGGCAATCCCTGCCGACAGTCCGGCCTATAACTATGCAGCCACGTGTCCCTTTGCAACCGATCAGCGTGGTGTCTCCCGCCCACAGCCGACTGGCGGCAATTGTGATTTAGGCGCCTACGAACTTGACAACACCCTGCCGACAGTTACGATCAACCAGGCTGCCGGTCAGGCTGACCCGGCGGTTTCATCACCGATCACCTTTGATGTTGTCTTTTCGGAAGCCGTTACCGGTTTTATAGGCAGCGATGTTACCCTGGGTGGTACAGCCGGAGCAACAACAGCCAGCGTTACCGGCAGTGGGGCAACTTATACTGTTTCTGTTTCAGGCATGACCGGAGACGGGACTGTGACTGCATCCCTTGCAGCAGGGGTGGCTACAGACTTATCCGGCAATGGCAATTCCGCTTCCACCACCACCGATAATACAGTCACGTATGACGTGACCAACCCGACAGTTACGATCAACCAGGCTGCCGGTCAGGCTGATCCGACGAAGGCATCGACAATCAACTTCACGGTGGTTTTCAGCGAAACAGTTTCCGGCTTTGCCACTGGCGATGTCACTCTCTCTGGAACAGCGGGAGCAACAACAGCCACTGTAACCGAAATTGCCCCGAATAATGGCACGACATTTAATGTAGCCGTGAGTGGTATGACCCAGGATGGGACAGTAATTGCCACAGTTCCAGCGGGCGCAGCTACAGACAGTATGGCCAATGGGAATAGTGTTTCCACCAGTACAGACAATGTAGTGACTTATGGCACGCCCAAGCCTACTTTTGCGGACGTGCCGACCAGCCATCCCTACTATAATGATATCGAGATCCTGTATGCCAACGGTCTGACCGCCGGCTGCGGCACCAGTCCGCTGAGGTTCTGTCCCGACCAGACCATGAACCGGGGAGAGGCAGCCGTCTTCATGCTGCGCGGCAACCTTGGCTCCAGCTTTGCCCCCGACGCGGCCACCCATATCTTCAAGGACGACTGGACGAAGGGTACCTGGGCTGAACCATGGGCGGAGGGGATGTACAAGAAAGGGATGTCAGCCGGGTGTTCGTCTTCCCCGCTGAAGTACTGTCCGTGGGAGCAGATCCCGCGTGAGCAGGCCGTGATCTTTGCGCTGCGCTTGAAGTACGGGATGAACTATATCCCGCCCGCGGCGACGGGCACAATGTTTGCCGATATGACAAATCCGAGCTACTTTGCGACCTCGTGGGCGGAGCAGGCCTACAAGGATGGGTTGATCGCCAGCTGCGGGACGAGCGGAGGCAAGCCGATGTTCTGCCCGAAGAACCTGGTGAGCCGGGGATTGGCCGCCCAAATGATCGTCAGGGCGAAGAATTTGACGATGCCCTAACCTCTTAGAAATCCCGATCGAATAAACCACAAATATGGCAACTTGCCGGCTTACATGTAAGCCGGCAAGTTGCCATTGGAGGAGATGAATTTCATGCATGGACCTGAAACATAAGAATATTTTTATCTTATGCGCATGCATCCACTTCCGATGTAAAATCATTTTTTATCAAAAGGCCATATCCCCCATGGATATGCAATCCGCTTAATGGTGTTTTGCCGTATGATGGATGGAAAGGAAAACATGAAATTCCGTAAAGTGCTTTTAATACCCATTTTTAATTGCCATGCTGATGACTTCCATATTCCCTGGAGAAATTTCAGCAAAAGCTGCAACAAGCCTTGCATCTACATATGTCCAGCTGGCTGAAGTAGCCTCAGGCTTAAACCAGCCTTTGGCGATCACCAATGCTAAAGATGGCTCAGGAAGACTATTTATTGTGGAAAGGACCGGGCAGATTCGCATTGTAAAGAATGGCACACTGTTATCCACGCCCTTTCTGGATATCCATACCATCGTCAATTCGTCCTCGGGGGAACAGGGACTGCTTGCCCTTGCCTTTCATCCCGAATTATATAAACAATGGCCAGTTCTATACCGTGCATACCGGTCAGGACAATTCCCTGATCCTTTCGAGGTTTGTCCGCTCGCAAAACGATCCTGACCTGGCTGACTCGAATAGCAGGACGACTCTGCTCGTCATTCCTCACCCGACCAATACCAACCACAATGGCAGTACACTGACATTCGGGCCGGATGGATACCTTTACTGGTCGACGGGAGATGGCGGGGGAGCCGGGGATCAGGCAAATAATGCCCAAAACCTTACCGTCCTCCTGGGGAAAATCCTTCGCCTCAATGTCAATTCAGGCTCGCCCTACGGCATTCCCTCGAGTAATCCCTTTTATAACAGCTCGACTCCCGGCATCCGGAAGGAGATCTGGGCCTATGGACTGCGTAATCCCTGGCGAGTCTCCTTTGATCGCCAGACGGGCGATCTTTATATCGCGGATGTCGGGCAGGGGACCCGTGAAGAGATTGATTTCCAGCCTGCAGCAAGTGCGGGGGGGCAGAACTATGGGTGGCGGGTCCTGGAAGGGACTCTGTGCTTTAACCCGTCAACCAACTGCGATAAGAGTGGCAAGACTCCTCCGGTGGCTGAGTATGATCACACACTGGGCTGCTCGGTCTCAGGCGGCTATGTCTATCGTGGGACAAAGGCCCCGTCTCTGCTCGGGATCTATTTTTACGCGGATTTTTGCAGTGGCAGACTATTCGGCCTGCAGAAGGATCCCAGCGCTGGATGGCAGGCCGTTCAGCTCCTGGATACTCCCTATTCCATTACCACGTTTGGAGAAGATGAACAGGGGGAGGTATATCTGGCCGATTACGCCGGGGGCAAGATTTATCGACTGGTATCCACCACTTTTGCAGATGTGCCGACCACACATCCGTACTACCAGGATATCGAGATCCTGTATGCCAACGGGTTCACTGCCGGCTGCAGCACCAACCCTCTGAAGTACTGCCCGGACCAGGTCATGAACCGGGCGGAGTCCGCTGTGTTCATGCTGCGCGGAAATTTTGGAGCAGGCTTCACTCCCGGCCCGGTCGAACATAAGTTCGTGGATGATTGGACGAAGGGCGTCTGGGCGGAACCCTGGGCGGAGGCAATGTACAACAATGGGCTCTCTGCCGGGTGCTTGAGCACTCCCTTGAAGTTCTGTCCCTGGGACCAGATCCCGCGGGAGCAGGCGGTCATCTTTGCCCTGCGGCTGAAGTATGGGGGAAACTATGCCCCTCCGGCGGCGACGGGTACCCTGTTTGCCGACCTGACGGATGTGAATTACTATGCCACTCCCTGGGCAGAGCAGGCATATCGTGACGGCTTGATCCCCAATTGCGGGACAAGTGGAGGCAAGCCGCTGTTCTGTCCAACCTCGCCCGTCACGCGTGGACTGGGCGCCTATATGATCGTCAGGGCCAGGAACCTGTCCATGCCATAAAGCGGTATACCCCTCTCGGTCACAACCTGCCATGCCCCGGTATCATTCGCCGGGGTGCGGGGCATAGGATTGCGCATATTTACTCTACGGGAAGCAATGAACGCTATCTTTCAAATGCGATGGAGAAAAGCCGGATCAGACCGTTGATCCGGCTTTTGTTTACCCCTTTTTCTCGCCCGGGGGATATTTGGGCGATAAGCCGGGTCCCAAACGGATGGTAAAACTGGATTGTGCAATTTATTGCAGGATTGAAGTAAATTGAAACGGGATCTGTGACTCTGAATATACTTTAGCAGCTTTGATCCTGATATTGGAGTAGACATGCGTTTACGAACATCGCTGATGCGAATCCCTCTCATTCTTATATTGCCTGCCATGCTTGTATCGGGCTTTCAACCAGCTGCATCCATTCAGGCTGGTGTGGAAAATCCGGCTCACCTGGGCCAGTTCGATCTGATGACCGCCACCTCGGGTTGGGTAATGCTGGAGCACCAAGTGTTCTGGACGGAGGATGCCGGTGAGACCTGGAACAACGCGAGCCCGGCCATTCCTGCGGAGGCTTCCATTGAAGACGTATATTTCATGGACAGCAACACCGGCTGGATGCTCTGGACTTTATGGATCGAAATGGCCTGTTCTCTTACCAGCTTGCGCGCACACAGGACCATGGCGTGACCTGGACGGTTGAAGATCTGCCTCTCCTGGCTGAAACGGTTCCCGACCCCGAAAAGGCGGAAATGGGCTGGTTCGATGCGCAGACCGGCTGGATCTCTGTGAAGCAAAGTACCGGATCCAATTTCAGCACAGGCGCACTCTTCACAACACAGGATGGCGGGGCCAGCTGGGAGCAGTCCTGGCTGCCGGTCGCGGACAAGGTGTATTTTAGTGATCCACTTGACGGTTGGGCGGCAGGCGGTCCCTCCGGCGACCGGATTTTCAGAACGCGGGATGCCGGTGCAGCCTGGCAAAACCTGACAACGATGGAACTCCCTGCAAATGGGCATGCCATGGCATACGCTCCATTTGTGTCCGGTGAAGCAGGCCTGCTGGTGATGACAGCCGGGAACAGCTTGTATGTTTTCAAACTCGAAAATTCATCCAACACCTGGCTGCCTGCTGGCGAAGTACTTTTGCCTGTCGAACCCGGCGTCATTGGACTTTCCATTCTTGATCCACAAAGCTTTGTCGCATCGGTTCCGGGGACAAGCTCCATCGTCCGCATGATGGCCGGCCATCTCGACCTGCTCGAGAATACGGACGGCCTTTCGGCCTCGATCGTGGACCTGGACATGGTCTCCATGGATATCGGCTGGGGGAGATCGGTCGACTCAAACTGCACCGCCGGTTCGATGCCCGCCACGCAAGCTGGCTCCGTTAAATGTTCATCCACCACCCGTTTGCTGCGCACAGAAGATGGCGGCAGGACCTGGCAGGTGGTCGATCTTCCATCCGTTCCATCTGCAGTCTGCCCCGCTTCAAGCCGCCGGCGGAGGGGATGCCGCGGCATCGGGCCTGCTCTCAACCTGGGACAATACCGAAGTCCTGGTCGGACAGGGCTTTGATAAATGCGAGGTTCCCACTCTTTCACAGATGCAGACCTGGTCTGTCAATGGGCCATATCAGGCGGTCAACCTTTACATCGGGGGATCCAGCCGCGCCTGTGATAACCTGTCACTGACTGCCTCCTATCTCAAGCAGCTGCACCAGCAGGGATGGACATTCATCCCAACCTGGGTGGGACCCCAGGCTCCCTGCACCAGCTTTATCTCCCGCATGAGTCCGGATACAGCCACTGCCTATAGCCAGGGTGTCGATCAGGCCAACCTGGCAGTGGAGAAGCTGGCGGCCCTGGGCCTGACCTATCCCGATAAGACCGGTTCCATTGCCTACTATGACATCGAGCATTATGGGAATACCGACAATGTCTGCCGGGCTGCCGTCAATGCCTTTATGAATGGCTGGGTGGCACAACTCCACGCCCGTGGGACTCTGGCAGGCGTGTACGGCTCCACAGCATGCAATACAGGATTGGCTGATTTTCTAACCATTGCCAATGTGCCCGACCTTATCTGGGCTGCAAGGTGGTACCACAACCAGGGCGCAGGCTACTACGATCCAACCGCCAGCGTCTGGAGTCTGGGAAGCTGTATTCCCACTACTGTGTGGTCGAACCATCAGCGCATCCGGCAGTATGAGGGGGCCCATAATGAATCGTGGGGCGATTTGATCCTCGAGATCGACAGCGATGTCCTGGAGGGGGTGGTTGCCATTCCCTATACTGTTCCCAAAGTGGTGAGTATCACCAGGGTGGATCCGGACCCGACGGACAAAATTGCTGTTCGCTTCACGGTAACCTTCTCAAGACCCGTCACAGGGGTCGACCTGTCTGATTTCTCCCTGGCCATAACCGGTTTGACCGGTACTTCCGTAACCTCAGTAAGCGGCTCCATGGAGGCGTATACTGTCACAGCAAATACCGGGACAGGTGATGGCAAGATCCGCCTGAATGTAAAAGACGATAACTCCATCAAGGATGGCGGCGGCAACCCTCTGGGCGGAACAGGCACGGTTGACGGAAATTTCACGAATGGCGAAACCTATACGATCAGCCGGATACCCACCTTTGGCGACGTTCCCTTCTCGCATCCTTACAATAGTGACATCGAGATTCTGTATGCCAACGGGCTCACCGCCGGCTGCACCACGACACCGCTGAAGTTCTGTCCGGACCAGATTATGGACCGGGGACAATCGGCAGTATTCATGTTGCGCGGCAGCTTAGGGGCAGCCTTTGTTCCCGACCCACCGATACACATATTCCTGGACGACTGGAAGAAAGGCACCTGGGCCGAGCCATGGGCGGAGGCGATGTATAACAAAGGCTTGTCGGCCGGCTGTCTGAGCTCTCCATTGAGGTTCTGCCCCTGGGATCAGATTCCAAGGGAGCAGGCGGTGATCTTTGCCCTGCGTTTAAAATATGGAAATAACTATGTTCCTCCTCCCGCCACGGGTACGCTGTTTGCGGATATGACGAGTACAGGCTACTATGCCACGCCATGGGCGGAGCAGGCGTACAAGGATGGACTGATCCCCAACTGTGGGACGAGCGGCGGCAAGCCAAAGATTTGTCCGAAGACCCTGGTAACCCGCGGGCTGGGTGCCTACATGATCGTGAGAGCAAAGAACCTGTCCATGCCATAGCACATGCTCGATGTAAAATTAAAGAGCCATGCCATCCATTATGGATGGCATGGCTTGTTTGATTGCGGAAAAGAAATCAGCCACAAAGGAACAAAGTTTATCGGATCACCTGCTTGCTCCCTTTGTCGAGCAAAAAGTCGATCAGGTAATGGTTTACTTCCTCGGCGGCGTCATGCTGCACCCAGTGGGTTGCCTCAGGGAACAGGATCAGCTTTCCATCCTTGCAATGGTCGATGCTCGGACGTGCCATGCGGTGGCTGAGAGCCACATCCTTCATGCCCCACATCATCAGGGTGGGGATTTTTATCTGCATCTCCCCGGGAGGCTTCGTTTGATACCGTACTGCCCGGTACCAGTTGATCATGGCAGTCATCGCACCTGGCTGCGACCAGGCTTCCTTGTACTTCTCAATCTCATCATGGGTGAACGTGTCGATCTTCCCGCTGCCGCGCAAACCACGGACCGCACCGCGCCAGTTGCCAGCACGCATTAGACCCTCGGGCAGCCATGGCAATTGGAAGAAGGCCACGTACCAGGAGCGCCGCATCTGCTCAAGGTCACGCGTTGCGAACCGCCGCATGACCAGGGGATGAGGAACGTTGAGTATGCCCAGCCTCTGCAGTCGCTCAGGCTGTTGGTAAGCCAGCATCCATGCGACGATTGCTCCCCAGTCATGCCCCACCAGGTTGACCTTTTCATACTCGAGCGAATCGATCAAACCAAGGGTGTCCTTTACCAGTTCTTCGACGCGATAACTCCTGATCCCTTTTGGCTTTTCGCTCAGGTTATAGCCGCGCTGGTCAGGGACAATCACCCGAAACCCTGCTCCTGCCAGGGCTGGGATCTGGTGAATCCAACATCTCCAATGTTCGGGAAATCCATGCAGCAGGATGACGGGGACTCCGCTCCTGGGTCCTGCCTGCACAACATGCAGACGGATTCCGTTGGTATCAATGAAATCCTGTTCAAATTCCATAAACGATGCAAGTCTCCTGTCAGACAGACCGGGATTGTATCAGAGAAAAAAAATTAATAAGTGAACATTAATTTCGCGCTTGACAATTTAGAACATATGTTCTAAATTAACAATGAGAAAAGTAGAGAAAGTAATTTGGAGACGAACATGTTTAAAGAGACCTGTATCTATCGTGGCAATGTGCAGATCCACCTGCAGGGACAGAATGCCCTGCTTCCCATCCACTCGACCCGTGAAAACCAGATCACCTGCTTCATTGGCTCGAAGAAATCCAAGCTCCTGATCCGCGATACCCGCCAGGAACCGGTCATGGCGGCGCATCACGATCCTTCAGGTGTCAAAGGCTTTGAATTCGCAGTGGCCTTCAACCAGCCGGCCTTTGCCGTAGTGTCGGTTGCCGGGCAGGACGGTGAGCCGGAAAAGATCGAGATCCACCTGCGCCCTGCTGAGAAAAGTGAAGACTGCCCGGTCCTCTGGCTGGGAGTCAAGAATGACGCGCTAATGCCAATGCTGGATATCGAATGGGAGATCATGCGGCCGATCAGCATGGAGAAGGTCGCCTTTACGGCGATGGTGAGATTTGATAGAAGGGAATTACAGAGGGCGGGTTCCGACTAAGGAATTGTTGTCTAATAACTCCCAGCGAAATACGCGTTGATCAAATCTGAAATATCGGCGGTCGTATTCTGGCGCGCCACGGCGAAGAAGTCGGACGTGGTGGCACGGCCGCGGCCGTAGCGGGTGGCGTAATCCTGCAAAAAGTGGAAGAAGGCCTCCTCACCCATGCGGTAGTTCAGAGCCTCCAGGAAGTTTGCGCCGTTCAAATAGACTGCATTGACGTAGGCGCGGAAGGTCCCGCTGTCGTAGATATTCGAATCCACATACCCGGAGGGGCCAAAATAATTCACCCGGAAACTCCACCACCAGTCATAGGAGTTGGGGTAGATGTACCGGTAGAAAATCGCTTCACTGTATACGGATAAGGCCTCGTCAAGCCATGGCTCCATGGCCTGGTCGTTGCCCACCAGTCCGAACCACCACTGGTGGGCGATCTCATGCACGCCGATCGCCACCAGGTTGCTGCGGGCTGAGCCGTTGTATTCGTTGTAGAACTTGGTCGCCAGGAACACCAGCCCGTCATATTCCTGGCCATCGTTCAGGTCCGCCTGCACAATGGCCAGGCTGCCATATGGGAAAGGGGCGAACTTGACTTCGAACAGGCCGATCTCGCGGACCGCGGCATTCAGGATCGCCGCGGCCTGATCGGCATATCCGGGATAGTAATAGGAGCGGATCTGTGCGCCGCCCGCGACGGCATCCACGATCAGGAACTGGTCACTGGCCGAGAACGCGAACGTGCGCGCCCCGTTGAGGCGATACCTCGTCCATTCGCCGTTCGGCTCCTCCAGCCCGCTGGCGGCGATGACGATATCCGGCTGCGCGGTCTTGAGATTGACCTCAAAATCGGCCGCGTCATACACAAGATGCTCCCCGACATTGGACGGATCGTGCAGGACCCAGCCGTTGTTGCCATGGGGCACGATGAACGGATACCAGTCGGTCAGATTGACCTGGTCCACATCGTAGCCATAGGGATGGTCCTTGATCTTGGCCGGGACATCGATGCGAAAGCGCATCGTGAGGGTCGTCTGGGCTCCCGGGGCGAGGGTCTGTTGTAAATTAACAGTCAGCCACTGCCCACCGAGATCGTAATTGAGCACGCTGCCGTTCTGCATAATGTTCTCGATCGAGAAGCCGCCTCTGAGGTTGGGCTCCACAGCCAGCACAATCTCGCTGAGGGCCGTGCCGGTCTGGTTGGTGTAGCGGATCGTTTCATCCACGCCCAGTTGGTGTCCCTGGTAGTCGAACAGGACGTACATGGTGTACTGCGTCCTTGCAGCGGATGGCGCGGAGGCGTGGGGAAGGAAGTGTGGTCGCAGTATATTCAAGAGTGGGAAGCGGCGTGTCCGTGGCAGGAACAGGAGTAAAGGTGTAGGCCAGGGTCGGCGTCGCGGTGCCCGCCATCAGGGGTTGGAACGGCGTGGGCGTGGCTGACGCGTTCGGGTTCGGCGAGACAAATACCAGCTGAGGAGGATCCGCCTGCGCGTATTGGCGGGAAACGAGCAGCCAAGTAAGACAAAAACGAGCGAAAGGAGTGCCAGTCGAAGAGGAGTTTTCATAGAATTTTGCTATTCCAATAAATCTGCGCTCCCCGGCACCGAACTAGCGGGGCGGTGTCGACTTTCCACTTTGTCTCACGATCACTCAGTGTCCGCTCAGCGCCAGGCTCTTAATAGCTGTTCTGAAAATATTTCACCATCAGGTCGGTGATATCCGCGGCCGTGTTCTCGTGGAAGACACGGAAGAAATCCGCGCCGCTGGCCCGTTTGCCCATCGAATTGGGTGTAATAATCCTTGAGGAAGGTAAAGAAAATTTCGTCGCCTACCTGCTTTCGCAGATCCTCAAGGAAACGCGCACCGGTCAAATAGACCTTGTCCCAATAAGGACGCTGTCCACCGGCGTCATAGATGGCCGTATCCACGTATCCTGCCTTCAGGAATTCGAAGTAACGATAGCCCCACCACCAGTCGACGAGCTCGGGGTAGACGGTTTCATAATAGATGCGCTCG
Source organism: uncultured Chloroflexia bacterium (assembly GCA_963750005.1). Taxonomy (GTDB): domain Bacteria; phylum Chloroflexota; class Anaerolineae; order Anaerolineales; family Villigracilaceae; genus Defluviilinea. Next base: position 174,078 of record CAVVPC010000004.1, read on the forward strand.
CTGTAGGTGCTGAGCGCCTCGTCCAGCCAGGGCTCCAGCGCCTGGTCATTGGCAACACTGTCGAACCACCACTGGTGGGCGGTCTCATGGGCGGCAATGATGACGAGATAGTTTTTCGGCGTGTTGTCGTACAGGTTGAAATAATCGCGGCTGATGAAATACAGCCCCGAGAACTCCATGCCATCGTTGAAATCGCCCTGCACGGCGGTCATGGTCTTGTGGCGATAGGGCCCGAATTTTTCTGAAAAAGTATGCAGGGCCTCCACAGTGGTCTGCAGCATCGCTTCACCGGGCGCGTCGTAAATGCCAAAATAATAGCTGTACACTTTGACTCCGTCCACTTCCCGCGTCGCGACCTTGAAGTAATCGCTCATGGACAGGGCAAATGTTCTCGCCGCATCCAGGACGAACCGGCGTGGCTTCCCGGGCTCGGGCGTGGCAGTCGAGGATGCAACCACCTCCTCTCCGGACGCGGCGATCTGCGGGTTCGCCCCATCTGTAAAGGTGACGGTGACATCGAAATCCGCCAGGTCGTAGACGAGGTGTTCGCCATAGAACCACGGGTTATGCAGGATCCACCCCTCGCCCGGCTGGTAGGGGACGATCATGGGATACCAGTCCACAAAGTTGACCTGCTTTTCCGAATAGCCATAGATCTGCGGACGGATATCGTTGGTGGCATTGTTATACGCCTGCATGGCAGGCAGGATCAATCCATAGTTCAGCTTGACGACCGCGGTCCTGCCCGGCTCCAAAGGCTGCGGCAATGGAATCTCGAGCCGCTGGTTGAGATTTTCGATGCTGAAATTGGTGACAGGCTGGTCGTCCACGGAAACAGACTTGAGACTGAATCCGCCGCTCCACAGGTTCGGTTCCACGGCCAGCACGAGGTTTGTCAGTGTTTCCCCGGTCCAGTTTGGATAATGAATGGTCTGCTCCACGTCCGCAGCCTTCGTTGCATAGTCCAACTGCAGGTCGATTACATATTGCGGCCGGTCCAACGCAGGTGTCTGCGTTGGGGTGGGAGTTGCCGTTCCGACCGCAGCGGCCGCCTCTGTGACTGCAGCTGTCGCGGAAGGGAGAAGGGCCTCGGTTGGAAGTGCCGGGGAATTGGTGGCGATCGGGGTGGAACAGGATGCCGTGAGAAGAAATATGAAAAGGAGAAAAAGGACGCGGGAGGAGCGGTGTTGTGGCATGCGGGTATTTTAACCGATATAAGATGGACTTCACTCCTCCGACTTAACGTATCACCTCATGCCAGGTTCCTGCATGCGAAGTGAACGATCATTCACCTGGGCCGCGCACTTTATTTCCCAGCCGGTAGTTCATAAATCGAGGCTGGGGCATCACCCACGTTCCGGTCCTGATGTAGGCCAGGAACGGGCGCTCCCAAAACAGATAACCAAAGGCAGCGGTCATAATTGCCCCGACTGTCATAGGCAGTACCCAAGGAATGGAAACGGGCAGGACCCGTCTCCAGATCTGGAAAAAGATGCTGTGACTTAAATATAGAACATAGGATGTCCCACCCAGCCATACCAGCCACGGAGTTGATAACGTTTTTACAAGTCTACTATTGGGTTCTTCCAGCTCAAGGGCAGCCAGGCCGAGCGTAAAGAGTGCAACCGGAATACCGACAAAGAATGCCCTCCCGGTACTGTAGCCCGAATTTAAGGCCCTGGTTCCTCCAAGGATGCCGAGCATGCCCACCCAAAGAAACATTCTGGACAGCTGGCCTTGCAGCCAGCCATTTCTTAATACAATGCCAATGACATATCCCATGATAAAGTCCAGGTTTCTTTCATTAAACATGAGATCGGCCCAATGTTGTGGAAGCCCAGGTTCCAGGCCAAAAAAATTGTACATCACGATCAATGCTGCCCATACTCCGAATACGACCCAGAGTACCTTTTCTGTTTTCATCAGGAAGCACAAACTGAAAATAAAATAAAATAATAAAAACATGGAGATCATCCATGTGTTTCCAATCACCGGGAGCCTGTTGGGAATGGGAATAAACAAGAAAGACCTCCATGCCCAGTTGAGATCCGCTTCAGCCCACTTTGCCGCCAGTGTAATAAGAAAAAGTGGAATAAAGGTGATGTAAAGACGTATATATCTTCCGCTGATGTATGCCCGCCATGTCAACCTGGAGATCGTTCTTGCCTGCGTGTATGCAGCCACGACACCCACAAGCACAAGAAAAAAATCCGTCCCGGGATGGCCAATCGTGATACCCAGATAATTCTGCCACAGGTGATATTGGACGACACATAAGGCAGCGAAGAAACGCATCGTTTGAAGAGTTAGAAGTTTTGATGTTTTCATCTTGTTCCTGATGGCGGCTGGTCATGTGCGCGGTAGGATTCAATAAAGAAGGGCAATACCAAAAAAGACATCCATCTAAATTGCCAGGACAGACATGGTCAAAATTATGTTGATGATGGGTAATATACATCATCCCATTCTCAATTGTACGAATTGGATGTAATAGAAAGGTTACAGGTTATGTGGGCCGCGGGACGGGTTACTGGATTTGCATTGTCTTTTTCCACCCAAATGCAATGATAAAAAAGAAAGTTGCCGTCAGTACGATCGCCGCACCGGAGGCAATGCTCAGATAATAGGAAAGATATAAACCGATGATTCCGGAAAGAGCGGCGAAGACCGATGCGAGCAGCATCATCGTGGACAGCCGATGTGTAAGCAGGTAGGCGGTCGCGGCAGGGGTTACCAGCATGGCAACCATCAATGCCACGCCGACCGTTTGCAGTGAAACGGCCACGGTCACGGCAATGAGGATAAGCAGCAGGTTGTTGAGCATGCCAACGGGAAGCCGCAGCGTCGCAGCCAGGACGGGATCAAAGGACAGGGTCATGAACTCCTTGTAAAAGGCGAAAATGACCAGGAGCACAATCCCGCCGAAGAACAGGATCAGCCACAGGCTTTGGGTGGAGACGCTGAGTACATCCCCGAACAGGAAGTGACTGAGGTCCACGGCATAACTGCGTACGGTGGAGATCAGGGCGATGCCGAGCGCAAACATCCCGGCAAAGATGATGCCGATGGAGGTGTCCTCGCGGATCTGTGCATTCCTGCTGATCGCGCCGATGCCAAGCGCAGCGACGATGGCTGTCCCGAGCGCCCACCAGAAGAGCGGCTCCCGCGCCCCACCGTTGACCAGATAGCCCAGCGCGATCCCTGGCAGCATTGTGTGTGCCAGCGCATCGCCGAAGAAGGCCATGCCGCGCAATACCACATAGGACCCAACCACCGCGCAGACAATGCCCACCAGGACAGCCGCAGTCATGCCGCGCTGCATAAACTCATAGGATAAAGGCTGCAGTAAAAAGTTAATGAGTGTGGTCATCTTCCCCCTCATCGCAGCAATCATCCACGGCCAGGACGTCCTCACCGCTTGCCGAGCGCAGCCTGCCCCCATAGGCGTGCAGGAGGTTCTCGGTTTGCAACACTTTATCAGGTAAGTCGAAAGCTACAATTTTGTGGTTCAGCAGCAGGATCCGGTCGAAATGCCGCGCCGCCTGCTCCAGGTCGTGGGTTGCCAGCATGACGGTGACATGCTGGTCCCGGAGGGTGTCGAGCAGGTCGAGCAGGCCCTCCTGGGCGGGCGTGTCGAGGCCGGTCAGCGGCTCGTCCATCAGCATCAGCTCGGCCTCCTGAGCGAGGGCACGCGCGATGAACATGCGCTGCTGCTGTCCGCCCGAGAGCTGGCTGATCTGGCGCGAGGCGAGATTCTGAAAGCTCAACCGTTTCAAGAGCGTGGTGGACCTGCTCCCAATCCTTCTTATGCGGCCAGTTGAGTGGACCCAGCTTTGCCGAGCGACCCATCATCACCACGTCCGCGACATTGACCGGAAAATTCCAGTCCACCTGGCTGCGCTGGGGGATATATGCAATGCAGACATGACTGCCAGGGAGTGAGCCAAAGATGTTGACTTCGCCGGACGTGGGGGAAAGGACACCGGCGACGGTTTTGAACAGCGTGCTTTTTCCGGCACCATTCGGTCCAACAACGGCGATGCGTTCGCCCTGATGAAGGTGAAAGGTAATGTTCTCGAGTGCCAGGCGCCCGTTATAACGGACGTTCAGGTGGCGGACATCCAGGATGGGCTGGTTGGGTTTGTGTTGGGAGTGAGGATACATATTTACTTGAGCGCATTCACGATCTGGGTGACGTTGTATTTCATCATATCCATGTAAGTGGCCGCGGGAGGACCGTCGGTCAGCGACTCGAGGTGCAGGTCGGTGACCACCCGAACACCTGTTTCGTCCGCGATCTGCCGGGCGAAGGTGTCGTTATCCGCCGCATCCAAAAAGATCGCCGGTGCCCCGCTCGAGCGGACCTCGTCGATCAAGGCGGCCAGCTGCTGGGCAGAAGGCGACGCATCCGAGCTGAAGCTTTCGATCACCGTGCCCGCCACGGTAAAGCCATATCGCCTGGCGAAATATCCGAGCGATTCATGGTTCGTAATGAGCAGGCGCTTCTCTGCAGGGATTTGCCCGACCTGCTCCTGGATCCATGTATCAAGTGCTTTTAATTGGGCAATATAGCTGTCTGTGTTGGATTTGTAAACCGCCTCGCCTTCTGGATCCAGACGGGTGAGCGCGTCCCGGATGTTCTCCGGCGTAGACGATCATATTGTTTGGATCCAGCCACATGTGCGGATCGATGGAGCCTGCCTCTTCACTTGGAGCTGACGCCGGCTGAGGCTTCGACGATCGTCGTCTCCCCGCCGGCGTTTTCGAGCAGAGATTTCAGGAACTGCTCATATCCGGCTCCATTGACGATGATCAATTTGCTTTTGGCGACCCTGGCGGCATCCTGCGGTGTGGGCTGGTACGAATGAGGATCCGAGCCGGCAGGCAGCAATGATTCCACCTGCAAACGGTCCCCGGCGATGCTGCGTGTGACATCCGCAAGCAGGGGAGTGGATGTCAAAATAATGGGAGCGCTCTGCACGGAGGCCGAGGCGGGTTGTCCTCCACAGGCAGAGATGAGGAGTGTAAAAAGAAGGACAGAAAAAATACGGCCGATCATGCCTGTCCCTTTTTGCAATTGGGGCACAGCCCGAAGAGCTGCAGCCAGTGCTCCGTGATCTGGAACCCTGTTTTGCGGGCAATCGACCGGATGAGCGTGTCGAGATCGTCGCCTTCGAAGATGGCAGCCTGGCCGCACTGCTGGCACAGGAGCAGGTGCTGGTGGCCGGCTGGCGCCGGGATGAATGCCTGGCACCCCTGCGGCTGGTGGACGCGCTGGATGAGCCCCTGTCCCTCCAGCGCCTCCAGCGTGCGATAGACTGTGACCAGTCCCAGCGCAGGATGTGTCGCCCGGGCCTCATCGTAAATCTCAATGGGGGTCAGGGCGTGCCTGCTTTGCGCCATGATCTCGACCACGGCCCGGCGCGGCGTCGGTGAGACGGTAGCCTTGTTGGTTCAGCTGGACAAGCCAGGGATGTTCACTCATGTTGCTTCCTGATATTGAAAATCATTTTCAATTACGATTATACAAAAATCCCCCATTCTGTCAAACGCGTGGAACGGGATTAATCCTGCTCTACGCGTTTAGCTTCGCCAGATCAATGTGTGATACACCACCGATGCAGCAACCAGGAAAGCAACCACAATACCGGTGACCTTTCCGATGGGCTTGCGTTCCTCTTCCGGCCTGTGAAGCTGGTCGGCATTGAGCTTGGCGCCCACTGCGGCAGTGGCAGGGATGGCGGCACAAATGATGCACATATAAGTCTCCTTTTTACCGCTTGTCTCATTAATAACTTTACTTTTGTTTGGACGCAGAGGCTGAAAATCGAACAATAAGTAAAGTAAATTATGCGGCACTATGTAATTCATCCTTGTCAAGGCTGTAGTTTATTTATGGTTCAACCGGGTATCCGCTGGCGCGCCATTCATTCAGCCCGCCCTGCATGCTGGTCACCTGTTCGAAGCCGCCATTGAGCAGGATATCCCGTCCCTGCTGGGAGCGGTTGCCTGAGCGGCAGACAACTACGATTTCCTTACCGTGGGGGATCTCGTTCAGGCGGGAGGAAAGCTGGTCGAGCGGGATGAGCGTGGTATTGGGCGCGTGAAACTCATCCCACTCCTCCTGTGTACGGACGTCCAGGAGGTACGCACCGCTCTGGTATTTGTCATAGGCTTCACTGACACTGATCTCGGCCGGCAGGGCGCTGGACGGATTGCTCTTTGCCCGGCTGTTGCCCCAGACCACAAGAAGAACAATGACCAGTGCAGTAACCGCCAGCACGATCATCTGGGATTTCGGAGTACGGAAGGCGGAGGTTAATCCGCTGCCCGGACGGTTGTAATACTCGCGGCGACGGCGATGGGTACGGTGTTCCTTGTTTCGACGAGCCATGGGACCTCTCTGGAAATTATTTAAAGGATGCGATCGCGCTATCCAGGTCAGTAAATATCTTGAAGAACTGTTTCATTCCCGCATTCTCGATGGACTTGTCGACCTCCGGCTGTGGATTGAGCAGCTTCACATGCTTGCGCGCGTTGCTGCTGTGGGTGAAATCGGGATTGGCATCCTGCTGCACATTTTGAGGAACGCCACTGTACAGCAACGCGATCTTGTGGATGGCAGCCAGGCCTGTGCTGCTGATGCCGGGCACCTCACTTAAGTCGAGGATCAGGTTGCGGGCGGGGTTCTGATAGAGCTCATAGGCCTTGTCGGTGAGGAGAACGAAATTCGTGGCATTGATCTCCCCTTTTACCTGCATAATGGCGATTGGCTCTGTTGCCTGATGAATGCTGACATCAATTTCCATGGTGACCTCTCTTGACCTATTCTAACGGAGATTGAATTCCTCGTAATGGATGTTTTCCTTCGGCAGCCCCCGCCCGAGAAAATCCCGCTCAAATGCCTGGATCATGGGCAGTGGACCGCAGAGATAAATATGATATTGCCTCAATTCCTCATTGATATTTTGGACGATCGCCTCCGCCTTGAGCGAGCCCTCCGAAGCCGAATAACGGATGTGCAGCTTCAAGTGCGGGTTGCTTTGCGCCGCGGCTTGAAGCTCATCGATGAACAGCGCCTCCTCGACATGACGGACCGTATAGTAGAAGTCGACATCCTGCGTAAGCGCGCCGTCCATATCACGGACAAATGACAGGAAGGGGGTCAGACCGATCCCGCCGGCGATCCAGATCTGTTTCTGTCCACCGGTCTTGTAATCGAACATCCCATACGCGCCCTCGACGACCGCCTCCATGCCCGGCTGCAGATGCTGAAAGAGGTGACGGGTGAAGTCTCCGCTGGCTTTGATCGTGACCCGCAGGACGTCCTCCTGCGGCGCGCTGGAAATGGTGAAGGGATGAGATTCGTCCAGCCCCTTATCGCCCGGGAATCTCACAAAGAGGAATTGTCCCGCACGCTGCTTTTTGATCCGTGTCTTCTGGGCACGCAGTGTTACTTCTGTTGTGGAGGCGTTTGGATGTCTGACGGCCTCAACTGTATAAGGCAGATATTTCTTAAAGAAGCGGCCGAAGATCTCGGTATAGAGATATGAGACCGTGCCGAAGATGAAAAAGAGCTGCACCCAATTAATGGCGATAAAGGCATGCAGAGGGTTCCCAATGGTCAGCGAGTGGATGAAGGCAAGAATAAAAAAAATGCCGATAAATCTTTTCAACCTCTTCCAGCCTTCGTATGTCCCGCCTGTCAACCTGTTCAAAAACGTGATCCGCGGTGCAAGCGAAACCAAAACGATTGAAACGATGCCGGTAAAGGCAATTACAGCAAGATAGTTGCCGAGTTTCCACCCTGTGACCGAGATGGGTACGGTAAGGACATGGATGAAGATTAACAGGAAGGCTGAGGTCGCAATCTGGCGGTGCGTAATATACATTTTGTCCAGCCCGCCAAAATAGGGTTCCGCCCATTTCGGGCGCGTGGAGAGGAACAGCGCAAACGACAGTAGCACGATGTTGACCGATCCAATGATTTCACCTGCATACTGGCGCTCGAAATTGGGACGGCCGTCATATTCAGGTGGAAAAAGGAACCAGACGACGACAGTCAAAATGACGAAGCTGACGATCACAACATTGCCGATATATCGCTTCATACAGGACCTCTACCGTTAAGAACTGCAAAGGCCCGTCCCAGCATAAATCTGAAGGACGGGTGCCTTCGCAAGTTGAACTGAGCCTGTTAAATTAAATAGCGACGCGATATGAATACGCGTCGCCCTCCGTTTAGAATGACTTTACAGCTTCATCGGGATCCGTAAAGATCTGGAACACATTTCCAAACCCGACCATGTCAAGCACATTCCTGACATCCTCGCGCGGGTTGAGCAGCTTGATATGGGTCTGCAAGCCGGCTGCGCTGGTGCGTCCCATGGAGCGGTATGCGGACCAGCCCGATTCAGGGTCGGGCAGCTCCTCGCCCTTTACGAGCAGGGCAATGCTGTGGATGGCGACCAGGCCCGCGCTGCTGATGTAGGTAAGGTCAGTAAAATCCAGGAGAAAATCACGCGCTCCTGCATCGTACAACTCCCGGGCTTTGGCGATCAAATCCTGATACGATTGACCGTCGAGCTGTCCATCGACTTTCAAAACTGTGACCGGAACGTTCCCCTGCTGTTGTGAAACAGAAATATTCATGTCTCCTCCTCGAAAATGGGCAATACTATTATATACCGTCTTTTCGTTCCAGGCGTGCAAGTCTGTGGGCAATTTCGCCCTGCCAGTACTTGCGTTCATAGGTGGGCAGATTCCCGCCTTCCACATGTTCCAGCGCCGACCGCGTCCATTGGATGGCTGACTTTATGTCGCGGCGTTTATGCTCATAGTATTTCGCGATCTCAATGTGGGCATAGATGTGACCTTCCGCGGCAGCCTTTTCCCACAGGCGGATAGCCTCCTCAAAATCCCCGCGCCTTTTCTGCAGGATGGACAGCCGCTTCACCGCCACGCCGAAGTCTGATTCTGTGATCTCGTACTGGAGTCCCCGCTCGAAGAGGCGCGCCGCCTCATCCCAGAGACCAAGGTCCTCGAACAGTTTGCCCAGGGCGATGAAGTCAAGCCCGTGCTCCACCGGGCCTTCATAGGGATTGGTGATCATCTCGTTCATATGGGTCAGCAGCGCGGCCATGGCGACCACATCCATGGCGTTGTGGTAGAACACGCCGGCCAGGGGACGCGCGTCCCGCGTGCGCAGGTAATCCCAATACAGCCAGGGGATTTCGTAGCCTGGCACCTCCTCACTGGTCCGTTTTAAACCCAGCACATGCTCTTCCAGATATTTTAGCGCCCGCGATTCGAGCCGGTCCCGCCACAGCCTGCGGGCCAGGGGCAGCAGGTCAATATGGCTGTATCCCTTATACGGGACCGGGATGCGGTTCATTACATAGCGTGTGGTCAGAATAGGCGCATCAAACGCCTTGCCATTGAATGTGACCAGGGCCGTGGCTGGTGCAAGGAAATCTGCCAGGCCTTCCAGCAGGGCCGGTTCCTCGGCCGGTTCCCGCATGAAGAACTGCTTCGAGACAAATTGTCCATCAATAAAACGGGCGACGCCAACCAGGAATGGCAGGACCCCTGTGCCGCCCATCAGGCCCGTGGTTTCGGTATCCAAAAACGCCAGCCTGGACAGCGGAAGCTCGGCGATGCGAGGATCTTTTGCCCATTGGGAGATCAGGGAAAGCGAGGAAGAACACAGGATGGGTGTGGAGCCATGAAGATAATCGGGAGCATAGCTTTGCTCAACAACAAACACTTCGCCAAGCCGGGTGGAAAGGAAGGTTCCAGGCACGACCGACTCGATCTCATGACCCCGGAGCACGTTTCGGCCGGGGAAGATCGGCTGCTTTTTTGAATGAATTAAGTTTATCCGTAATGGATGGTTTTCGCGGGGTGGCCATTAAAGAAGTCCAGTCCAATGATTATAACCAATGAAATGAAAGAAGCCCGCCAGATATCTGACGGGCTTCTCCGTGTCTCTTTCGGATTGAATCTTATTGATCTCTTTCCTTCGTTGGCCAGCCGAGGCTGAGGTAGTCCGATCTTGGTACTGCGATGACGAACAACCGTCCCCAGCTGGAATTCCCGTAGGAGTTGATGCAGGTCTGGAAGGTGACGTGGCGATCGCCCAGATAGGCCAGCCTGAACATCTGGTCTGCCGACAGGGTTTCATCATTCTTGTCGAGGTTGCGGAAGGAGCTATACGGGCTGGCCGGCTGCATAGCCTGATAGCGCAGGACCTCCGTGATCACAAAGGTCTCGATTTTCCCGTCACCGTACACGAGGCGCACCTGCTGCCCAACGGCAAGGTCAGAGAACAATTTCCCTGAAAGGTGGTTATGAGCCAGCAGGCCCACATTCCCGTACCTGGCTGCCATGCCGAACTGGGTCACCTCACCATCGTTCGTCGATACAAAGGCCGGGCTTCCGGATGGCTGCTGGACGATCGGGAGGGCGAATAGATCGTCGATGTACACACCACGCACCACCTTCGCATTTCCGTTTTGTACCGCCTTGGAAAAATCTGCAAGGGTGGGCAGGGCGACAACATTTCCCAGCGCTCGAGTGGCGATTGGGCTGTAGAAGAGCGAGGCAAATATTGCCAGTAGAAGGGACGCACTTCGTGTTGTTCGTTTGGTATGTGTGTTGAGCGTCATTGTTTTCCTCGCTGATAAAGGCGCTCAAGCAGGCACAGGGACCGAAGGACTTGTTTTCGGCGGCCTGGCTGTCATAGTCACAGCTTGCGTGTGACGGTAGACCCATGGCTTTGCGTCCCCGTCTTTTGACGGGTTTGCCTTTATCGAACATATGGATTGAAAGGTACAAATAAAACGAGCCTGGTTTTTCCAGGCTCGCCGAGAGGTTCAGGTTTGAGTCTTCGGCGGCCTGGCTGTCATAGTCACACTTTGTGTGGCGGTAGACCCATGGCTTTGCGTCCCCGTCTTTTGACGGGTTTGCCTTTTCGGTTTTATCTGTGAATATTATAACAAATGGAACCGGATTTCAACCTTTCATTTTAGCAATATACATTACAAAAATGTACTGGCTAAAGCCAGACTGCGGTCGAGACATTTCTAAGGGAGTCCTATCAGGCCGGCCGGCTCATATCCCAGCGAACCCGGGTCAGGCTTGGGCGAGGCAATGATGAACAACCGTCCCCAGCTTGAGTTGCCTTCCGCGCTAATGCAGGTCTGGAAGGTGACATGGCGGCCTCCCTGATAGGCGCGGTCGAACATCTGCCCGACAGTCAGGATTTCGTTCTTATTGTCCAGGTTTTGGAAGGAGCTGTACGGGCTTTTGGGAGCCAGGGCCTTATAGCGCAGAATTTCTGTGACGATGAAGTTCTCAACCTTTCCATCGCTGTAGACCAGCTGAATTTCCTCACCAATGTGGAGCTGGGAGAATGATTTACCGGACAGGTAATTATGGGCCAGCAGGCCAATATTCCCATACCGGCTGGCCGAGGCGAATTGTGTCACCTCGCCATCGTTTTTCGAAACATAATTGGTATCTCCAGCAGGCTGCTGGACCACCGGGAAATCACCGGAATCATGGATCGAAACACCGCGCAATACTGCCTCAGGTTCGACAGTGTCATCTGGCCTGGAAATAGCTCTAAAACCGGATGGCCGTGCCCCAATACTCCCGGTTGAACCGGCGGCCGGATGAAAAGAACTAAGGGAAAGTTCAAGTGCCAGAAAGATGACAGATAGGATAGTCAGGCTTATTTGACCTTTGAGCGTCATTGAAAGCTCCATGTTGATAAAGGTGCTCAAACAAGCACGAGCACTTTACAATGATCTTTATGATGATCTTAATTGTTCAGATAACCGCCCGCGATTATAGAACTTAACCCGGTGCAATCAACCCTCTTTCACGCAAACGTAGGGGAATTGTAGGACAGTTGTAAGCCAGATGTTAGTTTCAGTAGTGTCCAGGCTCTATTGGATGGCATGACAAAGGATGTTACAGGCTGGTGACACTATCCTCTAGGCGAATCAAATATAAATCTGTATCCGCCCGGTTAGTATGCTACACTTGCCCATTCATCAAGATGAGCAATGAGCATTCAAAGAAACGTCTTCCGGCATGGATGAAGCTCCTATACGGCTCCGGCGACTGGGGGATCTCCAGCGGGGGCATGATGCGCTCGATTTTTTATGCCATTTATATGACCGACGTGGTGGGGCTCGATCCGCGCCTGGCCTCGTTTGGCGCGCTGGCCGCGATTGCCTGGGACGCGATCAACGACCCGATCATTGGGATTATCAGCGACCATCTCCATACGCGCTGGGGCCGGCGGCGCCCGTTCCTGTTATGGTTCGCGATCCCATTTGGGCTGAGTTATGTCATGTTGTGGTCCGCGCCGGCCTGGGAGAGCCAGACTGCCCTTTTGATCTATGTGACCCTTGCCTTTATGATCGCGGACACGCTGCAGACCCTGATCGCGGTCCCGTTCATGTCGCTGACCCCGGAGCTGACCTCCGATTACGATGAGCGTACCACGCTGACCAGCTACCGCTCCTTTTTCCAGCTTTTTGGCGCACTGACCGTTGTTATCGCCGCACCCGTCATCGTGAACCGGGTCGTTGCCGCGGGAGGCTCCCAGCAGCAGGGATTTATGCTGGTCGGCGCGATCTTTGGCCTGATTGGTGCCATTCCACTGCTGTTACTGGGAATATTTGTCCGTGAAACAGCCACACCCGAACAGACCGAATCCATGCCATTTCAAGGAAACCCTGCGGGCTGCGTGGCAGAACATCCCATTTCGCTATGCGGTTGGGATGCACATGTTCAACTGGTCTGCGGTGGACATGCTGGCGGTGGCGCTCCCGTTCTTCCTGGTCTACTGGGTGGGGCGGGGGAATATGCTGGCAACGATCAATGTATTTGGCATCAATCTCGCCTACGAGTCGGCCTTCTTCGGCGTCCTGATGCTGGTCTGCATCGTGTTCATCCCGTTCTGGCTGTGGATGGCGCGCTGGCGAAACAAGCGCGAGGCCTATATGCTGGGCATGATTTTCTGGGTGGTGATCCAGCTGATGATCTTCACAATCCGGCCGGGGGATACAGGCTATCTCCTTCTGATTGCCGCGCTGGCTGGGATCGGTGTTTCCTCGGCATACACAATGCCCGATGCCATCTTTGCGGATGTAATCGAGTGGGACGAGCTGCGCACGCACCGGCGGCAGGAGGGCATCTTTTACGGGATCCGCACCCTGATCCGCAAACTGACCGGGGCGCTGGTCATCTTTGTCGCCCTGCAGCTGTTGGGCAGGTCCGGGTATGTCTCGCCTCCGCAGGGGGCAGTCCAATTTACGCAAAGTGATTCCGCCCTGCAGATGATCCGCCTGCTTGTTTCGCCCCTGAGCGCAATGATTGTCTGTGGAACGATCCTCCTGGCATGGCTGTTTCCGCTCAACGCGCGAAAAATATTCCAGGATCCAGAAGCTGCTGGAGCATCGCAGAGCCCGGCCGGTGGAATAAGTCAAGGGATTGTGAAATTGGTGGGATACAAATAAACTGAATTGCCCTATAATAATATAGACTGTCCTTGTCCAGATTGAGGAGTACAGTATGGCGGGTTTTCCAACAGGCACAGTGACCTTTTTGTTTACTGACATCGAAGGCAGTACGAAGCTTGCGCGGGAACATCCCGAGAGTTGGGAAATTGCGCGGGGGCAACATCATGTCATTCTCCGTGAAGCGATTGAGTGTTATCAAGGTTACGTCTTTCAGATCATCGGTGATGCCTTTTGTGCGGCGTTCCATACTGCGGGGGATGCCCTGCGCGCGGCAGCCAAATCCCAACTAGATTTATATTCAGAAAATTGGGGCGATGTGCCCATCAAAGTACGGATGGGGATCCATACCGGAAAGGCAGAAATTCAAGAATCCGGCGAATATCATGGCTACCTGGCGATGAGCCATATTCAACGCCTGATGTCAGCAGGGCATGGCGGGCAGGTATTGATCTCGGCAGCATCACAGGAGCTGCTGCTTGAAGACCTGCCTGAAGATATTTCATTACGCGATCTAGGCGAACGGCGCCTAAAAGACTTAATCCGGCCTGAGCATGTTTACCAGCTTGTCATTCCAGGCTTGCCAGTTGATTTTCCGCCGCTAAAAACCCTGGATTTTTATCGTCATAACCTTCCGGTGCAGTTGACCAGTTTTATCGGTCGTGAAAAGGAGATGGAGGAGATCAAACAATCCATCCTGGCCCACCGGCTGGTTACGTTGACAGGCGTGGGCGGCACAGGCAAGACACGTCTTTCCCTGCAGGTCGCGGCAGACCTGCTCGATCAGTTCCGGGACGGCGTCTGGTTCGTGGAACTGGCTCCCATTAGCGATCCCGCACTCGTTCCACAGGCGATCTTTTCCTGCCTGGGCATCCCCGAGCAGCCCGGCCAGACCATTCTGCAACTTCTGCTGGAATATCTGCGGGCGAAGAAACTCCTCCTGGTGCTGGATAATTGTGAGCATTTGATCGCAGACTGCGCCCAGTTGGCAGATACCTTGTTAAGTCATGCACCTTCTGTAAAAATCATCGCCACCAGCCGGGAGGCATTGGGAGTTTCCGGGGAGATGATCTGGCACGTGCCTTCCCTATCCCTGCCCGATGTCAAACAATTGCCGACCCTCGAGCAACTCTCTCAATATGAAGCGGTGCAGTTGTTCATCGAACGCGCCACGCTGGTGCAGCCGCATTTCCTTGTGACGAATCAGAATGCGCCTGCCGTCGCCCAGATCTGTTTCCGCCTGGATGGCATTCCGCTGGCGATCGAGCTTGCGGCCGCGCGCGTGAAGGGACTGAGTGCCGAGCAGATCGCCTCGCGCCTGGATGACCGCTTTCGTTTGCTGACAGGAGGCAGCCGCACGGCGCTTCCCCGCCAGCGGACGCTCCAGGCTGCGATCGATTGGAGTTACAGGCTGTTGTCGGAAGACGAGCGTTTACTGCTTCGGCGATTATCAGTGTTTGCCGGAGGATGGACGCTCGAGGCAGCAGAACAGGTTTGCGCGAGCGATGAATTGAACTCCGAGCCAGATCCTTGACCTGCTCTTATGCCTCGTCGATAAGTGCCTGGTCGTTGCAAAGACACAGGAGGCAGATCCGCGTTATTACATGCTCGAGACCATCCGCCAATATGCACAGGAAAAACTGGATGAGTTAGGTGAAGCGAGTCCAGGCACGCGATCGGCATCTGGAATATTTCCGTTCCCTGGCAGAGCAGGCCCGGCCGCACTTCCGGGATGCGGAGCAATTTGTCGTGGCTGGACCGGTTTGAGACCGAGCTCGATAATGTGCGCGCCGCGCTTGACCTGGGCGCTGCAGGGTGGTTCGGTTGAAGCCGGATTACGCCTGGCAGCCGACCTGGGAGTGGATACCGGAGCATTCTGGGTCAATCGGGGTCATATGCAGGAAGGTCATGAGTTCCTTGAACAGTTGCTCCTTAAATCGCAAGCCACAGGTCCAATCGAAGTACTTGCTGCAGGATGCTTTTCAGTCAGCAGCGCTGGAATTCTGGCTGCATGATTTTGCTGCCGCTCTATCGCCATGTCGAACAGAGTGAATCATTATGGTCTCAACTTGGGCGAACCTATAAAGCGAGGACAGCTGAAGCCAGAGTTTTAAAAATAGCTATATATTCCAGCTCTGAATCCCGCCTATGACCCGATTAAAGTGTGCCAGCAGTATGCAGGAGATACTTGCCCATATTTCGAGAAACAGGTGATCGCTGGATGATGGCGCATATTCTGTTTGGTATTGCTTTTGAGTTGCAAGCAAGCGGTGATTTGACGGGCGCGCGCCAGATATATGAACAAAGCCGGGCATTCTTTCAAGAATGTGGAGATGGTCTTCGTGTTAGTAAAGATAATATACATTTGGCAGTTATTGCAATACAAGAGGGCAGGTATGCAGAAGCCCGCAAACTCTGTGAAGAAGCGCTGCCTTTTTACCGGCAGTTGCGTTTTTCCTTGAGAGACGTGCCGTTATGGATACTGGGCGCGATTGCAATCATTGAAGGCAACTATGCCGCCGCCAAAGCCTGGTATACCGAGTGCCTGCTTTTCGATCAGGAAATTGGTTCTAATCAACAGCTCCCTGAATGTTTAATTGGGTTTGCAAGCATTGCCAGCTCTGAGAAGCGTTTTGAGCGTGCCGCACAACTCGTTGGTCGTGCGGAGAGCAGCAGTAACAGCAAGGCAGGCTCCACTGGAGGTTTTGATCAAGCCGAACTGCAGCGGCTGAAAAATTGTTGCGCGAAGAACTCGGTGAACAATTTGAAGCGGCTGGCAGCAAAAGGCCGAGCGATGACCATGGAACAGGCGATTGCATTTGCCCTGGAGAAGATCGATTAAATCGGAATGCCACATTGCACTCGCAGGGTGTTCCGACTTACGGTTTCACCGTCACCTGGATGATCGCCGTATCCACCCTTTGGTCACTTCTTACCACCTGTAACTGCACGGCATACAACCCACTCAGGCCGCTTTGTGTCCCACGTGGCGAGCAGGCCTTTCGTCACAGGCTCAGTCCCTTCTCCGACCTGGATCCATTCCTGCGGGTTCAGTCCCTGGCCGACCAGTACGCGATAGGATGCAAAATCATCGCCCGCGGCGGTGCCTTCGATTTGCACGCTTCCGCTCACTTCGGAAAATATTTCCGGCGAGGTGATATTCACATTTTCATCGAAGCGCGGCGGCTGGATCACGTCATAGTCTGCAGGGGGGATCGCCAGTCCCGCGCTCTCCGCCCAGGAACGCGCTTCAGGCGGCACAACCAGGTAGACATGATCCTCGATCAATTGCGGCAGGGTGAACACGGTGGCGAGCAGTCCGGTTTCCCGGTTGATCGAGTATTTTCGATACATGTTATCCGCCTGCTGGGGCTCGTTGCCGTTCAGGAAGACTTCGCTCACCAGGTTGGGACACTCCGCCGTGGGCAGCATCCCGGAGGGGTCGCAGACATTCATCAACGAGACGTCGGCGGGGAGGGTCCAGTCACCGGCTGGCAGGTTCTGTGAGGCAATTTGCATCAGCGCGTTCCAGAGCACGGCTGAGATGCGGGGCGAAACCGCCTCCGTTTTCCCCTGCAGGGAGGCAGATTCGCGCTCGCCTGTCCATACGGCGACGAGACGCGAGGGGGAATAGCCGATCGTCCAGGCATCCAGACCGTCATCTGTCTGGCCGAGTTTCACCGCGGCAGGCCGTCCTATGTCCAGGACATTCGTGTTTCTCAGAACATCCGCCCGGGCGGTATCGTCGCTCAGGGAGTTGTTCATCAGGTATGCCAGGCCGGGCGTGACAACTGGTTTTGCCTGCGGCACGGACCAGTCAAGCCATACGCTGCCGTCATCGCCCTCCACCCTGAGGACTGTGACAGGCTTGATGGTCTCGCCCAACTGCTGGCCGAAATAAACGCCTTCCTCCGCAAATACACCGAATGCACCCGCGGCATCGAGCAGGGACAGGTCCCTGTCTTGTGAAATGCCAAAGGAGGAGGCAATCCTGTTCACATTCTCGACACCCATTTGCGCCAGCACCTGGGCAGCCGGCGCGGGATAATCGTTGGCCAGCGCAACCCGCAGGCGCATGGGGCCATGATACTGGCCATCAAAGTTCTGGACATCCGTTTTGCCGGGGATATCCCAGATCAGCGAGGCGGGACTCAGGCCGCGGGTAAACCCTGTCAGATGAATGAACGCGTCCAGCACGGACCCGGGAGGATGGGCGGCGATCAGAGGCGTTTCCTGCGCCTGGAAGGTTTCGCCGACCGCGGCCAGGATCTGTCCCGTCTTTGGATCGGTAATGATCGCACTGGCGGATGAGTCTCCCAGCGTCGTCCCGGGCGGCAGGGCAGGCAGGAAACGCAGCCCATCACACGGAATGGCAGGGTCCGGCAGGCCGGCCAGCCGCGCCGCGTAAAATGCGCTGACACACGAGGACTGCTTCTGAACATCGTAATCGAGCGTGGAGAGGATCTTCAGCCCGCCGCGTTCGATCCGCTCGCGCGGGAAACGGGAGTCAAGCTGGGTGAGGAGCAGGTTGATGAACGCGGAGGCAACCTGCGGCTGTGGAGGAGGCGGGACCTGAAAGGATGGCGATTCACCCAGGGCGTTGGCAGTCGCTTCATCGGAAATAAGATTCTGGATCCGCATCAGCTCGAGGGTCTCGCGCCCGCGTTCCAGGGCGGTCTGCGGCGCATCATGCGGATTCTGGCTGGGCAACTCACTCACCGCTGCAAGGATGGCAGCTTCGGCGGTCGTCAGCTGGGTGGCGGATTTTCCAAAGTAAAGCTGGGCGGCGGCTTCGGCGCCAAAGGCATAGCGGCCGAAGTTCGCTGAATTGAGATACCACTCCAGGATCTGTGTACGCCCGTACTGCGCCGTGATCTGCGCCGGCAAGGAGGCGCTCACGCAGGGCGCGTTGAAGTGTGGGCGGCTCATCAAAGAGCAGGAGATCATAGACCAGCTTTTGGGCGATGGTCGGATGCGCCTTCGGATCGGTCATTCTCGCCAGGCTATAGCCGGGATGTTTCCAGAAACCGGGATCCGTTCTGGCGATCACGGCGTCTTCCAGGAACCTGGGGAGATGTTGCGGGTTGGTGTCACTCAGGGGAATGTAACGACGCGTTGAGTCATCCGGCGCAAAGGTGAACAGGATGTTCTGGCCCGTGCGGTCATAAATGCGCGTGGGCTGGAGCAGCAGTCCGTCGGGCGGGTTGAGGAGGGCGGGGAGGAGCTCCACCGAGGGGAGATCGCGTGTCAGATTTAATGTAGGTAAAAGCAGTGGTAATGATCAGACCGGCAATGAGGAGGCAAAAGAACCATCCCTGCGACCAGGAAAGCATTTCTTGTCCGGTTTTCCGTGGTGTGCTGGCGGGCAAGTCTACGCTCACGCCGGGCGCGCAGGATGGGGATGGTGGAGGGCATGGGGTAAGTATACAGGGAAACAGATGAAATAAAAGTAGCTGAGATCTTAACTGTTCAGCAAATCTCCCAGCCATTCCATGAGGCCATTCACTTCCTATTTCTTTTAGGTCACATGAATTGCTTCCCCCAGCACTCGCTCACGCATATAAGGCTTTAAACTCTCAGGGGTTCCAAGATCTACAGAACATCCGAGGAGCTTCTCCAGATAATCCTGCAGGGCAAACAGACCGAAATATCCAACAGGGCGGTTAAATTCCACCAGCAAATCCACATCGCTAGCCATTGTAGCTTCATCTCTTGCCACGGAACCAAACAGCAGCAGGGATTTGACGCCGAAACGCCTTGCCATTTCAGCATTCTTTTGTTTCAATATTTGGAGCACAACATCCTGCTTCATGTTGAATATTATACGTCAAACCAAAATATGTTTTTTACTCTCCCAGCAAATCCCCCAGCCAATCCAGTAATCCTTTTGCCTCCTTTTTCTTTCCAGGCATATCACTGGCAACTGTTCCATTCTGTCCATTGATCAGCAGCAGGTGCTGGCGCCCGCCAAAATGAATTTCTGTCACCCACACCGGAAGTAAATTGAGACGGAAGGAGTTAACCGTCATCTTTGCGGAGGAAGTGGAGATAATTTTGATGGGATCCAACCGGGCAGGCAGGTCACGTTTGCAGCGCGCCAGGCCCTGGGCACGTGCATCCAGGGAGGCTTCGGCCATGGGGATGTCGTACACCTCGGCGGGCCAGTTGGCGAGGTAACGCGGGTCGTAGGGCTTGATGCCTCTCAACTCAAAGCCGGGAATCAGCTTGAGGAAAACGGCGGACAGCTTGCGGGAGGCGGGAATGGGGAGATCGTTTACCTGCACGGGATAACTGTCGGAAACCCGCTTTGGCTCCCGTATTCGCGCGCGCTGCCCGAAAATATCCTCTTCATTTTCATACACCTCACCGGTATATTCGATCCCGCCGCCCAGGTCGAAGGTCCACAGGGGGAGATAGACGCCGCGGGGTGGGTCAGATTGCTTTTCCAGCTTGACCTGGTTGGATTGTATCCATTCTGCCAGTATTTCTTCTGCGCGCTGCTCATTGAATGCATGCGGAATGATACCGTCGGGCGCCAGCAGCTGCCCCTGCGAGTCCCAGTTGACCACCTGCGGTGATCCGCAATAGACACAGGTATAAGAGATCTGACTGGGCGGCAGAATGAATTCGCAGCCGCAGCCTTCGCAGTGAAAAACCTGCTGGTCGAGCGGCTTGGCATGACCGCGGGCGGTGGCCATGGCGATGATAAAATCCTTCTCCTCCGCCGTGCCGGGCTGGGCGACAAATTTTTGATTGCGGGTGCAATATTCACAGACGAGGGACTGTCCATCGGGGGCGAAGCTCATCCGCCCGCCGCATTTGGGGCACATAAAGCGCTCGGCGTTGGCGGCATGCAGTCCTGCGGGCGCGGCAGGCAGCCGGTCAGGGTTGATGATCTCTCCGGCTTTGAGCTTGCCATCCAGGATCGCCAGCGAGCGGCGTGCCCGGGCATGCTGGAGATCGTTTGCCAGGCAGTTCTCGAGCGCCTTGCGTTTCTCTGCCGGGTCATCCAGGACTTCACTCATCCAGAACCAGGCTTCGGCCAGTACGTCGTGATCGTTGCTGATGTATACGGCGCGGTCGAGGTAGCGGCGGGCGCTTTCCCTGTCGCCGGCCTTGGCGTCGATGATGCCCGATTTTAGGAGTTGTTTGCCGTAATCGTCAAACATGAAATGGTCCTCGTACGGCGACGGCAGAACCGCCGTCGCCTACGACTATCGATGTAATTTCTTACAATTGCATCCGTCATTTTTGCCACGCGGGCCATTTCCTTGACGTCGTGGACGCGGATGATGTCTGCGCCGCGGGCGATGCCGATCGCCACCGTTGCGGCAGTGCCTTCGACTCTCTGGTCGGGAGGCAGGTCGAGGGTAAATCCGATGAACGATTTTCGGGAGGGGCCCAATAGGACGGGATACCCCAGGGAGCGGATCTCGTCCAGCCGGTTGATCAGCTCAAGATTGTGCTCACGGGTCTTTCCAAAGCCGATGCCCGGGTCGAGGATGATGTGCGCTGCCTGCACCCCGGCTTTGAGCGCCAGGTCCACGCTGGCGAGAAGCTCGCGCTTGACATCTTCCATCAGATTCTCATACGCAGAACCGGTGTAGGCGTTGCCCAACTGCTGGCGCACTTCCAGGCTGGCGGGGTTGCTGCGGTTGTGCATTAAGATCACCGGGATGCCAAAGGCCGCGGCAACAGAAGCAAGCTCCGGGTCCGCTCGAAGCGCCCAGACGTCGTTAAGGATCTGCGCGCCCGCCTTAAGGGCTGCTTCGGCCACGCTGGCTTTATACGTATCGATCGAAATTAAAGCATCGGGGAATTCTTTTGAAATCGCTTCAATGACAGGGACGACCCGCTCCATCTCCTCCTCTGGCATTGACCGGCTGTGAGCCTGGACGGGTTGATTCGCCGCCTACATCCAGGATGTCCGCGCCGTCGGCGAGGAATTGCCTGGCTTGTTCGAGGGCGGCGGAAATGCCCTCACTCCGGCCCTCTCCCGAGGGAGAGGGGAGAAGGCCGTCCCCTGAGAAGGAGTCAGGTGTGATGTTGAGGATTCCCATCACATAGGTGCGGGAGCCCCAGGTGAAGATGTGATTGCCGATTTGGAGCGAGGATGATTTCATTGCAATGGAAACAGTAAATCATTGCGCGCACCAAAGGTGCAAGGCAAACTCCCTTCAATGTGGAGATTGCTTCGTCGGGCTGAAGCCCTCCTCGCAATGACATACTGGGTTATGGGATCTGATCGAGCGGACGGCCGAGCCAGGCTTCGGCTTCGTTGATATCCGTGAAGATCTTCATGGCAGATGCGGTTCCCGCCAGGGCCAGCGCGCCGACCTCACGGATCCTGCTTGCCACGTGTTCATCGGCAACGACGACCGCCACGCGAATGTTGCGGGCCGAGGGGTCGCTGTTCGCCTCCACAGCCATGCGGACTGCCTTTTCAGGAATCTCCTTGACCGCGCGCAGATCGTACAGGTTGCGCGTGCGCCGGTCGGCGCCGAGGAGATGCTCGAGCGCAAAATCGTGCCAGTCGGTGAGCGTGGCATCCGAGAGGTCGGTAAATGTTAATGTCATGCCTCCATCCCCGCGGCGTACAACGGTTAATCCAACACCGGGTTTGGGAGTCCAGTTCAGTGGTTTAATCTCGTTCATCTTTCGCCTCCATTGGTATGACGCGATTATACCCTCTGCTTTCCCGGGCAATGATCGCATCAGGCTGGATCCGAATCGCTATTGGGATGATTTGTGACTGAATTACTGCACCTGGATGATCCCTTCCAGGCTGCAGGAGGATGTCAATTCACGGATGCTTTTCTTCAGTACCGGGTGGACAAACTCCGGCGCAATATCCATCAAGGGCAGCAGCACAAAGCCGCGTTCGTGCAGGCGGGGATGAGGCAGGGTCAGCACCGGCGTGTTCAATACCAGGTGATCATAAAAGAGCAGATCGATATCGATCGAGCGGGGACCATTCCGAAAATTCGCCTGGCGTCCCAGCGCGATCTCAAGTCGCTTGAGGTGCTTGAGCAGCTGCTCCGGCTGGAGATAGGTATCCGCCTTGACCACCTGGTTGAAAAACTTGGGTTGGTCCTCATACCCCCATGGCGGCGTTTCATAGACATGTGACTTTGCCTTGACCTCCATCTGAGGCGGCAGTGCGGCAACCGCCTGCCCGAGGTTTTCCAGGCGGTCCCCCAGGTTTGAGCCAAGCGCGAGATAAACGATATGAGTTTCCATGGTCATTTGTGAGCCGGCAGGTGTTGATAGCACTCCATACATAAATCCCACTTGTATTCCATATGATCAAGCGTGTGTTGCCTGGTGACTGGCATGGGTCTCCCTCAGATAACAATTGACTGGCGTGCTATACTGTTGGCCAATCAAATTGTACCGCATTGGAAAGCCCTGTAACCATTCTTAATTATTCACCGGAATACCAGGCCGCCATCCGCAGGATCCTGACGAAGATCGGCTGAGCGGAATAATATATATCCGCTTGTTTAAATCGACAGGCTGAAAATCAAAACAAAAGTTACGCAAATTATGCGCACTGTGTAAAGGTATTCAAACAGGATGGCTAACTCAACCAAACCCACCCGCGCCGACCTGCTCGCCGCGAAGGATAAAACGGTCCCGGATATCATCGCACCAGGACTGCGGGTGTTGTTCTGCGGCATCAATCCCGGGCTATACTCGGGGGCCACCGGTCATCATTTTGCCCGCCCTGGCAATCGCTTTTGGCCAACATTGCACCAGGCCGGTTTCACGCCTCGTCTACTCCATCCGAGCCAGGAACGCGAACTGCTCGACCTGGGTGTTGGGATCACCAACCTGGTCCCGCGTGCCACTGCCACGGCGGACGAGCTGGCTCCTGATGAACTGCTGGCGGGTAGAAAACGTCTCGAGGCCAAGGTCAAACGTTATGGGCCGCGAGCTGTCGCGGTGTTGGGGATCGGTGCCTACCGGATGGCCTTCCAGGAACCAAGGGCCGTATTGGGACTTCAGAGCAAGTCCCTGGCAAATGCCGCCTTATGGGTCCTGCCCAATCCCAGCGGACTGAACGCACATTACCAGCTGCCGGATTTAGTGGAACAATTTCGAATATTACTTGAGGCTGTATAAAATTTATGGTTGATCAAAACAAGTCCATCCATTTCGAAGATCACTTCTCAAAACAATCCCAACTCTACGCACAACACCGCCCTCAATACCCCAATGAAATCTATGCCTACCTGGCTTCCCTCGGGCCGGGACATTCTCTCGCCTGGGACTGTGGCACCGGAAACGGGCAGGCGGCGGTCGGCCTGGCAAAATATTTTGACCGGGTGTATGCCACCGATGCGAGTGCGGAGCAGATAAAGCTCGCTCAAGATAATAAAAAAGTGGAATACCACGTGGAGCCTGCCGAACATGTCTCTCTAGACGACTCCAGCGCGGACCTGGTCACGGTCGCCGTTGCCGTCCATTGGTTCAACTTCGACGAGTTTTACCGCGAAGTCCGGCGTGTGCTCAAAGCGGGCGGCATAGTAGCGGTATGGACCTACAGCCTCACCGAAATCTCCCCCGAGGTCGATCAAGTGGTCCGTCAATATTACTATCAAACATTGCAAGGCTGCTGGCCCGAACGCATCCATTATTTGGAAGAAAAATATGAGACTTCTCCCATTCCCCTTTGAAGAGATCGCAGCGCCTCCCTTTGCAATGGAAAAAGATTTGAAACCTGGCTCAATATGCCGGCTTCCTCAACAGCTGGTCTGCCACCCAGCGCTATAAGGAACAAAAAGGCCATCATCCCCTGGATGTTATCTGGGATCAATTGTCAGCAGCCTGGGGAAATGAAAGTGAGCCGCGCCGGGTCCGCTGGCCGCTGTATTTCCGGATTGGGCGGAATAGCACAGCTGCCTAACTTTATTCATTTGAACCAAAGGAGGTTCCATGGATCGATATATGCAAATCGCCATCCAGCAGGCAAAGGCAGCCAGGGAGGCGGGTGACTTTCCGTATGGAGCTGTGCTGGTACGCGGGGGTGAGCTGATCGCAACCGGCATGAATCGCATGAATACACAAAACGACCCGACCAGTCACGCGGAAATCGATGTCCTGCGGGTGGCCGGCCTTCAGGAGACCTACGCGGGTACTGTGATGTATGCCAGCGCTTTTCCCTGCCTCATGTGCGCGGGTCCGATCGTATTTTATGGAGTGCCGGAGCTGATTGTCGGGGCAAGCTGGGAGGGATGCGATGTATCCCGGGCCTTTATGGAATCGCATGGTGTGAAGATCACTGTACTTGAATTGGAAGAGTGCAGGGAACTATTGAAGTGATTTCCCTGCACAATCTTTTATAAGCCCGCCTTCTTCAGGAATCCATCCACTGCATTAGTGGTCACGGGGTGCTGGTGCTCGCGCACGCTGTCGAACAGAGGACGCACCTTTTCGCGCGCCCAGTCCGCTTCGACCATCGCCCGCGCGATCGGCATGAGGTACAGCATACGGCCGATCCTCTCCACGAACTTCTCGACGGGCGGCATGATCTCCCTATATCCACTTCGGATGCATGTTGCATAAAAATACGAGAAGAAGCTATCGTCGTTTCGCTTTTCCAGCTCGAGAATATCCCTCAGGGCCTTGCACTCCTCCACCGATATAGATTCCGGGCAGTCCCTGCAGGAAGGAAAGGATTTGATAACGATGCCAGTCCTTCACCTGATCTTTTGTGGGAAGTTTTCCCTGTTTAAAATCTGCAAGTGCCTGTTCCACTTCATTATATAAATGCGACTGCGGTTTGTGCCAGGTTTCCGGCATGCCAGGCTCATAGACCCAGGTCTGCACGTCCACCTTTTCAAACACCTCGGGCAATTCTGCCTTGAGAAAGTCAAGGAATTGCTCGGTGGTTATGGACTGGAACTGGAAGGTCTTCATGTACTTCTGGATGAATTGATTGAACCGTTCCCGGCCTACCGCATATTCACATTCCTTCAGAAAGAAACAGCCCTTGGTATAGGCAAGAACCGAAGTGAAGGAATCGGCATCCCTTCCCTCGTATTTCAGACAGGTGACTTGAGCATCCATCCCGACGCTCTGCATGATCTCAAGCGTTCGCTTTTCATCATAGGCGGCACTCAGGTCGGCAACATCCTTCCCTTCCAGGATCTCGGTTATGCGCGTCTCTGCATAGGTGGTCCAGCCTTCGTTCAACCAGAAATCGTCCCAGGTGGCGTTGGTCACCAGGTTCCCGGTCCAGGCATGCGCCAGTTCGTGTGTGACCAGTGATGCCTGTCCGCGCGTGCCGAGGATGGCAGTTGGAGTCAGGAAGGTGAGACGCGGGTTTTCCATCCCGCCGAACGGGAATGAGGGTGGCAGCACCAGCATGTCATAGCGGCCCCAGAGATACGGCCCCAGCAGTTTTTCCGCTTCCACCATGGTCTTCTCAGTCTCGGCAAATTCCCAGGCCGCGGCCTCGATGACTTCAGGCTCGGCGAAGATGCCTGTGCGTGGACCCAGCTCACGGAAGGCGAGATTGGCGACCCCGATGGCAAACAAATAGGAGGGGATGGGCTGGGGCATTTTGAAGAAGAACTTTCCGCTTCCTTCCGCGCCCTTGACTTGTTCCGCCGCCATGACCGCCGTCAACCCTGCAGGCACCTCAACCTCGGCCGAATACGTGAACCTCACCGACGGGGTATCCTGGCAGGGATAGACACTGCGGGCATTGCTTGCCTGGCACTGGCTGTACAGGAACGGATGCCTGCCTCCCGCGGTCTGCGACTCGTTCATCCACTGCAAGGCACGTGCCTCAGGAGAGGTACGGAACTTCAGAGTAAAAGTCGAGGCGCCATCAAATCCCTTTAGATGAAGGCGCGCTCCCAGTACTTCATCACTGGCGTCGAACTCCCATTCCAGATTACGGCCGTTGGCGTGCGCCTCCTGCATTTCGATCTTGAATGTGTCGAGATACAAGGAACCATGTAGAGGTTCCTGCATTTGATAGGCAGCTTCGATGTCCAGTACACTGGACGAAAAATCCACTCGGATGCGAAAATCAATGTGCTTGATCCTGCCCTGGGAAAGATCTGCATAGGTGGTGGAATCATAAAAAGGCATCTATGTTCTCCAGTTATTTCACTATATTCACAAAATCCGCAAACAGGCCATAGGCTGTTTCAACAGGTCCGCCGCTCATGCCCTCACGCTCCGAGACGGTGATCGAATAATCGGGCAGCACGTCGGTGCGGAAGGAAACGCCGGTGGAGGAGTTCATGATTCCGTACAGTGGCGAGGAGGCGTCCAAAAGCTCGGGCGCGACACGGGCCTGGATCTGATCTCCCATTTTCTCTACAGCACAGACTAATTTATAGCGCCTGCCTTCTGCTTTGGCCTGGGCAATCATGTCAGGTGTAATGCCGCGGATGCCGGTGGGGTTGACCTGCTGCGGCGTAAAGGGCGTGTCCATGAGCACGGTGACAAGGGCAGCGACCTTGATGGCCGCGTCCCAGCCGTCAACATCGTTGGTAGGATCGGTCTCCGCCACACCAATCGACTGGCAGTATTTCAGCGCCTCCTCGTAGGATTCGCCATTCTCCATTCTGGAAAGGATGATGTTCGTAGTTGCATTGAGGATCCCTTTGAAGGAGGCCAGCTCCGCCAGTGGGAAGGATTGGCGGAATACCGAAAAGACCGGGGACCCGCCCAGCACGGTCAACTCAAAACGGAAGAATTTACCCTTTGATACTGCCAGCTCTGTCAGCTCACGATATCCATGGACCACCGGTCCCTTGTTGGCGGTGATCGCATGCTGGCCCAGGTTGAGCGCCAGGCGTATATGGTCGAGGGCGGGCTGTCCCGTCTGCGTGTTGACAGGCGAGTTCTCGAACATCACATCGGCCCGGGAGTTCTGAATGACTGAAATGGAATCTGCGACATTGAGGGAGGAAAGGGATGAAATGGATTGTCCGCTTTCGACGAGTTCCAGGGCCCTGCTGACATCCATTCCCTCAGGGTTCACAGCAAAGCCATGTTTCCCTGTGGCGATGCCTGTCACTGAATAAGTAACGCCATACATTTGTTCCAGCAAATCTCGTTTTCGCTCCAGCAGGCGGGCGAGGGAGCGGGCAACATTTCCAAACCCGATAAATGACAATCGATAATGCGGCATGAAAGGCTCCTGTTTTGTATATTCGCCCTCTGAATTATACGCTCGCCATGAGTAAAGTATGGGCGCCGGTAACAGCGAAATTCCCCAGTCGTTAATCCACTTGCGAAGGCCACGGCCTTCGTCAGGTTGGTTTCTAGCAGAGAAAGGAAGAAAAATGGCCAGGTGTGAAGTCTGTGGAAATGAATATGACAAGTCTTTTGAAGTGATGGTCGGAAAAGAGAAGCACGTGTTCGACAGCTTCGAATGCGCCATCCATGCACTGGCGCCCAGGTGCGCCCACTGCGGCTGCATCATCATCGGGCACGGCATGGAAGTTGGGGACGGCGAATTCTACTGCTGTGCCCACTGTGCCAGTCAGCATGGTGTCCATGAGCTGGAGGACGGGTCCAGGAAAATGGCAGATAAAACGTAAGGGCGGGCAGCTGCCCGCCCTTACTCTTTATAACGGGGGCCATGGCATGGCGCGCCGGTTCGCGCGGCTGGCGGGGAAAGACTCCCTTTTTGAGAAGAGTTTCCGCCCGGGCGCAGAGGGCCGAGATCTCTACAGGACTGAGATAAGGCTGAAGGTCAGCCAGCAGCTTCCGGCCAAGAGTGAGGCGATTAAGCAGTTCCGCTGGGATCTTCTGGCCGCCAAAATCCCAGAGCACGGTCCTGAGCTTGTCATCCTCATGGAAGCAAATCCCGTGATCGATGGCATACAGTTTATGGGTATTCTTTTCAAAAAAGATGTGCCCGCCTTTTCGGTCGGCGTTGTTGATCAGCAGGTCAAAGAGTGCCAAGGGGCGCAGGAGCTGGCGGTCTTCGTCGCTGAAGTTAAAGTAGTGGTAGTCCGGGTCGTAGTCGATGTACTGCTGGAGGGAGCCGCGCCCATGCGGACCGTCATCCCGCAGTGTGGTGAACGGGACAATGTGAAAGTCCAGCGCCTCACTGACAATGTAGGCTGCCACCTCGCGGCTGGCAAGGGTGTTCTCAGGGAAATCCCAGAGAGGCTGCTCACCGCGGCTCGGCTTGTAGACCGCCGGGTAGACTCCGCCCTCGTAATGGACATTGGCGAGGAAAGTGTAATTTGAGCCAAGGATGAACTGCCCCTTGAGTTCGTATTCGCCACACTGCAGGGCGGTTTTTATAATTTCAGTTACCATAATAGATTGAGTTTATCAAATAATCAAATCACTTCCTGCAGCATGCCAGGAAGGTCGGAGAGTCGGACAGATGGAATTGACCTGGGGATTTTTGGGAACACAGACCAGGAACAATAGGCAGGCTTCTTTACACAATTTTATATCAGTGTCGGGTTGTTCCTGCAGGGTACTCATAAAGGTTTAACTTTGCAAATACACTCTTACCTTGTTCAACGAGTTGATGGATGAGGTGTGACGTTAACTTGCTGTACGAAAAAGAGTAATGTAAAAGTGACAATTGAATGGAAAAGGTGCCATCCGATCAATCTTTCCATATCGATCAACGATCAGCCATGGATAGGCTAGTGCTTGTACCCATTCTTCTTCGGGCAAAAGTGGCCCTCGGGCTCCATGGGCTGGCCGCACTGCGGGCAGACGGGGCGGCCACGCGAAATGACTTCCACGCCCCAGCGCGCCAGCATCCGCACCTGGGTGCGAGAGGCCCAAAAGCGGACCACTGCGGCGGTCTCGGGATCTTCCTCTTCGGTTAATAATTCCTTTGTAAAGACCACCACCCGGTCGCGGTCCTTGTCGTAGCCCAGGCCGATCTCACCGACGCGGAAGAGCGGGTCGACAGGCGGGTTGATGCGCATGACCTCTTCGACGTAATCGCCGGAGGCTTCGTCCAGCTCCGGGTTTTGTTCGGCGACCTGGGAGAGGAACTGCTCGATCCCAATCGCCATGGACTGGAGCTGGGCTTTCTCGATAATGACAGTGATTGTACGCTGGTCCTGGTAGGCTTGCAGATAAAACACGCGCAGGCCCGGTTTCCCAATGGCATCCGCAGTAATGTGGTCACAGGGGTCTACATCAATTTCAAAACGTGGCATATGTTACCTTCACCTGAATGAGTATACCAGACCAGTAAAGTATAATTCAAATACCTTCGCCAAAGGAGAGAGTCATGGGATTCTCAAAGTTTTAGCTTGGATTTCGGGACACGGGTTTCGCAGTATTGGATGGAAAAATCCGTGTTCTCCGTGTATTCCGCCCGCTCAACTGTCAATGATGGATAAAGGGTGCGGGGTGTACAAGTCAGCGACTTTGAGAAGACCAAAAGGAGAGAGTTATGTACGATCAAAAGAAACTGGATGAGTTGAAACATTCCGTGGAAAAGTGGGAGGACACCACTTTACAGAAAGCCTTAAAGTCCCTGCCTGAGAGATCCGACGAATTCATCACAACCTCCTCCGAGCCGATCAACCGGCTTTATACGCCGCTGGATGTAGCGGATACGGACTACGCCTCCGACCTGGGACTGCCGGGCGAGTATCCGTTACACGCGCGGCGTCCACCCGACGCTGCACCGCTCCAAGCTGTGGACGATGCGCATGTTCGCCGGCTTCGGCACCGCCGAGGAGACCAACGCCCGCTTCAAATATCTGCTGGAACAGGGGCAGACCGGCCTGTCCATCGCCTTCGACCTGGCGACCCTGATGGGCTACGACACCGACCAGCCCGAAGCGCTGGGCGAGTTTGGCAAGTGCGGCGTGGCGGTCTCTTCGTTGAAGGACATGGAAATCCTGCTGGACGGCATCCCGCTGGACAAAGTGTCCACGAGCATGACGATCAACTCGCCCGCCGCGATCATCTGGGCGATGTATATCGCCGCCGCGGAAAACAAGGGTGTGCGTCCCGACCAGCTGCGCGGCACGATCCAGAATGACATCCTCAAGGAATACATCGCCCAGAAGGAATATCATCTTCCCGCCCGAGCCTTCGATGCGGCTGGTGGTGGACACGATGGAGTTCGGCGCGCAGAAAGTGCCGCAGTGGAACACCATCTCGATCAGCGGCTACCACATCCGCGAGGCGGGCTCCACCGCCGCGCAGGAGCTGGCCTTCACCCTGGCCGATGGGATGGAATACGTCCGCTGGGGCATTGCGCGCGGCATGGATGTGGACGAGTTTGCCCCGCGCCTGTCCTTCTTCTTCAACGCCCACAATGACTTCTTCGAGGAGATCGCCAAGTACCGCGCCGCCCGGCGCATCTGGGCGCGCGAGATGCGCGAGACATTCAAGGCGAAGAATCCGCGCTCGTGGCTGCTGCGCTTCCACACGCAGACCGCCGGCGTGTCAGCTGACCGCCCAGCAGCCGGAGAACAATGTCGTCCGCGTGGCCATCCAGGCTCTGGCCGCCGTGCTGGGCGGCACGCAGATCGCTGCACACGAACAGCCTGGACGAAGCCCTGGCGCTGCCCTTCCGAGCACGCCGTGACCATTGCCCTGCGCACCCAGCAGATCATCGCCGAGGAATCCGGCGTGGCGAATACGGTCGACCCGCTGGGCGGCGCTTCTTCGTCGAAGCGCAGACCGACCGGATCGAGAAGCAGGCCTACGATTACTTCCGCCGCATCGAAGAGCTGGGCGGCGTGATCCCCGCCATCGAAAAGGGATTCTTCCAGAGCGAGATCTCGGATGCGGCCTACCGCTACCAGCGCGAGATCGATCAGGGCGTCCGCAGGATCGTGGGCGTGAACGCCTACGCGGAGAAGAAGCCGCTCACGATCCCCATCCTCGAGATGGATCCCAAAGGCTATGAGCGCCAGGTGAATCGCCTCCAGGAGCTGCGCAGCACGCGCGATAACGGCCGCGTCGGCCAGACCCTGGACCGGCTGCGCATCGCCCTGCAGGGAACCGAGAACACCATGCCCTACTTGCTGGAGGCGTCCATGCTTATGCCACGCTGGGCGAGATCATCCAGGTGATGAAGGAAGTGTTGGGGATTTACGAGGAGCCGACGATGATATAACGACATCTCGCGCTGCAGCGGAGGGACAAGTGGTTTTCTGTCCCGTAGACGAAGCGCCGCCAACATGGCAAAATAAACGAATCTGGCAGACGCTTCGTCTGCGCTCGGGTAGCGTACGCTCTCCCTCCGCTCAGCACGTGAGTTGCATATTTTAGCGACGATCCATTTTGAAGTCGTCGCTGTTTATTACATAGTGCCTCCTACGGATAATTTACTTTACTTTTTGTTTGATTTTCAGCCTAAAACCCCTGTGAAAAGTAAAGTTAATAATGAGACAGGCGGTAGTGAGAGTTGGCGCTCCAAAACAAGATTAATTTCTTACCCATCCTTGTCTGTAAAGTTGTACAATAGTGGCTTAAATGCGTAATATTCTTCATGGAGGCTGATATGAGCAATGGAACAAAAGGAGTGATCGGCATTCTGACAGGCGGCGGCGATGTTCCGGGACTGAACCCGGCGATCCGGGCGGTCACTATTCGTGCTACACGCGAAGGCTACAAAGTGATTGGCATCCGCCGCGGCTGGGCGGGACTGGTCGATACAGTCCGCGATCCGCAGGCGGATAACAGCAATAACTTCCAGGTCCTGACCGAGGAAATTGTCAACCGGGCGGGGCGTACCGGCGGCACATTCCTGCATACCTCCCGCACCAACCCTGCCAAGGTGAAGCGCGACCGGCTCCCCCCTCATCTTCAGGAAAAATATACAGCCGAAGTCAATGACTTGACCGAGGAAGTTCTAAAGAACATTGATTTTCTTGGCATCGATTATTTGATCCCGATCGGCGGCGACGATACCTTAAGCTATGGCGTCCGCATGTACCAGGAAGGCATGAAGGTCGTTGCCATCCCGAAGACGATGGATAACGACGTTCCTGGCACCGATTACTGCATCGGTTTCAGCACCTGTGTGACCCGCACGATCGAGCTGGCCAACAGCCTGCGCACCGTAGCCGGCTCGCACGAGCGCTTGATGGTCCTGGAGGTCTTTGGACGATATGCCGGCTTTACCGCCATGCTCCCGGCCATGGCAGGCGCCGCCCATCGCTGTGTGATCCCCGAATACAAATTCAATATCGACCGGCTGGCCGAGCTGCTGATGTATGACCGCAAGCATAACCCCAGCCGTTATTCGGTGGTGCTGGTCTCCGAAGGCGCCATGTTCGAAGGCGGCGAGATGGTCTTCGAGGACCGCAGCAACAGATGCATTTGGCCATATGAAACTGGGCGGGATCGGCGACCTGATCTCCGCCAATCTGAAGGAGCGGACGGCCCAATACAACAATGGCCGCAGCGTGGATACAGTCAACCAGAAGCTCGGCTACATGGTGCGCTGCGGCGACCCGGATGCGATCGATTCGATCGTCCCGATGGCGTATGGCAACCTGGCGCTCGACCTGATCCTGAAGAAGACTCATGGACGCCTGGTGGTGCTCAAGAATGGACGCTACGACAACATCCCGGTGGATATTGTCACCAGCCGCAAGAAGACCGTCAATGTGGATCGCTTCTATAACACCGACCGCCTGCGCCCGAAGTTCGAAGAGCTTCGAGATGACCCCGCTGTTCATCATGACCAGCGAAGTCGCATATTTAGAAAGATATCCGTGAAAATCGACACGTCAATCCGCCAGGCTTACAGCCTGCAGTGATTGGTTTTTAATAAGGATAAATTACTCTTCTCGTTTGATCTGAAACGAATCAAAATCCCGTGCGACGACGCTGTTGGGGAAAATCGCCTGGGCTTCCTTTAACACATCCTTCTCACGGTAGCGCCGGGAGATGTGGGTGATGATCAACCTCTTGACGTTCGCCTTGATCGCCAGCTCTGCCGCCATGCGCGCCGTCAGGTGCGAGAACTGGCGGGCCATTTCGGCCTCCTCCTCGATATAGGTGGATTCGATCACCAGCGCGTCCGCATCCCGGCAGGACTCGAGGATGTCATCCGTCCGGCCGGTGTCACCGACGACGACCAGTTTTACGCCTTTTTGGATGGAGCCCAGTACATCGTCCGGTTTGACAATCCTGCCATCGGCCAGCGTAATCTCCTTCCCGGCGACCAGCTCCCGGCGTTCGGGCCCGAACGGGACTCCCAGCTCATCCGCTTTCTCCGCCAGGAATGGGCGGCGCGCCTTGCCTTCGAAGACGTATCCCAAACAATCAGGCCCGCGGTGGGTGACGGAGAACGCGCTGACCGTGAAGCCATCCGTCTCAAAGAACATGCCCGGTTTGATCTCATTCATGCGGACCGGCATGGGTGCCTGGTTGCCGCGCAGGACCACGCCGTAGACCAGGTCATGGACCCGGTCCAGCGTACTGCGGCCCCCGAAGATATCCAGCTCCTCGATCGCCTCCCAGCGCATGAACGTGGACATCAATCCACCCAGTCCCAGGATGTGATCGAGATGGCCATGTGTGAGCAGGATGCGGGTAAGGTTCTTGAATCCCGAACCCGACTGCAGGATCTGGCGCTGGGTGCCTTCCCCGCAGTCGACTAAAAAGCGATATTCGTCATGCTTGATGATCTGGGCCGAGAGTCCCCGCTTGGCAGACGGCGCGGAAGCGGATGTTCCGAGGAAGAGTATTTCAAACAAGTGTGGTTTCCTTAAGTGCGAAGTCGTGTAATTTTACCCTACACATTGCTGTATGCAGAGTTTTACCGGCAGTTCCGCAAGGGGATAATATTGTGTTACTGGTGGGTTGCAGCGACTGCTGCATAACAGGGTGCTGGAAAAGAAAAACAGACCATTTGTGCTATACTTTACAGGGTACCGCATAACCTGCTTTACTTTATTTTTGAACTCCAGCCTTCAGACCCGTATGAATAGTAAAGTTGTTTTTGAGACAAGCGGTAATAAACATGCCACTTAAGACCCCTTCCTCCCCGTCCAAACCGGGCGGGAAGCCTGCCGGCAAAACTGTATCTGCCTCGTCATCCGCACGCGGTAAGAGCAAGCCCGCGCCTGCAAAGAAAAAATCAAAGGCTTCACCCCCGCCGATGGTTCCCTCCGTGAGCTGGTGGGATGCTCTGACCGATGAGCGCAAGCTGGATGTCGTCGGCCTGATCATGGTGCTGGTGGGACTGGCCACTGCATTGATCCTCTTCTCGGCGCAGAAAAGCGACTTTACCGGAAGCGTGTTTCTCTTTTTGCGCCAGGCAATTGGCTGGGGGGTGTACATCCTGCCTTTTGGGATGATCATCATGGGGTTTTGGCTGATCTTCCGGCGAATTGAAAAACTGCCGCGTCTTTCCCTGGTGCGGGCAATGGGATTGATCCTGTTTTTTCTCTGGCTGCTGACGGTGATGCACTCGATCATCCCGGCAGATATGCGCGAACAGGCTGCCCAGGATGGGATCGGCGGCGGGCATGTTGGCAATTTCTTCACGCAATTCCTTTTCAATGGATTTGGTCCATGGGGTGTCTTTGTGATCCTGCTGTCCTGGCTGGTGCTGACGATCACGATGATCTTTGACATCACCGTGCGGGACCTGTTCCGCTGGGTGACCCCGCTCACGGCAGGCATCCGGGGGTGGATGGCCAGAAGAAAGGAAGCCCGGGCGGCTGCCAAGGCGGTTGTCCCTGCCGGGATGGAGGTGCCGTCCAACGGGTTCACGCCATTGAACCGGCCCAAGCCGGTCGTTGCGAATGAGATACCCGGTAAACCTGTCACCACCGTCCGGTCTGCAGAGACGGTGATCCAGTGGCAATTGCCGGATGTGAAGAAGGTCCTGGATTCGGGCACGGCCCCCTCCGTCAACCAGGAGTACATTGAACAGCGGGGCCGGTTGATCCAGGAAACTTTGGCTTCCTTTGGCGCGCCCGTACAGGTGGTCGAGATCAACCGCGGGCCGACGATCACCCAGTTTGGCGTGGAGCCGCTCTTCGTCGAGACACGGACGGGACGGACCAAGGTGCGCGTCAACAAGATCGCCTCCCTGGCAGATGACCTGGCGCTCGCACTGGCCGCGCCGCGCATCCGCATCCAGGCGCCGGTGCCGGGACATAGTTATGTGGGCATCGAAGTACCGAACGAGGAGATGACCCTGGTCGCCCTGCGCGATATCCTGGAGAGCGACACCTTCCAGCGCAATAAGAGCGCCCTGCGCATGGCGCTCGGCAAGGATGTGACCGGTCACCCGATCACCACCACCATGGAGAGCATGCCGCATCTGCTCATCGCCGGCACGACCGGCTCCGGTAAATCGGTGTGCGTCAACTCGATCCTGACCTGCTTCCTGATGTACAACACTCCCGACGACCTGCGGCTGATCCTGGTCGATCCCAAGCGTGTGGAACTGACCGGGTACAACGGCATCCCGCACCTGCTTGTCGCCTGTCGTGGTCGAGATCGACCGGGTCATTGGGGCACTGCAGTGGATGACACGCGAAATGGACAAGCGTTACCACATGTTTGCGCAGGTTGGCTCCCGCAACATCGCCGACTACAACACCAAGATGAAACTGCAGGGAGGCAAAAAACTGCCATTCCTGGTGATCGTGATCGACGAGCTGGCGGACCTGATGCTGGTGGCTCCCGGTGAGACTGAACAGACGATCACCCGCCTCGCCCAGCTGGCGCGGGCGACCGGCATCCATATGATCCTGGCCACCCAGCGTCCCTCCGTGGATGTGGTGACGGGCCTGATCAAGGCCAACTTCCCGGCCCGCATCGCCTTCGCGGTCGCCTCCAATACCGACAGCCGCGTCATCCTCGACCAGCCCGGGGCCGAGCGCCTGCTCGGACGCGGCGACATGCTCTTCCAGGCCCCGGATGCCCCGTCTGCGGCGCGCCTGCAGGGTGTATTTGTATCCGACCAGGAGATCCAGAACCTGGTGGAGTTCTGGCGTGCCCAGGTTGGCGCGCCAAACCCATATGCCGCGCCCGGCGCTCCAGTAGATATCCCGCGCTCGGATATCCCTCTCAAGCAAACGGCAATGTTCGAGGATATGAGCCCTGCTGATTTCGAACGCTGATCCACTGCTGCCGGAAGCGATCGACCTTGTCCGCCGCGAAGGACGCGCCTCCGTGTCGATGCTGCAGCGCCGGATGAGGATCGGCTATACCCGCGCCGCCCGTATCGTGGACATGATGGAGGACAAGGGCATTGTGGGTCCTCCGGAGGGTACCACCCAGATCCGGCCAGATCCTGGATTACGGTCCCACCGCACCACCCAAGGATAATGGGGCATAGGTTTATTTGATATAATTAGCGCTTGTCTCATAAATAATTAAAGCTCTGATGTAATCTGTAGGCTAAATTCCAAAGTTCAAGTTTAGATATTTATGCGGCACTCTGTAATTGTGCGCCTCGGTAGTTCAATGGACAGAACAAGGCACTCCTAAGGCTTAGATGTGGGTTCGATTCCCGCCCGGGGCACCTCTAACAAAACGCTAATGTAACAGGTCTTGAATTGTTACATGGAATGTAGTAATATGGAAAGCGATGAACACCAGGGTGCCCCCCTCACCCTGGTGTTCGTCATTTTAATGACAAAAAGACTGGCCGCAAAAGCCGGTCTTTTTTATTTCTGCAAACTGCACAATTGACCTGGTACAGGATCTCTCCTGTCCGGGTTACAAAAATAATCCCTTCGTTTCCCCTATTCTTCCATTCATTTAGATTGATCGTGGCCGGATCGAGATAACCAAGATTGAGCCGGCTGCCATCTCACATAATCTCATGACTGAACTTAATTCCTTGCAACGTTCAGCAGCACCTCTCTAAAGCGCTGGATCTCCTCGATGGTGTTGTAATGTGCGGCACCCACACGGATCATGCCGCCGCTGTCTTCCACGCCCAGCCTTCGCTCACATTCAACGCATAATAGTTCCCATCCCAAACGTAAATGCCTTCATCAGCCAACTTTTCAGCAACCAATCGTGGAGGCAGATCTCTAAGCGGAAGGAGAATGTAGCCACGCGGTCCTGCAGGCGGTTTTCATCGGTGAGTCCATAGAGACGTAAACCTGGAATGGAACCTAGCGCCGAAAGGAGGGCGCGCCCTAATTCAAGCTCATAAGCATGGATGGCAGCCATCCCCTTTTTAAGTTCCAGTCTCCTCCCCTGATAATTGGTCAAACTTCCGGCAAATTCGTTTCCAAACTGTTTCCCCACCCATTCAAAATACTCCAATTGCTCCTAATACACCCGCGATGCCTCATGGTTTTGGGTCCCAGTTTCAAACTTTCCGGGGAGCTTGTTCGTTGCAGGACGTACTTTGTAGGCAAACAACTGCTCCAACAGATCATGCTTCCCGTACAAGATTCCCGAATGAGGCCCGAAGAATTTGTAAGCGGACGAAATCAGGAAATCACAATCCAGTTTCTGGACATCAATGGTCCCATGTGGAGCATATTGGACGGCATCAATGTACACCATTGTGCCGGCATCATGTGCCATTTTGACGATCTTTTCCACAGGGTTGATGGTCCCAAGCGAGTTCGAGGCATAGCCTACAGCCAGCAATCGTGGTTTCCGCTCCAAAGCCTTTTGCAGGTCATCCAGTTTCAAGTGTGCCATCTTCCACATCAAAATCCACCCAGTTCACTTTACAGCCTCGATCCTGCGCAGCCAGCACCCAGGGCGTGACGTTGGCATCATGATCAAGACGGGTGACAACGATTTCGTCCCCTTCCTTCCACTCGCGTGAGATCGACCGGCTGACATGCAGGGTGAGAGTGGTCATGTTGTTGCCAAAGACAATCTCCTCCGCAGACGAAGCATTGTAGAAGTCTGCCATTGCCTGGTGTGCATCATCAAGTACAGCATCTGATGCGATACTGGTAGCGAAAGCACCTCCATGATTGGCATTGCATTCGATCAGATACCGGTTAATGCGATCGAGAGATTGCCTGGCGATCTGGGTTCCCCCGGGATTGTCAAAGAAGATTGCAGGACGATCCAGGGAGGAAACTGGCTTCGGATTTGGGAAAGATCGAGCGTCATTGGGTATACTCCGAAAAAGAAATGGGTGACCGGCGTTGATTATAGCCCATCACCCATTTTGGAATTTGGTTCCAAAGGGTCACTGTTTTATCTTTTCGATGACCAGGCGAACCGTGAAACGGAAGGCGTACTGATGGACTTCCTGAGTTTGAATTGAAACCGGAATGATTGTATACTTTGCCGCTTATCTCAAAAACGATTAAACTTTATCCAGAGAATTGTAGGCTAAAATTCATATATCAAGTGCGGAAATTTAGCGGCACGATGGTATCGATTGTACTTCACGGAAAGGAAAGCCCATGTTTGAGAATATCCTGCTGGCCGTTGACGGATCGGAGCATGCCATGAATGCGGCCCAAGTGGCATCCAGCCTGGCAAACGCGATGAATTCACAAACATTGAGGATCGTGGTCGCCTACGACACCATCCCGGTCCATATTGGCGATCCCTACATGCAAAATGCCCTCAACGCCCGCGTCAGTGAGACGGAGGAGATCCTGCAGCAGGCTGTGCAGGTGGTCTGGGCGGTATCTGCCCAGATCTATACCGAGATGATCGAAGGAAATCCGGCAGAAACCATCATCAAGGTGGCGAGGTCCCGCAACACTGATTTGATCATCATGGGCGCACGTGGTTTGGGGAAATTATCCGGCTTGCTGCTTGGCAGTACCAGCCAGAAGGTGCTTTCCCTGGCACCGTGCCCGGTCTTGATTGTCCGCTAGCTTAGCCGGGGATTAGGATTTGGGGTGGGCGAGTTGTTCGGCTTTGATGAACTCTTCCGGTGTGTTAACATTCCAGAAGGCAAGGCCGTCCGGGTCGAACCGCTTCAACTCGTCGGATGTCAGGACACGCACCTTGACCTGTGGGAACCAGGCGATAACCTTCCACTGGTCGGCATCGATCGCCGCTTCGATGGCGGGGAGACAGGTCGCCCGGCGGTAGACGGCGTGGACCGGCTCGTAGCCTTCCTCGGTCCTGGCGATGACCACATCCGAATCCTCCTGGATCATCAGCTGGCTCGCCGCTTCGATGAGCGTTGGACTGGCGAACGGCATGTCGCAGGCAACGACCGCTACGATGGGATGCGATGCAGATGCGACCGCGGTGTAGAGTCCGCCCAGGGCGCCGCGGCCCGGCTTGAGGTCCGGTAGGAGGCGCAGGTCGAGGAAGCGATAGTCATCCGGATGGTTGGTCGTCACGATCAGCTCATCGGCGATGGGGGAGAGCCGCTCGATGACGCGTTGAATCAGGGGGCGTCCCAGAAAGGGCTTGAGCGCCTTGTCCTCTCCCATGCGGGAGGACGCACCGCCGGCCTGGATGCACACGGTCAACATGGGACGTATTATAAGAGAGAAGAGAAGAGAAAATAGTGAGAAGTGAGTAGAAAGTAGAAGGTTGTTATGGCTACAACAATCGGTGAAACCCTTGATCAATTAACAGTAACCGGGGAACTGTACAAAAAGCTTGCGGATAACACGATCGAATGTTACGCCTGCGGGCACCGCTGCAAGATCCGCGAGGGGAAACGCGGCATCTGCCAGGTGAGGTTCAATGAAGGCGGAGAACTGAAAGTCCCCTGGGGTTATGTGGCGGCACTGCAGAGCGACCCGATCGAGAAGAAACCTTTTTTCCATGTCAACCCCGGCAGCAACGCACTGACATTTGGGATGCTCGGATGTGACTTCCATTGTGGTTACTGCCAGAACTGGCTGACCTCCCAGGCGATGCGCGACCCCAACTCGGACGAATTGATCCATTATATTCGCAGGACGACTCCTCAGGAGATGGTGCGCCTCGCCCAGCGGACTCATGCTTCGACGGTCGTGTCCTCCTACAACGAGCCGCTGATCACGAGTGAGTGGGCGGTGGAGATTTTCAAGGAGGCAAGGGCTGCCGGCCTGATGTGCGCGTATGTATCCAATGGAAACAACACGCCGGAGGTAATGGAATATATCCGGCCCTATATTTCCGCCTACAAGATCGACCTGAAATGCATGCAGGACAAAAATTACCGCAAGCTGGGAGGCGTGCTGCAAAACACATTGGATGGAATCAAGCGCGCCCATGACATGGGTTTATGGGTGGAGATCGTCACGCTCACCATCCCTGACTTCAACGACTCAAATGAAGAGCTGTGGGATGCAGCCCGTTTCATCGCCAGCGTGTCTCAGGACATTCCCTGGCATGTGACCGCCTTCCACCAGGATTACAAGATGATGGACCACGACAACACGGACGTAAAGACCCTCCTGCGTGCGGCCGAGATCGGAAAGGAGGCGGGCTTGCGGTTCGTCTATGCGGGGAATTTGCCGGGACGGGTTGGGGAATATGAAGATACCTTTTGCCCGCAGTGCAATACCCGTCTGATCGAGAGAAGCGGATACGTCATCCACGAATATAAAATGACCGGCGAGGGTACATGCCCGAAATGCAGCGCAAAAATCCCGGGCTTGTGGCCAAAAGACCCCTCCACAGTAGTGTTAAATGGCTATGGCATGCCTCTGCCCGTCCACTAAATTTCTTTTTGCTGTATAATCGATAAAACCATTTGGAAGGAGGTGCGCCGCCACAGAAGAGTATTTCCGCTTTCCCTCACGCTACGCAATTAATCCCAACCTAAATTTCTCTCAGGAGGAGAAACGTGAAACGCAACCTATTCTATTTTGTTGTCGCTTCTGGTGCTTGCCAGTGTTGTGCTTGCCGCCTGCGGCAGCGCTGCGCCGACAGCAACCGAAGCACCTGCGGCTACTGAACCCCGGCTGCCGCAACCGAACCCCCTGCAGCTGCAACTGAAGCCCCCGCTGCCACTGAAGCTCCCGCGGCCGCCTTTACGGGCGATAAACTGGAAGCCGCCGACTGTTCTTACGGCGGTGAGATTAAATCCATCGAAGCAGTGGACGCTGGCACTGTCAAGTTCACCCTTTGTAATTCTGACCCGGCCCTTCTCCAGAAGGTCGCCTTTGCTTCCTTTGCGATCATGGATAAGGATTATCTCGACGAAACAGGCGGTGATGCAACCAAGGTCAACGAGAACCCCGTTGGAACCGGTCCTTATGTTCTGAAAGAATGGGTGCGCGGCGATCACATCACGTTTGAGCCCAATCCCAATTATTGGGGCGATGCGCCTGCCAATAAGACCCTGATTTTCCGCTGGTCGGCGGAAGCTGCCCAGCGCCTGGTCGAGCTGCAGGCCGGTACAGCGGATGGCATCTTCGCTCCCTCGGCGGAAGATTATGAGGCCATCCAGGGTGATACGAATTTGAGCCTGGTCCCCTATCAGACAGGGAACGTGTTCTACATCGGTATGAACAATACAATGGCTCCGTTCGATAACGATCAGGTCCGCCAGGCATTCGCCATGGCCATTGACAAGAAGCGCATCATCGATACCTTCTATCCCCCTGGATCCACAGTCGCCGAACAGTTCATCCCTGAGGATTTCAATCCCGGCTTCAGCACCTCTGGCGATGGAGCCACCTGGTATGCTTATGATACGGATAAAGCCAAGCAGATGCTTACGGATGCCGGCTATGACTTTAACCAGACCCTCAAACTGTCCTACCGCGATGTGGAACGTGTCTACCTGCCGCACGTCAACCAGGTTGCCCAGGATATCCAGGCGCAGCTGGCCGATATCGGCGTGAAGGTCGAGCTCAACAAGATGGAGTCTGGCCCGTTCATCGAGGTCGAGTGCAAGGGCGAGCAGGCCTTTCTACCTGCTTGGCTGGGGCATGGACTATCCTGACTCCACCAACTTCTATGACTATCACTTCGCCAGCAATTCGGTCCGCTTCGGCAAGGAATGGCCGGATCTCGTGGATGCGATCAAGGCTGCTGGTCAGACCAGCGATGCGGCCGAGCGCCAGAAGAATTATGATACTGCCAATGCGCTGATCAAGGAGCATGTGCCGGTGATCCCGGTGGCCCATGGCACCACCGCCGATGCCTTCCTGAAGAGCGTTGGCAACGTGTCGATTGGTCCGCTCAATGAGAACTTCTCGCAGATGACCACCGATTCCGGCCAGCTCGTCTGGATGCAGAGCGCCGAGCCGATCAGTCTGTGACTGCGACGATGAGTTTGACGGTGAGACGCCTGCGTGCCTGTCTGCAGATCTACAAATCCCTGCTTGGCTACGAGTATGGTGGAACGAAGGTTGTATCCGAAGCTGGCCGAGAGCTGGGAAGCCAATCCGGATGCCACCGAGTGGACATTCCATCTGCGCCCGGGTGTGACATTCAGCGATGGCGCCGACCTTCGATGCCAACGATGTGGTTGCCACCTACGCTGCGCTAATTGACGCCAAGAATCCCAACCACAAGGGTAACTCGGGCGTCTTCGAGTATGCAACTGGCTTCTTCGGGCAGTTCATCAACCCGCCTCCTCCGCAGTAATGCTTTCTCCCATGGCGATCTGGCTGATTGCTTCTGATCAGCCTGCCAGATAAATAGAATGCCCCGAAGGCTTTATAAAAGTCTTCGGGGCATCAAAGTAACTGATATTCCACATAAGCCTATGACACTATATCTGATCCGGCGTATTCTTCTTTTCTTTCCCGTTCTATTTGGAATTATGTTTATTACGTTTGCCCTGGCCCGGATCCTGCCTGGCGATCCATGTTATGCTGTCTTGGGGGAAAAGGCCACTGTGGCGCAGTGTGATAAGTTTAGAGAAGATCACGGTTTGAATGATCCCATCCAGGTTCAGTTTGTGCGTTATCTCCGCGATGTATCCCATGGAGATTTTGGCACCTCACTGAAGGATGGCAGGCCGATCACCGAAATTGTGTTGCAGCGTATGCCAATGACCATCGAGATTACCATTGGCGCCATGCTGTTTGCAACTACGTTTGGAGTTTTATTTGGCATTCTCTCCGCCGTCCGGCGTAACTCCGCGGCGGATGTGGCCACAATGATCGGGGCGAATATTGGTGTTTCCATGCCGGTCTTCTGGCTGGGCCTGATGATGGCTTTTGTCTTCGCCATCAAATTAAAAGGGTACCCCTTTTTGGATCCCGCCTTCCGGGCGGCTTTCCTCCGGTATTTCCATTGCTCCACTTGCCACCACCTGGCATTTGCAAAATCTGACCGGGATCAAATTGGCGAGTCATTACCTTTGCCTCCAATATGGTGACGCTCAATGCGCTGATCACCGGTAACTTTAGAGTGTT
The DNA here is from genome assembly GCA_963750005.1 of uncultured Chloroflexia bacterium. GTDB lineage: Bacteria > Chloroflexota > Anaerolineae > Anaerolineales > Villigracilaceae > Defluviilinea. The sequence goes on from CAVVPC010000004.1 coordinate 217,813, forward strand.
CCGGGATGCCCTCTGGCATTTGATCCTGCCGTGTATCGTCGTAGGGACCATCCCCCTGGCCATCATTGCGCGCATGACGCGTTCCAGCATGCTGGAGGTGCTCGGCCTGGACTACGTCCGCACGGCCCGTGCCAAGGGCCTGTCAGAACGGACGGTCATTCAAAAACATACGCTGCGGAATGCCATGCTTCCGATCGTCACAGTCATCGGATTATCGGTCGGGGCCCTGATGAGCGGTGCGGTGCTGACCGAAACAGTGTTTGCCCTGCCTGGGATGGGTACCCAGCTGATCAGCTCCATTCTTTCCCGCGACTACGCCGTCGTACAAGCCTTCACCGTGATCATTGCTTTGATCTTTGTGGTGATAAATTTGATCGTAGATTTATCCTATGCCTTCCTCGATCCCCGTGTCCGCCTCCATTAAAGACAACATGGAAGTCACCTCTACTTCTACCACTCCTTCCCCTGAATCACTCACAGCTGTAAAGTCGCGGACGCCTTTTCAAAACGCCATGCGGCGTTTTTTCCGGCATCGTTCCGCCCAGTTTGGACTCATCATTCTGGGTTTCATGATTTTCATCGCATTGACTTCGCCCGTACTGGCGCCGTACAGCCCGATCAAGGTGCTCACTGACGTAAAGCCGCGCTCAGACCCCTGTATCCACGCCCTTGGTTGTCCTGAGGATCAGCCGCAGCACATCTTCGGTGTGGACGGAAACCGCCGTGACCTGCTCTCCCGGGTGATGTATGGCGCCCGGCTCTCTCTTTTGATCGGCATTGCAACCGTTTCCTTTGCCATCCTCATCGGCACAATCCTGGGGGCCATTGCCGGTTTTGCCGGCGGCTGGACCGATACTGCCATCATGCCTTTTATGGATATTCTGCTGGCATTTCCGGGCCTGCTGCTTTCGATCGCCATTGTGGCAGTATTGGGACCCGGATTGATGAATGCGCTGCTCGCCATCGCGTTCGTTTCGATTCCTGTGTATGCGCGTATCGTACGTTCGAGTGTGCTGCAGGTAAAAGAGCAGGATTATGTTCATGCTTCGCGGGCGCTGGGCGCCTCGGCTTTTGGGATCCTGGGGAGCCACGTTCTGCCGAATGCCATTACACCTGTCATTGTGCAGGGAACCTTGGGAATCGGAGTTGTCATTTTGGATGCGGCGGCCCTTTCCTTCCTGGGCCTTGGCGCAGCTCCTCCAACACCTGAGTGGGGATTGATGCTGGGAGAGGAGCGGAACAGCCTGTTCAATGCACCGCACCTTGTTTTTATTCCGGGCATTGCCATCATGCTCACCGTGCTGGCATTCAACCTGCTCGGTGACGGCCTGCGGGATGCCCTGGACCCAAGACAGGTGAATATGGGTAAAATGAAGAAGTGATCCGAAGAGCTATTATTGTTCAGAGTTTATTCTCGGGTGAAGTTTCTACAGGTTGAGCGGCATTATCCATATATTCGAAGGTAATGTGAAAGTCTTGTTCAGGTTATTCTGTTCAAAAGGAAAGGAGGCTTCCACATCAAGACGCCCTGATCGACTATTCGAATGAACTTCAATTCTATTCTCTTGGAGGAGAAATATGAAACGCAACCTGTTTGTTTTGATGTCGCTGATCGTGCTGGGGAGCATGATTCTCGCGGCATGCGGCGGCAGCTGCCCCTGCCACCCAGGCCCCGGCGCCGGCAGCCACCGAGCCGCCCTCGGCCGCCACGGAGGCCCCGGCAGCGACCGAGGCACCTGCCGCAACAGAAGCACCTGCCGCGGCCCCAAGCGGCACGGCCACGATCACTTTTGTGCAGGAACCGGACAACCTGAACCCGATGTACACCACCATGTCCTTCTCGGGTTACTTGCGTCCCTTCTATCTGAAGCCGGTGTGGGACTTCGATGAGAACGCGAAGCCTGTTCCGGTGCTGGTTACGGAAATTCCATCCGTCGACAACGGCGGTGTGAGCGCGGATGGCAAGACCATCACTCTCAAGCTGCGCGACGATGTCAAGTGGAGCGATGGCGAACCGCTGACCGCAGATGATTTTGCATTTACGTTCGACATGGTCATGTCGGACAAGAACACTCCCATTGGGCGCTATCCCGTATGACCCTTACGTCGAAAGTGTGGTGGCCCAGGATCCTACAACGGTTGTGATCACATTGAAGGAGCCTTTTGCCGCCTGGCTGACCTCCCTCTTCTACTGGGGCGTTCTGCCTAAGCACATCCTGCAGCCTGTCTTTGATGCAGATGGAACGATTGATAACGCCGAGTGGAACCGCAATCCCACTGTCAGCCTTGGACCATTCGTTTTGGATCAGTGGGAAACCGGCAGCGGCCTTACGTTCAAGGCCAATCCCGACTGGATCAACCCGCCCAAGCTCGAGCAGATCTTCGTCCGCATCGTGCCGGATGACGCTGCCCAGGAAGCAGCCATCCTGGCGGGCGATTCCGACATCGGCACTTTCCTCTCTTCGGATCAGATCGAGAAGCTGGAAGCAGGTGGCAAAGTGAAGGTTGAGGCTGTCAGCTCTGGCTATAACGAAGCCTGGTTCCTGAATGTCAACCCGGATACTGCCCGTCCGTTCATGCTGGACGTGAACGTCCGCAAGGCGATTGCCCTGGCGACCGACCGCTTCACGATCGTGAATGATCTGCTTGTGGCAGATATCAACCCGGTCAATGTGACTTTCTGGGATATGACGCCGCCCTACCAGACTGACACCTGGAGCCCTATCCCTATGATCCGGAACAGGCCAAGCAGCTGCTGGATACTGCAGGCTGGACCGACTCGGATGGCGATGGGATCCGCGACAAGATGGTCGACGGCAAGAAAGTGGACCTGATCGTCCGCTACATCACCAACCACGCGCGAGCTGCGCAAGAGCATCCAGGCCGTAGTGCAGCAGCAGTGGCAGGATGTTGGCATTGGCGTTGAGCTGGCCAACTACTCCAGCGATATTTTCTGGAATGGTTACAACAACGACGGTCCGCAGGCGCAGGGCTTGTATGATGTTGCCGAGTATTCAAGTGTAAACGATGCTTATCCCGACCCGGATACTGACGGCTTTACGTGTGACTCAAATTGCCAACGCAGACAACCCGGATGGCACCAATTGTCAGGGCTATTGCAATCCGGATCTGGATGAGCTGTTCAAGCAGCAGGCTGTCGAGGTCGATCCGGCAAAGCGCAAGGAGCTGTTCAACCAGATCGAGCAGATCATGTATGACGATTACATCTATATCGGCTTCTGGAAGGATCCTGACCTGTGGTCCGTCAGCAGCCGGTTAAAGAACGTCAAGTTCTCCGGGGTGTATCCCTTCTGGAATGCCTACGAATGGGAAGTAACCCAGTAATCTGACATCACTTATGGCCTGCGGGTCCAGCCAGACCCGGCAGGCCTGACTCGTTTACAATTATGACCAATTACATTATTCGACGAATTCTTCAGGCCATTCCGCAGCTTGTCATCATCAGTATCATTCTATTCACTCTGATGCAGGCCTTCGGTGACCCGATTGCAACGCTGGGCGGGCGCATTCCCCCACGCGCCAGAGGATAAGGCGCGCCTACGCCGCCAGCTTGGGCTGGACCAGCCGGTCTACAAGCAATACCTGACCTGGCTGATCGGCAATGACTGGCAGAAGATTGACATGGATGGCGATGGCGTGCCGGAGACACCGGGAAAGCGCCTGGGGGTCCTGCGGGGCGACTGGGGCAACTCGCTGGTCACACGCCAGCCGGTCATCAAGATGATCGGTGAGCGAGTGCGAAACACGCATGTTGTTGATGCTGGTGGCTGAAATTCTTGATTATTATTCTGTCGCTGGCGATTGGTCTGTATTCTGCATTGCATCCCTATTCTCTGCTGGATAATGTCGTCACCAGTTTGTCATTTGTGGGATATTCCATGCCGGTCTTCTGGCTGGCATTGATGATGATGTATGTGTTCGCCGTGAACTTCCGCCGCTGGGGATTGCCCTATCTGCCAACGGTGGGAATGTATGACCCGGCCGTTGGGAAGACTCCCCTGGAGCTTCTCAAGCACATGATCCTGCCGCTGGCCACACTGGTGATCATCAGTACGGCCGGCTACAGCCGTTTTGTCCGCTCCAGCGTGCTGGAGGTGTTGAGCCAGGATTATGTACGCACGGCGCGCGCCAAGGGCATGGCCTCGAATGCAGTGGTGATCCGGCATGCACTTCCAAACGCGGCATTGCCGTTTATCACCATCATCGGGCTCGATATTCCCTTCCTGCTGGCGGGTGCGGTGGTGACCGAACGCATCTTTGCCTGGCCCGGGATGGGCCGCCTGTTCATCGACCATACCGAACGAGTCGGATTTTCCCATCTTGATGGGCATCCTGATGCTGATTGCCATTACTGTGATCATATTCCAGATCCTTACCGATGTCTGTATTCCTTCATCGATCCGCGCATCCGTTTGGGATAGTATATTATGGCAACCTTAACCCCCATCGATACTGTTTCAGGAAGTCGTTGCAGAGCCCATCCCGCCTTTGTCGCCGATGGCGACTGGCCTGTCGGCGTTTCCGCAAGCACCAAATGGCCATGTTTGGACTTGGACTTCTTGCCGTCATGTCGCTTTTTATCATTTTTGGAGGCTTCTTTGTGCACGGATACTGCGCGCCGATTAACCAGGAATTGCGGGGTGAGGCCTGGTCCAATTGCGCGGATACCAGCAAAAAATTGCAGCCGCCTTCCCCGGAAAATCCCTTGGGCACGGATGTGATCGGACGGGATATCCTTGCCCGCACCATCTATGGTGGGCAGATCTCGCTGATGATCGGGCTCTCCGCCGCGTTCGTGGAGGTGTTTTTGGGTGCGGTGATCGGCTCGATCGCGGCCTATTATGGGGGATGGATTGACAACTCATCTGATGCGTTTCACCGAAGCCATGCTGGTCATTCCAAGCTTGTTCCTGCTCATCATCGGAGCACGCTTCTTTGGAAAGGGCATTCCTGACTTTAATTTCTTCGGACGTCAGATGAGCGGGAGCGTGCTGGTGATCATTATTTTGATCATTGGTCTCACTTCCTGGATGTACCTGGCACGCATTGTCCGCGCCAATATTCTTTCCCTGCGTGAGCGGGACTATGTCTCCGCAGCGACCGCCCTCGGCGCCTCTGATAGCCGCCTGATCCTCAATCATCTTCTCCCCAACACCACCGCGCCGCTGGTGGTCGCCGCAACACTGGGGGTGGCGAGCCGCGATCCTGTCTGAGGCGTATGTCAGTTTCCTGGGTGTGGGCGTGCAGGGCGTCCACTGCCACATGGGGCAACATGCTGGATGGCGCCTATCGATATCTTGATACCGCGCCCTGGCTTTGGTTCTTTCCCGGGTGCGATGATCCTGTTAACGGTGCTGGGAATCAACTACGTGGGGGATGGCCTGCGTGACGCGCTGGATCCTTACAGCAGCAAGCATTTATAGGATCACCGAACGGCCGCCCGGTGCCATTCACCTGTGTAACAATCAAAATATTGGTGGGATAAAAAAGTGGCCTCTTTTGAGGCACTTTTCATTTCATGAACTTTTCCATTGCCACAATTGCAGGATAACACGTTGTTGCCCCGTTCCTAAAAAAGAGATAACTTTTAACCACTATCAGTCATCTCCTTGCGGATCGGATGGGATCTCTGCGCCAGGTTTAAATGCCAGTAGTTCATCCAGCCCGGCCGGCCGATAGTCGATGGACTGGTGGCGGAAATAGGTGTTGTACAGCATGGCGTAATGTCCATCCGGCTGTGCGAGCAGAGCGTCATGAGTCCCCTGCTGAATAATGCCTCCCTTTTCCATGACGATAATGCGGTCTGCGGCCTTTACGGTGGACAGGCGGTGAGCGATCAGGATGCTGGTCGCATTCTTCAGGATCAGATTCAACGCCTGCTGGATCTGCCACTCGGTGAACGGATCCACGCTGGCGGTGGCTTCGTCCAGGATAAAGATGGCGGGGTTCTGCATCAGGACGCGCATCAGGGCCACGAGCTGGCGCTGTCCCATCGACAGGCGCGCGCCTCGTTCGCCGACCTCGGTCTCGATCCCGTTGGGAAGCGTTTCCAGCCATTCGCCATCCCCGATCTTGCGCGCCATGGCCAGCATCTGGGCATCGGTCACACCCGGCGCGGCATAGCGAATGTTATCTGCCACCGTGCCTGAGAACAGGAAGGGGACCTGCGACACGATCCCCAACTGGCGGCGATACTGCGCCAGGTCCAGCGTGCGGATGTCATGCCCATCCACCAGCAGACTGTCCCTGCTGGAACTCGTAAAAGCGGGCGATCAGCTTGGCGATGGACGACTTCCCTGCGCCGGTGTGCCCCACGAAGGCGATATCCTCTCCCGGGTGGATGATGAGGTTGAAATCGTTCAGGACGGGCTCGTTATCCGTATAACGGAAATACACGCCATCGAACTGGATCTGTCCTTTGAGTCGCGGCACATCCTGTTTATCGGTCTGGACCACATTCGGGTCGGCGTCGATCAGGGCAAAGACCCGCTCTGCTGCGGAGAGCCCCGACTGGATCTGGGCCGAAAAGGCGGACAGGTTGAGCACGGGAAAGAAGAACTGGTCCAGGCTCATGATGAAGAGATACCAGGCGCCCACGGTGACGATCCCTGCTGCGGCGCTCATCCCGCCCACGTAGATCAGGATGCCGGTAAAGACTCCGCCCAGCGCGTTAAGGGTCGGGAAGACCAGCGAGAGCACAAAGCCGCGCTGCACGTTGACCTGGTAGGACTGCTGGTTCGACTCGTCGAACGACTTGAAGATGCTCTCTTCCTGGCGGAAGTTCTTGGCGATCGAGATGCCGCTGATGGTCTCCTTGATCGTGGCATTCACATTGGCCATGGCCCTCATGCCGCGTTTGGAGACCCGCCGGGCCAGCACCCGGAAGCCGGAAGCGACAAGAAATATAACCGGCAGGAAGGCCATCAACATCAAGGATAGCTTCGATATCGGTGCGGAACAGCACCACCCCAAGAAAGACCGCCTGGACGATCTGGGCGGCGACGTCGGTGACGATGATGATCAACTGGCCAAAGTCATTCGTGTCGGAGGTGATGCGCGAGACGATACGTCCCGAGGAGAACTGGTCGTAAAAGGACAGGTCGTGTTCTGCTGCGGCCCGGAAGGCGCGAGGTGCGCAGGTCGAGCACCCCATCTCCCACGGCGCGGATCACCAGGCTGCGCCGCGCCCAGTTCAGTCCCCACAGACCGATGCCAATGATCAGGACGGCCAGGCTGACGAGCGTAATGGCCTGCAGGGTTGGTTGATTTGCCAGTCCATCCACCATGTATGCCACCAGGACCGGCAGGGACGCGCCGAGGGCCGCATACGCGACGACAAGAACCGTTGTCCATGCCAGACGCCTCTTCTGCGGCTTGAAGAAGTCGACGATGCGGCGTGTCAGCTCACGGTCGGTGTATTGACGGTCGTATTTTTCGTCATTTAGTCCGGCAAAGAAACCCATAAATCTTCATTCCTCTCGCGCTGAGCGGAGACGCCGTTTGTTGGCGGCGTAGACGAAGTGCAGGTAACAAACACTCTTTGGATTTGGGAGAGTCACTTGTTGGCCGCGCTACGTCTGCGCTTCGCTCCGCTCAGCGCGAGTGCATCTTATTCCCTGAATATCCTCGAATAAGCATCGGATGTTTTCATCAATTCATCATGGGTGCCGATGGCGGCGATGCTTCCTTTGCGCAAAACAATGATCAGGTCCGCCCAGCGGATCTGGGACAGGCGGTGGGTGATGATGAAGGTCGTCCGGCCGCGGGCCGCATTGGCGATGGCGCGCTGGATCTGGTCCTCGGTGGCCGAGTCGATGGCGGAGGTGGAGTCGTCCAGGATCAGGATGTGCGGGTCGGTCAGGAAGGCGCGTCCCAGGGCGATGCGCTGGCGCTGTCCGCCGGAGAGGGTGACGCCTCGTCTCGCCGACGATGGTGTCATAGCCCTGGTCAAAGGTCTGGATGAAATCATCTGCCTGGGCAAACTTCGCCGCGGCTTCGATCTCGTCTCGGGTGGCCTCCGGCTTCCCGAAGGCGATGTTCTCACTGACAGTCCGCGAGAACAGGAAGATATCCTGCTCGATCATCGAGACTTGCGAGCGCAGGGAGGCGAGGTTCCAGTCGCGCACGTCCACACCATCGACAAGCACCTGTCCCTGTGTGGTGTCATAGGTGCGGTTGATCAGCTTGACCAGCGACGTCTTCCCGGCGCCGGTCTGCCCCACGATGGCAACCGTCTGCCCGGGTTTGACTTTGAAGGAGATATTCTCCAACACCTCGTCCTGCGCGGAGCGGAGCGCAGTCGAAGAGCGCTTATCATGTGGAGTTTCCGTATCTTCCTCTTCCGGTGTACGAGAAACTCACATTCCTGAACTCGACCTCGCCCTTCATCACGTCTGCATATCCTTCCGCATTCTGGTCCAGGTTATTCTCGCGCTGGATCAATTCCAGGATGCGGCGGGCACTCGACATGCCCGAGCGAAATCTGGGAATAGGCAAACGTGGAGACAAAGGTGGGAAAGCCAAGCAGCAGCAACAGTCCAAAATAAGCCACCACATCCCCGGTGTTGATCAGCCCGGCGCGGAAAAGCAGCAGTGCCTGGAACAGGCCAAAGGCGTAGGCGGAACCGAGCAGGGCCATGGCGATGTAGCGTCCCTCCAGGTCGCCCTGGCGGACAAACGCGTCGCGGACGCGGCTGGCGTTCATCACGAAGCGGTCCACCTCGGCGTTCTCCTGGGAGGCGCCCTTGACCACCTCCACGCCGTCCAGCGACTCGGTCAGGTGGGTGTTCATCTCTCCGAACGTGGCGCGGACTTCATCCGTCACCGGCTCGAGCGTTTTTCAAATAGCGGATCAGAGAAATGAAATAAAGGATGATGATATACCACCGGCACAAGGACCAGTGATGGGTTATAGCGGGGGGCTACAAAGATCGGCATCAACAGGAAAATGAACGATCCCACCACCAGGTTGATGCCCGGGCTGAACATATAGTTCACTTCACGCACATCGTTGGTGGCCCGCGCCATGGTGTCGCCGACCGGCTGGAGGTTGTGGAAGGTCATGCTCTTGCCGAGCAGGGAGAGATACAACTCATCGCGCACGGAGCGTTCCAGCTTCTGGGCCAGCAACTCGGCGCCGAAGTTGCGTCCCAGCTGGAGGACGCCGCGGATCACCTGGCTGATGGCGATCGTCAGTGCCAGTGGCAGCAGCACACTCGTATCCGGGACAGGTTGGAGCATCGCGTTGAACGCATCGCCCGTCAGGACGGGGACCACTGCCGCCAGGGCTGCATTTCCCACCGCGCCTGCCACCATGATGACCATGATCCACCAGTTCGGGCGCACATGCGACCAGATCCAGCGTACCGCGCTGGTTCTGTCCGTGGTATTCGCACGCTGCATGGAGAATTCAAGAGGGGCAATTACAGACATAGAAATTGATTCTACCACTGCCTGGAGGCGGCGCATTTTCACGGTTTTTTTGCGCAACATCTCCCACAAATCATCGTTTTTTACAGCAGCAGGTCCGCGTAGACCTGACATATTATTCAAAGGAGAAGGAAAATGAGATTTCCGAGTTCGATTGCGACCTGGTGTTTGATCTTGTTCTTTTTATTCTACGGCCTGTCAGCGTTCGGGCTGGCCATCCCTGGTATCATCCTGGGTCTGCTTGCCCTCGGTGTTGCCATCTTTACCCTCATTAGCAGGTAGGATATTTCTACCGACAATACAGCCTCTCATCGAGAGGCTGCCTGTTTTAATAAAGATCTGCCAGCATCTCCGCAAAGGCGAGCGAATACTCCCAGTCAGTATTGTCCTCGATCCCCCACCATGTAGACAGGACCGCGTGTGCCAGTCCCCATTCATGGATGCGCGCGCGCTCGAATCCCAGGTGTTCATGCAGGATGTCGATCCTGCGCTTCGTGATCTGCCTGTGATCATTCGCCTCCATCAGCTTACCCCACGGGTTCATCAGCAGCGGACCTGCCTCATAGCCGGCGGGACCGATGACTCCCTTCGGGTCGATGATCAGCCAGCCGCGCTCCGAGGACAAAATATTGTAGTGATGGAAATCGCCATGCATAAGGACCGGGTTGTGATTCTCAGCAAGGAAATCACTCACAGATCTTTCCACCCGCTGGACGAGTTTTTCATCCAACGGTCCTGTCCCGCCGTTGAACCTCTGGTGTAATTTTTTCAGGCCATCAAACCAATCGGAGAGCTGAATAAATCTTTGGAGTCCAGCAGCTTGCTGCTGATTATCAGGGAGCAAGCTCCCTAACTCCATGGGCCTCCAAATCCTCTTCATCACCTTCGCGGCGATGTGAGTCGCCTCCTCATCATCCTCCAGCGTGGCGAGCATTACACCCGGGTTCAATCGTTCCAAAAGCATCCAGTATTTTTCTTCATCGTAATCGATCAACTTGCAGGCGCCTTCCCCGTTAAAGAAGCGCAGCGCTTCCATTTCACTTAGGAACTCACGATTGGGGACGCCCATTTTCAGGACTACATCTCTGCCCTCACCTCCAGCCCCTCTCCCAAAGGGAGAGGGGGACGCTGCGAACGCCACAAAATTATAGGAAAGCGTTGGCGAAGGCTGGATATTGGTCAACCCCCATCTTGCGGATGCCTCGGCAACCGAATCTGGCAGCGCCTCCAAAAAGGCATGTCCAGCCTCTCGAAAGGTGTTTTGAATGGTGGAGATGAATTCAGCAGGGAGATTCACTCTTTGCTCACTGCCCTCAGTGAGACCACAGGCTGGCCCTGTTTGCGGAATTGGAGCACATCCGGATGGTTCGCCGCGTACTTCGTCATGCCCTCGTTGTCCCACGAGACACGTCCCTGGGTGTAGGAGGCGCGGTACATGCCGCCGGAGACACTTTCTCCATACAAAAGAACTTCGGTTTTGATCTCATTCTCCAGGGCAGCAATGTTTTCGTCTGTTGCTTCCAGGATTGGCCTGTACTCCATATCCAGCGCATCCAGCTCTGCCTGGACCAGTTTCAGGATCTCAGCCCGCTTCAATTCATAATCCAGACGCGCCACATCCGCCGCGCCCCGCAAATTGGACAGGCGCTCCAGCTTCGCAGCAACGTGCTCGCGTGTAGGACGCTCGTTCATTTTCCCAAGCTCGGCGATTACGATGTGCTTCAGGCTTGTGCTCAATTCCTTTTGCCATGATTTGCTCCGGCAGCGCTGAATGATTTCTTCAAATAATGGACGAATATATTCAGGACTGTATCCCAGCTTTTCCGCGATGGATGAAAGCTGTTCGTGCGGCTCACCGTCCAGTCCATAGCGGCGGCAAAGGATTTGATAGTAGGTATCCTTCCCTGCATCGTTTGTCAGGCGCTTGTGGATCACTTCCAGAAACTGGCTGACAAGTGATTCCAGATGTTTTCCTGATAATTGTACGATCTGGGAAAACTCAAAACCAAGATCGCCAAGCAGGGCGTTCAAACTCATATCCTCCCCGTAAATCACGCACAACAATTCATTCAAACCGGCAAGCTGTATCCTGAGATCCATGATGTACTCCTTGCTGCCTTCTCATTTCGGGGTTGCTGCCCGGATGTGCCTTCTCAAACACAAAGGCATTGCTCCGCTTCCATTTCTTTTCAAAGCCGGCTGCCAGCAGTTGGGATGTGATCTGCGGCATGTCGAATGCGATCTGAAAAACTTCGTCAAATTTCCGGCCTGTCGCGAACCTGCGGATATCCAGGAGAAGCGCGGGCATATCGTTCAAGGAACAGGCAACGACGCCGAGTAGCAGGGTTCGTTTCTCTTCATCTTCGTCCTCCCAGGCGCTGAACAATCCCTGCCTGCCCTTCCACCAGTAAAATGTATGGACATAATCCGCATTTTCATTCGAATAGTTTTTAAGAGACTCTTCACTGGGTTTACAGATGCGCCAGCCGAGGTCGATCAGACCACTGGTAGTTTTGATGGATTCACTTTCCGTGGCAAAAACCGCTGCATCTTCCATATCGGCTGTTTGGATGAAATTGCCAGTTGGTTCTTTTAGGGAAGCAGCACGATAACCACAGACTTCACCTGTTTTGATGTATCCCGTCCGATCACAAAGATGATGAACGACAAAGTTCCTGGCGTCCGTCATTAAGCGGAGCGTGCCCTCGCCGTGCGCAAGCCACCAATCGGTGACGTGGTTATGAAGTTGCGAGCCAACCTTCAATCCCTGGTATTGAGGATCCACGCGAAAGCCTTCCAGCCACCACTGGCCTGTCGAGATCCGTGAAATTTTTGAACAGCCGATGGCATGCCCCTTATATTCCGCCACCGCAAGCAATCCGTTCGGATCCTTGGACCACTGCTCCCAAACATCCGGAACGTAATCTCCCCCGTCCCAGATGCCTTTGCAGAATTCGGTGACATCTGCCTGGTCGGCCTCAACCGCCGGCCGACAAAGAACTTGTTGTGTGGGAGACAGCTGGTTCATAGTGAACGATCGAGTGAAATGATTCGAAGCTCAAACCGGGAACAACTTGTCAAAGACCTCGGGGCAATACTTCTGCACCATCTCGCTTGTCAGGCCGTTCTCCCTGCAGATCTCGGCGTACAGGTCGGCGCTGGGGCGTTTTGTCCGCTTCTGGGTTTCGACATCCAGTGCCCACAGGCCGAAGCGCTGGGTCCAGCCGCGCTCCCATTCGAAGTTGTCCACCAGAGTCCAGTGGAAATATCCCTTCACAGGCCAGTTGAAATTGACCGCCCGCCAGACCTGGTGGATGTGCTGCGCCAGGTAGCGCGGGCGCAAGCGGTCGCCTGCATCCTCCACGCCGTTCTCGGTGATCAGGATCGGCAGGTTGGGATAGCTCCGCACCGCCCACTTGATCGTGTCGAACAGCCCTTCGGGAATGTTGGCGATGAACTTTGTGTCACTGAGGTCTGCCTCATCATGGTAACTGCTGTGCGTAAAGAGCTCGTTGGGCTTGCCGGCATGAAAGCTGACCGTATCCACGGAGTAATAGTTCAAGCCAATAAAATCCTGGGTCCCTTTTGCCTCCGGCACATTGATTTTTGTGAGCGGTGTTTTCATTACGCCGGTACTCAAGGCAGACGGGAAGGCCATGTTCGCGCCGCTGTAGCGGATACTGCGCATGAGATGGTCGAGCGGATTCCACGCTCGTTTGGGTACCATGGGACGGTGATGGTGGGCGTATCCCACGCGCGACTCGGGCTGGATCTCATGGATGGCGCGGTAGGCCGCCGCATGACCTCGCAGCATGTTTGCCATGACCTGCATCGCCACGTCGGTGCCGCGGTGTTTGGTCGGGAAATCGCCGGTCACATACCCAAGCAGCGCATAGATATTGGGCTCGTTGATCGTACACCATAGTGTGCAGTATTCCTTTAATGCCAGCACTGTCTTGCGCACGAACTTCTCGAACAACGCAGGCGCCTGGTCATTCTCCCAGGCGTCCAGCTCGTAAAACCACAGCGGATCAGAGAAGTGATGCAGCGTCACCATCGGAGTAATGCCGCGGTCGCGCATGCCGCGCATCAAATTGCGGTAGCGCTCAAGGGCGTCCTCGTCCCAGGTGTCGGGGGTAGGCTGGATGCGGCTCCACTCCACGCTGAAGCGGTGGGCGTTCTGACCGCCTTCGGCGGCGCGGTCCAGGTCCTCCTTCCAGCGGCCTCCCCACCAGTCGGCGGCCAGGCCCGACGTCCCCCTGGTATGACCGGTCTGTTCCCACATCCACCACTGGTTGTTGGTGTTGTTCCCCTCCACCTGGTGGGCGGCGGTGGCCGTGCCCCATAAAAATCCACGCGGGAAATGATATGCTGCTTGAACCATTTACTCTCCCTTACTGTGGGGATGGACCGCCGCCCATCCCTACGATGAAATTCTTGTCATATATGCCAGATACAGTGCAACCGATCCGGCCACTGCCGCATTCAACGATTCGATCTGGCCGCGCATCGGCAGTTGCAGGATGATGTCGCACTTCGAGCGGGTCAACTGGCGGATGCCTTCGCCTTCGCTCCCGACGACCAGACCAACAGCTCCCGTGAAATGACGCCGGGTCTTCTCCCCGATCGTTTCTCCATTTTGGTCCAGCCCCACCACCCAGACATTATCCTGCTTGAGGGCATCGATCGCCTGCGCCAGGTTGGAGCGCGCCACGCGGAGATGCTCGCTCGCCCCGGATGATGCGTTCACCACTGCCGGCGTGACCTCCACCGTGTGCGCCAGGGGGATGACCACACCATGCACACCGACCGCCTCCGCCGTGCGCAGGAGCGTGCCGAAGTTTTGCGGGTCATTCAATGAATCGAGCAGGAGGATAAAAGGCTGTTCGTTCCTGGCACGGGCATGATCCAGAATATCCACGATGTCGCTATACGTATATTCCCCAACTTCCGCCACCACACCCTGATGATTGTCGTGGACCTTATCCAGCCGGCCGCGCTGCACCTTTTCAACGGGAATTCGCCAGTTCCTTCGCCATTCGCACAATATCGGCTAGACGTCCTTTTTCCTGCGCCCCCTCAGAAATCTGGATTTTGAATATGGGCCTGCGTTTTGCGCGCAAGGCTTCGTAGACTGCGTTGCGGGAGTAGATAAATTCCTTCATATGACCCCGATTGTACGATAAAAACACGAAAGTTCTGCTCCAGGCTACAAAAGTTTGACTGTCGAAGGGGAGTGAAAAAGACCGACCAGACAACTGGGATTTTGATATTGATATTCAGTTGCAATATATGTAACCTATTGTCTCTGTTTCCGTCATGTAGCAAAGTTGTTTCTGTCTAATAACCGGAACAATTACAAAGAGAAAATCAATATCCCTGGCTTTTCCAGGGGAAATCAATCATTGCTGATCTTCGGGTGGCGCTTCGAACATGACATCAAAGATCTTTCAGCCTGAGACCGATATGAAAAAGATTCCTGGTAGGTATTCGTCTACCTCCATTTTTGGGATCACGATTCTGGGTATCACGCTGGTGGACAGTCATGCGCCCATTCTCCGTGAAAGGGCGGTGCGAATGCTGCGAGGCCGGAAAATTATGACGGTTCCAGGTGGGGGCAATAAACCGAAGGAATACCCCTCAAATAACATTGTTCATCTTGAAAACCGCACATCCTACAAACATGCTTACAGGGTTCACGATCAAATAAAAGGCACGATGACCGTGGACTTCAGCGTGTTGGCCCGCGGCGGTCAGGTGTACCGGAGAGAACATATCTGCCGGTCACTTTTCGGCATAGACAACCTGTACCTGGGTTGGCGGGTCAGCAGCCCCGGATATCGAGCCATGCAGCTGATATGGCAGCAGCGATACCATCGGGCAGAATATCCGCTCCCTGCAAATGAAGCCTGACTATCTGAACAGGAAGAGCCGCCTTCCAATGAGGTATGAAATGAAAAGATTAGGCCGGGTAAAGGAAGCGTTATTAACTCTTGGTTCCCAGTTATCCTCGGATCAAACAGGATACGTTTCTCCCTGGAGACTGTTCATCATCATCATCGCAAGCATTTTCGTTTCAGAAATTGTTGCGATGATCGTGGTGTACTTCCTCGATCCGATATCGTATTTTCTCACTACATTGATAGATGCCGGGATCATGGTGATCCTGATCTGCCCCATCCTGTACCTGTTTTCATTTCGTCCCCTTATCCAGTACGTCGAAAGCCTCAGGCAGTCTGAGCAGAAAGTGGATCTCGAACGGGAAGGTTACAGTCCATTCTGGATGCCATGCCGTATGGGATTTACATTGTCAACCAGCAATATGATGTGGAATATATCAATCCGGTAATGGAAAGGGATTTCGGTCCGGTTGCCGGCCAAAAGTGTTATTCCTACCTTCATGGACAAAATGAGGTCTGCACCTGGTGTAAGAATCCGATTGTTTTTGATGGCAAAAGCAGCCAGTGGGAATGGTCCTCCCCAACGACCGGCAAAAACTATGAAGCTTTCGATACGCCGCTTGCCAACTCGGATGGCACTCTCTCCAAGCTAAAAATCATACACGATATTACCGAGCGTAAACGCAGTGAAGAAATGGTTCGGATGCTCTCCAGCGTAACTGAACAGACTGCCGATACAGTGGTCGTGACCGACTGTGAGGGCGTGATCCAATATGTCAACCCGGCATTCGAACAATTGACCGGCTACCAGAAGGAAGATGCGATCGGTCAGACCCCGCGAGTTCTAAAGTCAGGTATTCATGATGGACAGTTCTATAAGACACTTTGGGATACCGTTCTCAACGGTCAGGTCTTTCATGGAGAAATCGCCAATCGCAAGAAGAATGGCGATATTTTCCATGAAGTAAAAACGATCACGCCCCTGCGGAATGAGCAAGGTGACATTGTTCGCTTCGTTGCCACTGGCAAGGATATTACCGAACACAAAATGGCGGAACAAATGCTTTATAAGGCTTATGCTGATCTTGAAGTGCGGATCCAGGACCGTACGCAGGAGCTGAGATACGCGAATTCCGAGCTGGCGGCTGAGATCAATGAACGATTGCGGGCAGAAGCAGAACTGCAGGAGTTGAATGAGACTTTCCAAATGCAAGCAATCGAACTGGAAATGCAGGCTGATGAATTGAAGGCGCAAAAAGGGGAGTTGATTGTTGCCAACGAACAACTGCGCGTTAGTGAGGAACGATTGGGTCGGGCCCAGGAGATCGCTCATCTTGGCAGCTGGGAGCTGGATCTGTTAACCAACCATCTGACCTGGTCTGACGAAGTGTACCGGATCTTTGGACTTCAGCCGCAGGAATTTGGTGCCACTTACGAGGCCTTTCTGGAGGCCGTCCATCCGGACGACCGTGAATTGGTCAATGAGGCGTATTCAAGTTCGATCCGGGATGGCAGGGACACGTATGAGATCGAGCACCGGGTCGTCAAACGCTCAACCGGCGAGATCCGAATTGTCCACGAAAAATGTGAGCACTTCAGGAATGAGGCAGGCGAGATCGTCCGTTCCATCGGGATGGTTCACGATATCACCATTCGGAAAAAGGCCGAGGAAGCCTTGCAGCGCTTTCAGTTGTTATCAGAGCACAGCCGGGACATCATCCTGTTCATGCGCTTTCAGGACGGTCATATTTTGGAAGCCAATGCGGCGGCCGTGCAGGCCTACGGATACAGCCATGATGAGCTTCTTGCACTCAGCATCTCGGATTTGCGTGGCGCCAATAGCAACAAACTGACAGCAGAACAGATGGCGCAGGCCAATGACCGGGGTATTCTCTTCGAGACCATTCACCGCCGCAAGGATGGCAGCAGCTTCCCTGTGGAAGTCAGTTCGCAAGGAGCGACCATCGGCGGTGTGCGTACGCTTGTCAGCATTGTTCGGGATATCACCGATCGTAAGCAGGCAGAAGAACAGCTCGAACGGAGCAATCAGAAATTAAATGAGATCTTGACGAGCATCCAGGATGATTTTTATGTGCTCGATCGCGACTGGAATTTTGTCTTTACGAGCAGGTTGTTCACAGAAAAAATTGGAAAGGAACCGGAGGATTTTGTCGGCAACAACATTTGGAGGATGTTTCCAAAACATGTGGGCACAGTTTTGGAAGAGAACTTCCGCGCAGCCATGGAAAAGAGGGAGGTACGAAGGTTCGAACTTGGCGGGAAGTACACCTCCGCCTGGTACCGAATGACTGCCTTTCCTTCCACAGAAGGAATTACGGTACTCGGGGCGGATATCACTCAACTTAAGCAGGCAGAAGATGCACGGCGGCTGAGCGAAGATAATTTCTCAAAGGCGTTCAAATCCAGTCCGGCAGCGTTGATGATCACGCGCCTCAGTGACGGACAGTTCATGGAGTTGAACGATGCTTATTGCACGATTGTCGGCTTTGATCGGGAGGAACTCATTGGTCGCCGGACAACAGATTTCAACATCTACATGGATGAGGGTAATGAAAAAGCGAATGTTGATCAGCTGTTGATGGGCGGTACGATCCGTGATTTCGAAACCAGCATCCGCCACCGGTCGGGCGCAATCCGGAGCGCGGTAACTGCTCAAGAATTGATTACTTTCAATGGTGAAGCCTGTATCCTGTCCAGTTTGCGCGATGTGACCAAGCGTAGACAGGCAGAGGCCGCGCTGCAAAAAAGCGAAGCAATGCTGCGAACCGTGCTGGATCAAATGCCTTCGGGAGTGACTGTCAGGGATGCTTTCACAGGCAAACTCATCCTCTCCAACGTGCGCGGTCGTGAAATCCTGGGTGGTTTGGTGGACACTGCCGACCAGTTTGATCAATACCATGGTGTGTATCCCGATGGCCGCCCATATCCGGTAGAGGAATGGCCTCTCTCTCGTTCGATTGCCACCGGAGAGATTATCGACGGAGAAGAAATAGAGATTAGGCGAAGCTCCGGTACTTCTGCCATGATCAGCATCAGTTCGGCACCTGTTCAGGACTCGCTCGGACAAATAGTCAGCGGTGTAAGCATCTTTCATGATATTACGGAGCGCAAGAAGGCGGAGAAGGAATTACATCAACTGAATCGCACTCTCCGAGCACATAGTGCGAGCAACCAGGCTATGTTGCGCGCCAGAAATGAAGCAGAACTACTGAACGCTGTATGCAGGATTGTTGTCGAGGACTGCGGCCATGCCATGGTCTGGATTGGGTATGCCGAAGATGATGAAGAAAAGTCTGTACGGCCCGTGGCAAACGCAGGATTTGAAGCAGGCTACCTCGAAACATTGAAGATCACCTGGGCAGACACGGAACGCGGTCGCGGACCCACTGGAATAGCCATTCGCACAGGTAAACTCAAGGCTGTCGCAACATGCTCACCGACCCACAATTTGCTCCATGGCGTGAGCAGGCATTACAACGAGGCTACGCCTCTTCCCTTGTGTTGCCGCTCAAGGCGAATGATGGTCGGGCGTTTGGTGCGTTGACAATCTATTCTCGCCAACCCGAATCTTTCTACTCCGATGAGGAAGAACTGCTTACCGACCTGGCAAGTGACCTTGCTCATGGCATTGAGATGATCCGATTGCGAGAGGCCCATGAACGGATCACAGCCGCGTTACGCGAGAGTGAAGAGCGCTTCCGGCTCGCGCTCATCCATGCGCCCGTCACGGTGGCCGTGCAGGACCGCGATTTGCGATATACATGGGCTTATAACCAGCGCACGCGTCTGGCAGAGGAAATCATTGGCAAAACAGATTTTGATCTGTTCCCATCCGAGGCAGAGCAGCTGACCGCCATTAAACGTTGTGTGATCGAAACAGGTGAAAATGCAAGTGAACAACTCTGGGTCAACAGCAACAACCAGCGCCTCTTCCTTGACCTGTTCATTGAACCGCTAAAGAATGAAATGGGAGAAATCGAGGGCGTCGGCCTTGCGACCGTGGACCTGACTCCCATCAAACTGGCGGAAGAAGCACTTCGCGAGAGCGAAACAAAATACCGTAACCTGTTCGAGAACATGACCGAAGAAGTGCATTTCTGGCAACTCATGCGTGATGGTTCCGGCTGCATTAAAACCTGGCGACTGGTGGATGCCAATCCTCCTACTCTAAAGTCTTGGGGATGGAGTACGATCGAAGAAATCCGGGGAAAAACAACCGAAGAGATTTTTGGTCCAGGCGCCACGGATCATTACATGCCTATCGTGCAGAAAATAATGACTGATGGTGCTCCTTATACCTACGAGGATTATTTTCCCAATCTCGATAAATACTTCAGATTTACCAGCGTTCCGTTTGGCGAGTACTTCATTACTACGGGTGCAGATATAACGATCATCAAGAAAACCGAACAGGCACTGCGCCGCACACATGATGAATTGGAGATTCGCGTCCAGGAACGGACCGAGGAACTGGCAGCCGCGAACCTGGAATTATCCAACGAGATCGCCGAGCGGCGGGAGATCGAACGACAGCTTCGCATTCAAACCGCTGCCATGGATGCTGCTGCCAATGGCATCATTATCACCGATCCAGAAGGTGTCATGCTCTGGACGAACCCTGCCATGGCCCAGATCAGTGGGTATTCAGAAGATGAATTGATCGGTCAAAATACACGACTGTTCAACTCAGGTAAACATGAGGCCGGACTTCTACAACCAAATGTGGGGAACCATCCTTGCCGGAAATGTGTGGCGTGGTGAAACAACCAATCGCCGCAAGGATGGCAGCCTGTATATCGAGGAACAAACCATTACCCCGGTGCGAAACGAGGCCGGTCAACTCTCCCATTTCATCGCCATCAAACAGGATGTTACCGAGCGCAAGTTGATCTACGCACAACTCGAAGCGTCCAATCAGGAATTGATCACGCTTTCAGACTCTGAACGCCAGCAACGCTTCCTGGCGGAGGGTCTGGTTGAATCCTCCGTGGCCTTGAACATGAGCCTGGAGCTTCATGCCGTGCTCGACCGCATTTTTGAGCAGACCAGGCGTATCATTCCCTATTCGACGGCCGATATTGTGCTGATTGAGGATCATGTTGCCACCATCGTCCGGCAATGGTGGACCGATGATTATTCCGATGCGAGGACCATCTTTGAGAATGATAAGTCTTAAGATCCATGAATTTCCGATCTGGGAGAGGATTTGCACGACGAAATCTGCAGTCATGGTTTCGGATACCCAGCTCGATGATCAATGGAATACCTATTTTGGGATGACATGGATTCGTTCCTACCTTGGCTCGCCTCTCATTTATAACGACCAGATCATTGGCATCATCAATCTGATCAGCGATCAGGCCAACGCTTTCCAGGAGGACATGGTAAAGACTCTCCAGGCATTTGCAGCGCCTGCGGCTGTGGCAATCCAAAATGCCCGGTTGTATGAAAACGAGCAGCAAAACCGGAAGATCGCTGAAATTTTGAGCGCCGCCAGCGTGGCACTGGCCCAAACTTTGGATACCCAGATGGTCATGGAAACAATTCTCGATTACGTCCAGTTTGTCATGCCGTTGGATGTTGCTTTCGTGGTCATGAGTGAAGGCGATGAAAGATATAGCATTCGAGCCGTACGCACTGGGGATGACGATACAGCATTACGGGATTCCCTGCAGGATCAGACCATTGACATGCTGAGTGAGCCGATTGTTCGATCCTACTTCACGAAACATGAAAGTACGTTCATCCCGGATTCACGTGAACTTTCCCCCTGGAATCCACCTTTGGAACTTGCGTCCATGAATTGCTGGCTTGGGATACCACTCGAATCGATGGGAAAGGTTCTGGGCATTGTAGTCATTGCTCATGCCACTCCTCACACCTTCACCAGGAACCAGATCCAACTGGCGGAGGCGGTGGTCAAACAGGCTGTTGTTGCATTACAGAATGCGTGGCTGTTCGAGCAGGTGCGTTCCGGACGTGAAAGGTTACAGCAGCTCTCAAGGCATCTGGTCGAGATCCAGGAGAATGAGCGCAAGTATATTGCCCGGGAGCTGCATGATGAGACCAGCCAGTCACTGACATCGCTGAAAATGGGACTGCAGGTGATCGAGAAAGAAGCTGATCGACGCGTAAGGCTCACGGAACAGGTCAGAAATCTACAGGCACTTGCCGATGAGACTTTGGAAAGCCTGCATCATCTTGCAGTTAATTTGCGTCCCGCCAGCCTGGATCATCTGGGGTTGGTGGATGCCCTGACGAGTTTGATCAGCTCGACCAAACAGCGTTCCGGACTGCAGGCACATTTCAAGATCATAGGCTCGCTGCCGATGGCACCCCTCACAGAAGAGATGGAGACATCCATCTATCGAATTGTCCAGGAGTCCATTACAAATGTCATCCGGCACGCACAGGCGACCTACGTGGATGTGATTCTGGAATGGCAAAACGAGAAGATATTGATTGTCATCGAGGATGATGGGGTGGGAATTGACATGCAAAAAGCCCGGGAAACCGGTCACCTTGGGCTGATCGGCATGCAGGAAAGAGCAGAAATGCTGGGTGGAAAACTGTTGGTCGACAGTACCCCCCAGGTTGGAACAACTTTGGTCGTGGAGATACCTTATGCCAATTCGAATACTGATAGCCGATGATCATGGCGTCATCCGGGCCGGCCTGCGTGCCTTGCTGGAAGACATTCCTGATATAACAGTCGTTGGGGAGGCTTCAGATGGGGGGAGGCTCTGGCAAAGGCTGTGGAATTGAAGCCTGACATCCTGCTCATGGACCTTAGCATGCCGAATATCGGAGGCATCGAAGCCACCCGCCAATTGTCACAGAGCGAGCCGAAAATACGCGTATTGATTTTGACAGTTCATGAGGATGAAAGCTTGTTGAAGGAAGTCATCCGGGTAGGGGCAGCTGGATATATCATCAAGCGGGCTGCCCAGGAGGATCTCATTCATGCGATTCGCGTAGTGTCACGAGGGGATTTGTATATTCATCCCACCATGACCCGGGCATTATTCCATGATCCATCCGTTCCGCCGAAGGTCTCTGAAATTGAAACACTGACCCTGCGCGAAATTGAGGTCCTGCAACTATTGGCGAAAGGATATACCAACCGCCAGATTGCCGAACACCTCAGTCTTAGCCCGCGGACCGTCGAGGGTCACCGTGCAAATGTATCGGGAAAGCTTGGGCTGCATAGCCGCGTTGAGCTGGTGGAGTATGCAGAGAAACATGGTTTGCTAAAAGCCAGAGAACAGAACTAGTCAATTTTCTTCCGATCAGCAAAAGAGCGCGTAGATACTACGCGCTCTTTTGATTTCACAGGTTGAAAAATACCTGCCTGGCGTAGTTTTCCCGCCTTAAAGTCCCCCAAAAAACAGCGAACTATTGCGCTTTTCCCAACCCGGAATCATGAGTATTCTTGAAGAGCAATGGACAAGGATTCTGCTCTGTTTCCGTTAATTCCTGCCAGCACCGTTCGGGCTGCACGAGCGCTCTATGGGCGAGGCAATTTATACCTTCGCCTGGGCGACCGGCTGAATTCATCTTACATCCAATTTCGATCCCAAGACCACTTCCCTATATTGGAATGAGGACAAGACAGCGCTGCTGACCCTGCTAACCATCATTCAATATGTCGAAAAATTGACGGATGTGGAAATGTCAGAATTGATCCAGCGACGTATGGAGCTTCGATATGCCCTGCACCTGGCCACCCCCAGCCCCAGGCTTGATCCTCATTCCCTGTGCGCATTCCGCAAACGGATTTTGACGGAGCCACAGTGTCGTCATTTGTTCGAGGAAATGTTCAAACATATTTATCCGGAGATTACATCCACCGCCATGAAGGAGGAACCCAATATCGATGACGTAATTGATTCGATTTGTGAAAATGAAGTTCGTGCAACATTAGTTGAAGCAATGCTCCAATCCATGGAAGCCCTGTCTGCAAGTCACTTCAACTGGCTCCGTCAAATTGCCCTGCCCCATTGGTATCAGCGCTACAACCGGTCCATGGTTGTCGCCAATCTGGATGCCACCTTTCGAAAACAGGAACTTACCCGGGAAGATATCGAGGGGGATATTCAGCATTTACTTTATGAAATTCGTGAATCAAATTCGCCCGACATTATGGAGATGCCTGAGACGAAGAACCTCAACCGGATCTGGGAACAATTGACATACGCCAAATCCATGAAGGATTGCAATCACTGTATCAACACGATTTATTGAAAGGAGGATCAGAACCATTGAATTTTTTCGTTAAGTTGTTTCACAATGTCGATCAATACCACGGCTCCGACTTCAAGGACCGCAACTACTGATAAAAGGAGAATAAAATGCACAATCGCAAGTATGTAAATATGTTCGTCTCGCTGCTGGTGTCATGGTGAGCCTGGTGTTTGGGGGCAGCCTCAAAGCCACGGCGGCGCCGATAGCCGCCGTGGACGAGACAAAGGTCCCGCACTACTTCGGCCCCAACCCGAACTGGGCACTCAGCCCACTGCGGCAAGCCGACGTGGCTGTGGACCTGACAGGCGGCGATGGCACGGGCGCAGCGGCGCAAGCTATCGTTGACCCGCAAACGGGCGCCATCACCGCGATCACCGTCACCAATCCGGGCAGCGGTTACACCATCTGCCCCGACGGTCGGAATCACCGGAATGGGTATCAATGGCGCCGCAACCGCGGTGGTTGATACTTCCGGCGTTGTTACCGCCATCACCGTGGATGTGGCAGGCGGCGGATACAGCGCTCCTTCAATCGCCATTTCCGGCGGCGGCGCTACCCTTGATGCTACTGCCACTGTCTACGGCGGCGTTGACGCAGTTGCCGTGGGCAATCCCGGTTTAGGCTATACCTTCCCAACCGTGGAATTCGGCCTGCCGAACAGCCCCGATGGTGTCCGTAGCCACTGGTCACGCCACCATGAATGCCAACGGCTCCATCAAGGCGGTGATCGTTGATTACCCCGGGTCCGGCTATTCAGCGGCTCCCACGGTGACCATCCATAACGGTAATGTCAGCAATCCGGACCCGTTCCTGCCGGGTGGGTTCGCCGCGGTGGCAACATCCACCCTGACACTCCAGAGCGTGGCTTTGACTACCTTTGGCTCTGGCTACACCTCGGCCCCATCCGTTGTAATCTCTGACACGGGTGCTGGAACCGGCGCGTCCGCCACGGCAGCCTTCACAACGCTTGGTTCGATCACGTCCATCACCATCGACAACCCCGGCTCCGGTTACATGACCCCTGGCATCAAGAAATTTGTCGATGCATTACCCGGGCTGTGCATGCCACCGGCTTGCCCTAACTATCAGGTTGATCCGACAGCGAAGTACGTCCCGCTCGCCGTGCCCGAAGCTAAAAAATATAACGGCATCGAGGCGGACGAATATGTGATCGGCCTGGTGCAATACCGCAACTACTTCTCCTCTGCCATGCCAAACGGCGCCATCGTGCGCGGCTATGTGCAGTTGGAGACCGCCGCGAATGCCGGCATCAGCCAGCATTATCCGCTGACGAACGAAATGATCGACGGCAGGATTGTCAACACCGGCTACTTCGGCGTCACGCCGCCGCAGTACCTGGGACCCATCATTGCGGCCACGAAGGACAAGGCGGTGCGTATCGTCTTCCGCAACCTGCTGCCGACCGGTTCCGACGGCGACCTTTACCTGCCCGTCGATTCCTCGCTGATGGGTGCAGGCATGGGCCCGATGGCCATGGCTGACCCGGTGGATCAGGGCACCGTGACGGACATGGTGCGCAACCCGATGTGCAATGAATACCCGAAGCCCGATTCCTGCTTCTCGGACAACCGCGCCACACTGCACCTGCATGGCGGCATCTCTCCGTGGATCTCAGATGGCACCGCCCACCAGTGGATCACGCCAGCCGGCGAGACTACCCCCTGGCCTCAGGGCGTCGCCGTGTCGAACGTGCCTGACATGGGCGCTTCCGGATGCGATGGTGCTACTGATGGTTGCATGGCGTTCTACTACACCAACCAGCAGAGCGCCCGCTTGTTGTTCTACCACGATCATCTCTGGGGTGCCACTCGCCTGCAAGTCTACGCGGGCGCGGCCGCCGGTTACCTGATCAGCGATGACACAGAAAAAGCGCTGATTAGCAGCGGTCTCATCCCTGGCGCTGCCGACACGATCCCGCTCATCATCCAGGACAAAACCTTTGTACCGAGTGACAAGCAGTTATATAACCAGTACGACGCCAATGGCAAGGTGATCAGCTATGGTCAGGATCCGACCTGGGATTCCATCCGCTGGGGCGGCCCCGATAGCCTGTGGTATCACCACGTGTATATGCCGGCCCAGAACCCCGGTGATCCCTCCGGCATGAGTGCCTACGGTCGCTGGATGTATGGACCCTGGTTCTGGCCGCCCGCCACCCCGCCGCTACGGGCCAATCGCCAACCCCTACTACGATGCCGCTTGTAAGCTCGACGATCCGACCACCTGGCAGTACCAGAGTCGATCCGTTCTGTGAACCCCAGCTGATCCCGGGCACACCGAATATCTCGGTCGGCATGGAGCAGTTCAACGACACGCCTCTGGTCAACGGCGTCGCCTACCCAACCGTTACCCTGGAACCGAAGACCTACCGCTTCCGCATGCTGAGCGCAGCCAACGACCGCTTCTTCAACTTCCAGTGGTACGTTGCCGACCCGACCACGGGTACTGACAGCGAAGTCGCCTTCAAGGCTGCAGAACTGGTGGCTGCTCAGACTGATCCCAATGTCTTCCCGACCCCCGATACCGCGATTAGCAAGCCAGGTCCGGATTGGATCCAGATCGGCTCCGAGGGCGGCTTCCTGCCGGCCCCGACAGTGGTTGACGGCCAGCAGCCGACCACCTGGATCACAGACCCGACCCGCTTCGATGTCGGTAATGTGGACAAACACTCACTACTCCTTGCTCCTGCCGAACGCGCGGATGTCATCGTTGACTTCTCGAAGTTCGCTGGCAAGACCCTGATCCTATACAACGATGCCCCGGCAGCTTTCCCGGCCCGTGTGCCAAGCTACGATTACTACACCGGCGCCCCGGATATGAGCCCCAACGGCGCTGCGGCCATCGTGCCCGGTTACGGCCCGAACACCCGCACCATCATGCAGGTCAAGATCGCTGGAACTCCGGCCCCTGCCTTCAATCTGGCTGCGCTTCAGACTGCCTTTGCACACAAGGCAGATGGTTCCGGCGTGTTTGAATCCGGCCAGCATCCCATCATCGTCGGCCAGGCTGCCTACAACTCAGCCTACGGCACCAACTTCGCCGCCGGCGCCAACTGCAACGCACCGAACAGCACGTCACAAACCTGTGATGGGTTCGTCCGCGTGAACGACACCTCAGTCTTTGGCTTCAACACCCTGTCTGCGCCAAGCACCAAGATGACCATGCCGCTTCAGCCAAAGGCACTTCATGATGAGATGAACTCGGCCACGTTCGACGAATTCGGCCGCATGACGGCCAACCTGGGCGTGGAAGCCCAGCCTCCGACACCCGCGGGACAGAACATTGTCCTGTACCCATTTGTGAACCCGCCAACCGAGCTCATCGACGGCACCAACCTGCCAAAGGCTAGTGTAACCTACGATGCGAACGGCTTGCCCGTGAGCGACGTCAAGGTCACACCGATCTCCGATCGCAGCCGATGGAACCCAGATCTGGCGCATCACGCATAACGGCGTCGATACCCACCCGATCCACTTCCACCTGTATGACGTACAGATCGTGAACCGGGTCACCTGGGACAACATCATCATTCCAACCGAAGCCTCCGAGTTGGGCTGGAAAGACACGATACGGGTGTCGCCGCTCGAGGATACCATCGTCGCTCTGCGACCCGTCGTCCCGCAGGTGCCTTTCGAGCTCCCCAACTCTATTCGACCGTTGAACCCGATGATGCCGCTTGGCTCCACTGCAATGTTCAACAACGTCGATCCGCACGGCAACCCAACCAACCCAATTGTCAACCAGCTTGTCAACTTCGGTTGGGAATATACCTACCACTGTCATATCCTGAGCCATGAGGAAATGGATATGATGCGGCCCGTGTCCCTGGTGCTCCCGCCCAACAAGCCGCACTGGTCTGACATCCAAATCACTGGAAATGGCAACAACAGGCGCCTGGTACTGAACTGGACCGATAACTCGATCGACTGAGACAGAGTATGTGATCCAAAGCCTGACCTGGCCGAACACCTGGGCTGATGTGGGGCGACTTCTCTCACCGCTCGGCGCAGCCGAACACCACAGGCCACGCTCCTTCACGGTTCCCGGTACCTATAACGCCAGCCTGACATACAGCTATCGAGTCGTGGCCCAGAACACGGTTGGCTACGGGCTGGAATTCCCAGCCATGACGGCCAAGTCGATTTCCGATGTCATCGACCTGGGTACTGCACCCACAGCTCCTACCAACCTGGTGGCCACGCTCCAAGCCGGTCCGCAAGTCCGACTGACCTGGAGAGACAATGCCATCAATGAGAGCGGGTTCGTGATCGAGCGCTCGACCGATGGCGTCAACTTCACCCAGATCGCCACGGCACCTGCCCGCAGCAGCACAGGCAATGTAACATTCACCGATACCACCATGAAAGCAGCGCAAACGACGCAAGCCTATACCTATCGAGTGGCAGCGGCGCAATGTTGCTGGTCCCTCAGCCTACGCTAATACGATCTCTGTAGTGGTTGGTATGGTTGTTAGCCCCGGCTCCCACCAACTCTGGCCGCCACCCTCCAGGCTGGTCCACTGGTCGCAATTGACCTGGACCGACAACGCGGTCAACGAGACTGGCTTCATGATCCAGCGTTCTGTCAATGGTGGTGCCTTCGCCCTGCTCGCCACTGCGCTCGGCTCTCAACGGCACAGGCACCGCCTACCTTCAACGATACAGCGTGCAGCCGGTGGCCACAAACGTCACCTACAGCCTATCAGGGTGGCAGCGACAATGCTGGTGGTACCTCAGCCTTCACGAATACCGCCTCCGTAACGGTCCCGGCGCTTCCCGCTGGCCCCAGCAACTTCGGCATTGTGAACGGTCCGAACAAGAACAAACGCGCTCGGTGATCCTGACCTGGGCTGATAACTCCAATAATGAGACTGGCTTTACGATCCAGCGGGCGACCAACGCTCTCTTCACGCAGGGTCTCACCACCACTAATGTCGCAGCCAATGTCCACAACGCTTACGCAGACCAGTCTGAGCTCCAAACACCCAGTACTGGTTCCGCATCCGCGCAAACAACGGCACAATCGTCTTCACTACCTGGGTGAACGCAACTCCGTTCCCCATCATCACCAACCCGTAGTCAAACCATATTTACAACGCCTGGCGCCAGTCACCGACTGGCGCCAGGCAATCTAATAAAGTAACCCGGGATGGGTATTAGAAGGGAGAGCAATATGTGGTCAAAATTGCTTCGAGGTGCATTATCCCTTTTGGTAGCTGTTGGGCTGTTGCCCTTCGGTTACCTGCGTGCCCATGCCTGGACAAACGTGAACACTGATAAAACATATGTGGGAGTGAACAATCCCGCCTTAACGACAGGCATCCTGTATGACCAGCCTGTCGACCCAAATGGGAAACTTCTTCTCTCGGCATGGCTGGACCCAAACGGTAGTGATTTCGATGAGTACGTCTGGGACAACTTCACCCTCCCCTCAGGCGGGACGATCACCGAGATCGATTGGCATGGTGTCTATGACCCGTTGAAGTTCGGGAAGGGTGGGCCGGTGCTTGACTTCACCGTGAGCATCTATCCCTCCATCTCTGCCGGCACAGAACCGGCTGTAGCGTTCCCACCGCTGGTGACTTACCAGACCGGAGGGAATGCCGGTGAAACTGCGATTGGGACGGTTGGCAGCGCTACTCTATATGCCTATGCATTTGTCCTTCCGTCACTCTTTACCGCCTCTGCAGGTGTGAAATACTGGGTCCAGATCGAAGCATCCCAAAAAGGCACGGTCCCGGACTGGTGCCTGGCTCCAGGCTCCGCTGGAAATGGCAGCCATTACTGGAAAGGGAGAGGGGTAGGTGGAGATGTCATGTACCGCGCTCTCCCCGGCGATGCTGCCTTTACCCTTTTGGGCTCCGTTCCTACACAAACCTTTACGGATGTGCCATCCACGCATCCCTACTACCAGGATATCGAAATCCTGTATGCGAATGGGCTGACAGGCGGCTGCAGCACAAGCCCTATGAAATACTGTCCCGACCAGACCATGAACCGCGGGGAGGCCGCCGTGTTCATCCTCCGCGGAAACTTTGGATCAGGCTTCCTCCCCGACCCGGCGACACATTTCTTTATGGATGACTGGACGAAAGGCACCTGGGCAGAGGAGTGGGCTGAGGCGATGTACAACAAGGGCCTGTCGGCCGGGTGTTTGTCTTCACCGTTGCAATACTGTCCGTGGGACCAGATTCCACGGGAGCAGGCAGTCATCTTTGCCCTGCGCTTGAAATACGGTAACAATTACACTCCTCCGCCGGCCACTGGCACGCTGTTCGCCGACATGACCGATCCCGACTACTACGCCACCTCATGGACGGAGCAGGCATACTTGGACGGGCTGATCGCCAGCTGCGGGATGAGCGGGGGCAAGCCGAAGATCTGTCCACAGAACCTGGTGAGCCGCGGCCTCGGCGCCTACATGATTGTTAGGGCGAAGAATCTAACGATGCCGTAGATAAAAATTGAAATCAAACCTTGCGTATTTTCTACGGAGTTTCCTTTCGAAATTTTACGAAGTTTTTACTCTTGTTGAATGTGCCTTCGATGTGTAATAAATAGATAAACGATACGTTGGTAACCTGTTAATCAAAAATATCCTGTTAGTCTGTGCTTCCCAAAGGAGAATACAATGATCACTAGACGAGACTTTCTAAAACTTAGCGGAGCGGGCATCGCCGCCCTCTTTGCTGCGACTCGTGCCAAATCCCTGCTGCGCGCTCGTGCCTATCAGTCGAGTGGTCTGAGCAAGTTCGTCCAGCCTCTGCGGGGAGTGTTACCCCCTAGATCTCGACGGCATTCCGGTGGCGGTTCCAGACGGGACGCGGCCCTGGGGGCGCACCGTCGCCCAACACTACACGATCGACATCAATCAATATACGGATCAATTGCACCCCGACCTCGGATCCCACCACCCTGCGGGGCTATCATTCGCGGACGAATCTGGGCGGAAGTGTGTCGCAGCGACACCTCGGCGGCATTATTGTCGCCCAAAAGGGCAAGCCAGTGCAGATCACGTTCCAGAACAATCTCGCCGGGGACCATCCTCTTCCAGTAGACCCAACTGTCATGGGAACGGAGATGGGTCCGAACCGTGTGTGAACACACCTCCATGGCGGCAAGTCCCCTGGATCAGCGATGGTGGACCCTTTGCCTGGTTTGACAGCGCGGGAACTACGGTCCGAGCACAGAGTTGCGACCTGAATATCTATAAGGTTCTGAACCCGGATCTGCAACCCGGTCAGGCAGAGTACTACTATCCCAACGATCAGAGTGCCCGGCATGCTGTGGTACCACGACCATGCCATGGGCATCACACGCCTGAACGCCTACGCAGGCATCGCCACCGCCTATCATCATCCGCGATGATTTGAGGGCGACCTGCGCGAACATTGGCCTGCCGGATTTCATCGAAAATGGCGGACGCGAGATCCCGATCGTCATCCAGGATAAGATCTTCGTGGGTGAAGATATCGGCAAAGTGGATCCCGGCTGGCTGGATTTGCCTGTGCCGCAACGAACCGGCAGCCTGTGGTATCCGCACATGTCTACGATGCCGAACGCGGGACCTGGTGGCCGACCCGATTCCGACCCAAATCTTCCCTCGTGCCTGAAATGTTCGGTGATACCATGCTGGCCAACGGCATGGTCTTCCCCTATGCGCCGGTTGAACCTCGCCGGTATCGCCTGCGCATCCTCAACGCCTGCCAGGCGCGCTTCCTGAACCTGCAGCTTTATGTGGACAACGGTTCCGGTCAGCCGGATAAGACCAAACCGGGTCCGAACTTCCTCGTGATTGGCACCGAGGGCGGTTTCCTGTCCAAACCGGTGCTGGTCCCGTCAGGCATGCCATTCAACCCGATCACGCTCGGCGGAAGCCTGATCACCGCCCCGGCGGAGCGCTGGGATATCATCATTGACTTCAAAGGTTTCGAGGGCAAGAAATTGGTCCTCTACAACGATGCACCTGCGCCTTTCCCGATGGGCGATCCGCTCACCGACTTCGACAGCCAGAGGGAACCGGACCGGACACCCGGACGATCATGCGGTTCGATATCGCTTCCGGGATCAGCGGCGCTGCAGACCCGCCGCTGAAGATTACCCCGCAGACAATACACTGCTCAATGCGCATTGATCCATCCTGGTGAGCATATGGACATGGACCAGACATCCGCAGCCGCCGCCTCCCGGCGTGAAGGTACGCCAGCTGACCCTGAACGAAGACTTCGACGAATTTGGCCGCCTGATCCAGATGCTGGGGACGAATGTGCACCAGTACAGGAGCGGGCTTATATGGGCGAGGCTATATGGATGATCGGCGACAGAGACGCCGCGCGACGAGTCAGGGAAGTCTGGCAGATCGCCAACCTGACCGGCGATACGCATCCCATCCACTTCCACCTGGTGAATGTTCAGATCCTCTCGCGGCAGCCGTTCGACACTTATGCGAACGGTGCCCCAGTTGTCTCGGTCCGCCGCGTGGACCCGA
Source organism: uncultured Chloroflexia bacterium (assembly GCA_963750005.1). Classification (GTDB taxonomy): domain Bacteria; phylum Chloroflexota; class Anaerolineae; order Anaerolineales; family Villigracilaceae; genus Defluviilinea. The sequence continues at coordinate 249,936 of CAVVPC010000004.1, forward strand.
GCCGACCGAGCTGGGCTGGAAGGAAACAGTCAAGATGCACCCAATGAGGTCACGACCGTCATCATGAAGTTCGATCTGCCTGCATGTTCCCTTCACGGTTCCCAGCCAGCCCACGCACCGGCGGCCATGAGTACGTGTGGCACTGCCATATCCTCGAGCACGAAGAACACGATATGATGCGTCCACTGGTTGTCACATGATGTCAGTTTGAGCCAATGGATCCCGCTGGGTGGAAAGTAAGCCGGCTTGAAGGAACTACAAACCTCGCCCGGAATCGTTGGATCAACTCAGGTAGAGTTTTAGAGGTACAGAATCATTGCTCTGGGGAGCAACTATGCTCCCCAGAGCAAAAAAATAGAAATTATCTGTAATAAAAAAATGACGCTGTTGTAAAGTTCTTTGATTGACCTGGCGAAGTAGATATGTCAGGTCAATGTCAATTCAAGCAGTCATCAAATAGATAGAAACAAGGAGGATTCAGAATGCGAAAATGGATTTATGTTCTTACAGCAATTGGTCTTGGTATGCTTCTATTCTCAGTTGTACAAGTATCATCCGCACGGGCAGAAGAACAGGATCAGATAGTCGCATTGGGCAAGGCAATCTTTTTCGACACGGATTTGTCGATCAATGGGACCCAATCCTGTGCTACCTGCCATGCTCCTGAGGTGGGCTTTACGGGTCCGGATCTGTCCGTGCAACGCCAGTGGAGCAGTCTATCAGGGTGCACTGCCCAATCACTTCGGAAACCGAAAGCCGCCGTACAGCTGCCTACGCCGGTGATAGCACTGGTGCTCCATTTTGACAATGTGGATGGCGGCTGGTTTGGGGGCATGTTCTAAGACGGACGCGTGACCGGCGCTGTGCTTGGCGATCCACTGGCTGAACAGGCGCAGGGACCATTCCTCAATCCACTGGAACAGGGAATCGCCAACGCGCAGGTACTCTGCGTACGGGTGAAGCAGGCTGAGTATGCAGGTCTCTTTGAGGACGTATGGGGAGCTAAATCACTTGACTGTGCTAAGGATGTGAATGGCGTATATCAGAAGATTGGGCGTTCCGTGGCGGCTTATGAGCGAAGCGCAGAAGTCAGTCCCTTCACCTCGAAGTTCGACCTGTTCTGGGATAACGCCACCCGGGCCGGTAAGGATGTCACGAAAATAAAGTGTGGCACCGGCGGCATGGGCGGTGGAGGGATGGGCGGAGGTATGGGCGGTGGGATGGGATGCCCTGGTGGCGGTTCAAGTCCAAATCGCTGGTCAGCCTATCGCAATCTGGGACTCACCGATATCGAGCTGCAGGGTCTGGCTGTCTTCAATGATCCAAACGCAGGCAAACTGTGCCTCCTGTCACACTTTGGAGCAGGGTTCGAATGGATATCCACTGTTCACCGATTTTGGCTATGACAATATTGGCGTGCCGAAAATGCGGAAAATCCCTTTACTCGATGCCGCAGGCATGAAATCCAGATGGTGCAAACTGGGTGGATGTAGGTCTGGGAGGTTTCCTGATGAATGCCGGGTATGATGCCAGCGTTTACGACCCAGAAGTGAAGTTCAAAGTTCCCTACTCTGCGGAATGTCGACTTGAGACCATCGGATGACTTTGTCAAGGCATATGGACATAATGGTTACTTCAAGTCGCTGGACGATATCGTTCTGTTCTACCACTGGCGCGCCATGATGGATAATGGCTGCATGGGCGGCGGTATGGGAGGCGGTATGGGCTGTGAAGGTATGAGCAGCATGTTCCCATCGCCTGAAGTTGACCAGAACCGAGGCTACGTTGAGCATGTTCCCGCGACACAGGTATCCAACATTGTGGCTTTCCTGAAAACACTCTCGGACGGTTACTTCGTTAGGTAGACTGCACAATTGATTGAAGGGAGGAGATTCTGACATCCCCTCAATCAGCGCACGGATGATTGAAAATATTATCTAAACATAAAAGGATGAAGAAAATGAGCGCATACAAAATCAACCGGCGGGATTTCTTGAAATTCACAGGCCTTGGCGCAACGGCATTGTTTGCAGGCGGGTTAGACGATCTTCTCTCCTGCAGGAACCTTTGTTCCGGATGCGGAGATCTCGATCACTGCCCTGGAGAAATATGTGCCGATCCTCTCCGGGGCGCAGACCAAGGTTTGGAGTTATGAGGGACAACTGCTCAGTGGAAGCGGTGTGACCGTGACAAATCTGTCCGGCACGTACCTGGGACCGATCTTGCGTGCCAAAAGTGGCACGAAGGTTCGCATCTACTTCCATAACAATCTTGCCGAGGACAGTGTCGTCCACCCGCATGGATTGCGTGTCCCGGAGGATTGCGATGGGCAGCCCATGCAAGCGATCGGACCGGGTGAGATAAAGATCTATGAATTCCAGGTGATCGACCGGGCGGGTCCCTATTGGTTCCATCCACACCCGATGGGACGCACAGCCGAACAGGTCGCGATGGGACTGGCGGGCTTGTTTAACGTCTGGGATCCCGAGGAGGAGCTTGCCGTGCCGGGCGCCAGCACCGGAGCGAACGATGTGCCGGTGATCCTCCAGGATCGCAACTTCGACAGCAGCAACCAGTTCCTGTATAACCCCAATATGTTGTGGGGATATTTGGGGAACCGTGTCCTCGTCAACGGGAATGCCAATGCAGCATTTTCCCTTGAACCCAGAGCCTATCGGCTCCGCTTCCTGAACGGTTCCAACGCGCGGACGTACAAACTGGCCTGGAGCAATAACATGCCTCTGAAAGTCATTGGCACGGATGGAGGCCTGCTCCCCGCAGCACTTTCCAAAAGCTACGTGATGTTGATGCCGGGTGAGCGTGTCGACGTGTGGGCGGACTTTGGTACGCTGGCAGGCAAGCAGGTGATTCTCAAAAGCCTTTCCTTCGATCCCGGCGGCATGATGGGAGGCGGGATGGATGGGCGGTGGCGGTGGAAGGGCGGTGGGATGGGCGGCGGTGGTATGGGTGGAGGAGGCATGGGTGGCGGCGGGATGATGGGCTCATCCCTTGCAAATGGAGCTGCCTTCAATATCCTGACCGTGAACGTCGGCCGGAAAGCGAGCTGTCAAGCCCGTGCTTGGTCCGCTGCCTGCCATCACACAGCGATTTGATGCCGGTAATGTCTCCAACTTCAATTCACCGGTTCCCTTTGTCCTGGCCATGCAAATGGGAATGACCTGGACCATCAATGGGCGCGTCTATGATCCAATGGATGTTGCCGCGGATGAGATGGTTTATCGTGATATGCCCATTGCCTGGGAATGGATCAACAACTCATCCATCCCGCATCCCATGCACATTCATAATGTCATGTTCCAGGTGGTCAAACGGACGCCACCCATCCTGACGAGCAGCTACAACACAGTCAATCAAGGTTTCCTTGACACCGGCTGGAAGGATACTGTCATTGTCTGGCCGGGCGAGCGGGTCAAGATCGCCATGAATTTCGGACCGCATATGGGCATGTATATGTATCACTGCCATATCCTGGAGCATGAAGATATGACAATGATGCGCAACCTGATGATCATGGATTCGATGATGCCTGGAATGTAAAAAACTGTCGGGCGATCCAATTTTATAGCCTGGTTTAAGCTTGCAGGTCAGGCATCGCCGTGGCGTCATACAAGTAGCGGTGGACAGCTGTCCACCGCTACTTGTATGACGCATTTTTTGTTGGCAGTCTATTTGAATGCGATCCATTGATCATATGTTAACCCCATCAAGTAAAGAGTCACGAATTTTTCATTTTTAACTTAATTTTACTCCTCAATCACTTCTTCTATTTTAAATCCTGCTTTTTGATAGCAATGGATTGCAACTGTGTTGAATTCGAATACGAACAAATCCACTTTGGACATTTTCATTTGCTGAAAGCATTCATTCAAAATGCTTTGCATGATTCCTTTTCCATACCCCTGACCTCTTTTATCGGGATCGACCAGTACATAAGCAATGCTTGCTTTTCCATTTTCCCGATCAATTCTGGTTAATTCAATATGACCGATATGCTCCCTTGTTTGGCTGTCTACTGCCGTGTACATGAGACGGGTATTCGAATTTTGCGCCTCTTGATAATGCTTCACCAGTTGATTTTCATCGAGTGGAAAAGTGAAGGTGGTGGCCGACCAGATGAATAGTTCATCTGGAGTCCGAACCCGGAAATTAATTCCCTGCAATCGCTTCTCGAAAATGGATGTAGTTCTATACTCATAATATTCGCGAGGTATCAAGTTATGCTGATATCCAGTGATTTTGTAAAAATTTAAACGTTGCTGTTTGGAATAAAATGTTCTAATGATAGTTCAACCCGGGCAGGAAGGAAGGCAAAGGAAACAGTGTTGAGATCACTTCCTCCATTACTCCGGGTGCCTGGATCGGTTCGGCCTGGACATCTGCATTGCCCATCACCAACGACGTCATTGCCGCGCCATCCAATTAAAAGCGTTCAGTGCCTCGGAAAATTGCATAGCGATCTGCGCCTGCGCCAGCCAATAGGGGACCGTTTTGCTCAAAATGCAAGCCTCGTAACAGCTTTGCATCCAGACACGCCTGCAGGATTGGACGCAAATCCTTCATGAAAGCGGGAAAATCGAGAATCCGCAGTGTATGACCATACAGGGGTGCTGCCGATCCCGCATAACCAATGTCCATGAGCAGTTGAATGAGGTCCGTCTCGTGCCATGCGACCGGCCAATACACTTCCTGCAAGCTGCTTATTGTAACGATCTGCCGGATCGCCTCCGCCAGCGCGGAGCGGCTGCCCGCATATTCGCTGACGTGCCGGATCCCTGAGCTTTCGGTCTGATCGTAGGGAATTCCCAAAAATAGATAGGCTACAGCCTGCCCTGAGCGCTCGACGATCCAGAGATCCGCATGGAGGTAGGTGTTTCCCATGGGATGTTCCAGCGCGGCTGCAAAATCGGATTTCCGGCGGACGAAGTGGACAGGCTCTGCCTGATAAAGCCGGCTGCAGAGCAAAGCATCGCCTGGAAGGGCCCTCCGTACCACCAGGTCGCCTGGCGTGGATCCTTGATTACCGCCTGCGGATTTAATTGTAAAGTAAATGAATTTGCCATGGTATACATTTCCTGCACACGTATAGACCCCACGGGCGCCTGAAACAAGCATGAGCGTTGCATCTTCCTTCCTCAACTGCTGCCGCGCAGTGCTCCAGTAAACGACCTGCCAAACCCTGTTCGCGATAATCAGGATGGGTGCAAACTCCGCCAATACTGCCGGTATGGACTACACCATCATATATTTTGATCTGGTCATGGAAGATGCTGATCTGGGAAACCGGCCTGCCTTCGTGCAGGAATGCATATGTTCCCCCACGTCGTGGTGTTGCATAGCTGGCGCGTATCTCGTCTTCGTTTTCGATCTCCGAAACCCCAAAGCACAGGCGAAACAGCCTTTCGGAATCGACCACTTCCTCACGTTGTATCAGGCGGGGACCCTTAAATTCTTTATGGGATGTGCTCATTCATCTACTCCTTAATATTGACCAGCCCACCAAATATTTCCATTTCATCGATTCTATACCCCTCTCGGTCACACACCTGCCTGATTTGCCAGGCAATTCAGGCAGGTGTGTGACCGGGGGCATTATACATATAAACAAATAGGGCGGACAGCTGTCCGCCCCAAGCTTTGATTATTTTTCCACTTCCACCCTGATCTCAATGATCCGGTCCAGGCGGAAATTTCTTTCCGCGTTTCGCAAATGGCAGTGTGCCTTTAAATAGACATAATCTGACAGGCCCATCACCTGCTTGGGAGTGATCCAGCGCTCGGTCTGTTTGTTCTCCCCGTCCACATAGCGGATGAGCAGCTTCTTTTGGCTGTAGATCGCCTCACCCAGCTCAGTGGGCAGCTGGATGCCCTCATTGGGCCAGACGGGTGAGTTATAGATACCGACGTATTCGTCGAGCGGCCGTTTGAATTCCTTCATGCCATCCATCATGGCGAAGAAGATGAGTGCGGTCGGTATGCGCATCGTCGAGGGCCCGATGGGAATTGGCCACCGGGATGTGAAAAGCCTCGGCGATCGAGAGCAGGCTGTAGGAAGGCAGATCGTAATACTGGCGCGCCAGCATCAGCGTATCGATCAGGTTGGGGATCTGGATCTCGCGATTCAGGCGGCGGAACTCACTGTCCAGGAACTGGATGTCGAACTGGGCGTTGTGGCAGACGACCACCGTTCCCTTAAGCCACTCCACCACTTCGTCGGCGATCTCTGCAAATAAAGGTTCGCGGGACAACTGCTCATCGGTGAGGCCGTTGGTGCTCGCCGCGCCGAGCGAAATAGGCCGCTCCGGGATTGACAAGCGACTGGAATTGCTGCTTGATGCGCCTGCCTTCTGTAAGGACGATTCCCTACTTCGCAGATGCGGTCGCCAAACCACGGGGAAAGCCCGGTGGTCTCAAGGTCCAAAAAGGCGAAGCGTGCGCTGGAAAGGTCGAATTGGGAAGGGAATGGGAATCATTTGCACTCGGGCAGGACGCTTAAATCGTCAATTTGTTTCATGGCTGCCGCTTGAATTTCAGGGGAAGCTTCCTCGGACCGCTGCCAAACGTTTAGTAGCGCCTTGCATAATTTGTGATCCCTGGAGATGACTTTTTCGGTCAGCCGGCCGGCCTTGTCGGTCTCTCCCAGGCGGGCAAAGGCTTCGATAAATACCAGATTTTCTCCGGGCTGCAGGGCCGTAAAGCCTGCCGAGCTGGCGAATTCGTAATTCATAAGGACCTCTTCCCAGTCGCCGTACTGGCGGGCCAGCTCTGCCTTCTCGAAGTAATAACACCAGTCCCGGGCAGGCTCCGGCCCGAAATAGCGGCTGGGAATTGCCATATTATCACCATTCCGCTCCACCTGGCTGATATTGGAATTCCCAATATTTTTGGCCAGGTTTCCGGGCAGGCCAGGATAGGCATCCTCTGACACATATTGCGGGTCCATCACCTGCAGACAGCCATCACCTGGCTGCTGAATGATGACCATGTTTGAGGTGTTGCCATCGAATTTGGTGGTCCGGTAGCGGTATTGCATGGGCTGACCGGGAGACAGACTGGGGAGAAGGGATCCGCCAAGCCGGTTCTTCGTGTAGAGGAGCATGTATGAGAGCTTCGCTGCATCCGGTTCGTAGACCAGGTTCAGCGGAGCGGAAAGCTGCAAGTCCGCTTCATACTGCAGCGGCAGCTCATCTGTCACCAGCGCGGTGCCTGCTTTCAATGCCGGCGCCCGCCAGGCCAGCTGCCAGAAAAAGCTCTTCTGGTTCTCCCAGTCCCGCCGGAAAGTGTTGGACTGCTGGAACTGCATCCCAATGGCCAGGGCAATGATCAGGCTGATGAAAACTTCCTTGCGGCGATCGTCCTTGAACAGAGTAGTCGATCAGGCTGGTCGTCGGCTCGCTGCAGCCGTCAGGAAGCGGGAAGCAGGCCCCGTCGACGCGCGGACCACGAGCTCCGGTTCGAATAGGAGCTCGTCGTGCTGGATCGCCGTACCGGAGACCTGCTGCACGAGGATGCTCGATGGCCATCCGGCACATCGGCTCGATCGGCTGGCGGACGGTCGCAGCGGCGGATCGGTGCAGTTCATGAACTCGAGTCGTCGAAGCCGACCACCGAGACGTCACCGGGCACGCTCCGCCCGGCCGCCGCGCGGCCCGGATCGCGCCCAGTGCCATCAGGTCGCAGGCGCACATCGATCGCCGGTGATGCCGCATGGATCCAGGCGGGAGCAGCGCCGCGTGGGCGGCCTCGAGCGAGAAGCGGGACCTGGCGACCACGTCCGGCGAGCGGGCCGCCTCGCCCCCAGTGCTGCGGACGCGGCGAGCTTGCCGCTGGAGGGGGCGTGGTCGGGCGGGCCGAGCAGCAGCCCGATCCGGACGTGCCCCAGCGAGATCAGATGCCCATAGGCCTGATCCACCGCGACGCGTCGTCGCACGAGACCCGCGGAAAGCCGAGGCCCTCGATCGCGGCGTTGATCAGCACGGCCGGCAGGCCGCGGTCGCGAACCGGCGTAGTCACCTCGTCGGCAGTCTCCTGTGCGGTAGAGCCCGCCGCCGAAGATGATGCCGAACGTGCTGCTGGAGCAGCATCTCTACGTAGTCGGCCTCCGAGACGCCGCCGGCGGTGCTGCGTGCACAGCACCGGCGTGAACACCGCGCTCGGCGAGGGCGACTCCGACCACCTCCGCGAAGGCCGGGAAGATCGGGTTCTGGAGCTCCGGAAGCACGAGCCCGACCAGCCGGGCGCGCTCCCCGCGCAACTTTGAGGGCCGCTCGTACCCCAGCACGTCGAGCGCGGTGAGCACCGCGTGGCGAGTCGGATCCGCAACGCCGGGCTGCCGTTGAGCACCCGGCTCACCGTCGCCTCGCTGACGCCGACCTTCGGAGCCACATCGCGAGTCGTCGAGTCATGCCACAAGCGTACGCAAAATCTCGACAATCAGTTGCGGCTCCGTGCAGGCGCCGCTCCACCCCAGGAGCTCCTCGCGTCGGCGCTCGATCAACCATGCTCGTTGGGTGTTCGGCGCCTGATGTGGCCGGCTCATGAAGTCTAATCGAGGGACCACTCCCTGAGCAGCCGCCGCGCGGCCCCGCTGTTGCCTAGGTGGTAGACGGCGATGCTGGCGGGGTGACGCGAAGGGCGCGAAGGGCTCGGCTTCGATGAGCTTGAGGTCGTCGAGGGTGGCGAAGCCGACGGTGATGTGGGCGATGTACTTGCCTTCGCCGATCTGGTCGGGGACGAAGCCCTCGACCCAGTCGATGGTGCTCTGGCTGATCTGCTCGCCGGGGTCGCGCACGAAGGCTGCGGCTGGCCGCCTGTCTCGGTGAACGGCGTGACGGCGGCGAGCAGGCGGCCTGGAAGTCGAGGACCTGCGAGCTCGGGCTCGAGGAGGATGCACGGCGAGGCCCTGGCCGGGGACGCCCCAGTCGGCGTGCCCGATCGCGACCGCCTGGTAGGTGAGCGTCCGATGTCGGTCGCCGCGATCGTCGCCTCGACGGCGTCGTAGACGTGTCCAGGTCGGCGGTGCGCACGTAGCGCTGCAGCGTCGTGATGTGCGGCTGGTGGGTGGCGTCGAGAGCGAACCCGTCCGGCACGCTCTCGCGCATCCGGGCGTTGATCTCGCGGGCCCGCTCGAGCGTGGCCGCGTCGGGGTTGACGAGGATGTCGATGGCGGTCAGGTCGCTCACGCGCGCGCTCCCGTCCGGCGAAGATGGTCGGTCCAGTCGTCCTTCATGCTGACGACCGTCCAGCCCAGCTCCTTGGCCTTGGCCAACGACTTCTCGGCGGCCTTGGTGTAGGCGAACTCGCGCTCGGCGTCGTCGTGGTTGACGAGCAGCGCGAACTTCGCGGCTTCGAGCATCTCGATGTCCACGTCGGCGTTGCCGCCGGCGAACGCGGGCAGCCGGCCGGTCTGGGCGAAGATGTGCTCGGGCTTGCCCGGGCCGAGGTCGAGCCCGCCGAGGATCGCGCTCGGAGCGGATGAGCTTGCCGTCGCGTGTAGGTGTACTCGGCCGCCGAGCCGATGACGTTCTCCTTGAAGATGCCCCAGGTCTCCTCGGCGAAGACGCGCATGAAGTCGCGGCCGCCGCCGGAGCACACGAACACCCGGAACTCGTTGCGCCTTGAGGAGGTCGAACAGCTCGAGCATCGGCTGGTAGACGAGCTCGATGTAGCCGATGCCGAGCTTGGGCTGCTTCGACCGTCGCGACCCACTCGCGCACCTGCGCGTCGAACTCGTCGGGCGTCGTGCCCGTCCACGAGCGAGCGAACGCCTCCAGCAGGGCCAGCACCACGTCCGGGTCCTGGATCGCGACGCGCTCGAAGAACGCCTGGTCGCGCTCAGCGATGCGCCTTGTACGGCTGCTGCGCCGCGAGCGACGGGTCGGCCTTGACCTCCTCCGCCCATCGTCGAAACACGAAGTCGAATTGCGGCGGCATCGGCTGCTCCACCCACAACGTGCCGTCGTTGTCGAACGTCGCGATCCGGTCGGCTGGCGCGATGAAGCCTGCCCCTTCGGTCGCCGATCGTTCGACGAACGCGATGATCGCGCGCCTCGCGGCACCATCGTTCCAACTCGGCAGGATCGCGCGCATCGTTGGCTCTTGTGGGCGGTCGGCGCGGCGGGATCGGCGGGACACGAGTTCGTTCGCGTCGGTTCAATTCGGGGTAGGGGCGAGATCAGGAATCTACCCGCGGATGGGCGTCTGATCGGCGATGCGCTTGTTACGCGATGACGGTCCGCTGACGTCGGTGGTAAGTCAGGTGGGTTCCATGTTCGTCAACACGAGCGACCCGTACCTCAGTGTCCCGGTTGGGTCCAGGCCCGAGGGTAATCGACGGTTTCGCTCCAGGCTTGCGTCCATTGCCCGTGGCGACGGCTACCGCCAGGACCTGATCCCCGCGCTGCCCCGGCCCGTGCGGGCGACGCCCCAGCCGAGCCGCCGAGACAGACGGGCCGCGATCAGGCCGAGCGGGACGTAGCGCCCCGGAAGCAGCAACAGCCCGACATTGGCGAGCTCACGAGTCGCCGGGTGACGGATCGCCCGGCGGAGCCGCCGGGCCGCCGAACCCGGATCGGCCAGGTCCCGGACGAGGCCGCGGCGATCGGACCGGGCTCGCCTCGCCACGTCGGCCAGCGCACCGGACCGGACGGCCTCGGCGACGACGCGGCGGGTCTCGGGCAGCGTCGCCACTCCGGCAAGGCTCATCAGCCGAACGAGCGATGGCATCACGCCTGGTCTCCCATGCGCCACTCCGCGTCCACGACCCGGGGGTTGCTCGCCGAGTGACTCCCGGACCGCTCGTCACGGCGCAGGTCCGACGCAAGCTGACGCGCCCGGACCGCGACTCGCACGCCGACAACCTCGGTAGCGACAGCGATCCGGCGGGCGAGCGGCCCCGCACCGGTGCCTGCGCGTGCGCCCAGATCCGCCGCCCGTGCCGCGAACTCGCGCAGCGGCGAGCACCTTCGGGGAGGCGCTCATGCAGGTTCAACCTTCGAACCATGGATCTCGCCGCGCCACGCGCCGGTTGGCTCTCGGCGATCCTCAATGAAGCTCTTGAAGCGCTCGAGATCGCCCTCAACACGCCGATCGAGGAATCCGAGCGCGGTCCCGGCCGTCTCGACCGGCCCCTCCGGCTCCGCGTCGATCGTGAGAGAGACGCGGGTACGGTCGGGACCCAGGGGCAGGAAGAGGACCGCACCGGCGTTCTCGGTCCCCTCGGTCGCCTTCCATGCGACCCGGACGTCCGGCGTCTGGTCGACGATCTCCGCGGTCCAGTGCCTGGTCTGGCCGCCGATCGTGGCCGTCCAGTCGAGGTACCGGTCGCCATGCTGGACGACCTGGTCAACACCCTCCATGAATCGCGGGAAGTCCTCGAACTGGGTCCACTGGTCGTACGCGATGCGTGCGGGGACATCGACGTCGATGTCCTTCGAGATCCTCGTCATGTGATCCTCCGTGTTGCTGCCGTCTCCGCCGCGGCGCAATCCGCCCGCGTCGACTCGACTGAGCGCCTCGTCGAACCCGCTGGGACAACCGGTCGGGCAGTGCTGATCCAGTGGCAAAGGTGTGTGGCCACGTGATACGTCGGGATGCGGTCAGCCACGACGCGCCTTGCTGGAATCTCTCGATCTTGTCCCGGGCACGCGCGGAGCGGGGTGCCAGCTCCGGCGGCGCGAACGGACGAAAGCCTCGCCGCTCAGTCGCCGTAGACGAGCCCGAACCCAGGGACCACCGGCGTGATCGTCATCGTCGTGGTGATCCTCGTCGGTTGTCGGAGTCATGGGGCTGTAACGCCGGGATCGTCAGGCTGTGACTGCCGGGGACGACCCGGCGGTGTCCCGAGCCCGCCGTGAGCGCGTCACCCGCGGGAGGCTCCGGAGATGTCATTCAACACGGGCGCGAAGCTCGATCCATCGCAGGTCGAGGACGTCCGCGGCTCGCGGATCGGTGGGCGCGGCCTGATGGTCGGTGGCGGCGGCGGGATCGGGATCATCGTCGCCCTCGCTTGGGTGCTCCTGGGCGGCAGCCCTCAGACTGGCCAGACGGTCGGCGGCCTCGTGGGCCAGACGATCGGCGGCGGCGCCGAGGAGCCGGGACCGGCCAGCAGCGCCCTTGCCGCCGAGTGCCAGACCGGGGCCGACGCGAACGTCAGCGAGGATTGCCGGATCGTCGGCTACGTCAACAGCATCCAGGCCTACTGGACCGAAGAGTTCGCCGCCTCTGGCCAGCGCTACGTCCCGGCCAGGACACGCTTCTTCACCGACCAGATCAGCACCGGCTGCGGCGTTGCGTCGTCGGCCAGCGGCCCGTTCTACTGCCCGGGCGACAAGTACGTCTATATCGATCTCGGGTTCTTCGACGAGCTGCGCTCGACGTTCGGCGCCCGGGGCGGCCCGTTCGCACAGGCATACGTCCTCGCCCACGAATACGGGCACCATGTCCAGGATCTGGTCGGAACGCTGTCGGGCGGGACGAGCCAGGAAGGAGCGGCCGGGAAGTCGGTCCGGACCGAGCTCCAGGCCGACTGCTATGCGGGCGTCTGGGCGAGCAACGCGGCCGAGACGGGATATCTCGTACCGCTCACAGACGTGGAGATCGCTGACGCGCTCGATGCCGCGTCGGCCGTCGGCGACGATCGGATCCAGCAGGAGATGCAGGGCCAGGTCAACCCCGAGACCTGGACCCACGGCTCGTCCGCCCAACGCCAGACGTGGTTCACGGCCGGCTACGAGGCGGCGTCGCCGGATGGCTGTGACACGTTCAGCGGCAATCCCTGACGCCCTCACGAGGACCTGTTCATCTGTCTCCTCGGTTGCGACGTTCGACGCCTCGTCGATCGGCGCGGGCTCTGTGCGCCCTGGTCCAGCCAGTGCGGACCATCGCCCCTACACTCCACCCCATGTCCGACCCGACTCCCGACACCTCGAGCCTGCGCGCTCGCGGCCTGCCGCTCTCGCGACTCGAGGCGTTCAGCGACGGCGTCTTCTCGATCGCCATCACGCTGCTTGTCCTCGAGATCGCCGTCCCCATCGCCGCGGAGCGAGATCTCGTCGGTGCGCTCGCCAAGGCGTGGCCCTCCTACCTCGGCTACGTCATCAGCTTCCTGACGATCGGGTGGGTCTGGATCGGCCACGCGGCGATCACGAGCCAGATGGCGCGCGCGGACAGTCTCTTCCTTCGGCTGAACCTCCTGCTCCTCCTGGTCGTCGCGTTCCTGCCGTTTCCGACCCGGCTGATGGCCGACTACTTCGGGAAGAGTGAGCCGGAGCGGGTCGCGGTCGTCTTCTACGGGCTCGTGCTGGTGACGATCGCCGCGCTGCTCGTCGGGCTCTGGCGCTACGCGCGGCGCTGGCACGAGCTTCTCCGCAGCGACGTGAGCCAGGACGAGGTCTCGACGCTTGCCGCGAAGGCCACGCCCGGCCTCCTCTTGCTGCTCCTCGCCACCGCGGTCGGCGTCGTCATCCCGACGCTCGGCGCCCTCTGCTTCCTCGCTGTGTCGGCCTACCTCGTCATCCCCTTCCGGGAGATCGTGACGGCGATCCGCGGTCCGCGGTCGTCCGGCGGGAGCTGACTCGTCGCAGTCTGGGGGCCCCTCAGGGGCGAGGACCGCCTGCTAGGCCGTCGTCGGCGCGACCGCTTCCGGGGCGGGCGCATGATCGCCGGTGAGGATCCCGAGGAGGTGCACGCGATGCGGGTCGCGGCGCGACGGGCGCGTGCTGCGTGGCGTGTGTTCGGGGATGGCTTCGAGCGGGAGGCCGTGCGCGGCCATCGCCGGGACCTGCGCGAGATCGGGACGCGGCTCGGCGCGGTTCGTGACCTCGACGTCCTGCTCGAGATCCTGGCCGATCACGGCGTTCGTCGCAGCGAGCGCGGCCGCGCCGGCCTGTCGCCCCTGCTGCGCGCCTGGGACGCCGAGCGCGGCGCCCGTCGGCTCGAGCTCGTCGAGGTACTCGAGTCACCACCTTCGCCGGTTCATCGCCGAATACGGATCCTGACCGGCGACGTAGGCTTGATCACGCACTCGCGTTGATGCTCGCCGGCTCGTTCGCGCGCAGACGCGGCAACCACGCTCGCCAGGCAGCCCTGATGCCCGAAGGGAGAGAGTCATGACCGCCGCACTCGGAGTCGGAGAAGGGCCTGTCGTTTCCCCGGCGATCGACCCTCACCTCACCGACGCCGAGCGCGCCGCAAAGGGCAGGGCGGCGCGAGAAGCCGTTCCCCGATCCAGCCACGCCGCATTCACGGCGGCCGCGGACCGGGAACCGGTGCACATCCTCGAGGAGCAGGGCGTGTCGCGCGTGGCCGAGCTCCTGCCAATTCGCTACGGCCGAATGCTCGCGTCGGCGTTCACGTTCTACCGCGGCGCGGCGGCGGTCATGGCCGCCGACCTCTCAACGACGCCGCGCACGAGCCTCAAGGTCCAGCTGTGCGGTGACGCCCATCTCGCCAACTTCGGCGGCTTCGCCTCTCCCGAACGCACCCTCGTGTTCGACATCAACGACTTCGACGAGACGCTGCCTGGGCCGTTCGAGTGGGACGTGAAGCGCCTTGCGGCCAGCTTCGAGATCGCGGGTCGCGACCGTAACTTCTCGGTCGCAGACCGGCGGACGGCGGTGCTCGCCGTGGTCCGCTCTTACCGCGAGGCGATGCTCAGCTTCGCGCCGATGGATCTGCTCGAGGTCTGGTACTCCCGCCTCGACGTCGACACACTCGCGGGGAATCCAGGTCCCGCTCGACAAGAAGACGGCCAAGGCCGCCGGGCAGGTGGTGGCGAAGGCGCGGTCGAAGGACAGCATGCAGGCGCTGGGGAAGCTGACGCGAGTGGTTGACGGCGAGCCACGCATCATCTCCGATCCGCCGCTGCATCGTGCCGATCCACGAGCTCCTCCCGGGCCAGGCGGGCGCCGAGCAGGAGGCGACACTCCGCGACCTGCTCCGCGTCTATCGCAGCTCCTTGCAGCATGATCGCCGCAAGCTGCTCGAGCAGTTCCGCTACGCGGACCTCGCGCGTAAGGTCGTGGGGGTCGGCAGCGTCGGCACGCGAGCGTGGATCATGCTCCTGTTTGCCAAGGACGAGAGCGACCCCCTGTTCCTCCAGGCCAAGGAGGCGCAGGCCTCCGTCCTCGAGCCGTACCTCGGCCGCAGCGAGTTCCGCAACCACGGCCGCCGCGTCGTCGAGGGCCAGCGGATGATGCAGGCCTCGAGTGACATCTTCCTTGGGTGGGTTCGAGTCGCCCAAGGCATCGACGGCGCGGCGCGGGACTTCTACGTCCGCCAGCTGTGGGACTGGAAGGTCGCGGTCAACCTCGACGCGATCCTGCCGCGCGGGCTCGCGCTGTACGCGCAGGCATGTGGGTGGACGCTCGCGCGGGCCCACGCACGATCAGGCGACCGGATCGCGATCGCGGCGTATCTCGGCTCGAGCGACGCCTTCGATCGTGCCATCGGCGACTTCGCGATCGCCTACGCCGACCAGAACGAACGCGACCACACCGCCCTGCGCCAGGCAGCCGACTCTGGGCGCATCCAGGCGCAGGAGGGCACGTAGCCGTCGCACGCACCACGGGCATGCCTATACGTTCGGTCGCTCGGAACCTACGACTACAGGAGCCTCGACGACACATCGCCCACCGCGCGAGGGCCTCCGAGACCCGGGGCGGCTGGCTGCACGGCGACCGGGGTCGCATCTGCCGCTGCGTTCGGCTGCTCGTCCATGACCCCCCAACCCAGCAACGTGCTCGCCAGTCGGGACTGTAGGCGGTGTCACGACGCGCGTCCAACGCCCGATGGTTGCATCGGTGTCCGCGGGACCGCACAGGATGCATTGGTGACGCACCTAGGGTTGGCCCGCCGCGTGCCCAGCCGACGCGCGCTCGCCCCGATACGCCCATTTCGTCCGGAGCGGATCGGCGCGACCGAATGCGAGCAGCGCGACGGTCCCTCCGACGACCCCAACCACTCCGCACAGGAGGAAGGCTGCGTTGAGGCCGGCCGCATAGGCGTCGAGATAGGGCTGGATATCGGCGGGGGTCACGGTCGTGGCAAGCTGTTCGAACGACGGCGTGCCGACGGCGACGAGGACGGTTCGGAAGGCAGTGATCGCCGCCGTCGCATCGGCCAGCGGCAGCCCTGCGACGGAGGCCGTATAGGTGGTCAGGGCGACCTGCGCGACGATCGCGCTGACGAGCACCACCCCGATCCGCCGCCCGAGCGAGATCGACGACTCGTTAAGCGCCGCCGCCGACGCCGGCAAGCCGTCAGGCACGCTGGCGAAGATGATGGCCGTTCGGACGGTCGTCGCCACCACGAACCCGGCGCCGACAAGCAGGCACGGGAGGACCAAGGCGACATACGACGCTGAGTCGGTTGCGACAGCGGCGAGCACCAGGTTCCCGATGCCGACGAGGATGACGCCGCCACCCACCAGCCAGCGCGGCGGGACCCGTTTGAGCAGCATTCCGGCGACGGGGCCAGCCAGGAGCAGGGCGCCGGCCAGAGGGGCAATGGCGACCGCCGCCAGCCGCGGCTCGTAGCGGAGCACGAGACGGAAGTAGAGCGGCAGGTTGAGCACCGCGGCCGTCTCGGACACGGCGATCGTGACACCAACGAAGAGCGCGACGGCAACGCGACGCCGGATCAACAGGTCCAGGCTGGCGGCCCCGGCGCTGTTGATGCGGTGGTAGGCGACCACCAAGGCCGGCCCGCCGATGATCAACGCCCAGCGCAGCGGGTTGTCGAGGCTGCCGCCGATCCAGGTCAGCCCAACCGTGAAGATGATGATCCCGAAGGCCCATAGGGCGATACCGACCACGAGCGGACGCTCCGCCTGCGACGGGCGTCGCAGCTCCAGGGTGCTGGTCCAGGCAAGCAGGAGCGCGAGGGCGCAGGCGGCGATAGCGGCGAGCATCGCGGGCCAATGCTCTCCAGGTACCGCGCGAAGCAGGATCGACGCGGCAGCGCCACCCGCACCGTAGGCGCCATAGGCAACCCCGATCGCGGTTGCCCGCACCGGACCGCGATAGCTCGTGGCGACGAGGGCGATCGACACGGGTATGACGAATGCCGCACCGGCATGTCCCACGAGACGCGAGGTAACGAAGATCGGACCCGCGGGCACGACCAAGCTGGCGACGGACGCGAGCAGCTCGACGACGAGACCGCCGAGGATGACCGGCTTGGCCCGCCTCGAATCGCCCACCGCGCCGCCGAGCAGGATCAGCCCGGACGCGCTGATCGATGCCATGAGGACGAGGGTCTCGAATTGTGGGTTCCCTCGGACGGCCTCCTGCACGGACGGCTGCGTGGGAGCCCAGACCTGCGGATCCATCGCAGCGGCAACGAGGCCGACAAAGCCGACGAGCAACGCGCGTCGTGCTACTGGATCGCTGAACAGGCCGGTGATGGAGGATGGCAGTCCGGGGCGGCGCACTGCGGCGATGAACTCCTGGCGCTATCGGGGCATCAGGGCTGACCGCCCTAGGCCCGCGAGGCTCCATGCTCGAGGTTTCGGGCGCTCGCCGCTGGCGGCGTTGTCAAGGATCGCGGCCCTTTTCGTCAAAGTGGCATCCCGCCGGACCCATCGCCTGTGGGCGCCGTCGGGTGAACCCGTCCCA
>CAVVPC010000005.1:0-28631 GCA_963750005.1 uncultured Chloroflexia bacterium
AGGAAATATTGAAGCAACAGGGCAATGCTTGCTGCTGCCAGGCCACTGAAGACAGCCGCCCCTGCCAGCTGGATGATTGCCACCGCATCCACCGTCGTATACGGGACACGGAACGCCAGCAGCATGGCAATCGCCACGCCTGCGATGGCCATACCAGGCTCGGAAGATATTCAGACACGGCGGGCAGCCCCAGTACCAGGGACTCCCGTCAATGCAGACACCAGGTAATATGGCATCAGAGTCGAAGGCGTTGGGCAGGTTGTACGGAACCAGAAGCGAGATAACGATGGAGAAGACGATCCCCGCCTCCACCCCGAACAGGGTGGCAAGCAGCAACCCAAGTCCTGCGAGTGGGAAGGCGTAGGGGAGTAACGTCCGGTCAGGGATAGTAGAGCCGGGCCCCCAGGAAGGAAAAAGAGAACAGCCACCACCACCAGGCTGCGGGCGCTGTACAGGAACTGGGAACGCCTGTGGGAAAAATACAACCAGACCAGTGCGGCAAGCATGATCACCAACGCACCCGCCCCGGTATGATCCTGCAGGATCAGGTTTATCAATCAGGCCGATTCGCCAGGGCCTCCAGCTGCACCGCTGTGGGGATCTGACCGCGCGGCGCAATTCCTGTCCCCCGCCTTGTATTCCTGGGTAACGGGTAGTACAAGTCACGTGCCGCTTTTTTGGCGGCCTGGGTCAGGTCCTCGTTTGTTGTACAGGCTGTTCGGGGTGACAAACCCCGCCACCAGATCGGAGATGATCGCGGCCTGGGTTTCATCCAGCGAAAGGCTGACCAGAGAGGGGATTGAGCGGAGGACAACTCCATCTCCTGGTCGCGGATGCTGCGGCGCATGATCTGCTCAAGGACGTTTAAAGCCTCCTGCTGGATGGGTACCCGGCGCGCCGGGGAAGGGCCAGGATCTACTCCACGGTCTGTGATTGGAGGGTCACATCGCTGAGGGCAGAGGTCATCCTTCTTTTGCTGCAGGGAGGCATTCGGATCCGAGCGGACGAGGGTGATATATTGCAACGAAGCGCGTAATCGCTCGATCTGGCGGCGGGCCACGGCGGGATCCGGTGATCCGTAGACAGGCTGGACCGCATTTTCGACTCATACCGCTGCTCCCGGGTCCGCACTTCACTGGTGTAGCTAGCAGTATCCGGAGCCTGGTAATCGCTGGGGAAACTTCGCCCACCTGAATCTGTGAAGCCGCAGGGCGGAAGGCCTGCGGGAGTACGAGCGCTCCATAGGATATGATGCTGACCAGGATAAGCAGGATGACCTGCAGCGTGCGGATCCGCGCGGGATAGGGGCGGTTTCGCGCGTTGGATATCCCCATTTTATTTTTGGAGCAGTTCCCGCACGGTCGCGCTAATAATGTCATTGGGCGCGCGGCCCGCAACTTTTGGCATGACGATCTCATGACCTTCCCCATGTCGGCTGGAGTGGTTGCACCTGTTTCTGTGATCGCAGCCTCGACAAGGGTGTGCAGTTCCTCGGCCGGCATGGCTTTCGGCAAAAAGGCTTCCAGCACCCGGATCTCAGCCTCGTTGGCTTCGATCAGGTCGGGACGGTTTGCCTTCCTGGCTTCCTCCAGAATTCACGCCGGTTCTTCACTTCCTTCTGGAGGATGCCCATAACCGCAGCATCATCGAGCTCGACGCGCTTATCCACTTCCACCTGTTTGATGGAGGCCAGGGCCATGCGCACCGTGCGCTTGCGGACATCGTCCCCGCTCTTCATGGCATCTTTTAGCAAATCGTTGAGTTGGGTTTTGATTGACATGAGGGGGATTATACTTGAGATAAGGGAGGAGGATATCATCCAGCAAGGTCTGGACCGGATCCACCTGGACCTGGGGAACATTCTGTTCCTGATCGGTTTCCGGTTAAAAGCTTAATTTTTGTCCACGGTCTCCAGTTTACCCTCGCTCAAGGTTTTATGCTCCCTCGCCAGTTCCAGGAACCGGCTGGCCCGCTTATCGAGGTACGTGCCTTTGCAAAGAATTTCTCCGCCCGGTCAGGATCGCCAGCATCCCGTATGTGCCTGCCCATATGCTCGAGGAGCATGACCGTTTCCAGCAATACATCCTCGTTAAATCCATGGCCGGTATGGCAGCGATATCTCGAGAGCTTGCCATCCTTGATCCTCACCAGTACGCCATGGCATTCAGGACAGGTAAAGGGCGATATTTCGCCCAGGTCCAAAATGTTCTTTTGGAAAACATTGGTCCGCGCGGCGATATGTACTTCTGTGGCAATCCGTTCCTCAAAGTCCTTTTCGATTGCCTTTCCGTTTGCCTGCTCGAGTGGTTCCTGGGCCAGGCGGGTCAGGAGTGGACTGATCTCAGGGGCACTTACCCGGTAATCCACATCGACATATTCCAGGGCGCTTCGGGGCATGGATGCAAACTCGGCATCAGCAGGATCCTGAACAACCGCAATGCCACCGAGGCGCTTGATGGTCCATAAGCCGGACGTGCCATCATGGAGCGCGCCGGAAAGAACCACACCAATGGCTCCCGGCCCATACCAATAGGCTGCAGAACGGAACAGTGCATCAATGGAGGGACGAAAACCGTTTTCCTTGGGTCCTCTCTTCACGGCGATATGGCTGTCATCGATCAGTAAATGATGATCCGGGGGAGCTACATAAATGAAACCCAATTTTGTCCCTTGGCCGTCGTTTGGGTGGATTGCATGGAGCTCTCCGGAGTTGCTCAATATGGAAGGTAAATAGCTGGGTTGATAAGCAGGTACGTGCATGACGACAAAAACCGGTACCGGCAGGTCCGCCGGAAGCTGGGCGGCTATGTCAACCACCACCCCAAACCCACCTGCAGAAGTACCAATCACAATACACCGCTGTGACATATCCCTAAGCTCCTTTCGCTCACGCCGCCAGAGGCCAACATGGCAGTTTTTCCCTTTCCTTCCTGCAGGATGAAAATCGAACATTTCGCCACCTGTGCACTGTTATTAACGGCTGGGCAGTTATTTCTGTTCTTTTGGATTGTCATTCACCTGGTGTTTCCCACAGGCGCGCTCTGGCAAGCTTCAAAACCGCTTCTGTACGGGATGCGACAAATAGTTTTGCATAAATATTCCGCAGGTGAAATTCGACGGTCCTGTTGAAGATGCCAAGCACCAGAGCTATCTGTTTGTTGTTTTTCCCCCGAAACAAAACCCGGGCGACATCCTTTTCTCGCTCGCTGAGCTGCCAACCGCTATTTCTTCGACCCGGTCAGTGCAGTGGTGATACCCAGGCCGATGTAGATCAGGCCGGCAAAATAGCGACCCCCTTTTTGGAAATTTTTGCTTCCCTTCAACTGGCCTGCCAGGGAACTGGCTAGCAGGGCATACATGCTGTCGGTGATGATCGCCAGCCCGACAAAGATCGTACCCAGGAGCAGGGTCTGGGATGTGGCACTTCCTTCTTCCCGGGTTGACAAACTGGGGCAGGAAGGCGAAGAAGAAAAGAGCAGTCTTCGGGTTCAGGATGTTGACGGCAAATCCCTGCCAGTAAATACGCCAAAGACTGTCGCGCTCAACAGTCTCTTCAGCACCCCTGTCACTTGAGAAAAATAATTTATGGATGCCCAGGTAGATCAAATAGGCCGCGCCCAAATATTTCACAACATTGAACGCCATGGCGGACGAGTACAAAATTGCTGCAAGTCCAAGAGCCGCGGCGACAACCTGGGTGAAGTTGGCGGTCTCAATGGCCAGCACCGAGACCAGGCCTGCCATGCGTCCCTGGCTGGCGCTGCGGGCAGTGATATACAAAACCGCAGGGCCCGGGACCAATAAAAGAGCGAGCGCAGCAACGATAAATAAATACAGCCGGGAACTGTCGATCATCGTGTTCTTTTTTTACCAGTAATGATGGACCTGTGGGCGCACCCGGCGGTCGTAAATCGAGCGGATCTGGGACATCACTTCATCCGAAAGCGGAGGCAGGTTCGCCGCATGGACGTTTTCCTCCACCTGTGAGGGACGCTTCGCTCCCGGGATGGCGCACGTCACTGCCGGAGACATCAGGATCCAGCGCAGCGCCATTTGCGCCATGCTCTCATCAGCAGGGACGAGCGGCCGCAGTGCCTCCACGGCCTGCAGGCCGGTGTCATAATCCAAGCCAGAGAAGGTCTCGCCGCGGTCGAACCACTCGCCATGACGGTTGCCTCCACGATGATCACTCTCTTCGAAGGAGCTGGTGCGCGTCATCTTCCCGGCCAGCATGCCCGAGGAAAGCGGCAGACGTGCCAGGATGCCCACCTTGCGGCGCTGCGCCTGCTCGAAGAACAAGTCCATGGGCCGCTGGCGAAAGATGTTGAAAATAATCTGCACCGATTGCACATTCGGATATTCGATCGCCTTCAGCGCTTCCTCCACTTTTTCGACGCTCACCCCGTAATAGCGGAGCTTGCCATCCTTTACCAAACCGTCCAGTGCATCGAACACTTCCGGCATGTAATAGACTTCCGTGGGCGGGCAGTGCAGCTGCAGAAGATCCAGCGCCTCCACTTCGAGATTTTTCAGGCTGCGCTCGACAAAAGCCGTTAGGTTCTGCTTGTTATATCCACCTGCCATGTGCGGATCGAGTCTGCGCCCGGCCTTGGTGGCGACATGGAACGGCTCGCTCCTCTCCCGGCGAAGCTTTGCCAGCAATTGCTCACTGCGTCCATCCCCATAGACATCGGCCGTGTCAAAGAAGTTCACGCCCAGGTCAAGAGCGCGGTATAATGCCGCCAGCAACTCCTTATCTTCCACACTGCCCCACGTGCCCCCGATCGCCCACGCGCCAAAACTGACCGTGGAAATTTTCCATCCAGTGCGTCCAAGTTCGCGATATTGCATATTGCCTCTTCTAGTGTTGAATTTCCATAGAATGTTGGCTTGATCTTTCACGGTTTTGAATCATACCCCTCAGCCTACTTTTCCAACTATCCTCCGATGTGCGACATCTCCACCTTGGGCAGGTTGACTGTGTTCTCCGACCGCAGCTCGGAATACCGGTCTGTCCGCATGCTCCAGACGCGCTCGATGGTCTGTGAGATCTCCTCCTCGGTGGCGCCGCTGCGCAGCAGGTTGCGGAAGTCGTGGCCCTTGACAGCGAACAGGCAGGTATAGAGCTTGCCCTCCGCCGAGAGACGGGCACGGTTGCAGGTCCGGCAGAATGCCTGGGTGACGGAGGCGATCACGCCGACCTCGCCGCTGCCATCCTTGTATCGCCAGCGTTCCGCCACTTCGCCCGTGTAATTCGGGTCGAGCGGCTCGAGCGGCATTTCGGCGCTGATCCGCCGGACAATCTCCGCTGCCGGCACCACGTCGTCCATTTTCCAGCCGTTGGTATGGCCGACGTCCATGTACTCGATAAAGCGCAGGATGTAGCCCTTCTCGCGGAAAAACCGCGCCATTGGCAGGATGCTGTCTTCGTTCAGCCCGCGCTTGACGACCATGTTCACCTTGACCGGGGTCAGGCCCACCTGGGCGGCAGCATCCATCCCCCGGATCACCCGGTCGACCGGGAAATCCACGTCGTTCATGGCTTTGAAGACCTCGTTATCGAGCAAATCCAGGCTGACGGAGACACGCTTCAGCCCGGCATCCTTTAAAGCCTGCGCCTGCTGCTCCAGCAGGGACCCGTTGGTCGTCAGCGTCAGGTCCAGGCCGGGAATTTCCGCCAGCATTTTCACCAACAGCGGTAGATCCTTACGGACCAGCGGTTCTCCCCCTGTCAGCCTGATCTTACGGACGCCGTGACCGCTAAAAAGG
The DNA here is from genome assembly GCA_963750005.1 of uncultured Chloroflexia bacterium. Lineage (GTDB taxonomy): Bacteria > Chloroflexota > Anaerolineae > Anaerolineales > Villigracilaceae > Defluviilinea. The sequence continues at coordinate 5,770 of CAVVPC010000005.1, forward strand.
CGCGCCAGACGGGTAATTTCCTCGAAAGTCAGGACATCCTTGCGATCCAGGAAGTGGTAATCTGACCCAAAGACATCCTTGGGCATACAATACACACAGCGGAAATTGCAGCGATCGGTGACTGAAATCCGCAGATCGCGTAACGGACGGTTGAGTTTATCGGTAAGAGTCATATCTACCGTTTCTTTTATAAATAGATCGAATTTTCATATGAATTCGCAAGTTAACCTTTATATATCGAATTACATGGTGCCGCATAATTTACTTTATGGTTGAATTTCAGCCTACGAAACCCTGTGAAAGGTAAAGTAAATAATGAGACAGGCGGTACTGTGTAGACCATTATAACAATTATATATGAGCAATGGCCGGGTTGGTTGACGAGGCCCTGTAGCCATGCTATCATGCAGATATTATTCCCGCACTTATTAAGGAGTTATTGTGAGCACTGAATTTTATTTTCGCATCGGGGGCATGATATTTTTCGGAATCCTGGGTGCTTTGCTGGGTTATCAAATCGGGGGTGATAATCTCACATCAGAAGCGCTCCGATATGCCCTGATCATTGGCCTGATTTCCGCTCTGGGGGGCCTGGTCTTGACGCCTTACATCACAACCCGTCCCGCACGCTGGATCCGTGGGAAACTCAGCCGACTCTCTGCCGAGACGCTTTTCGCAGGCCTAGCCGGCATGGTCGTCGGCTTGTTGACCGCTGCATTGCTGGCCTTCCCTCTTTCCCTGCTCCCGTCGCCCTTGGGGCAGATCCTGCCGTTTGTCGGCGTGATTGTCTTCTCGTGGCTGGGCATATCGCTGTTCGTCATGCGCCAGGGCGACATCATGGGACTGTTCAGCACGCTCAGCGGACGCGGCGGGGAAAGCGGCTCCTCCTCTTCTTGGACAAACCTGAACCGGACCATCTTACTGGATACCAGCGTCATCATCGATGGGCGTGTCTCTGATATTGCCAAAACCGGGTTTTTGCCCGGCACGCTCCTGATCCCGCGCTTTGTGTTGAACGAGCTCCAATATATCGCCGACTCGCCGGATGGCTTGCGCCGCCAGCGCGGCCGCCGGGGCATGGAAGTGCTGGCCGAGCTGCAGAAGCTTCCCAACATCCTCGTCCGCATCAGCGACATCAATGCCGAGGGCGTCCGCGAAGTGGATGACAAGCTCGTGGTCCTGGCGCGGCAGCTGCGGTGTCCCATCCTGACCAACGATTACAACCTCAACCGCGTCGCCGAGCTTCAGGGCGTCACGATCCTGAACATCAACGAGCTGGCGAACGCCGTCAAATCGGTTGTTCTGCCCAAGCGAGCACATGACGCTGAACATCTTCCAGGAAGGCAAGGAATTTGGACAGGGCGTGGGCTACATGGATGACGGCACGATGGTCGTTGTGGAGAACGGTCACGACTACATCGGTGAATACAAGGACGTGGTGGTCACCAAGGTTCTGCAGACCGCCGCCGGCCGCATGATCTTTGCCCGCGTGGAAGAAGAGAACGGGAAGAAGAGAAAGTAATCCAATCCTCTCATGGCATAAACCGGCAGGGCATACGAAGCGATGCCCTGCCTTTTCTTTTAATCTGCTGTGTGGAAGCAACGAGTAATTGCTTAAGAATTGACCTCTGAATTTCAGCTCTCACCATAACATCTGTGATTATAATAAGCCATGATCCGCCTTTACAACACCCTCACTCGCAAAAAAGAGGATTTCCAAACCCTCGAGCCGAACCTCGTCAAGATGTACGTCTGTGGCGTGACGGTTTATAACGACGCGCACGTCGGCCATGCCATGTCCGCGCTGGTGTTCGATATCATCCGCCGCTATCTGGAATATCGCGGCTATACCGTCAAGCACGTGATGAACTACACCGACGTGGACGACAAGATCATCAACCGCGCCAACCAGCTCGGCGAGGATCCGCTCAAGCTGTCCCAGCGCTACATCGAAGATTACACCAACGATCTCAAGAGCCTCAACGTCCTGCCGGCCACATCCTACCCGCAGGTGAGCAAGACCATGCCGCTGATCATCGAGTTCATCCAGGGGCTGATCCAGAAGGAAGCCGCCTACGCCGCACCCAACGGTGATGTCTATTTCAGCGTCACCAGCGATGATGATTACGGCAAACTCTCCGGCCGCAAACTGGACGACATGCAGGCGGGTGCACGCATCGAAGTTGGAGGAGGCAAAGGATCATCCCATGGACTTCGCCCTGTGGAAGGCTGCCAAGCCCGGTGAGATCTCCTGGGACAGCCCATGGGGCAAGGGACGTCCCGGCTGGCACATCGAGTGCTCGGCCATGAACCTGGCCGAGCTCGGCGAGCAGATCGACATCCACGGCGGCGGCAACGACCTGATCTTCCCGCATCACGAAAACGAGATCGCGCAGAGCGAGTCCTATACGGGCAAACAATTTGCGCGCTATTGGGTGCACAACGGCATGCTGCAGCTCGGCGGCGAGAAGATGTCCAAGTCGCTGGGCAACATCGTCACCATCAAGGAATTTCTCAAGAAGCGTGATGCCGACGTGATGCGCATGCTCGTGCTGATGGGATACTATCGCGCCCCCTTATCTTCAATGATGAGACACAGGATGCCGCGGAAAAATCGCTCGAACGGCTCAAATCTGCCCTGCGGCCGGCTTCCGCTTCTGCAAAGGGACTCTCCGCTGAGGCCGCCTGCCTCGCTCGCCTCCCAGGCGGAATCTACCAAACAATCCTTCACCGATGCCATGGACGATGATTTCAACACCCCGCTGGCCCTGGCCGCGCTGTATGAACTCGTCAAAGCCATCAACACCGCCCGTGACAACGGCGCGAACAGTGAACAACTCCAGCCTGCCCAGGCAATGCTGCGTGAACTGACCGGCGTCCTTGGCCTGCGCCTGCAGGAAAAGGAGGGCTCCGGCGATGCAGATAAATTCGTCGACCTGCTGGTGGAAGTCCGCAGCGAAGTCCGCAAGCAAAAACTATGGGCAATGTCCGACCTGATCCGTGACCGATTGAAGGAGCTGGGCGTTGTGATCGAGGATACAAAAGAAGGTACGAAGTGGAGATGGGGATAAAAGAAAAGAAGTAGACAGGTAGATAAGTAAACCAGTAAAAACTTCCGAAGCCTTGTAAAGCACTCGGAAGTTTTTAATTCCATCGCTGGACTTACGCAGGCCCATGAAAGACATACCAAATATGGCTCTGAAATGTATAATTCGCCCATATATGGCGTTTCAAGAACAGATTTTTGCTCATTTTGCGTAAGTCCAGCTCTAAACTCAAGTAAATTAAACAAAGGAAACCTGATTTCTCCCCCAAGTGGCGGATACAAACTCCCCAACCGCAGGATGCAGTTAGGGAGTTTGTATCGTACTATAAATTTATGTAACATGAACTGGCAAATCCTCGTTATCAACGATAACAATCTGAGGTTCCTGATATTCAGGAAATTCTTTTTATTAGCGGGGGATGTTTCTTCTCAGGCATGATTATTCATTGATGGCCCAAGACTTATATCGAACCTGATCACAATCCACACCACTGTTTGTAGCAGTTTCAACTTTCTATTTGCTGCCAATCCACTGTTCCCACATCGCGTAAACAGATTGTTGCCCAGCCAGGCACATCATGCAAAAGTTGAGGCGTGGAGCTTCTATCCACACGCTTTTATTTGGCCTCTTGCCCTACCAATACGCCGGATGGAGAAGATAAGAAGATACAGGAGACTATATGAATATGAGATCCAGAGTGAGACAATCTTTGTGGGAAATGAAAGTTGCCTTTACAAAGAACCGATCCTTCCGTTGGACTGCGGTGGTACTGATCCTGATGCTGATCGCCGACGTTCTGCCGGTCTCAGCAGTGTCGACGCCGTTCAATCCAATTCATGGATCTGACCTTCAAGCCACATCCACCCTTACTTTTACATCAGAAGCCGATGCACAGGTGGAGGAGAACAATCCAGATACAAATGCAGGCACCTCCAGTGCTCTCGATGTGACCAATGCAAACAATCGCAGCCTCGAAAGTTATATCCGATTTACAGTGAGCGGAACCTCTGGGACCGTCCAAAGTGCTCTCTTGCGCGTCTACAGTACAACAGATAGCACGCGGAATGGCCCAGCTGTATATGCCACAGGCAGTACCTGGACTGAGACTGGGATTACATGGAATAACCGCCCCGCGCACAAGTGGCGCGGCCGACAACAAAGGTTCGATCTCAAAAGACACCTGGGTGGAATACAATGTCACTGCACTGGTCACTGGCAATGGAACCTACAGTTTTGTGCTGGCAGGCGACAGCAACGACAACGTCATATTCTCCTCACGTGAAGGCAGCGATCCTCCACAATTGGTTCTTACATTTGCCTCCAGCGCGCCAACTGCTACTGCCACAGCTGCACCTTCGCAAACCCGAACCCCAACTGCAACTCAAGCCTCTGGTCCAACACCCACTCGTACCCCGACGATCGCTCTATCAGCTACGGCTACATTCACGCGCACGCCGACAGCTGCCAATCCAACGACCACATCTGCAGGTGGTACATTCACCTTCATATCCAGCGCTCATTCTTATGTGGAATCGTCCAACCCAGGCACCAACTATGGCTCAGCAACTCAATACGCGTGGATGGCTCCCCGGATGTCCGCAGTTATCTGCGCTTCAACGTACAGGGATTATCCGGCACTGTGACAAGCGCGACCCTGCGAGTGTATGCCAATAGTGCTGCAACTGCCGGTTACGATGCACACGGTGTCAGCGACAACACCTGGACTGAGTTCAGGCATCACTTATAACAATGCCCCACCCGTTGGAAGTGTGCTCGGGTCCCCCGGCAACGTCAACAGCAACACCTGGACAAGTGTTAACGTCACAGCCTATATTACAGGCAACGGGACATATAATTTGGGTCTGACCACTTCAGGCAGCACCGCTCTCAGTTTGGCCAGCCGCGAGGCAGGTGCCAACGCCCTCAGCTCGTGATCCAGACAGGCGGAGGAACGGCACCCACGGCGACGCGGACTCCAACCTCCACAGGCCCAACGCAGACACCGACACGGACTCCTACCTCTGTCAGCAATCCAACTCAAACACCCACCCGGACACCAACTTCTGCCAGCAATCCGACAGCTACACCAACACGGACTTCAACTCTGGCTCCCACTGCGACTTCATCCGCAGGGGATGCGGTGCTCGTTGGGGCCGGGGATATCTCTACATGCAGTAACAACAATGATGAAGCGACAGCAAAATTACTGGATGGCATCTCAGGCACTGTATTCAATGCTGGTGATAACGCCTATGATAGCGGCACGCTTTCTGAATATACTAACTGCTACGACCCAACCTGGGGACGTCATAAGGCCCGAACCAAGTCCTCGCCAGGCAACCATGAGTATCAAACCTCGGGTGCTTCCGGATACTTCCAGTACTTCAATAATCCTCCCGCTTATTATGCCTATAATCTGGGTGCCTGGCGCATCTACTCGTTGAATTCCGAAATAGACACATCCGCGAGCGGTGCTCAGGGGAGCTGGCTGCAGTCTGACCTGGCTGCGAACCCCAAAGCTTGCGTCCTAGCCTACTGGCATAGACCACGCTGGTCGTCAGGTTCTACCCATGGCAGCGCTTCAGATATACAGGCAATTTGGCAGATCCTCTATAACGCTGGCGCGGAAGTGGTCATTAATGGACATGAGCACAATTATGAGCGCTTTGCGCAGATGAATGCCACAGGCTCGACCGTTTCCCAGGGCTTACGTGAATTTGTCGTTGGCACTGGAGGTGTAGGTCACTACGGATTTGGAAGTGCCTTATCAAGCAGTGAGGTGCGCAACTCTTCCACTTTCGGCGTATTGAAAATGACCTTACATTCCGGCAGTTATAGCTGGCAGTTTGTCCCCATCGCCGGTTCAACCTTCACCGATAGCGGCAGTGCCAATTGTCATTAGTCACTCCGACTAAATAATTTCCATAAAATCAAACGCCAGGCATTTCACCTGGCGTTTGATTTTTAATTCTCATCTCTGATCGGGCAACACCAGCGGGATATCCAGGAATGGATGTTTCACCACCTGGACAGACAGGCAATAGGCCTCTTCGATCAATTCCCGACGAAGGACCTGCTTCGGCTGACCCTCGGCTTTGATCTGCCCTGCCACCATTAACACAATCCGGTCCGCATAATGCGCTGCTAGGTTTAGATCATGGAGAGCGATGAGCACGGCAAGCTTGTCCTTGTGTGCAAGTTCATGGACTACTTCCAATAGACTGACTTGATATTGCAAGTCCAGATGCGCGGTGGGTTCGTCGAGCAGGAGGATCGGTGTGGACTGGCATAACGCCCTGGCCAGCAGCACACGCTGCTGTTCTCCGCCTGAGAGCTCGCCAACGCGCCGGTCTGCAAGAGGAAGTGCGCTCACGCGCTCGAGGGACTGGCGCACAATTTCTTCATCCCTGCTTGAAGGCTGACCAAGAAAGCCCAGGTAGGGCGTGCGCCCGAAGTGAACGGTCTCCCAAACCGTAAATGCTGGAGGCAGAGAGATGGCCTGGGGAACGGTAGCAACATAGCGTGCACGTTGATTCGCTCCGAGCGCGGCGAAGTCATCCCCATTCGTGCGAATTTGACCGGTATAGGGAATGACTCCACTCACCGCCCGGATGAGCGTTGATTTGCCCGCCCCGTTCGGTCCGATCAGCGCCAGGACTTCCCCGCTTTGCACGTTGAGGGATACATCCTGCAAAATTTTGCGGGAGCCGTAAGAGACGGAAAGATTTTGGATTATTAGCATAACAACCCTAAAAAATTAAGTACCAATACAGCGCGGTTTCTTTTGTGTCCGGGTTGATGGCTTTATAAACATTACGGTCGAAGCCGCTTATCACAAATCCACAGCTTTGATATAGCGTGCAGGCAGGGACATTATCATCCTGCGTTTCGAGCATCACGCCGGGAAAGCCATTTTCACGCGCCCATTGAATGCCACGTTCCAGTAGTCTACGACCAAGTCCCATGCCGCGATATTCCGGGTTGACAACGAGATCTTCCACGTAGGCAAATCGATTCCACCACCGCATCATTTTGATTCGCCCGGCGATGTTTCCATCCGATTCTGGCGAAAAAGATCGCAGGACCCGTGTCATCAAATCCGTAATCCACATCTTCCACAGGGACATCTCTTTCATAGGGTTCAACCGGCACAATCGTGTAAGCCAATTTCTCATTCTCGATGCGAAGTACAAGTCGTGAATTCACCGTGGATTTGCGCGAGAATGATTTTGTCTGCGGTGATTCCTGTGAGTCGATTTTTCGAATTGTGATTTCCATGAAGACCTACTTAATCGTGGTTGGAATACCTGCTACCATGAAGATCACTTTGTCTGCTTCACGTGCAAGCCGTTGATTTGCCCAACCGATGGCATCGCGATAGACACGTCCCATTTGATATGGCGGGACAAGTCCCAGACCTGTTTCATTGGATACGACAAGCCATTCCTGTTGCTGCCGCTGAAGCGCGCCAAGCAGATCAGCGATTTCCCTATGGACAGCCGACATAAATGGAGCTTCATCGACAATGTCATCATTTACATATTGCATCATAAGATTCGTGATTAACAAAGTGATGCAATCCAGGATCACTACCTTTGTTTTTATTTGTGCCACACAAGATGCAATATCAGACGGAATTTCAAGTGTTTCCCAATTTGCTGGACGTTCGAGACGATGTTTTTGGATACGCTCGGACATCTCGTCATCCAACGCCTGTGCGGTGGCAAGGAAGGTCACCGATTTCCCTGATGCCGCCGCCAGGCTTTGTGCATAGGATGATTTTCCACTTCGTGCGCCGCCAAGGATGAGGGTGACGTGAGCCATTACGATAATCCCTCAATGACTTCCAGTGAAGAAATGAAATCCTCTTCCGAAAAAATCTCGAGTGTCAGCACGCCCTCATATCCCGCCTGGATCAGTTCATTCCATACTTTGCGGACCTTTTCCTGCGACATGAACGACAGCGAGCGATGGTCGCGTTCCGCAATGCCATGGATGTGAACCACGCGTGTACGGGCCAGTGCTGATCTCAGATAGGGAATGGGATCGTGATCGTCCAGCCACAAATGGCCAATATCCACACAGCGGCTGACCGGGATGCGGTCCAGCACAGGTTGAATAAAATCGAGCGGATAGGTTTCCAGATTCTCAACGGCCAGTTTGTTCCGCGCCACCCACCCACTCTGAGACAATTTCCAGCGCCTGTACCGATTGATCCTGCCAGTGTTTGATTGCTGCCGCATCCGACGAAGTACGGACGGATCTTCCATCCAAATGGAGAACGTATGCCCAGGGATCAAGTTCACGGGTGCAATCGATCACACGTTCTGCCTTGACAAGTGATTGATCCTGTTCAGAGCCATGATCACCCAGCTTCAGGTCAAGCGGCAAATGGACAGTGTAGGTCAGGTCATATTGACTTGCAATCTGCGACAGTTCGTGTATCACTTCGGGCGAAGGTAGATTATTGGGACCATCATCCACTTCAAACAAAATCAATTCAATGTCGCTGACCTTGTCTGCCAGATAACGCGCATTGGGCAGGATATCATCGGGGATGATGTAGGAGGTAGTGCCAAGCCGAAAAGGAAAAGCCTGCATGATTATCCAATCAGAAAAGTTAGTAAAACAGAAGTTTCGACAATTTCAACGATCATACCGAATACATCGCCGGTGAGGCCACCGATACGTGACTTTGCCAGCAACAAAACCAAAATCGCCGCGCCTATGCCCACAAATGCGGATAGAAGATCCGCGGCTGCCAAGCAGGATGGTAATAACAATCGGAATCGCCGCGCCCCACAGGATAAAGGAGCGCTGAAAACCCAGTACAAAATCCGCGCCCATACCGGAAGTGCGTGCCAAGGGAAGCAACCCGGCTGGCAGAATGCACCAGCGCGCCAAACTCGCTGCGAGCAGGATTCCAAAACTTGAAGTCCTGCCTAAGGGAGGCTAGTGTGGCAGCTTTGAGAAACAAAATCAGAATCAAACCAGTCACACCGAATGCCCCTACGTGCGGGTCTTTCATGATTTCAAGTCTGCGTTCCACGGGTGCGCTTACCAGCAAGCCATCACAACAATCGGCCAGACCATCGAGATGCAGTCCGCCTGTCAGCAGGACCCAAACGATGAGGGCAGCGATCCCTGCTACAAGTGGAGGAAATATCAATGTAGCACCTTTCCAGGCCAGCCATGTCAGGGCACCAATGACCAGTCCGACAAATGGATACCATACAGACGGCGCGGCCGCTATCGCCCGCCGACCAATCGTCGGGGAGTCTGACCGGAAGAGTCGTCATCAAACCAAAGGCGGTGCGCAAGCTGCGCATTTATTCCTTGTTGCTCACACCGGCTTCGCCGAAAGTTGCCATTTCCCGCAGGATCCGGGTCGAGGCTTCAATGAGATGGAAGGCAAGTGCTGCACCGGTCCCTTCGCCGAGACGCAAATTTAGATCCAGCAAAGGCGTCAGACTCAAATGTTTAAGCATCACCTGGTGACCAATCTCCACCGACTGATGAGCGCTGATCAAATAATCGCGTACGCGGGGCGCGAGTCCTGCAGCGATCATTGCGGCGGCAGTTGAAATGAAACCATCCACAACGACAGGGATTCGCTGGCTTGCAGCAGCAATCATCACCCCTGCCAGGCCGGCGATTTCAAGCCCGCCAATTTTATGTAAAACATCCAACGGATCCTTATGATTTGGCCGATTTACAGACAATGCCTGCTCAATCACCCTGATCTTGCGCTCCAGTCCCTGATTATCGATGCCTGTACCGCGTCCAACGACCTGGGCGACAGGCAGGCCTGTCAGCGCGGCAACAATCGCAGAGGAGGGCGTGGTATTCCCAATTCCCATATCCCCGGTGGCGACGATATCGAGGCCACGCCCGGCTTCCTCATTCAAAACATCCATTCCCACCTGGAGTGCCTGCTCGGCTTCTTCCCGCGTCATCGCGGGACCTTGCGCCATATTCCGCGTCCCGTACATGACCTTGCGCTGGATCAATCCGGGCGCCGGCTCAAAATCTGCTGCCACGCCAATATCCACGATTGTGACGCGTGCCCGGCCTGCCGCGCCAGCGTATTGATCGCTGCACCACCGTTCAGGAAGTTCAACACCATCTGGCGGGTGACCTCCGCCGGATAAGCGCTTACGCCTTCAGCCGTCACACCATGATCAGCCGCCATCACGATAACAGCCTTGCGTTCCACCGAAGGAATTGGATCGGCTTTCATCCCCGCCAGATGAATCGACAACTCCTCCAGCCTCCCCAAACTCCCGCGCGGCTTGGTCAGTGTATCCTGCCGTGCCTGTGCTGCCTGCATCGCAGTTTCATCCAGGGGTGGAATGGTGGAAATTAAAGAATCAAGAAACATAGGTCTCCTTTTTAAAACTCAATCCCGGGTTGCGCTTGAATCCCCTGGGTTGTGAATGGGTGCTTGATTTCGCGCATCTCTGTGACGAGATCGGCATAATCGATCAGCTCCTGGGGCGCATCACGCCCGGTGATAATGAGATGAAGATCTTCGGGCTTGTTGACTCTGAGCCAGTCAATAATTTGGGCTGCATCCAGCCAGCCAAAATGCAGCGCGTACGTAAATTCGTCGAGAACAATCAAATCATAATTTCGACTTACGATTTTTTCACGGGCGATCTCCCAACCATGGATGGCACGCGCAACAGTTTCATCCATATCCCTGGATGTCCAGGTAAAGCCATCGCCTGTTGCAAACCAGTCAATATCAAGCTTTTTTGCAGCTTTGATCTCACCCCATTGCCCGGTCTCGGCTTTGATGAATTGCACGACACAAACACGAAACCCGCGTCCCCAGGCACGCAGGAGAACTCCAAATGCAGAAGTGCTCTTGCCTTTACCATTCCCTGTGTTGACGATCACCAGTCCCTTTTTAACTTTCTTTTTTTCCATGCTCATTTTATTCACCATACACCCTGGTTCTTTGCACGGCGCAAAACCCAAAGGAAAAACGGCGCACCAGCCAGGGCAGTGACAATCCCAACCGGCAATTCCTGAGGAGCGATCACAATACGCGCCAGCACATCTGCAAAGAGCAAAACCGACGCGCCGCCAAGTATGCTCAGAGGGATCAGCCTGCGATAATCCACACCCCACCAGATGCGGACTATATGCGGCACGATGAGCCCCACGAAACCGATGATGCCTGCAAAAGAGACCGCCGCCGCAGTGACAAGCGAAGCCGCTACAATGATAATGAATTTTGCGCGTTGAACATTCAATCCCATTTGGGTTGCCTGGTCATCGCCAAATTGCAGGAGATTGAGAGCATATCCGCTCAGGACCAGTATTGTGAGTCCAATGGCAAGGTAGGGGATCAGTGCCAGCGTTGCATCCCAGCCAATCAGACTCACACCGCCTAACAACCATCCAATGGCACGGCGTACTTCGCCAGTGGAGCGAAGGATCAGAAATGATGTCAACGCTGTAGCGAAGGAGGAAACCGCGACGCCTGCCAAAATCAGATTTGTGGTTGGCACAGTTTTACCGATGTGTGCAAAGGTATAAACCAAATAGACTGTCAGCAGGCTGGCGACAAAAGCCGCGAATGGCACAGCCAGCAGACCAAGCGTTGTGTATGGCCATTTCACCGACATGGCGAGGATCGCCCCCAGCCCGGCGCCGGCAGCCACACCGATCAGATAGGGATCTGCCAGTGGATTGCGGAATAATCCCTGGTACGTTGCACCACTCCCAGCCAGCGCTGCGCCGACCATTGCTATCAAGATAGTACGTGGCAAACGGATATCCAGAAGGATTGTGCGGTAGGTTTCATTCGTTTGGTTGCCCGTTAACACATGCCACAACTCAGGAAGCGGAACAAATACAGAACCAATTGCCATGCTAAAAATAAGCATGACAATTAATGCAAGCAGGGCAACGATGAAGGGATTGCGCATATTGAGGATGGATTCGGACTTCGGAAGCGCCGGGGAGCAGCCAAACATCCGAAGTCCTTTTGCGCTATTGAAATAACTCCGGTCTCAATAACTTTGCCAGTTCCTCAAGTGCATCCACCAGGCGGGGACCGGGACGGCTGACCAGGTCATCGTTAAACGGCAAAACCTTGCCGTTTTTGACAGCACTTATGTTTTCCCAACCGGGACGTTGTGCGATCGATTCAGGGGAAACACCATACCGGGCATCTCCCAGAATGATGAACGCCGGATCCGCGGCGACGACTTGCTCAAGGCTCATTTGCGGATAGCCCTCAAGGTCAGACGCAATATTATGTCCACCTGCGCGCTCGATCAACTGGGTAATGAAGGTCCCTTTGCCGGCCGTATATGGCTTGGCTGGATCGGTGCCATCCAATTCATAAAAAACGTTCGGACGTGAGCTGATCGGAGCGATCTTCTCGTCAACGGCAGCTACACGTGCCTTGAGCGACTCAATAAGAGCAGCCGTTTCCTGTTCGTGTCCGGTCAATTGTGCGACGATCTCCAGGTTGCCATACATTTCCTCCAGTGTAAGTGGATTCTTCAAATAATATACCGTCAAGCCTAAATTTTCGAGCTGCTTCACCTGCTCCGGTGTGTTGATTTCAGCAGCCAGTACCAGGTCGGGCTTCAGGGAAACGATCTGTTCGGTATTCAATGCGTCAAATGTAGGGCCAACATCTGTTACATTTTTTGCCGCTTCAGGGAAATCAGATAATTGATCGCGCCCAACGACCTGATCTCCTGCGCCAATGGCAAATATTATTTCCGTGTTGGAAGGTGCAAGAGATACAATGCGCCTTGCAATACCTCCCGCTACAGTCACTTGACGATTCAGACCGTCTGTAAAGGATTGCGGTGGCGCTGTCAAATCGCCTGGAGCCATAGTGGCAGGTAACTGAGTTACGACAGGAGCCGAAGCGGGTGTGGCTTGAGGCGAGCACGCAGCCATCAAGCTGATAAGTAAAGTTACTAACAAGAATTTCCCTAACATGTTTTCTCCATTTATAGTGGGGAATCAAAATCCCCAGCATGGGCTGGGGAGGTTGGAGAGGCAATCCGATTGGGCCGTCCCCCACCTCCTTCCGCGAGAGTGTGGTAGAACCGACCAGAGCGGGCGACCTGACTTATTCGAAGAGCGATAATCGAGTATTCGATATCAATCTTCGAAATTACAGTTGCGCGACAGTGCCGGAATTCACTTGCACCGCATTGCGTTTGGTGCAGTGCAGGTGTCACCGGCTTCGCCGCTGACTGGTCTATTTAATTTGTATTGGTATTGTATGCCTCGCCTGCGGTAAAGTCAATGACAGGATTTTTTGCGCGTATATACAAAAGGATAATTAGAATCACGGAAACAAGAATCAACGCGAAGTTACCACTGCGCCCATAAATGATAAGTGCAAATGTTGGAACAAGATAGCAGAGAGGCACAATGATTTTTTCCACCAGATTACCTTTGTGGATCAAGACCGCAAACGGAACCAGCAGCATTAAAAAATCATAGTTATACAGATACGGGCTGACCAGGAGCGTGACCAGCAGTGCGGCGGTTAATAACAGCTCATGTGGCTTCCAGAGGGAACGGCTGAGAATAAACGCAGCGATGAAAAGGATGAGCAGGACAATGGCAATTCCCCCTGCCGCTGTCAGCGACCCATCGAAGAACCAGCGCGAGATCCAGACCGGCAGGCTGGCACACTCCGAGCAGGAGGATACATTGCCTTCATTCTGATAGCCCAGCAGCATTTTGGGATAAGACACGACCCAGGTTGGGTCAGCAATAAAACCAGCTGCAAAGAGAATGACTCCCGCAATGATCAGCGGACGCATTACCCTCCGTCCAAAGATACCGCCTCTATAAATCAGCCATCCCAGGGCGGCCAGGAGAATCAATGTGCCGAGATGGGGCTTGAAGGTGAGCAGCACCATGCCCAGAACGGTCAACCCCACATTTTCCCTGCGCAATGAATAGATCAATAAGGATGTGCCAAGTAAAACGGGAAAATCATACTGCCCTACGGACAGCGCTCCCAGCACAGGCAGGAAGAACAATGCGAGCGGGAAGGCGACCAGGCGCATACGCCCGGACCAGCCATCCGTGAGCAGCCAGACGGACAGGAACAGCATGACGAGATTAAGCTCGAACCACAAGGTCCCCGCCGATCTGGCGGTCATCAGCCCAAGATAAAACGTGCTCAGCGCATACCAGGGTGGATAGGGGAAGCGGGCCAGAAAGAAGTCCTCGGCCGGGATGCCTGCATATTGGACTGCCAGAGCTTCCACTTTTTCAAGATCATAAATGGGAATGCTGGTGAACGAGTGCAAGGTCTGTGTTGTAGATGGCGCTGAAATCGGAATTAACAGGCAGCGACGTTGGGAACATACAGCGCAATCAAGACCATGGCAGCAGCAATGGCAAAAATAATAAAAACAATGAGAAGATATCGCTTCATTGAGTCTTTACTTTGGTTGATTACAGCTTTGATCGACCTTCGAAAGTTATCAATGAAATGGATACAGAAAATACCAATACAAAAATCCAGGCAATCCACGCGGGCGGAAGAAAACGGTTTGAGCAAGGTGGGTCACGTTTGTGAAAATCTCCTGCGGGGGCAGCGTGACTTCTCACCCGCCACTCGATCCATTTTTCACCGGCAGATTGATTTTTCACACAGACGATAATTCTCTCGTCCGTCTTCAAGACTTCCTTAAACTGGTTGATCTGGCGACAAATTGCTGTATAGCAGAAAATACTTTTGCGGCCCTGCCTCGATTTGAGTTTCCCGGTGATCGATGAAACAACCTTCGTGCTTGATGGATTTTGCGCTCCTGGCTTCCATCATCCCAGACATGTTCGATCTGGGATGGATGTGTTTTCTCGAGCGCATCCTTCGCAGCGGAATCAAAATCGATCAATGTCACTTCAGGGAAGACCTTCAAAGCTTCCGGGTGCTTGACAATGCTATCAGCAGACAGGCCGCCGATCAAGGCATAGGCAATGGGATACGGCACGGGCGTCATCAACCCCACACCAAATGCCATGAACCCGAGGGAAGTGCCAGGGATCAGGAACATGCTCCGTTTGAGGCCGCGCAGGCGCGCATAGCGCAGCATCAGATCGCCATATGTGGTGATGTCGGGGCCACCGATCTCGAAGACTCCGCCGTGGCCATTGGGATTGGTCAGCGCGGCAACAGATAATCGATCACGTTCTGCATGGCGATCGGCTGGGACCTGTTCTTCATCCACGTTGGGCCGGGCACGATGGGGAACAGCTCGGTCATGAAGCGGATCATTTCGAAGGAGATGCTCCCGGAGCCAGCGATCACGCCTGCGCGGAACTCGGTCACCGGGACACTTTGCCCTCGCGCAGGACGCGTCCCGTCTCGATGCGTGAGCGCATGTGAGGGGCGATATGCTGCTCGGGGTCGGCAAGCCCGCCCAGATAAATGATGTGCTGTACACCGGCTTCGGCCGCGGCGGAGGCAAAGGCGCGGGCACTGTCCAGCTCAAGAGCGGTATAGCCGTGCCCATGGGTCATGTTGTGGATCAGATAATAGGCTGTGTGCACTCCATCCAGGGCTTGTGCAAGAGTGGATGGGATCGTCACATCGCCCTGCACCATTTCCACTTGAGAGAACCAGCTGCGCCCAGCGAGTCGACGCGGGTCACGGGCCAGGCAGCGCACCCGGTAGCCGGCCTCCAGCAAACGTGGGAATCAGCCGGCTGGCAATGTATCCTGTTGCTCCCGTAACCAGGATCAGTCTATCCATACGCATGAGCCAGCACGCGCGCCCGCGAAGCGACCTGCCGCGTGAGCCCATCGAAGATGAATTTATGGAAGGGCCACATGGCATACCAGTAGAGAAAACCGAAAAGTCCATGCGGTGCGAAGTAGGCGGTTACGGTCAGTAGTGTTTTCCCATCCTTCGGCTCGGACTCGAACTGCAGCCAGGCCTTGCCAGGCAGTTTCATCTCGGCCCGCAGGCGCATGAGACGATCCTTTTGCACTTCTTCCACGCGCCAGAAATCCAGCGACTCGCCGGCGCGGATGTCATCCGGGTGACGGCGGCCGCGTCGCAGGCCCACGCCGCCGACAGCCTTGTCCATCCAGCCGCGCATCGCCCAGGACCAGTCCATGTACAGCCAGCCGCGTTCGCCGCCGATGCCTGTGTACGAGCGGAACACATCCTGAGGCGAAAGATCGACGAAGCTGCTGGCGCTTCTCCACATACATGCCCTCTTCGACAACGAACTGGTAGGGCTTGACATCCCCCGCCACGGTGACCAGCGCGTCGGACCAGCTGGTCTCGACGTTGTCCCGCAGGATGCGTCCAAGCGCCAGATGGACGGCGGTCTGGAAGTCGATCGGCTTGATCTGCGGGAACAGCTCCTTTGCCGCTCCATCCCGGACGATCAGCCGGGCCCGCAGGCCCTCGATCAGCGGCAGCAGGACGCGCCAGTGGATAGGTGTCACCATGTGCACCCAGTAGGCGGAAAGACGCGGCGCATAGAACGGCGTGCGGATCAGCTGTCCTTTAAGATCGCGTTCCTTTGCATACCCAAGCATCATATCCGCGTAGGTGAGACGGGTTGGACCGCCGATCTCGATCATCCTGCCGGTGCTATCGGGTGTTTTGAGAGCGTCGATCAGATAGGACAGCACATCCCGAATGGCGATTGGCTGCGCCTCCGAGAAGAACCAGGCCGGGCAGACCAGCAGTGGCTGGCGTTCCGTCAAATAGCGGATCATTTCAAACAGCGCCGAGCCCGAACCAACGATCATGCCGGCGCGGAACTCCGTGACCGGCACTGAGCTGTAGCGCAGGATGTATCCTGTCTCATGGCGTGCGCGCAGGTAGGGGGAAAGATCGGATGTCGGGTCCACCAGCTCGCCGAGGTAAATGATGCGTCTCGATGTTCGCATCCCGGGCGGCTTCGGCAAAATTGCGGGCAACTTCCAGATCGCGGTTGGCACTGATCTGCCCCCCCTGCTTGCCATGGATAAGATAATAGGCAGCCGAAACATCCTGCATCGCATCCATCAATGGCCCCTTGGAGAGAGCGTCCCCGGTCACCACTTCCACCCGCTTCAGCCAGGGACGACCCTGCAGGCGGCCGGGGTCCCGCACCAGACAGCGGACACGATAACCCGCGTCAAGCAATCGCGGCACCAGCCGCCCGCCGACATATCCGGTTGCTCCGGTGACAAGAATGAGGTTGGATTGTGGCATGATTGAAATTTTATCCTACACATACAATTCTATGCTATGATGAAAGGCACTTATGCAGGCGGCAGAAACCACCCCGACCAGTCGCATACCGGACTTGTTGACCACCCGGCTTCCGCTGATGTGGTTTGCCATTGCCTTCCTGGCGGGGATCGTGCTTGGCAAGCTGGTCTCTTTTTCACTTAGGTCTGGGTGGCACTTGCCGCTCTTGCGCTTCTGCTGGCCATTCTCGCCCGGGTTTTTGCCAACCGCCTGCCTCCTTCTCCTTATCCTCTCTCCCACGCTCATCCCTTTTACATTCATGCTTCTCCTCGGCCTCTTCTCTGGCGCGGCGCGCTACCAGATGACTGTCCCGAAGTTCGATGCCTATCATATCGCCTTTTACAACGACCGCGACTATGATCTACTGGTCACGGGCACACTCACCGAGCCGCCCGATTACCGGGATCAATTACACCAACCTGCGGGTGAAAGTGACAGACGTGGATACCGGAGACCGGCAACTGCCTGCAGAGGGAATGCTCCTGGCGCGGGTCTCCAACAACCAGGTCTTTCATTACGGCGATATCGTGCGCCTGCGCGGCAAGGTCAAGACACCGCCCGAGAATGAGGATTTCTCCTATCGCGATTACCTGGCTGCCCAGCACATCCATTCCTACATGTCCAGTGCTGAAGTAACAGTCCTCCCGGGCAACGGCGGGAATCCGATCTTGAAAGCGGTGTATGGCTTCAAGGAAAAATCACTGGAGAATATCTATCAGCTGTTCCCTGATCCGGAGTCTTCCCTGCTGGCGGGGATCCTGCTGGGTGTGGATACCGGCCTGACGGACCAGCTGCAGCAGGCATTCAAGAATACCGGTACGGCCCACATTATCGCCATTTCCGGATTCAATATGAGCATCATTGCCGGGGCTGTTCGTACTGCTCTTTAGCCGGTTTCTCGGCCAGCGGCGTGGCGCGATGCTGGCAGTAGTCGGGATCATCCTGTATACGATCATGGTCGGCGCGTCTGCGGCAGTGGTGCGGGCCGCTGTTGATGGGAACCCTGGCCCTCTTTGCCGTGCAGGTGGGTCGCAGGCAACTTGCCCTGAACACACTGCTCGGCGTGGCACTGTTGATGTGTATCTGGAATCCGTTGTATATTTGGGATGTCGGCTTTCAGCTTTCCTTCTTCGCCACCCTGGGACTGATCCTGTATGCAGATCCATTTACGCGCTTCTCGAATCGAATCCTGACAAAACTTTTTCCAGTCCGCGGCCGGCGAAAAAATTGCCGAGCTGTTCGCCGAATTCGTGCTTCTGACATTTGCCGCCCAGCTAACCACCATTCCGATCATGGCCTATCAATTCCAGCGTATTTCCCTTGTTTCGTTTATTGCCAACCCCTTCATCCTGCCTCCGCAGCCCGCGGTGATGATCCTTGGCGGGCTGGCGGTATTGCTCAGTCACATCTGGTTCCCGCTGGGACAGCTTGCCGCCTGGGTCGCCTGGCCGTTTGTGGAATATACGATCCGTGCCGTGGAGCTGTTCGACAGGGTGCCGCATGGAACCCTGGTCCTTGGAAAAATGTCACTCTGGTTCGTGATCTTCTTTTACGTGGTGCTTTTTGCAGTGACATTTGGCGGATCCAAAATCAAGGATGCGGCAAGTTCCATTAAAGGGCGAGCCCGCATGGTCGGGCTGGGAGGCGGCATTCTCATCCTGTCGATCGCCGTGCTGCTGACCTGGCGCGCCGGCGTCCGGCATCCCGGATAAGCGCCTGCACATGACGTTCCTGAATGTAGGTTCCGCGGATGCAGTGCTTGATTACAACGCCCAGCGGGAAGCATGTGCTGATCAACGGCGGACCCAGCGTGACGACCCTGTCCGATGAGCTGGGGAGACGGCTGTCTGCCTTCAATCGCAAGCTGGACTGGCTTATCGTCGGCTCGACTGATGAGGAGGATGTGGCCGCCCTGCCGCGTGTCATCGAGCGTTATCCGCCGGACCAGGTCCTGTGGAGCGGTAACCGTCAGGCCTCGTTCTCTTCGGGCGTGCTGAATGAATATCTGTCGCTGCAGGATATTCCGGTGACAGATGCGGAACCCGGACAAACCCTGGACCTGGGCGACGGTGCAACCATCAAGGTACTGACCACCGGCCCGCGCGGCGCAGTCCTGCTGGTCGAATGGGACAAGTTCCGCGCCCTGCTTCCTATCGGTATGAGCTTCGAAGCGCTGGATGAGCTGCGTGCGCGGTGCCGACATCGGTCCCGTGAGCGTTCTCTCCCTGGCCGATTCCGGATACGCAATCTCCAACCCGCCTGAATGGATCAATAATTTAAATCCCGAGCTGGTTGTGCTGGATGTGAGCGCTGCCGACGAAAATGGGATGCCTGATACGGAAGTCCTGGATCTGGTCAAGGATTACGATCTGCTGCGTACCGACAAGAACGGCTGGATCGATGTCGCCACCGATGGCAGGCAGATGTGGGTAAACGTGGAGCGGAACAAGGAAGACCTTGCTCCATGATGCATTTTTAACTTATCTTTATCAAAGACGGGTCCGTTTTCTGTAAGAAGCGTAAGGTAGAAGAAGTCTACATTAAGCATTTTCCCCTTTCCATCGGCCAAGGAATGATTTGACATGAACGAACTGAATATCACAACCTCGAAAATTGAAGCAGAAACTCCGATTGCTGTTCTTCATTTGAGCGGCCATCTGCACGGTGACACGGAGAGCCAATTAATGACTCAGGTCCGGCAGCTTCATCAGGAGGGCTCCCGGTACCTGCTGCTGGATCTCTCAGGGGTGGAAGTGCTCACCAGCGCAGGTCTGCGGGCCATCCATAACTCCTTTATCCTGTTCACTCCCCCGGATGATGTGGCTGTCATTAATCGAGCGCAATGCTGAGCCGTATAAATCCCCATATTTCAAATTGGCCTGCCCGAACCCCAATATCTACTATGTGTTGAATATTGCCGGCTTTCTACACAACATTCCCATCTACAATGACATGGACGAAGCCGTCCATTCATTTGCCGGTCAAAGCGTTTAACGCCGTTACGAAGGTCCCTGCCATCATTTCGATATTGATCTCCTCCTTCACGATCCGGTACGCTTCTTCGCCCCATCCTTTTCAGACGCGCTGCATCCGACAGCGCGTCTCTCATTGTATTCAGAAGGGCATCAAAATTCCCCGGTGGGATCTGCCAGCCATTCTCCGGCCGGACCAGGTCATCCTGCGTGCCATCGCCCTGTGCGACGATGACCGGAAGCCCATAGCTCATCGCCTCCTGTACGGCGAGCCCACCGGTTCCAGGCAGGACGAAGAGGTTGGCTTCCGTGAAATAAGGCTTTAACTCAACCCCATGTTTGGCTCCCACAAACTCCGCCTGTGGATAGATTTCCGCAGCAAGCGACTTCAGTGCCTGCCTTTCGGGCCCATCGCCAACAATGACAAGCCGCGGCTTCGGGTTCAGCTCGTGCGCTGGCGCGCAGCAGTAAATCGATCCGTTTTCGAGACTTGAAGCCTGCCAACAAAAAGAATGCACGGTCGCTGGTCCTGAAGGTCCATGATCGGGCGCCGGTAGTGGCTCCTCGGTAGCGCAGAAACAGAATTATACGCCACAAAGAATTTTCTCACGCGGAAAACCGAGCGCGGCATACTCATCCGAACCGCGCTGGCTGTAGGCGATCATGGCATCGAATTGCCTTATGAATGAGGCTCTTCTTTGCTTGAGAAACCCCCGAATGGGAGGTGATCCCAATCCCCAGCCAAGGACTGGCCTCTTCCGCTTGTGCATCCAGCGGACAGCAGAGGGCGTGGACAGGTAACGAGGGTTGGCCTCCACGATCAACGCATCTGGATTGGACTTTTCCAGCCAGTCCATTAGACCGCCTTGGTAACAAAGATAAAACGATCCGCCAAATAAATGGAGATTTTGTCCTTGATTTGTAATTGGTACATTTGTAACTGGCTTGTGGTGTCGTAATCCCTTCACTGGGGACGCGGCAGGCCTGTGAACAAACTCATCCCTCCTTCGCACGCCGAGGCAAGCAGATCGAAGAATGGGACCCGGTAACTGGGAAGCACCCGCTGCTGGACAGCCAGCCTGCCCTGAAAGCGGTTCATTGGATCGGCTCACACCTTGAAAAGATGACTGCAATGTCGTCCCGGATACTCTCGCACCATTTCCCGGAAGATCCGACCTGATCCACGAGGGTTGACTGTCTCTCAGGAGAAAGCAGCAGGAGATTGATGCCATTGCGATCGAATGCCAATTCCCGGCCTCCGACCTCTGCTGATCTCCTGGTATTCCTGAATTTGCTGGGGCGGGAAGGGAAAGAAGCGACTATCAATGGAGATGGGCCGCGATGGCAGAGGAAACAGGAGATAACTGCCAAATATGTAATCGTTCCAGAGAGGGCCTGGAACATCGGATGATCCTTCAGCCATTTATCTGCGCCAAAAGGTGTCAGCTCCATGGAATAGGGGGAGGGCGCCTCCGGCCACCATTTTTCCCGGAGGCCTGGCAGGTACAGCAGGGAAAGGGGAATGAACAGGCAGGCAAGCGCAATATTCAAAGGAGGGCGATGAAATCTTTACAGGGCTGTCCAGTCTATAACGGGTTAAAGCTGCCAGAGGTCCGGAAGTCAGCACTGTCAGGATAAAAAGAAACCAGATTACATATCGGAGGCCCGAAAATGCCAGCCAGCCAAAGCCGAGGAACCATACCCATTCCAGCACGGAAAGTTTGCGGGCTGAAAATGCAACCAGCGGTGCGAAGAGTAGAGTCCAGGCAAAAAAGATGTTCATCTGCCAGCCTGCGTTGACCGGCGGCTGCCACTCCAGACTGTACGCCTGATTGGAGGGGGTTGTCAGCATGAACGCCACATGTCCCCACAGGTGGATTCCCTGGGGGTTTGCCAGCGTTACAGCAAACATCAAAACCAGCGTAAAAAACAAGGCCTTACGATTTCCTTTTCCAAACACAAGCGCGGCCCCCGCAAGGAGAAATGCCAGGATGAAAGAGCCGTGAACGTTCACCCATACAGAGGTAACCAGGGGGATTCCCCAGAGGTATTTGTTATTGCCTGCCTGCCATTTGAGCAGGGCGAATAAACAAAATGCAAACAAGGGATAGGCAAACAATTGCGCCCGCATCTGCCAGTTGTTGCTGCTGGCGAGCCCCAAAACCAGGACAAGTATCGTCGCCAGGCGCGGCCCGGAATTCTGCCTGGCGGCAGACCAGATCAAGCTGTAGGTTAAACCAATCAAAACGCCGCGTACGAAAAACGTAAGGGATGCACCGCCCCAGGCATAAGCCCACCAGAAAAATACGCCGGCCAGCCAGGGCTCGTACACAATGGGGCTGTCCGGCCGAAGTCCAGCTCATGGTCTCAATGGTTGGGACGGCACCCTCTCGGATGGTATCCTGGCCGACACGCAAGACCCACCAATAATCCTGCGGGATAATGGGAAGAGAGGAAGGAAAGCGAGATTAAAGGCAGGATGGCCAGGCTCATCCAGAGCAAATCATAGCTGCGGGATCGAAAATGATTTATTCCGGGATGTGAGGCGCCTGCCAGGCGGGGGATTTATGCACGTGAACCACCTTCCAC
>CAVVPC010000006.1:0-13953 GCA_963750005.1 uncultured Chloroflexia bacterium
CCAGTGTGACGGGAGGCAACTCCACATCACCAGGCGAAATCCCTGCTCCTCGAGCTGGGACAGTGTCCGGGGGGTAAAGATGCCGTAGGGTGGCCGCAGGTCCCGGATCGAGGCTGGGGACACCTCTGCTGCATTTGCGATGGCATTCTGTGTGCATTCCAGTCCCGTACGCAGTGTTGCTTCTGCTTCAAGTGGAAAGGGAATATGGCGGTAGCAGTGCAGGGCGAGCTGGTGCCCGCACTGGTGGATCTGCCGGGTCAGGTCTGGGTGGCGCTCGACACTTTTTCCCACCAGGTGGAACGTGGCGCGCACTTTGTGCCTTTCCAGCACCTCGAGCAGGCGCGGCGTATCCATTGGGTGCGGACCATCGTCAAAGGTCAGCGCGATCCGGCGGCTGGATCCATCACCCCGATAGAGGATCTGCGGGTGTCGGCGCTGAGCAGCCTGATAATAACGCTGGAGGGAGGCGGTAAGGATATCCATGGTACAGTCTCCCAATTGTACGATATCTGTTGAGATGGCCATGTTGTATAAAAGAAAAACCCGCCGAACCGGTGGGTTTTCGTCTGGCGGAGAAATAAAAATCGTAATTAATCGGATGGCGTGGCAATGACGAAAAGACGTCCCCAGGATGGATCATCGCCTGCCTGGATGCAGGTCTGGAAAACGACCTGACCAGGCTGGCTGTAAATTTTGGTAAACAGGCTGGCGGATGTAATGGATGTACGGCTCTGCAGGTCCAGAAAGCGGGTGGCAGTGCCGGTTTCCAGGGCCTGGTAGCGAAGGATTTGTGTAACGGTAAAAGTTGATATTGTCCCGCTGCCATCGATCAGATGGATTTCCTGGCCTTCCTGGAGCAGCGCAAAGGCTTCACCTGCCAGGTAGTTATGCGCCAACAGGCCGGTCGATCCGAATCTCGAGGCCAGGCCGAACTGGGTGATGACATTCTGCCAGGGGGAGACAAAGTCATCCATCCCGGCAGGCTGCTGGACGACGGTGGCTGCAAGGATACCCGGTATGTAAATGCCTCGTAATTCACCGGCCTTACCATTTCTGACCTGCTTGATGAAATCTCCCAATCCGGGAAGTACCTTGCCGTCAAACGGACCGGCCAAAGCCTGGACAGCTCCCGATGGCAGGAGAGCAGAGAAGAGGGTGATGATGAAAGTAAGTGTCAGGAAGAGTCGGATTGGTTTATACGGCATTTATCTTACCCCAGGGCGCCCGATATCTCCGATTACGGAATGAGATCCTAACCAGCGATATGACAGTAGATCCATGGCTTTGCGCCATGCCCTGTTGAGATTATTTATCGTTTTCAAATTATAGGGTGTCGAGTGATGAACGATGGGTAAATCAGGTGCTTTTGAGATTACAAGATTGTAAGAAATGCATGGGCCTATGGGGGAAAACTCGAAATTTGGACCTGGCTGCTACGTTTCAATTCCATTACACGAACAGGCGATATATGACTTAAATGAGTGTTTTTAGACGATTATGACCATATGTGGGAACTTTTGAGACCTGACCGGGCAAGTTGAGACCGCTTTGTTACCCGGCGAATGTAACAGAACTCCGTTGCGCATGTCATGCAGGCAGATAACAAAAATGCAAGGCCCCACCTTTATTAAATCCCACCCTCAAGCTTACGTTATCGACCCGGAAATATTGTTATGGCCTGAAGCTTTGACCGGGGATGGGAAGGAGATTTTACAATGAAGCGAACAAAGAAGCTTACCGCCTTATCCATCGTTGTCCTTTTTTCCTTGTTATCATCCATTATCCTGCCAACCAGTGTGCTGGCTGATGATTCAACACCTCCTCCAGTGGAGACCTCCGTGGCTCCGCCACCCACCGATGAACCTGTCGTTAACGATGTATCCACCGAGCCGCCTGCTGCCGCCGAGGCGTCTACGCAAGAGCCTGTAACTGATGTAACGATCTCCCCGGAAGAGATACTTCCTACTGATCCAATTGCCACGGAAATTGCTGCCATAGAAGCACCAGCTGCAGTGGAACCGGATACCCAGAAGACAGATACGGCCAGCCTTACTGAAGTTGTAGCGCAACTAAACTCATCTGATTTGGTGTTGACGGATGAAAATGGACAATCCATTCCGTGGCTTCCACCCAGGCGGTCGCGGCACTTACAGCTCCTGATCCGATTGGCTGTCCTGCAGGTGTTCTGCCGATTTCCTGGGGCGGAACCGGCATAGGTTGTACAACCTCGTATACTTCCATTCAGGCTGCAATTAATGATCCCCTGGTCGATAGTTCGGGTTGGACAATTTATGTTGAAGCCGGGACTTATAACGAACAAATTGTCATTGCCAAAGAGAACCTGACCATCATGGGCGATCCGGGTGGTCTTACAACTGCTGGTGCTGGCCCATATGCACCAATCCTTCAAGGATCCGGTTCAGGGACGGCAGTCACCATCAATGCAGGCGGCGTTACCATCACCGGTTTTGTCATTCAGGGATGGGGCCAGGCTATATTGGTGGATGTATTGGTAGGAAATACTTCTGTCAAAATACAGAATAATACGATCCAGGGTAATGTAGATGGGATTCAATCCGTTGGAGGTCAGGGAAAACCAGGAACGAATGCCAACTACAATGTTTTCCAGAATAACACAGGTTTCGACGTTATAAATAATGGCCCATCTGACAACAATGTCCAAAATTTCAATGCGACAAACAATTACTGGGGTTGCCCACAAGGTCCCGTGATTGCCTTCAAAAATCCAAATAACAATAACGATTGGGACTATGTTGTTTGGGCAGAACGTGACGGGAATCCTAATAATTTCACGATCTATAACAACAATCCATTTCTGGACTGTGGTCTCTTATATGGCAGAGATTCCCTTTGGAACCATGGCGGAGGCAACTACCTGCCTTACAAGATCATCATTGACACAATTTTAACAAGCAAGGAACCAACTTCTACGCCCACACCTACGAAAACACTTACACCTACGGCGACCAGCACGCCTACCAACACGCCGACGAACACACCCACTAATACACCTACCAACACACCGACTAACACGCCAACCAACACGCCTACCAACACACCGACAAACACGCCAACCAAATACACCTACCAACACACCGACCAATACGCCTACAAACACACCAACCAATACTCCTACCAATACACCCACTAACACCCCAACAAATACACCTACAAACACACCTACTAGTACGCCGACGAATACACCCACTAACACTCCTACCAACACGCCTACCAATACTCCAACTAACACGCCTACAAACACACCAACAAATACGCCTACGAACACACCGACGAACACACCTACCAATACGCCTACCATCAC
This sequence comes from uncultured Chloroflexia bacterium, assembly GCA_963750005.1. Taxonomy (GTDB): domain Bacteria; phylum Chloroflexota; class Anaerolineae; order Anaerolineales; family Villigracilaceae; genus Defluviilinea. The sequence goes on from CAVVPC010000006.1 coordinate 3,344, forward strand.
ATCAACCTTTACACCTACAAGCACGCCGACGAATACACCTGTGAACCCATCGACAAATACACCTACCAATACACCTGTTGTGCCGACGAAAACATCTCGTCCGCCCGTTGGACTGACCGGATTTATACCGGTGACCGGTGGTGAAGCGCATGCCATTACAGCAGGCATTGCTCACACCTGTGCCATTACGCCTGAAGGCGGAGTCCAATGCTGGGGCAACAATGACTTCGGTCAGCTTGGTGATGGCACGAACAAGGGCAGCAATGTCCCGGTCAACGTGCTTGGGATCAGCGGCGGCAAGACCATCACTGCCGGCGGCAACCATACCTGTGTCCTGACGGGAAGCGATGTCTGGTGCTGGGGCGAGAACTCACAGGGCCAGCTGGGCGATGGCACGACGGCCAACCGTAACATCCCGGTAAAAGTCATCAGCAATGTGGTCGATATCACTGCAGGCCTGGATTACACCTGCGCCGTCATGAACTATGGCCAAGTGATGTGCTGGGGCAATAATGACCAGGGACAGTTGGCTAACGGCACTACTACCGACAGCAGCGTCCCCATCCTGGCATCCCTGATCACCGGCATCTCCAAGGTGGACGCCGGCCTAGCCAAGTCCTGCGGCCTGACAAGCACCGGCCTGGTGCGCTGTCTGAACGATAACACTTCCTCAGGACCTGGGTGCAGTCGCTCCAGCCACCGACCCGTCAGCGGATGGCAGCCTGGAAGTGGCAGTCAACCGCTTTGGTCCGGTTGTGGTTGCCTTGAATGATGCAGGCGTCCCTGTGACGTTCCGTGCAAACCAGTCACAGCAGGTGAGCAATGTGACCAACGCCATCGATGTCGACAGCGGACTCGGACACCTGTGTGCCCTCCAGCGGGATGGCGTTGTGAAATGCTGGGGCTCGAACTACTACGGCCAGTTGGGGACGAACACCCAGGCGAGCAACCCTGTACCACAGCCGGTCCTCAATATCTCGGCTGCCTGGCAGCTGGCGGTGGGCAAGTACCATGCCTGCGTGCTGATCACCACGAACACACCCGGCACGAAAGACATCATGTGCTGGGGACTGAACACGGACGGTCAGCTTGGGAATGGGACGTACGTCAACAGCCCGGTACCAGTATTTGTAAAGTAAACAGTTCCTGAGCCAGGTTCGCCCCCTGGCAGATAGAAGCGGGGCAACGAAAGGGACCGGACTGGGAAATTTCCCAGTCCGGTCCCTTTTTGTATTGATCTGTCAGGCAGGTGTCAACCGCGTTCAGAAATTGCCTGTTCCTCTTGTTGAGGAAGGTTAATCAACCCCTGCCAGTGGGATGGAGACAAGGATGGATAGGAAGGAAAGCAACCCGCTGGCCAGCATTGCCATTGCAACTGTAAGCGTAACTGCCAGAACCGGGTTCATGTTGAGGTTCGTGATCATGAGGGCTGTGGCCTTCCATGCCAGTACCCCGAGTAGGATGGCTGCCGCCCCCAGGCAGGCCAGCGAGATGCCGATGGCCCTGATGCCCTGGCTCTCACCGGTGCCATTCAAGGCGATGATTTCGAATATCACTGCAAGAATAGCGAATATCACCAGCAGGAGAATGCTCAGGGTGACAGAAAGGATCGATGCGGTTCGGGTGGACATGCGGGATCTCCAGGTTGCGCACGGAACCTGTCATATGCTAACTGGGGAAATTACCTGTCCTGGGGCACCGGCGCGTGTAAACGATAACGGATAAATCTTTCTCCCCCGATCTCCACTTCCCCGTCCGGTTGAAAGCCCAGTCGCAGGATCCCTTTGACCGCGCGTCCGTGTGGGCGGGAACAGGATCGTGACTGAGGTGAGTCCCATTATGTCGAAAGCGCGGCGGATGATCTCGTCGTAAATGACCTTTCCGTAACCCCAGTAATCAGGATGCAGGACCAGCCCCAAATCAGCATCGCCCTCCTCCGGCTGCAGGCCGCCCCAGCCGGCGAATTTCCCGTCGATCATGAACGCCCAGGGACCGTAGCCATGCTCCGCCCACATTTTTTCCTTGCCCGCGATCCATACCCTGCAGGCTTCTTCATCAAAATCGCTGTCACTCAGCGGCATCTGACGCATCACCAGCGGATTGGTGTTAAGCGCAACATACTCAGAGCAGTCGATTTCACTTAAGCGTTTGAATTCAAGTTTCATATGTTGCTCCATGTGGTTTGAACTGCGCTGGCGGACGACAGGAGTTGAAATCCAAAATATCCTGATGCTTTCCGGCCTGGTGTCTCAACCATAAACCTTGAGCAATTCCACCCGGGCCTGTGGAGCGAAAATCAGAATAAAGTCCCGGATATCCTGCAAATGACCTTCCACGGCTTGCACATCGATCCCTGTTGGCGCGTAAACGGTGAACACCACATTGCGTGTACCGGCGGTGATTTGCGTCCTCCGATCTGGACCGTAGATCACATTTGAAACGACACCCACCCCGTCGCTGATCATCATGTCGCCCGGCTTGAGAACCTGTTCCTCGCCTCGCATCAGTATATAACTTTCCGTCCCTTTTGAAACATCCAGAGTAAGAGGCAGGGACAGAATATCGAGGTCATGCCCGGCGGTCAGAAGCATGTTTTTCATCTCGGCCATGAACATGGCTTCGACGAGAGATGACACGCTCGGGATCGACTTCCCCTTCCAGACGATGGACTCCAGCTGCAGCTGGATGTGATAGCTCTTCTTGAAGCGCCGATAGTAATTGTTATACGCCTGCAAGACGATATCGCTCGACATCGCAGCGCGATCCTGCCCAGAAAACCGGGAACGTAATTGCTCCTCAAGTTCCATTTTATGTTTTTCCAGTTCTGGATGTTGAGCAGGATTGGTAACCTCGCGCAGGACCAGAACCCCGGCGTGGGCTTCGGGAAAAGCGGATTTCCATGATGTTGTCACTTCAAACATTGCCAAACTCCTGTATTGTCTGAATTGGTACTGATGATCATTTGACTTCGTCCTTGAAATTAGTGGATTCAAGAATGGTTTCAGATGGCAGACTGCCAGATTCGGCCCATCCATTACACTCAAGTGAAACCGGGTGATTTTGCTATCGAGTTTACCAGTTCAAATGATGGACAGGAAAACATTCACGATATCCGGATCATATATTTTCCCGGCATTTTGCTGAATATAGGCAATCACAGCTTCCCTGGTCCAGGCCTTTCGATAGGGACGGTCGGAGGTAAGTGCATCCCATTGATCCACCACTGCGAAAATGCGCGCCGGCAAGGGGATGTCCTCACCTTTTCGTCCCTCCGGATAGCCAAGCCCGTCCCAGCGTTCATGGTGGCTGTAGGCGACCTCGACGGCCGGCTGGAGAAAGGAAATTGGAGAAAGCATTTGTTTTGCGTATACAGGATGCTGTTGCAGCATCCTTCTTTCTGCATCGTTCAACTCGCCAGGTTTCAGGAGAATATCATCGGAAATTGCCAGCTTCCCAATGTCATGGAGTAACGCGCCCCGCCGCAGATTGGCAATCTCCTGTTCACCCAGTCCCAGTTTCTCTGCCAGTCGTGTACTGAGATCAACCAACCGGCGGCTGTGTCCCTCTGTTTCCCTGTCCCTGTATTCCAGGACCTTAGCCCAGGCTGCCAGGGTTAAGTCATAGTTTGCCCTGAGCTCGGTCTCCGACTCATGGACGCGCTCAAGGTTTCTTTCCATGTTTCCCACCACAACCCAGATAAATGCACTAGCCGCCAGTAAAAGGATGATGATGGGCAGAAGAATATCGTAATCTATGATACCAAGGGTTGGGTGAATATATTTGTTAATCTCAAGATAAACGATCCCGATCAGCGAAACAATCGCGGCAATGCTAAAGTACGGTGTTGCACGCCTGCCAAAAAAGAGTACTCCAACCATGATGAAGATCGGATACGCCAGGATGCCGGAGTCGTGGATCCCATCTCCATCATACATGTTAAGTACAATGACGATCAAGACAAGGATGCTCAGCAATAATGCGGAGAGAGCATATCGTCCCTTCGAATTTAACCAAAGAAGGGGAACGCAAGAAATGGCGAGGCCAAATAATCCAATGGCAGAATTTGGCGATTTGTACTGTATATTCAGCAAACCCAGGGTGAACGAGGTAATCAGCACGATCCAAAGGATGGCAGTGAGAGTACGAACACGCTGGTTCTTTTCGTAGAGGAGCAGGTTGTCTGACATAACTTTAGCGTTTAAAGAGCAGGTGGGAATTGGAACGTATATCTGGAGGCACAGGTAGCCTGCCTGACCAGTGAAACGGACATCGGCCGGATCTGGAAATCCGGGTACAACCTGCCCGGCAGGAGGCATTATAGCATCCCCTCAATTTGATTTGTATTAACCTCCCCCTTCGTCCAGTTGCATGATTGGTTGGATGGTTTTATAGTTGTGTACCTGGTAGCCATTAACCTGTCTGCCTGTTTATCTTTTGCAGCTATTAAACTTAAGGAACTAATCAACGAGGAGACAAAATATATGTGGCACGGTGGTGGTTGGTTTATGTACATGCGCTCGGGTGACGAGAAGCCCAAGGTCACCCGCGATTTACTGTTACGCGTCCTTTCCTACTGCGCGCGGATACTGGTGGCAAATCGGGGGGATGCTGATTACAATTTTGCTGGCGACAGGCTTGTCCCTGCTCACGCCGCTCATCTTCCGCAGGATGATCGATGTGGTGATCCCTACCAAGAATATGTACGGGCTCCTGCTGCTCAGCCTGGCGCTGCTGATCATTCCGGCGGTGACCGGTGTGATCAACGTCATCCAGCGCCGGCTGAATGCGACGGTGGGGGAGGGCGTCATCTACGATCTGCGCTCGGCGCTTTTTACACGGCTGCAGCGCATGTCCCTCCGTTTCTTTACCAATACCAAGGTTGGGGAATTGATGTCGCGGCTCAACAACGATGTGGTCGGTGCCCAGAACGCCATTAGCAACACCCTGGTCGGTATCGTGACCAACCTGATCGAAGCCATCGCTCTGCTGGTGGTCATGGCGGCCCTCGAGTGGCGGCTGACGGTGATCAGCGTGCTCATCCTGCCTTTGTTCATCCTCGCCGCCCGCAAGCTGGGGACGGTCCTGCGCGACATTGCCCGCCAGGGCATGGAGATGAACGCCCAGATGAATGCCCATATGAACGAGACTCTCAACATTGGCGGTGCGCTGCTCGTCAAGCTCTTCGGGCGATCACGCGAGGAGGAGAAGCGCTTCCGGGAACGCGCTGCCAACGTCCGCGATATCGGCATCCGGCGGGCCGTGGTCGGCTCGACTTTCTTTGTCATCTTCGGCCTGGTCAGCGCGATCGGCACCGCCCTGGTTTACGGTCTTGGCGGCTACTACGTTATCACCGGTGTTTTTACTGTCGGGACAATTGTCGCGTTCGGCGCGTATCTCGGTCAGCTCTACGGTTCCCTGCAGGGACTGGCGGGTGCGCCGGTTGAGTTTTCCACTTCCATGGTCAGCTTCGAGCGCGTGTTTGAAATTATTGATCTCCCGGAGGATATTGCTGAAAAGGAGGATGCGCTTGTCCTATACGATGTACAGGGTAAGCTCGAGTTCGATAACGTCACCTTCAATTATCGGGTGGACGAAATCCAAGCTCCTTAGCGAAGTCAAGCGTTACGGGAGCATGGAGAATGTTAAGGCAGTTATGTCCCTGTCAGATAAAGTTGATAAAGACCGGGGACCGAAGACGGGGAATGGTCAACGGTCGTCAATCATCGGTCCGGAAGAGAAACGGTTCCCAACCCGACGGGGAAGTCGAGTCCACCTCCCAGGCCCGGGAGGTCGCTTTGGAAGGAGTCTCCTTTATGGCGCGGCCTGGTCAACTGGTTGCACTGGTCGGTCCCTCGGGTGCGGGCAAGACCACGCTGACCTACCTTATCCCGCGCCTCTACGATCCCACCAGCGGCGTTATCCGCATCGACGGGCATGACCTGCGGGATGTCACCCTCGAGTCGCTCTCCTCGGCGATCGGCATGGTGACACAGGAGAATTATCTCTTCCACGACACGATCCGCACCAACCTGACGTATGCGAAGATCGATGCCACCCAGGCGGAGATCGAAGCCGCGGCCCGTGCCGCCAATATCCACAACTTCATCATGGAACTGCCTGACGGCTACGAAACGATCGTCGGCGAGCGCGGCTACCGTCTGAGCGGCGGCGAAAAGCAGCGCATCGCCCTGGCGCGAGTGATCCTCAAAAACCCGCGCATCCTTGTCCTCGACGAAGCCACCAGCCACCTCGACAGCGAATCCGAAATCGTTGATCCAGGATGCTTTGAAGCGCGTCATGGCCGGGCGTACGAGCATTGTGATCGCACACAGACTTTCAACAATCCTGGCAGCGGATTTGATCCTGGTCATGGATCGAGGCCAAATCATCGAAAGAGGCACACACGAGGAACTCATTGCTCTTGGCGGGTTATACAGTCAATTATATGAAACGCAATTTCGAGGGGAACGGGTATAAATAGTAATGCAAAACCTTGCGAAGGCGATCCTCAACCAGGTGAGCCAGTAAAGGGAAATATGTAATAGGGCGTTCATTAATTTGCAGTCCCTGGTTCAAGGCCGGGGATTGCAAATTTTATTTTCCCAGCATCTGTTCGGCGATCAACTGGAAATCCTTTTCCCCGATTTCCACCACCCCAAAACGGAAGGGCGCGCCCCAATGAGTTTTATCCTTGATAAAGTCCAGTGCGCCGATCAGCGGCAGAATGGAAACTTCACGACAGGGATAATAATTGACATTCCGGCGAAACGGTACGAACCCGCCGCCCATCACTCCCTGGTAGACAAGATCATCCGCAATCTCGCCAATCGCAGTGAAACGCTGGCACTTTGTGTCCTCTCCATACACCTCTTTGGATGAGTAATACAGAATCCCATCGCCTGCCTGCATCCGCTTCAAGGGTGACGCTTTGCCATGGTTCGCCTGCATAAACCCAGCCTCCACGCCGCGCCGGACATGGTCGCGGGAAGCGACGACAATCCAGTACTTTTTAGGTCGCATAAAGTTCTCCTTTAGCCGAAAAAGTAGATCAGGACCTGCTCGATGACTGTCGCTCCAGTTCCAAACACGAACTGCAGGGCCGCAGATCTGCTTATCCGTGCAACCTGGCAAACATGAGTATCAGGACAAAGATGATGCCGCAGCCAATGGCACCTGCCAACAGGTTTGCAATCCAGGTGTTGGCCCAGGAGTATTTCCTTGTGAAAAAGCGCAGGAGGAATGCCATTACGAAACCGGTCACCCCCGTGATGAAGAGGAATATTCCTGCCACGTCATAGCCGGATTGACGGAGCTGACCCAGGTACCATCCGTATGACATTAAGATCAAAGGTACAAGACCCATAAGAAGGATATCGATAAATTTATTGTTCGTCTTTTGCATATGGTCTAAAACAGTCGCAGCCAAGAAAGGTACGCAAATTGGGTTTACGGCACAAAATCCCAAACATAAGTTGGCTTATCATCCGCGTATGGGTAGTTGGGGGAAGAGTAGGATGCTCCAACCTGAGAGCTTTCTGGCAGGTAAACAAACAGCATATCCGCAAACTCTGCTGTCGCGGGACGTCGAATCTGAGCCAGCCATCCAGACTCTGCCCGGGGAAAATGACCGGCACCAGTGTGGTGTAGTCCTTATAACCATCCCGGTGACCGTAGGTGGGCTTTAGTTCCGTTGACGCATACAGGACGCTGAAATTCTCAGCGAGTGGGATGGCCGTCTCCACCTGACCGGTATTTCTTAATCCAATATGCACCCAAGGAACTTTCCACCGCTGGGAGGAAACTGAGGAACCGATAATCGGTCTCATAGACTTCGGTAAACTCCGGTTGGTCCATGGTCACCTGCAGATCCTTCCAGATTATGGAATTGCCTGGCGAGGAAGGGGTGGGAAGCAGCATGATTGCAGTTGCGGTCGGTTGGGGAATGGATGTCGATGGGACCGGGGTGCTGGCCACCTTGCGTGCAAGAAACCAAACTGTTGTGAGGAGGATACACCCGAATACAAAGACAGCGATAATTTTTTTCATGGAGGCCTTGGTGTCTATCCTGATTTTACCGCTAGTCTCATTATTAACGATACCTTTTACCTGGATTTGCCTGTTGAAAATCCGATATAAAGTAAGGAAAATTAGCGGCACTCTATAATACGCATCCATGATATAGTAGTTTCAGGTTCTTCGTGATTGTCATGGTACGGAAAAACAGCGTGAAAAACCTTATTCTTACTCTGTATGGTTTTTGCCCTTCTCCCTGCCATTTCAGCCTGCGGAAAACTTTCGGGTGACAAATCCGGACCCGAGATCAAGGATATTCAAACCTCCCGAAATGTCCTGGTCATCTCCGATTGTTCCGGAACCTCTGTCACGATTTCGACAAAGGTTACAGATCCATCCAGCGTGAAAAAGGTCCTTCTTTGGTATCGTACCGGCACAGATCAGAAATATGTTTCCAGCAGTGATATGAAATCGCAGGAGGGGGTTTACAAAGTGGATTTGAACGGGCCGGATTTTTTAGGCCGCCCATATGGAACCCTTGAATTCTACATCACTGCCGAGGACCAGGTGGGAAACTTGAGTAAGAGCCCAGTAAATCAAAGTATTCAGTTTTTGCCCTGTGTAAACAATTAAAAGCGGGTTGTAACATCTCCCTTGTTGACTTTAAAAAATAAGACGCATAGATTGTAAGTAATCTATTTTTGGAGGTGTTTAGATTTAGGTATTATCGTATTGCAAAAACTTATCCTGGGCTCAGCCGTGAAGCGACCCTTCGGACTTATCCGTGAAGGTTGCTGGCCTACAACTGATTGAACAATCAATTAACAGGTAGGAGGAAAAATGTCCCTTATTTCTCGATCCCGGTTGGGAGCGCGTGTCGTTCCCGCACTCACCATCGCTGTTGTGTTGACCCTTGTCGCTTTTCCCGTGCTTGTGGCTTATGCTGCCACTGCAACGATCAGCTACTGATCCTTTCACCCAGGCTACCTGTCAAGGCCTCCGCCACCACCAACCACCAAGCTAATGTAGAGCCGGATACGCTTCTCGAATGGCTCGACGATCGTGGCCGCCTACCAGGTGGGTCGCATCTACGATGGCGGCGCCTGCGCGATCGGCTTCTCGACCTCGACTGAACAATGGCGCCACCTGGACCAGCGGTCTGCTCCCGGGACTGACCAAGTACACCGGAGGCGGCACGTTTGATCGCGCCACCGACCCCGCTGTTGCCTACGACGCGCAGGACAATGTCTGGATGATCTCTTCGCTCGTGCTGACCGAGGCGGGCGGGGTCAAGGGCGTGGCGATCTACACCAGCCGCTCGACCGATGGCGGTCTCACCTGGGGGACCCCGGTGCTGACCGAGAATACCAGCATCAGCCCCGACAAGAACTGGATCGTCTGCGACAATACAGCGACCAGCCCCTTCTATGGCAACTGCTACACCGAATGGGACGACAACGGCGCCGGCAACCGGATGGAGATGAGCACCTCCACCGATGGCGGGCTCACCTGGGGCGCGCCGCAACCAATAACACCGGCGTCATCGGCGGCCAGCCGGTCGTGCGCCCTGATGGCACCGTGATCGTGCCGACTGCCAACGCCAACGAGACCGCCATCGGCGCCTTCAACTCCACCAATGGCGGCGCCAGCTGGAGCGCCGTCACCACCATCGCTACCGTCAGGCACCACACGGTCGCCGGCAGCCTGCGCGAGGGCCCGCTGCCCTCGGCCGAGATCGATGGCGCCGGCACCGTCTACGTGGCCTGGGCGGACTGCCGCTTCCGCCAGGCCTGCAAAACCAACGATATCGTGATCTCCCACTCACTCAACGCCACCGGCACGACCTGGTCGGCCGTAACCCGCGTCCCGATCGACGCCACGAACAGCGGCATCGACCACTTCATCCCCGGTCTGGCTGTCAATAAGGCCACCTCGGGCGCGACGGCACAGCTTGGCCTGACCTACTACTTCTACCCAACGGGCAGCACCCAGCTCAGTGTCGGCTTCACCTCCTCGGCCAACGCCGGGAGCACCTGGAGCACGCCGCAGACCATCACCAGCGGGATGTCCTCCACCTGGGCTGCGACCACCAGCCAGGGCCGCATGGTTGGCGACTACATCTCGACCTCGTACGGCTCGGATAACCTGGCGCACGGCATCTTCGGCGCTGCGTATACCCCGACCACCGGTGCGGCACGAGTTGCAGCAGCGTGCTCGACAACTGCCGTGCACCGATCGACACCTTCACGCCTGGCTTGGCGAGTGGCAGCATCTGGGTTGAAGCGACCCGGTGCTCCAGCGGCAATGGCGGGGCGAACGCTGCCAGCCTGTGGAATATTGTGGATAACAACGGCATCAAGCATCGCGATTCAACCCGCTCAAAGATCGCAGTTTGTCTTTAACCTGGCGACTGTACTCTTCATCAGTGTATGATTGGTACAGTCGCCATCTATTGCCATCGCCTTACTACCGGTATTCGAAGTTAACCCTGCATCCCGGAAAGTTTTTCGTGATCCGGTACTTATCCTTAGCCCGATTTATCCCCAAGAATTTCCCAGCCACGCTCGAGGGCGGCGGATTTCAGCCTTTCATCAGGA
>CAVVPC010000007.1:0-12837 GCA_963750005.1 uncultured Chloroflexia bacterium
TCCACATCACCAGGCGAAATCCCTGTTCCTCGAGCTGGGACAGTGTCCGGGTAAAGATGCCGTAGGGTGGCCGCAGGTCCCGGATCGAGGCCGGGACACCTCTGCTGCGTTTGCGATGGCATTCCGTGTGCATTCCAGGCCCGTACGCAGTGTTGCTTCTGCTTCAAGTGGAAAGGGAATATGGCGGTAGCAGTGTGCAGGGCGAGCTGGTGCCCTGGTGGATCTGCCGGGTCAGGTCTGGGTGGCGCTCGACACTTTTTCCCACCAGGTGGAACGTGGCGCGCACTTTGTGCCTTTCCAGCACCTCGAGCAGGCGAGCGTATCCATTGGGTGCGGACCATCGTCAAAGGTCAGCGCGATCCGGCGGCTGGATCCATTACCCCATAGAGGATCTGCGGGTGGCGGCGCTGAGCAGCCTGATAATAACGCTGGAGGGAGGCGAAGGATATCCATGCAGTTTCTGATTTGTACTATATCTGTTGAGATGGCCATGTTGTGTAAAAGAAAAACCCGCCGAACCGGTGGGTTTTCGTCTGTCGGAGAAATAAAAATCGTACTTAATCGGATGGCGTGGCGCTGACGAGACGTCCCCAGGATGGATCATCGCCTGCCTCAGGGCAGGTTTGGAAAACGACCTGACCAGGCCGGCTGTAAATTTTGGTAACAGGCTGGCGGATGTAGTGGATGTACGGCTCTGCAGGTCCAGAAAGCGGGTGGCAGTGCCGGTTTCCAGGGCCGGTAGCGAAGGGTTTGTGGTAACGGTAAAAGTTGATATTGTCCTGGTCGGCCATCGGATCAGATGGATTTCCTGGAGCAGCCCCGCGCCATAATGTGCTTCATATCTCGGCTGCCTGGCAGCTGGCGGTGGGCAAGTACCATGCCTGGTGTGCTGATCACCACGAACACACCCGGCACGAAAGACATCATGTGCTGGGGACTGAACACGGACGGTCAGCTTGGGAATGGGACGTACGTCAACAGCCCGGTACCAGTATTTGTAAAGTAAACAGTTCCTGAGCCAGGTTCGCCCCCTGGCAGATAGAAGCGGGGCAAACGAAAGGGACCGGACTGGGAAATTTCCCAGTCCGGTCCCTTTTTGTATTGATCTGTCAGGCAGGTGTCAACCGCGTTCAGAATTTGCCTGTTCCTCTTGTTGAGGAAGAGTTAATCAACCCCTGCCAGTGGGATGGAGACAAGGATGGATAGGAAGGAAAGCAACCCGCTGGCCAGCATTGCCATCGCAACTGTAAGCGTAACTGCCAGAACCGGGTTCATGTTGAGTTTCGTGATCATGAGGGCTGTGGCCTTCCATGCCAGTACCCCGAGCAGGATGGCTGCCGCCCCCAGGCAGGCCAGCGAGATGCCGATGGCCATGATGCCCTGGCTCTCACCGGTGCCATTCAAGGCGATGATTTCGAATATCACTGCAAGAACGGCGAATATCACCAGCAGGAGAATGCTCAGGGTGACAGAAAGGATCGATGCGGTTCGGGTGGACATGCGGGATCTCCAGGTTGCGCACGGAACCTGTCATCTGCTAACTGGGGAAATTACCTGTCCTGGGGCACCGGCGCGTGTAAACGATAACGGATAAATCTTTCTCCCCCGATCTCCACTTCCCCGTCCGGTTGAAAGCCCAGTCGCAGGATCCCTTTGACCGCGCGTCCGTGTGGGCGGGAACAGGATCGTGACTGAGGTGAGTCCCATTATGTCGAAAGCGCGGCGGATGATCTCGTCGTAAATGACCTTTCCGTAACCCCAGTAATCGGGATGCAGGACCAGCCCCAAATCAGCATCGCCCTCCTCCGGCTGCAGGCCGCCCCAGCCGGCGAATTTCCCGTCGATCACGAACGCCCAGGGACCGTAGCCATGCTCCGCCCACATTTTTTCCTTGCCCGCGATCCATCCCCTGCAGGCTTCTTCATCAAAATCGCTGTCACTCAGCGGCATCTGACGCATCACCAGCGGATTGGTGTTAAGCGCAACATACTCAGAGCAGTCGATTTCACTTAAGCGTTTGAATTCAAGTTTCATATGTTGCTCCATGTGGTTTGAACTGCGCTGGCAGACGACAGGAGTTGAAATCCAAAATATCCTGATGCTTTCCGGCCTGGTGTCTCAACCATAAACCTTGAGCAATTCCACCCGGGCCTGTGGAGCGAAGATCAGAATAAAGTCCCGGATATCCTGCAAATGACCTTCCACGGCTTGCACATCGATCCCTGTTGGCGCGTAAACGGTGAACACCACATTGCGTGTACCGGCGGTGATTTGCGTCCTCCGATCTGGACCGTAGATCACATTTGAAACGACACCCACCCCGTCGCTGATCATCATGTCGCCCGGCTTGAGAACCTGTTCCTCGCCTCGCATCAGTATATAACTTTCCGTCCCTTTTGAAACATCCAGAGTAAGAGGCAGGGACAGAATATCGAGGTCATGCCCGGCGGTCAGAAGCATGTTTTTCATCTCGGCCATGAACATGGCTTCGACGAGAGATGACACGCTCGGGATCGACTTCCCCTTCCAGACGATGGACTCCAGCTGCAGCTGGATGTGATAGCTCTTCTTGAAGCGCCTGATAGTAATTGTTATACGCCTGCAAGACGATATCGCTCGACATCGCAGCGCGATCCTGCCCAGAAAACCGGGAACGTAATTGCTCCTCAAGTTCCATTTTATGTTTTTCCAGTTCTGGATGTTGAGCAGGATTGGTAACCTCGCGCAGGACCAGAACCCCGGCGTGGGCTTCGGGAAAAGCGGATTTCCATGATGTTGTCACTTCAAACATTGCCAGACTCCTGTATTGTCTGAATTGGTACTGATGATCATTTGACTTCGTCCTTGAAACTAGTGGATTCAAGAATGGTTTCAGATGGCAGACTGCCGATTCGGCCCATCCATTACACTCAAGTGAAACCGGGTGATTTTGCTATCGAGTTTACCAGTTCAAATGATGGACAGGAAAACATTCACGATATCCGGATCATATATTTTCCCGGCATTTTGCTGAATATAGGCAATCACAGCTTCCCTGGTCCAGGCCTTTCGATAGGGACGGTCGGAGGTAAGTGCATCCCATTGATCCACCACTGCGAAAATGCGCGCCGGCAAGGGGATGTCCTCACCTTTTCGTCCCTCCGGATAGCCAAGCCCGTCCCAGCGTTCATGGTGGCTGTAGGCGACCTCGACGGCCGGCTGGAGAAAGGAAATTGGAGAAAGCATTTGTTTTGCGTATACAGGATGCTGTTGCAGCATCCTTCTTTCTGCATCGTTCAACTCGCCAGGTTTCAGGAGAATATCATCGGAAATTGCCAGCTTCCCAATGTCATGGAGTAAGCGCCGCGCCGCAGATTGGCAATCTCCTGTTCACCCAGTCCCAGTTTCTCTGCCAGTCGTGTACTGAGATCAACCAACCGGCGGCTGTGTCCCTCTGTTTCCCTGTCCCTGTATTCCAGGACCTTAGCCCAGGCTGCCAGGGTTAAGTCATAGTTTGCCCTGGAGCTCGGTCTCCAACTCATGGACGTGCTCGAGGTTTCTTTCCATGTTTCCCACCACAACCCAGATAACTGCACTGGCCGCCAGTAAAAGGATGATGATGGGCAGAAGAATATCGTAAGTCTATGATACCAAGGGTTGGGTGAATATATTTGTTAATCTCAAGATAAACGATCCCGATCAGCGAAACAATCGCGGCAATGCTAAAGTACGGTGTTGCACGCCTGCCAAAAAAGAGTACTCCAACCATGATGAAGATCGGATACGCCAGGATGCCGGAGTCGTGGATCCCATCTCCATCATACATGTTAAGTACAATGACGATCAAGGCAAGGATGCTCAGCAATAATGCGGAGAGAGCATATCGTCCCTTCGAATTTAACCAAAGAAGGGGAACGCAAGAAATGGCGAGGCCAAATAATCCAATGGCAGAATTTGGCGATCTTGTACTGTATATTCAGCAAACCCAGGGTGAATCGAGGTAATCAGCACGATCCAAAGGATGGCAGTGAGAGTACGAACACGCTGGTTCTTTTCGTAGAGGAGCAGGTTGTCTGACATGGCTTTAGCGTTTAAGGAGCAGGTGGGAGTTGGAACGTACATCTGGAGGCACGGGTAGCCTGCCTGACCAGTGAAACGGAGCATCGGCCGGATCTGGAAATCCGGGTACAACCTGCCCGATGCAGGAGGCATTATAGCATCCCCTCAATTTGATTTGTATTAACCTCCCCCTTCGTCCAGTTGCATGATTGGTTGGATGGTTTTATAGTTGTGCTACCTGGTAGCCGGATTATACCTGTCTGCCTGTTTCCATCACTCTTTACAGCTATTCAACTTAAGGAACGACTCAACGAGGAGACTAAACCCATGTGGCACGGTGGTGGTTGGTTTGCATATATGCGCTCGGGTGACCAGAAGCCCAAGGTAACCCGCGCTCTGCTGCTGCGGGTGCTGGCTTACGCCGCGGCCCTATCGCTGGGAGATCGTCGGCATGCTGGTGGCGATCCTGCTCACCACGGCCTCTCCCTGCTCACGCCGCTCATCTTCCGGCGCATGATCGACGTGGTCATCCCGACCGGGAACGTGCAGCGGCTGGCTGCTGCTCGCCTGGCCCTGCTGGTGGTGCCCGGCATCAGCGGCGGCATTGCTGTCATCCAGCGGCGGCTGAATGCGGCGGTGGGCGAGGGCGTCATCTACGACCTGAGGGTGGCGCTCTTCGCCCGCCTGCAGCGCATGTCGCTGCGCTTCTTCACCAACACCAAGGTCGGCGAGCTGATGAGCCGCCTGAACAACGATGTGGTTGGGGCGCAGAACGCCATCAGCAACACGATCGTCAACATCGTCACCAACGTCATCGAGACCGTGGCATTGCTGGTGGTGATGGTCGCGCTCGACTGGCGGCTGACCGTGGTCAGCGTGATCATCCTGCCGCTGTTCATCCTTGCCGCGCGCAAGCTGGGCACGCGCCTGCGCGACATGGCCCGCCAGCAGATGGAGCTCAACGCCCAGATGAACGCCCACATGAACGAGACGCTCAATATCGGCGGCGCGCTGCTGGTCAAGCTCTTCGGGCGCGCGCGAGGACGAGGTGGCCCGTTTCCGCGAGCGCGCGGCCGGCGTGCGCGACCTCGGGCATCCGCCGCGCGGTGCTCGGCACGTCGTTTTTCGCCATCATCGGCCTGGTCAGCGCGGTCGGCACGGCCCTGGTCTACGGGCTGGGCGGCTGGTACGTCATCCAGGGCGCGTTCACCATCGGCACCATCGTCGCCTTCGGCGCGTATCTCACGCCAGCTCTACGGCTCGCTGCAGGGCCTGGCCAACGCGCCGGTGGATTTCAGCACCAGTGGTCTCCTTCGAGCGCGTCTTCGAAGTGCTCGACCTGCCCGCAGGAAATCGCCGAAGCCCGATGCCGCTCGCCCTCAGCGAGGTGAACGGCGAGCTCGACTTCGACGGCGTCACCTTCCGCTAGAGCGTGGACGAGACCGGCTGCTGAGCGAGGTCAAGCGCTACGGGAGCATGGAGAATGTCAAGACGGTGATCAGCGGTCAGCCGTCAGACAAGGTTGAAGCAGACCAGGCAACGGGAAGAACTGGTCAGCGGACGGACGATCAGATCGGACGAAACGGATCTCGGCGAGGCAGCGGAGCCGACCTCCCAGGCGCGGGAGGTCGCCCTGGAGGCTGTCTCCTTCCGTGCCGCGCCCGGGCAGCTGGTCGCGCTGGTCGGCCCCTCCGGCGCTGGAAAAACCACCCTCACCTATCTGATCCCCCGCCTGTACGACCCCACCGAGGGCGTCATCCTGCTCGACGGGCACGACCTGCGCGACCTCACCCTCGAGTCGCTCGCCGCGCGCGATCGGCATGGTCACCCAGGAAACCTACCTGTTCCACGACACCATCCGCACGAACCTGCTCTACGCCAAGCTGGATGCGACCCAGGCCGAGATCGAAGCGCTGCCCGCGCCGCGAACATCCACCAATTCATCATCGAGCTGCCCGAGGGCTACGATACGGTGGTCGGCGAGCGCGGCTACCGCCTGAGCGGCGGCGAGAAGCAGCGCATCGCCCTGGCGCGGGTGATCCTCAAAGACCCGCGCATCCTGGTGCTGGACGAGGCCACCAGCCACCTCGACAGCGAATCCGAGGTCGCTGATCCAGGATGCGCTGAAGCGCGTGATGGCCGGGCGGACCAGCATCGTCATCGCCCACCGCCTGAGCACGATCCTGGCCGCCGACCTGATCCTGGTGATGGACCGCGGCCAGATCGTCGAGCGCGGCACCCACGAGGAACTGTTGGCTCTGGGCGGGCTATATAGTCAGTTGTATGAGACGCAGTTCCGAGGGGAAAGGGTGTAAATAGTAATGCAAAACCTTGCGAAGGCGATCCTCAACCAGGTGAGCCAGTAAAGGGAAATATGTAATAGGGCGTTCATTAATTTGCAGTCCCTGGTCCAAGGCCGGGAATTGCAAATTTTATTTTTCCAGCATCTGTTCGGCGATCAACTGGAAATCCTTTTCCCCGATTTCCACCACCCCAAAACGGAAGGGCGCGCCCCAATGAGTTTTATCCTTGATAAAGTCCAGCGCGCCGATCAGCGGCAGAATGGAAACTTCACGACAGGGATAATAATTGACATTCCGGCGAAACGGTACGAACCCGCCGCCCATCACACCCTGGTAGACAAGATCATCCGCAATCTCGCCAATCGCAGTGAAACGCTGGCACTTTGTGTCCTCTCCATAGACCTCTTTGGATGAGTAATACAGAATCCCATCGCCTGCCTGCATCCGCTTCAGGGGTGACGCTTTGCCATGGTTCGCCTGCATAAACCCAGCCTCCACGCCGCGCTGGACATGGTCGCGGGAAGCGACGACAATCCAATACTTTTTAGGTCGCATAAAGTTCTCCTCCAGCCGAAAAAGTAGATCAGGACCTGCTCGATGACTGTCGCTCCAGTTCCAAACACGAACTGCAGGGCCGCAGATCTGCTTATCCGTGCAACCTGGCAAACATGAGTATCAGGACAAAGATGATGCCGCAGCCAATGGCACCTGTCAACAGGTTTGCAATCCAGGTGTTGTGCCCAGGAGTATTTCCTTGTGAAAAAGCGCAGGAGGAATGCCATTACGAAACCGGTCACCCCCGTGATGAAGAGGAATATTCCTGCCACGTCATAGCCGGATTGATGGAGCTGACCCAGGTACCATCCGTATGACATTAAGATCAAAGGTACAAGACCCATAAGAAGGATATCGATAAATTTATTGTTCGTCTTTTGCATATGGTCTAAAACAGTCGCAGCCAAGGGAAGGTGCGCAAATTGGGTTTACGGCACAAAATCCCAAACATAAGTTGGCTTATCATCCGCGTACGGGTAGTTGGGGGAAGAGTAGGATGCTCCAACCTGAGAGCTTTCTGGCAGGTAAACAAACAGCATATCCGCAAACTCTGCTGTCGCGGGGACGTCGAATCTGAGCCAGCCATCCAGACTCTGCCCTGGGAAAATGACCGGCACCAGTGTGGTGTAGTCCTTATAACCATCCCGGTGACCGTAGGTGGGCTTTAGTTCCGTTGACGCATACAGGACGCTGAAATTCTCAGCGAGTGGGATGGCCGTCTCCACCTGACCGGTATTTCTTAATCCAATATGCACCCATAGGAACTTTCCACCGCTGGGAGGAAACTGGAGGAACCGATAATCGGTCTCATAGACTTCGGTAAACTCCGGTTGGTCCATGGTCACCTGCAGATCCTTCCAGATTATGGAATTGCCTGGCGAGGAAGGGGTGGGAAGCAGCATGATTGCAGTTGCGGTCGGTTGGGGAATGGATGTCGATGGGACCGGGGTGCTGGCCACCTTGCGTGCAAGAAACCAAACTGTTGTGAGGAGGATACACCCGAATACAAAGACAGCGATAATTTTTTTCATGGAGGCCTTGGTGTCTATCCTGATTCTACCGCTAGTCTCATTATTAACGATACCTTTTGCCTGGATTTGCCTGTTGAAAATCCGATATAAAGTAAGGAAAATTAGCGGCACTCTATAATACGCATCCATGATATAGTAGTTTCAGGTTCTTTGTGATTGCCATGGTACGGAAAAACAGCGTGAAAAACCTTATTCTTACTCTGATGGTTTTTGCCCTTCTCCCGGCCATTTCAGCCTGCGGAAAACTTTCGGGTGACAAATCCGGACCCGAGATCAAGGATATTCAAACCTCCGGAAATGTCCTGGTCATCTCCGATTGTTCCGGAACCTCTGTCACGATTTCTACAAAGGTTACAGATCCATCCAGCGTGAAAAAGGTCCTTCTTTGGTATCGTACCGGCACAGATCAGAAATATGTTTCCAGCGATATGAAATTGCAAGGAGGGGGTTTACAAAGTGGATTTGAACGGGCCGGATTTTTTAGGCCGCCCATACGGAACCCTTGAATTCTACATCACTGCCGAGGACGAGGTGGGAAACTTGAGTAAGAGCCCAGTAAATCAAAGTATTCAGTTTTTGCCCTGTGTAAACAATTAAAGCGGGTTGTAACATCTCCCTTGTTGAATTAATAAAAACCAGACCTATAATATCTAAGGATCTGTCCAAAAATAACTTGAACACTTGTGATAAGCTTCTCCCAAGAACGAACCGGGACAAGCACAATGGCGAAGAAAAAACGAAAGCTTCATAACTGCACCTGTGAGACATGCCAGAGACATCCGCACAGCAAAATTGCGAAAGAGCATAAAGCGATTAATCGTGTTTTGCTGGGATTGGATGAACGAAACAGACGAAGATTTATTGGAATGTTGGCGAGTCAACGAGGCAATGTTTCTGAGTTGTCGCAAATCACAGGTATGAGCCGTAACACGATTTATCGAGGTCAGCAGGAAGTGGATCATCCCAGGTGCAATGCAGCTTCAGGGATTCGTCGCCAAGGCGGTGGACGGCTGGCAGTTGAAAAAAACAACGAAAGCTCTTGAAGGCGCTAGAAAAGATTTTGCAAGATGCGACGGCCGGTGATCCAATCAGCGGATTGAAGTGGACCCGCAAAACCACTCGCAAGCTTGCAGAAGAACTGAAAGGCAAAGAATTTCAAGTTGGACACAGTACGATTTCTCGGCTGGTTCGAAAACTGAAATATACGCTACGGAGCAACCAAAAACGTCTCAGTCGAAAACAGGATGAAAGACGAGATGAGCAGATGCGCCATCTGATCCGTATGCGAAAGCGATTTTTGAAACGAAAATTGCCTGTTTTGAGCATAGATTGCAAGAAAAAGGAACTCATCGGGCAATTTCGCAATCCGGGACGCACCTGGCGACAACAACCGATACCTGTTCTGGAGACCGATTTTCCAAGCGACGCCAAAGGCAAGGCAGTTCCATATGGGATCTATGATGTCGGAATACAACGAAGGCTATATGGTCGTTGGCGTTTCACACGAAACTGCAGAATTTGCCATGAATGGCGATCCAACGTTGGTGGCTGGAGATTGGGCAGGCTCGTTATCCGAGATGCCATCAACTCCTTCTGCAAGCTGATTTGGGCGGCGCCAATGCCTGTGACAGTTGGCTCTGGAAAGCTGCTTTACAAACTTTGGCAGACCGGTTCGATCTCACGATTACGGTGAACCATTATCCGACGGGTGCTTCCAAATGGAATTTAATCGAACATCGTATGTTTTGTATCATCAGCCAGAACTGGGCTGGGCAACCCTTGGACAGTTATGAAACAATGTTAAAGTTCATTTGTACCAGCAAAACGCAGACCGGCTTTCGTTGTCTGGCATCTTTCGATCGACGAAAATATCAATGCAAGCTGAAGCTCTCAAAAGAAGAAAAGGCAAATCTCAATCTGCATCATTATCGCCTTTTCCCAGAATGGAACTACACGATTAAACCACACGACACGTAACACTGTTCAACTTATTTTTGGACAAAGACTTAGTAACCTATTTTAGGAGGTGTTTAGATTTAGGTATTATCGTATTAAAAAAACTTATCGAGGCCTCAGCCGTGAAGCGACCCTTCTGACTCATCTGGTCGCTGGCGTAGAAACTGATCGAACAATCAATTTACAGGTAGGAGGAACATATGTCCCTTCTTGCTCAATTCCGATTGGGAACGCGATTTGTTCCCGCTGCTCGCCATCGTGGTTGTGCTGGCCCTTGCAGCCTTCCCAATGCTGGCTGCGAATGCGTCAGCCGTTTCGCCAATCGCGGCTGATCCCTTCACCCAGGCCACCTGTCATGGCTCGGCAGCCACCAACCACCACGCCAACGTCGAGCCGGACAGCTTCTCGAACGGCTCCACGATCGTCGCCGCCTACCAGGTGGGCCGGATCTTCGACGGCGGCGCTTGCGCGACCGGCTTCTCCACCTCCACCGACAATGGCGCCACCTGACCAGCGGCCTGCTCCCGGGGCTGACCAAGTATACCGGGGGCGGCACGTTCGATCGCGCCACCGACGCCGCCGTCGCCTACGACGCGCAGGATAACGTCTGGATGATCTCGTCGCTGGTGCTGACCGAGGCGGGCGGGGTCAAGGGCGTGGGTATCTACACCAGCCGCTCGACCGACGGCGGTCTCACGTGGGGAACCCCGGTGGCCATCCCGAACACCGCCGGTATGATCAGCCCCGACAAGAACTGGATCGTCTGCGACAACACCGCCACCAGCCCGTTCTACGGCAACTGCTACACCGAGTGGGACGACAACGGCGCGGGCAATCGGATGGAGATGAGCACCTCTACCGACGGCGGGCTCACCTGGGGCGCGGCCGAGACCAACAATAACGGCATCATCGGGGGCCAGCCGGTCGTCCGCCCCGACGGCACGGTGATCGTGCCGACTGCCAACGCCAATGAGACCGCGATTGGTGCCTTCAACTCCACCAATGGTGGCGCGAGCTGGAGCGCCACCACCACGATCGCCACGATCAGGCACCACACGGTCGCCGGCAGCCTGCGCGAGGGGCCGCTACCCTCGGCCGAGATCGATGGCGCCGGCACGGTCTACGTCGCCTGGACCGACTGCCGCTTCCGACAGGCCTGCAAAGTCAACGACATCGTGATCTCCCACTCGCTCAACGCCACCGGCACAAGCTGGTCGGCGGTGAGCCGCATCCCGATCGATGCCACCAACATCCGTATCGATCACTTCATCCCTGGCCTGGCCGTCAACAAGGCCACATCGGGCGATGCGGCGCAGCTCGGCCTGACCTACTACTTCTATCCGCCGAGCAGCACGCAACTCAGCGTCGGCTTCATCTCCTCGGCCAACGCCGGCAGCACCTGGAGCACGCCGCAGACGATCACCAACGGGATGCCCTCGACCTGGGCCGCCACCACCAGCCAGGGACGCATGGTCGGCGACTATATCTCGACCTCCTACGGCACGGATAACCTGGCCCACGGCATCTATGGAGCTGCGCATACGCCAACCAGCGGCACGAAGCTGCTCTAGCGTGCTTGACAACTGTAATGCGCCGATCGAGACATTCACTCCCGGCCTGGCGAGCGGGAGGCCTCCGGCGAATGACCAGGTGCTCTTCTCCGGCAACGGCGGCGCCAACGCCAACAGTCTGTGGAACGTGGTGGATAATAACGGCAGCAAGCACCGCGATTAGTCGGTTTAAACTTCGAGTTTTGTATAATCCTGGCGACTGGCACCTCTTCTAAGTTGAGAGAGATCCAGTCGCCATTTTATTGCCACAGCCTTTACGTTGCTGATTTGGTTGCCCATCGAATGTGTTGTCACATACCATGAAAAACTTTGGAATTCTATTTCTGGCCATTCTCAGTGAAGTGATCGCGACACACGCCACTTAAACATTTCCAAGGGTTTACCAGGCTTATCCCCAGCGTGATCGTGGTTGTAGGGTATGGGCTGTCGTTTTATCTGGTGTCTATCAGCTTGAAGGTATTTCCCATTGGTGTTGCCTATGCAATCCGGTCCGGGGTTGGGATTGTGTTCAGCGTAATCGCCGGCATTCTGCTCTCGGACGAGACTCTGGATTCGGCGCGCGGTGAAGCGGGCATTCTCCTGATCCCTGGCAGGAATACTTTTGATCAACATCTTTTCAAAATTTGTTGGCGCACTGATCAGCCTGCCTGCCAGTATTCGGAAGTTAATCCCGCCTTCCGGAAAATCTCCTGAACCTGTTCGGTTGTCCTGCCATGAAAATCGGGCGATAACCGGTCCCGATACCAGGGCTGGAGTAGAGCCCATGTCTGCTCGATGGAGAATACAGCAGCGCGCTCCATTTGTTTTGATGCAAGCCATTGATCCAGATATTCTTCCGACCGGAAGAACAGCATGGTGGTTCAGGTAAAGAGGAAGATCGTTATACCAATCCCGGAATGGGATGAGGAAATGCACCAGCGTGTCGGAGTTACGGATCTGCCCCTCGGTCACGATTAACCGAACAGCGACCCCCACTTTGGGCACACACGGCATCGATCTCTGCATCGGCATGGGAGCGCGGGCAGGGATCCCGAAAGAGTCCCGAGGCACAGTTGGCAAAATAAGTCCTGCCGTTCGCCTGGACCTTGAAGGGAGTTCTCCGGCACCCGAGAATGGCCATGCCATCTGGATATTGTGTGATTCCCGGCTGCAGGAAAACTGCATGTCGCCGCTGGAGTTCCTCATAAGCCGAAACAGCCTCCTCGCGAGTTAAGCCGAAGTATGATGCGGTCTCCTCCACAAGCGGCGGACGGGTTGTCTTTGCAAAACGCTGGTAGACGAATGTACGAACATCCCAGATTTGATTTTCATCCATAGCTTGTTTTATCTCCCAAGATCTCCCAGCCGTGTGGAAGGGCCGTAGCTTTCAACTTTTCATCAGGG
>CAVVPC010000008.1:0-82911 GCA_963750005.1 uncultured Chloroflexia bacterium
GTTGTACTGGTTGGCGTACCAAAAAAGGTCAGGTTTTTCAGCCGCCAGCCGGCGGGCCATCAGAATGGCGCCATCCGAGCCTTCGGTGGGATCGGTCAGGACCAGCTTCGGCGCCCAAAGGCCTACAGAAGGAGATACGCTCAGGGCTGGCGCTGCCGGGGAGGGCAAGAGTGACCGGAATGCCCAGGACGGCGCCAAAAGTGGCATAGGATATACCCATGTTGCCGGAGGTGGAATCGAGCAGAACGCTTCCCGTTCCCGAGCTCGCCGTTCGCCAGAGCCGGCGAAGGATATTCAGCGCGGGCCGTCCTTAACCGAGCCGCCCGGATTGAACCATTCGGCCTTGGCGAAGACCTTAACCCGCGGAGACAAATCCCGCCCCAGCCGGCGAAGCGGGCAGAAGGGGAGTGTTGCCAACATGGGAGTGAGATCCCCGAGGAATCAAGGTCTGATTGATATATTTTGAAATCGAGTAGTGTCATATGCTTTAAAACAAAAAGCAGCCAACAGCTTAAACAAAAGACGGCGAACAAACGCCACATCTGCAAAAAGATGCAAGCGGGGGTCGTCCAACCGTCTGCGCAGCTGTTGACTGCGTCGGATCTCAGGCGGTGGCGACGAGCCCCGCCGTATACACAAGCAATGAATAAGAGTTTTCATGTCCATGGACTATGATGACGGCTATTTTACATTCCTTACCCGAAATGTCAAGTTAATAATTGAGAAGAATGGTTACTTCTAGGCGCATCAATGAAACGACCAGAATCATTACTATGCGTCTTATCCTCCTGCTGCAGATGCCATAAGATATGACTTTATCTTCCTCTTTCAGCTGGTTTCCAGCCCTTGTAAATCACGAATATGAACATTGTTCACAAATACGTTAAAGTGCTTGCGCAGGTTGCCATCCGAATCCACCAGATGGAATTTGACAGACGGATACTGCTCCACAACCTGGTTTGACCAGCTCCTGAACCGTGGAAGCTGGCACGAAAAATTCTGCCTGGTTATTGACGTAATATTTCATCACATTCGGGAATCGGACGGTGGGCATGGTGGTATTGTAATGCCGGTGGAAGGAAGTACACAAGTATGCAAGTAGACACGTAAATATGTGTACTTGTGTACCTGTTTACTTGTCTACCTTTATAACAAAAAAGGAGACGATCTGTCGACCATCTCCTTTCTATTCACAAATATCTACTCTTACTATACGTTTTCCTGCAGCTATTCTTCCTTCTTCGCTTCCATTTCCTTCTTGTGGGCTTCGATGATCGTGCCGGCAATATGGTTGGGAACAACATCGTAGTGGTCGAATTCCATGGTGAAGTAGCCGCGCCCGCCCGTAATCGAGCGGAGCTGGGTGGTGTAGCGCATCATTTCGGCCATCGGTACATGCGCGACGATGATCGTGTTGCCATGCTCTGAATTCGGTGCCCTGCACCCGTCCGCGGCGGGTGTTGAGGTCGCTCATCACGTCGCCCATGTTCGCATCGGGAACAGTGACGCGCACGCTCATGATCGGCTCGAACAGCACCGGGCCGGCATCCTGTACCGCCAGCTTGAAGGCTTCCCGGCCGGCGATTTCAAAGGCGACCGGCTTGGAGTCGACTTCGTGTTCCTTGCCGTCATAGACGATCACTTTGACGTTGCTCATCGGGTAGCCGGCGAAGGCGCCCTGTTCCATGGTGGCCTGATGCCCTTTTCGATCGGGGGAAGATAGGACTTGGAGAGGTTCATGCCGACAAGTTCGTCGTGAACTCAAAGTCGCTCGCACGGCAGCGGCTCGATGCGCAGATGGACTTCGCCAAACTGACCGGCGCCGCCGATCTGCTTCTTGTGGCGGTACTGGCCGTCGCCTTGCGGGTAATGCCTTCGCGGTAGGGAATCTTCGGCTCGTGCGTGACCAGCCCCACCTGGAACTTGGTCTGGGCGCGATGGATTGCCACATCGATATGCTGGTCGCCCATGCCCTGCAGAACGGTCTCATGGGTAATGGGCTCGTTGTGCCAGGAGAGGGTCATATCCTCTTCGCACAGACGTGTCAGAGTGGGGGTAATCTTTGCCGCATCGGCCTGGGTCTTGGGTGTGATCGCCACCCGATACAGGGCGGCAGGGAATTTGGTCTTATCGATCGTCAAGCGGGTGGTTCTTGTCGCAGAGCGTATCGCCAGTTGCGGTGATGTTCAGCTTGGAAACCGACGGCCATATCGCCGGCGTGCACGGCCTTCGCAGGGATCTGTTCCTTGCCGCGCTGGAAGTGCAGCCCAGACATGCGCTCGTCGGCCCCCTTGGTCTGGTTCCAGAAATGGGCATCCGCCTGGACGGAGCCGGAGAGCACCCGGAAGTAGGTCATCTTGCCCACGAATGGGTCGGCCGTGGTCTTCCAGACATAGGCGCCAGCGGTCCGGTATCGCGTCGGTGTTATTTCTCGTCACCTTCTCTGCCGTGCGCGACACGCCGAGTGTTTCCTGCGGGCAGGGCAGCAGGTCGATGATGGCGTTCAGCAGCGGCCCCACGCCAATTTCGTGTCCGCCCGGCGGCGCAGAAAACAGGGATGAACCCACCGGCGTAGACGATGTCCTCGCAGGCCGCGCAGCAGCTCCTCATCGCTGAGCGCGCCGGCCTCGAGATATTTCTCCAGCAGTTCGTCTTCGCCTTCCGCGGCGGCCTCCACCAGGGCCCGGCGGGCTTCCTCGGCGGCTTCCTGCATCTCGGCAGGGATATCGGCAGTGGTCTTCCCATCGCCCAAGATAGGCTTTCATCGTGATGAGATCGACGACGCCCTTGAAATCGTGCTTTTCGCCGATCGGGAAGCTGGACTTTGATCCAGGTTTGCCGTGTGCTGCGAACGAATGCTTCGACTGTCGCAAAGGCCTTATCGAAATTGGCATTCTCCCGGTCGAGCTTGTTGATGACCAGGAAGCGCGGCAGCTTGAACTCGTCCGCGTAGCGCCAGGCCAGCTCCGTGCCCACCTCCACGCCCGCGACCGCGTCCACCAGAATCAGGGCGCCGTCGGCCACGCTCAAGGCGGAGATCACTCGCCCACAAAATCAGTGAAGCCGGGCGTATCGAGCACGTTGATCTTTGATCACGGTGTTCGAGCGGGATGACGCTGGTGTAGATTGAATCTTGCGGCGTATTCCTCATCGTCATAATCTGAGATGGTCGTGCCATCCTCGACCTTGCCCAGCCGGGTGGTCGCCCCGGTGGAGTGCAGAAAGGCCTCCGCCAGCATCGTCTTCCCGGCGCCCCCATGGGAGACCAGGGCGACGTTGCGAATAAACTCGGTGGTATACTCTTTCATGGAAAAACCTTTCCTATTAATGTAGGATATAAAACCAGATAGCTGCATGATTGTAAAAGAACTCCACTGAATTGTCAAAGTGAGTTGTTTCCCCTTCTGAAAATGACAGAATGGGCAAAATTCTTTAAATTATGTTATTAACAGTTTTATAACCGTCCTGAAGGATTAAGTGCCTGAACTGTGATTTTCTATAGGAAACCTTCTGGACGTTATATCTAAAGGTGTGAGAAGTGTTGCAGCGCCTTTTCTTCCAGTTTAGCTATTACCGAAAGCCTCCGTGGGATACAGGCATCAGTCCACCCGAGTTAATTGAATTTATAGAGAGCCATCCACCGGGCCGCGCCATCGATATCGGCTGCGGTACCGGCACGAATGTCATTACACTGGCCCGCAGCGGATGGATCGTGACAGGGGTGGATTTTACCCCGCGTGCGGTCCACCTGGCCAGACAGAAAATCAAGGCTGCGGCTGTGCGGGCTGAAATTTCCGTAAACGACGCCACAAAATTGAACGGAATTCCAGGGCCTTTCGATCTCGCCCTGGATATCGGCTGCTTTCACAGCCTTGGCAGAAGCGACCAGGGGAAATATCTCGACCAGTTGGACCGCATCCTGGCACCGCGCTGGGATTCTGGCTCATGTATGGCTTTTTCGGCCGGATGCGGATCGCGCGCCGCCGGGACTTGTGGAGGCGGATATCGATCGCATCTCCACCAGGTTGACTCTCGTCTCCCGCCGAGACGGGTTCGATAAGGGCGAAAGACTCTCGGCCTGGTTCCTATTTCAAAGGAACCGCTCTCCAGCAATGAAATCAGGGTAGAATTTCACCCGGCCCGAGTGTGAGCCATCACAAATCCATCCATCACAAGAGAACATCATGAACACAGAAGCCAACGTAAACTGATGCCATCGCCGAAAGCCTGATCTTTGACCTCACCAAAGCGTTAGCCCTGCCGCAGACTGAATTTGTAAAGTCGGTTGTCCGCCTGGTCCTGGGCAAAGTAGCCCAAACCGCAGCAGAAGTGGCGATGGAGGTAGACTGTGCTGTCGCAGAAGGCGGGGCCGCAGCAGGAGCGCGCAAAAGCCTGCCGCGATTCGTTAAGTCCTATGAAGCGCGGGGCATTGAGAACATCCCGTCCAGCGGGCCCTTCTCATCGTTGCCTCCAACCATCCTGCATCTATCGATTCGTTCGTGATCACAGCCCACGTGGACCGCCCGGACTACAAGGCGATTATTGGTGATATTCCATTTTTGGAGAATATGCCGCATATTCGAGAGCATGCCATATTTGCACCTGAGGCAGACAATATGATGGGACGAATGCGGGTCATCCGTAAATCCATCCGCCACCTCAAAAATGGAGGCGCCCTGTTGATCTTTCCGCTCGGCGAGATCGAAGCCGACCCTGAATTTATGCCCGACCCGGATGGTGAGTTTCATCACTGGTCGCGCAGCCTGGAGATCTTCATGCAGCGCGTCCCGGACCTGCAAATTCTGGTCACCATTACCAGCGGGGTGATCTCTCCGGCGGCGATGCGGCATCCGATCACGTGGCTCCGCAAAGAGCGGCCCGACAAACAGCGGCTGGCATTTATTTACCAGTTGGCGCGCCAGATCCTGAGCGGCAGGCAAACTTTTGACCTGACACCGCGGTTACGTTCGGTGAGATCCTGACAGGCAACAACCATGAGCATGTGCTTGCCGAGGTCGAGCAGGCTGCCTGCCGAACACTTGAAAAGCACATGGCCTGGAAACATGTATGAAACCTGACATTCGCATCTTCAAAAGCTTAAAGGAAATCAGCAGGAGTGCGGCAGCAATGTTTGCTGAGCAAGCCGCCGCGGCGATCCAGGAGCGTGACAGGTTTCTGGTGGCGCTCAACGGCGGCGGCACACCTGCAGGGACCTTCCAACTGCTGGCGACCGAATTCCGCGAAAGAGTGGATTGGAGCCATGTCCATATCTTTTGGGGCGACGAGCGCTGCGTCCCGGTCAGCGACCCGGAAAGCAGTTACGGGCAGGCGCGTGATTTACTCCTCCGCCATGTCCCGATCCCTGAATCAAATGTTCATCGCATCGAAGGCGAGCTTTCCCCTGCAGAGGCAGCCAGGGATTACTCCATGGTTTTACAGAAATTTGCCTCGCCTCCGCTGGAATGGCCGCGTTTCGATCTGGTCTTTTTGGGGATGGGAGAAGATGGGCATACTGCATCGCTGTTCCCGGGTTCGCCCATCGAGGTCACCGAACCGGTACTCCCGGTCACCGGGACATTACCAGGATCGTCCTGCGCAGAGGGTCACTCTGACACCACTCTGTCTTCAACAGCGCCCGCAGAGTTGTATTCATGGCAGCCGGTGAAAAGAAGGCTGCCACCCTGGCTGAAGTTCTGAGTGACCGATACAACCCTGAGCTGTATCCTGCCCAACGCATCGATCCAAAAGATGGAAAATTGATCTGGCTGGTGGATGAGGATGCAGCCAGCAGGCTGCCGATGGATCTGGTTAGAAGATTTTGTGAAGGCTGAAGAAATTGAATGTATCCGAAGCGTCTGACAGTCTTCGTCTGCAAACTACGGCTCCTCTCAGCGACGATGATACTGGAGGTATTTATGCAACTGGCAATGATCGGTCTGGGTAAGATGGGATTTAACATGTCCCACCGTCTGTTGCAGGGTGGACATCAGGTTGTAGGCTTTGCTCATGACCCGCAGGCCATCCCGGCTTTGGAGCAGCTTGGAGGCGTGGGAGCAGGAACACTTAAGGATGCAGTCAACAGGCTTAACCCTCCACGCATCGTCTGGTTAATGATCCCCGCCGGGAATCCCACGTTTGAGACGATCGAAGATCTCACAAAGATCCTATCGCCAGGCGACATTGTCATTGACGGGGGCAACTCCTATTACAAGGATTCCATCAAGCACGCCGAAATGCTGGCAGCCAGAGGAATTGAATTCGTCGACTGCGGTACCAGCGGCGGGGTATGGGGATTGAAAGAAGGCTACAGCATGATGATCGGCGGCAAGCCGGAGGTGGTGGAAAGCCTGCGTCCCATTTTTGAAACCCTTGCTCCTGCGCCGGATCGAGGCTGGGGTTATGTAGGTCCAAGCGGGGCTGGGCATTATGTCAAAATGGTCCATAACGGGATTGAATATGGCATGATGCAGTCCTTCGCCGAGGGGTTCAGCATCTTGAAATCCAAGGAAGAATTCAATCTCGACCTTCCAACGTTTCGAAGATCTGGCAGCATGGCAGCGTTGTCCGCTCGTGGCTGCTGGACCTGGCGGCCCGTGCTCTTGAGTTGGATCCCAGCCTCTCTGACATCAAGCCCTGGGTGGAGGATTCAGGCGAAGGCCGCTGGACGGTGTTGAATCAATCGATATGGCTGTGCCTGCGCCTGATTATCACGCTCGCCCTGCAAATGCGCTTTGCCAGCCGGGATGCGGAGAACTACACCGCCCGCATGCTGGCTGCCCTGCGCAACCAGTTTGGCGGGCACGCGGTCAAGAAGGAGACTGATCCTCCACAGTCGTAATCATTCCTGATCCTATTCCTGGAAAGAGGTTTTACTCGTATGGCTATAAAAGATAATGGATTGCCCACTTCGATCGTGATATTTGGTGCTTCTGGTGACCTGACCCAGCGCAAGCTGCATCCCCTCCCTCTTCAGCCTGTATTGCAAGGACCGCATGCCGAAGATGTTCCGGATTGTCGGATATGGAGGCACGGACTTTACAGATGATAATTCATTCCGTGTTCATCTTAAGGAGGCGATGAAGCAATTCTCGGAGACAAAATACACAGACCAGGAATGGAACGATTTTGCATCACATGTTGCATATGTAAAGCGGGGTTATACACTTGAGGATTTTACATATCTCAATCAGTTCCTGGATGAATGGCAGGGAGAAGGCGGCAACCGGTTATTTTACTTGGCCACTCCGCCGGATGCCTTTCCCAACATCATCGACCTGCTGGGGAAAAGCAAACAATTCAAAGAGGAAAAGGGCTGGCGGCGTGTGGTCATCGAGAAGCCGTTCGGCACGGATCTGGTGTCTGCTGAAAAGTTAAATCGAGGAAATCCACAAGGTCCTCAGTGAGAAGCAGATCTATCGCATCGATCATTACCTGGGCAAGGAAACGGTCCAGAATATCCTCGTGGCGCGTTTTGCCAATACGATCTTCGAGCCGTTGTGGAATCGGAATTACATCGATCATGTGGAGATCACCGTTGCAGAAA
The DNA here is from genome assembly GCA_963750005.1 of uncultured Chloroflexia bacterium. Lineage (GTDB taxonomy): Bacteria > Chloroflexota > Anaerolineae > Anaerolineales > Villigracilaceae > Defluviilinea. Next base: position 7,544 of record CAVVPC010000008.1, read on the forward strand.
AGATCGGTGTGGAGCATCGTGGCAAGTTTTATGACACGGTGGGCATATTGCGTGACATTTTTCAAAACCATCTCCTTCAGCTGCTGACCATGGTCGCCATGGAGCCGCCTGTCTCTTTTGAAGCCAGTGCACTGCGGAATGAAAAAGTGAAGGTGCTGAGTGCCATCATGCCGATGAAGGAAGAGCTGAAGTTACACAGGCAACCGTTCGCGGCCAGTACGAGGGATACCGGCAGGAGGAAGGTGTTGACCCGAACTCCACGACAGCAACCTATGGTGCGGTCCGATTGTATGTTAATAACTGGCGCTGGCAGGATGTTCCTTTTTATCTGCGCTCGGGCAAATATCTAAAGGAAAAACTTTCACAGATCACCATTGAGTTCAAATGTCCGCCGCATTTGCTGTTCCCCTCCCAGCAGGGGGAAATGACGCCCAATATGCTGGTCCTGTATTTGCAGCCGGACGAGGGCATCCACTGGCGCTTCGAGGCCAAGGTCCCCGATACGGTGGAGGAGCTTCGTTCGGTGGATATGGAATTCCATTATGCTGAGGCCTTTGGAAAGACCGCCCTGCCCGAAGCCTATGAGCGTCTCCTGCTGGACACGATGATGGGCGACCCCTCCCTGTTCACCCGGGCCGATGAGGTGGAGACAGCCTGGGGGATCATCGATCCGATCATCAAGGCCTGGGATGCACAGAAGCAGCCGCTCGCCTTCTACAAGCCCGGCACCTGGGGACCCAAAGATGCAGATGATCTTCTGGCCGGATGGGCGCTGCTGGTCCATGTGGGACGGAAGAATAGAATGAAAGATCAGCCCGGTCAATTGACCGGGCTGGTCATTTAAACTTTTTCTACCACAATCCAGGTGATGGATTCTTCATGAAGATCCTTGTGTTTGCAGGAGGGAACAGCAATGCGATCTGCCTGGTGATGCGAAATGCCTTCTCATCAATAGGAGATTCTCAGCGATTACGATTAAACTGTACAGAAGATATGCAACTATCCGGTTCCTCGATCACTCGCAGTCCACCCGGTTTGAGCACCCGCAGCATTTCACAGGCTGTGGCAGCCTGGTCCACGACAGGGTGAAGGGGCATTACTGCCCAACCGTAATCAGATCCTTGAGACGCTCGTAGGAGGCGGGACCAATCCCGGATACATTAATGAGATCCTCGGTGCTGACAAAAGGCCCATTCGTGGTGCGATAATCGATGATCTTTTGGGCGGTGGTAGGGCCTATTCCCGGGAGTGAATCCAGCTCGGCCGCCGAGGCCGTATTGATGTTGATCAATTCAGTTGTGGTGGCGACAACCTCTGGTAGCGGTGTGGCAATGACGGGAGATCCCCCTTCGATATACGGAATATCGAGTTTTTCACCGTCATCGAGAGACTGGGCCAGGTTGATGTTTGCCTTGTCTGCTTCGGCCAGAAAACCACCTGCGGCCGAGATGCCATCCTGTATGCGCGCACCCTGGGGAAGGGCGTATACGCCCGGGCGGGGGACTGCGCCTGTGATGTGGACAACGATCGGTTTTTCAGTTGGGACGGGACGCAGCGTCACCGCTTCTCCGCTGGGCGTGCGGGCAACCACCCAGACCAGGGCGGCAAGGAACAGCCCCAATAGTATGCCGGCAACCATATAGAGGATCGATTTTAAGCTTTGCATTGGCTGTATTTTACTGCAACTTCATCACAGACAGGCCATCTGCTTCGTCCAGCCTGGCGACTGTTTTGAAAACACCTGCCAGTTTGCTGATCCGCTGGTAGTAGCGCGGCATCTCGTCGTAGGAGATCGCCTGGAATCCCCACTTTTGGTAAAAAGGCTCCAGGCGTGAGCGGCAGGTGAGATACAACGGACGAGGACTGTCCTTCAATAGTTGCTCTATGATTGCACGTGCAAGACCTTCGCCTCGATGCTCAGGCACAACGGCAATCGAGGCCAGCTCCAGGATGTCTCCTTTATGTGGCTTGACCTGGCCGGCAGCGATCACCTGGTCCTGTTCATCCACAGCGACGACGAAACGCCTCCAGTCCAGATCCATGGGATTGATCCCGACATTTCGGATGAGAAGTTTGATGGCGGCGGCATCGGTCTCACGTGCGGGACGAAGGGTATAACTGGTCATCTACTCTCTGCTCCCTACTCACTATATCAACCCTGCTGCGACGATGATTATAAAAGTTGCCATAAACCAGTGGATCAAAAAGGGCCAGACGAAAGATTTCGTACGGAAGGCGATCCAGCCAAAGGCAAAACCACCAAAGATCGTAGTAAGCGTTTCCACTTCGGGCTTGCCGATATGGGCCAAAGCAAATGGAACAGCCTGCAGCCACAACGCCTCCGGTCCGAACTTGCGCGCATAGCCAAACAGGATCCAGCCCCGAAAGAAAAACTCCCAGCCGATCAGGTCCAAAAAGGTTGTCCATGGCAGGCCGGCGGCATAAGGCTTGTAATAGTCCTGCATGGATGTGCTGCCATGACCAAGGAAATAGATGATGGGAGCCATGATCAGAATGCCGATGGCGGTGATCAACAGGCCCACCTTCCAGTCACCAAAGGTGAAGCCGTATTCCTTTGGGTTTTCACGAAAGATCAGGATAATAATGAGTAGGGGGATAATCAGGTAAAGAATAATGCGGTCCCAGTACTTGTGGGCAGTCAGCTTGTGATAGTAATCCACCATCAGCAGCAGGGTTGAGACGATGGTAATGGTCACAACCTTCCAGTCAAAGTGGAGTTTTTCGCCGAGGAGATATTTCATGGGAGAATCGATTGTCAGTAGGGGAAGTAGGTTTGGTTTCCGTTCGGCCCCAGCAGTTGGGATATTTTATCCGCATCGCGGGCGAGCTCAAAGCCCCAGTTTACGATCAACAGAAATGCGCACAGGATCGCGATCGTTACAATGACTTTTCCCGCCCGGGATTCCTGCCAGCGCAGCCTGAATGGGGCAAGCCCGTTGACCCAGACTTGTGCGGCAAGGATGGCCAGGTATGGCAGGATGGCCAGATGGAACCGGTCTTCAGAGAGGATCAACACATGGGGGAGAAGATAACCAGTCAACAGGAACACGAGCAAGATATGTTCCGGTTTGTTGTGGAGGAAGACCAGTCCCAGCGCGGCGGAAAGGGAAACAAAGACAAAAGGTAGGAGCAAAACCGCGGAGATGGCCAACAGGGAAGGGCGTGGGACATGGCCAAGCAGGTTGTTCGAGTAGAAATACATCAGCACCCTTTTTTCCAGTCCGAAGAAGAACCCGAGCCTGTTAATGGCCAGCGGGAGAAACCTTTCCGGCTGGGCCTCGATAAAGCCGATCGCTTTTTCAGTCCCGATCCTGGTCGCGCTGGGCATCGTCCAGGATGGTCAGCAGGTCGAGCGAGGGACCAAATACGAAGGATCCATTTCCCCTGGGGTGATAGCCGAGGTACAGGTTATAGCCCATGGATGTTTCAATGCCGGTCAGCTTATGATGCAGCATTGAATTGCGGACGACCCAGGGCGTGATGACGAGAAAAAAGGAAAGTATGAAAATAAGAGCGCGTTTACGGTGGAGGAAAAACAGGAGGCCGAAGGCAGCAACGGCGAATGGCAGAATCACAGAGCGGGTGAGGGCGGTGAGACCGAGAAAGAGGCCGGAAAGCAGAAGGCGGGAGGCAGAAGGCTGTTGGATGGATTGGAGCAGAAAGAGGAAGGCGGCCAGGAGCAGGACGAAGAAGGGATTTTCCGTTCCCAGGCCGAGGGGATAGACGAGGAGCATGGGATAGCAGGCGATCACCCAGGCAGAGATGCGGGCGGACCCTCTCCCCCGGCCCCTCCCCTGAAAGGGAAGGGGGGAAAAGTCTTTTTGAAACCAAATACGTTAAAGGGGCGAGAGGTGCGCCTAGAAAGATTGCCTGGGCAAGGCGGGCGGCGAAGAAACGTGAAGAGCCTGATCCAACCAGGAAATAAACCAGCGCAAGAAACGAGGGATAGAACGGGGCGCGGAAGGAAGTGGGAACCCCATGGATGGGGTCATAGTCTACGGAGGAGAGATCGAATTTTACGTAGGGGGCGAGCTGGTTCAGATCCTGCTGGGCGTACCAGCGGAAGCCGTTACCGGCGGCGAGGCTGCGCGCCAGCATGTCGTACTGGAACATGTCATCCAGGCCGATCCCCAGGCCGCGCGCCAGCAGTACGGGGATCAATCGCAGCACCAGGGCAACGATGTAGATACGAAAAGCAAAGGATCTGCCGCTCATCTCAGTCGGGAGTTAACTTTTCGCAGGGATGACAGGTTGAATATAGAAAATGAGGACAAAACAATTATAAACACGGATTGCGCTGATTGTACCTGCAATCCGTGTCCTGTTGTTTCGTGGCCGCATGGTGCGGCTCCGATTATGCGCCTGTTTTTACTTTGGCTTTGAGCGCTTCGATACGCCTGGCCAGATACGGCGTGAAGTAGCCGTCATATTTCTCCCACAATTCGGGCCGTGACCAATCGCTGCCCTTGACCTGCCCGCGGCAATTCTCACTCCCGCAGTAGCAGTCAAATTCGTCGTATACGGATCCATCGCACATGGCGTAATCAAAGGTAATTTCCTCGCCTGCGTGAATATCGCGCATGGCGACCAGTCCAATCTGACCCGTAAAACCGGAGTTCGGCGCGCAGGAGTGGTTAAAACAATCGCTGGGTTCCAACGGGTAAGGAGTTTCCAGATAATAGCCTTCCTCGACCTGAAGGATACGCTGGGTGAAGAACTGCATGTTGTGGTCGAGCTCACTCGCTGCCACGATCCGCCCCCCCCACAGGCAGAGCAGCTCGCCTTTCTGGATCGGCTCGCGGGCGAAGACGCCGCAACCGCCTTTTTCTTCGAACTCGCCCGAGCTACATTTCGGGTTTAGATGGGAATAAAACTGACCGGTCATTCTTTCCTTTCATATTGGTGAAGGCATTTTGCCCAAATGATTCTTCGGCATCGAGCACCGAAGCGACGATACAAAACAGACTTCGGAGGTCTTTATGGATCAGGCACGTTCGTTTCATGGAAAAAGACTCCCAAAGTCTTCTTTTGCGTTGCAAACAAAAACAGTCAAAGCACAACAGCTCTGAACCACTTGTGTTGACTGCGTTTGAGTTAAGCAGTCCCGCCGCCTCACCAAGTCCGAGTTGGAGGGCGGCGGAAGCCAGATTTTATTCGTGGCGTATATTAGAAAGCGGGCACAAGTATCTCTTCATTCAACTCGTGCGATTCTTGCGATAGGAATCTCCTTTGAGAATATGAAAAACAATTGTAAACGGTTACCCCATGATGTCAATCTTTTTGGATGAGAATTTTAATAGATTTAATGACAGAGATGAAGAAAATTGCATGCAGCCTGAGAGTGCACTGCTGGCAGAACATTATACAGTTCCGGCGGCAGTTGTACTGCCGCCGGTTATTGTCATCGTTTTACTTACTCCCTCCTTCGGAATCTGAATTTCCGGCGACAATGCGCTGGGCGATGATGATCGGCAGAGCGGTAATCAGGACCACCAGCAGCGCAGTCACATTGGTGATGGGGCGGTTGCGCGGCTTGAGCATCTGCGAAAAGATCCAGATGGGCAGGGTCTGCTGGTTGCCGGCCGTAAAGGTGGTGACGATCACTTCGTCAAACGAGAGCGAGAAGGCCAGGATGGCGCCGGCCAGCAGGGCGGAGCTCATGTTGGGCAGCACAACGTGCCAGAAGGTTTGAAAGGAATTGGCGCCCAGGTCCATGGAGGCTTCGATCACCGAATTGCTCGAACGCCTGAAAGCGGGCGACCACGTTGTTATAGACCACCACCACGCAGAAAGTGGCATGCCCGATGATGATCGTCCAGAAGGAGAAGGGAATATGCAGCAGGCTGATTGCCGAGCGCATGGCGATGCCTGTGACGATGCCGGGCAGGGCCAGCGGCAGGATCAGGATGAACGAGATTGCTTCCCTGCCAAAAAAGTTGAAGCGATAGACTGCCGCGGCTGCCAGCGTTCCAAGAATTAATGCCACGATGGTTGCCAAAACGGCAACCCGCAGGGTCAGGAATAACGCCTGCTGCAAGGCAACGTTGGCGACGGCCTGTGGGAACCACTTCAACGTCAGCCCGGGAGGGGGGAAGGTGTAGGCAGCCTGGTCAGTGGTAAAGGCGTAGAGAAAGATCAGCAGCAGAGGGATGTGCAAAAAGAGCAGCCCTGCCACCGCGCCGAAGGTAACAAACCAGGGGGAGCGTTCGCCACCGGCTTCCGTAGTTGACTTTTTAGAGCGCATCGAAAGCTCCCAGTCTGCGGGCGATCAGCAGGTAGACGATCATGATCACGATGGGTCCCATGGTAAACGCGGCGGCCAGCGGAATATTCCCGGACGTGCCCTGATAGGTCAGGACGGCCTTGCCGATATAAAAGCTGGAGGTTCCAAAGAGCTGCGGGACAATGAAGTCGCCGAGGGTCAGTGAGAACGTAAAAATGGAACCGGCGACGACTCCCGGGAAGGAAAGCGGCAGGATCACATTGCGGAAGGTCTGGGATGGATTGGCGCCCAGGTCGGAGGACGCATCGAGCAGGGACTTTGGCACCCGCTCCAGCGCGGTCTGGATCGGGATGATCATGTAGGGCAGCCAGATATAAACAAAGACAAGAAAGATTCCGGTCGCTGAAACGGACAACGACGGCCCGCCGACGACATTATTGCTCAAGTACAATTTGAGCAGGCCATCCACGTGCAATATTTGCGCAAGCCACGAAATGATGCCCTCCTGTGCCAGGATCAATTTCCAGGAATACACCCGGACCACGTAGCTGGTCCACAGCGGCAGGGTCACAGCCAGGTACAGCCAGGTCTTCCAGCGCGGGGAGGCGAACCGGGCGATATAGTAAGCGATGGGAAAGGCAATGATGACACATGCGATCGTCACCAGGATGGCCATGAACGTTGTGCGGAAGAAGATCTGCAGGTTGGTGGGTAATAATAATTTTTCATAGGTCCGCAAAGTGAACTCGCGGACGACCTGCCCGGTGAATCCATCCAGATAGAAGAAGCTGTTGATCAGCAGGGTGATCAGCGAGCCGATGTAGACCGCCAAAAACCAGACCAACGGCGGCACCAGGAACAGCGCCAGACACCAGCTTGGGACGCAAATAAAAGTAGGTGGAGATACGGTTCAGCATGCTAATCACTCACGTAGCTGACGTGCTCTTTCTTCCAGAGCAGGCGCACTCTGCGGTCCTTGGCCTGGGTGACATCCATGGAGGTTGTCTTCAGGTTTTGCTCGACCACCACCAGGTCACTGCCATCGTCCAGCTCCACCAGGTAACGGGTGAAGAGACCCACGTAGACGATATCGCGCACCCTGCCATCGGCGCAAAACATGTCGTCTTCGATCTTGTCATCGACATTGGCAAGATGGATCTTTTCAGGACGCACCGAGAAGCGCCTGGGTGAACCGGTGATCCGCTGGGCGACTTCTCCCGAAACGAGATTGGATGTCCCGACGAAACCGGCGACGAACGGCGTGGACGGGTGCTCGTAGACATCGGCCGGATTGCCCACCTGCTCGATCTTGCCCTCACTGAAGACTGCGATCCGGTCGCTCATGGTCAGGGCCTCCTCCTGGTCGTGGGTGACGAAGATAAAGGTGATGCCTACTTCACGCTGGATGTTCTTGAGCTCCACCTGCATTTGCTGGCGCAGCTTCAGATCCAATGCGCCGAGAGGCTCATCGAGCAGCAAAACCTTGGGGTGATTGATCAAGGCCCGGGCCAGGGCGACGCGCTGGCGCTGTCCGCCGGAGAGCTGGGAGGGCTTCCGGTATCCAAACCCTGGCAGGCGGACGAGATCGAGGATCTCATCCACACGCTTTGCCCGTTCAGCCTTGGGAACACCCTTGATCATCAATCCATAGCCGATGTTCTCATCCACCGTCATGTGCGGGAAGAGCGCGTAATCCTGAAAGACCGTATTGACCGGGCGCTCATAGGGAGGCAGGTTGGAAACATCCTGCCCATACAGCAGGATCTGGCCGGAGGTAGGCCGGTCGAAACCGGCGATCATCCGCAGGCAGGTCGTTTTGCCGGACCCCGAAGGTCCGAGCATCGAAAAGAATTCCCCATCCCTGATCTCAAGCTCAATATTATCCACCGCCTTGACTTCCCCAAAATAGCGGCTCACATTCTTAAACAGGATCGCTGATTTGCTCATACCGCGCCCTCGCCCATGGAATAGGGACACGGCTCAGGCCGTGTCCCTATTATCATACTTGGAACTCTATTGTCCTACAATAGCCGTAAACTCTTCGGTCCAGCGATCGTAGGTGACGCAGTCGGAGCTGCCGTTGCCGCAGTCGGCGACCGGGGTCTTCCAGAAGTAAAGCTTGTCAAAGGTACTATAGTTGGTGGCATCGCAGCCGCCGTAGGCATCATACGTCTCGCTGACACCCTTGTCACAGGCTGCTGGCACCGACGGGTTGGAGCCGAACCAGGAGGCCACATCCGCCTGGACCTTGGGCTGGATGGAATGCTCCATCCAGAGATAGGCACACTCGGGATGAGGGGCATTGGCAGCCATCATGGTAGTGTCAGCCCAGCCGGTGGCGCCTTCACTTGGAATCACACTGTCAATTGGCTGGTTATCAGACTTGAGCAGGTTGACCTGGAGCGGCCAGGAGGAGGAAGCCACAAAGCCTTCACTGGTGAAGTCTTCCACCTGGATCAGGTAATCGCCCCAGTACTTGGGAACGATCTGGCGCTGCTGCTTGAGCAGGTCGACAGCCGCAGCGAACTGTTCTTCGTTCAGCTCATACGGATCCTGTGATGCCCAGCTCAGGTTTGGTTGCCTTGAGGTACAAAGCGGCATCTGCAATGTAAATCGGGCCGGAGTAGGCCTGGACACGATCCTTGTTGGACTTGCCATCCGGCAGATTCTGTTCTTCAAAGACAACCTTCCAGGAAGTCGGGGCTGTGCCGCCAAACGCCTCGGTGTTGTACATGAGGACGTTAGGTCCCCATTGGTATGGCACGCCATAGTGTACGTCTTTCACTGTATTCCAGGGGGCATTCTGGAGGCGTTCATCCACTGTGTTATAGGAAGGGATTTTGGTGATGTCGATGGGCTGGACGATCTTGCCGTAGACCATGCGCAGGCTGGAATCGCCGGAGGCAGTGACCAGATCATACCCACCGGAGGACATCAAGGACACCATTTCATCGGATGTGGCCGCATCCTTTACATTGACCTTGCAGCCGGTTTCTTTTTCGAAGGCAGTCACCCAGTCGTAGGCGGGATCGTTGGCGCCCCGCTCGATATATCCGGGCCACGCTACGATGTCTACTTCCCCTTCATTGGCGCCGCTGGCTGCTGGAGCTTCTGTAGCGGAAGATGCTTCGGTAGCAGGAGCTTCCGTGGCAGCATTGGCTTCGGTTGCCGCAGGGGCGCTGGTCGCTGGCATTTCGGTAGCTGCAGGGGCCTGGGTAGCCTGGGGAGCGCATGCCGAAAGTACGATCCCCACCATCGCAAGCGCAGAAATTAAAACAAACCACTTCGATTTCATTTCTCTCTCCTTGGGAAATTTACGGTTGGTCGGAAAAAAAGATTGTTGGGAAACTTTAAATCGCTTTGAGTAAGGCCACCTCCTTCACTTTGATGAACAGTATACCGATAAGTTCAATTGTATACGGTAAATCCGGGCATATTATACGGAATTTTAGTAGCGGAATGCAATCCCTAAATTTCCGATACGGATAAAAAGAGGCCCTCTCCTCTGCCGATCTGGACAAAAAAGAATGCCTTCCATTCCTTTTGAGCAATTGCCTTCTGGAAGGAATGCCTAGGTCCAGGAACGGGAAGGACTGCGAAGAAGAAACGGGCCATTGCATGACAAGGGATCGCCGCTCGCGAAAATCGGCGGGCTAAAGCCCTGCCTGAGTACTTGAAAGTCCTTCGGACTAAGAAACCAAGCCCTGAAAGGGCTTCCATGAACTGAGTAAGGGCTTCAGCCCGAAACGGATCCAAATGCGGTTGCCGACCCACACTATGCTCGGCGAGGGTCTCCGACCCCGCCGAGAGTTCTGACCGAAGGTCTAAGAACACCCGCCCCCGATTTGAAAGGTGACAATCACCCCCACCCCCGCCGCCCCCGAAACAGGGGCGGAGCTTTTGTTCTCTGGATCGCTGACAGCTTTACGGACCATGCTGGCCAAAGGAAACGTATTTCCCCTCCCCCTCGGCTGAGCGGAGCCGACGTAAGTTGGAGGCGTAGACGAAGCGGGTGGGAGCGGGTGGGGTAAAAAAAGCCCGCCGAGCGCGCTCGACGGGCGGTTCCCAAAATAAAAGGCTGCACTCCACCGGCTACTCTTCCAACTCGATCGTGGACCTGGTTGCCCGGGAGGTCCCAGGCGGAGGCCGAGACCTTGCCTTCGAGCCTGCGGGACGTATTCCCACCAGTCCTTCTGCTGTCTGGCTGGCGTCGCCCACTTCCAGAAGCTTGCCCTGCTCATCGTGGACGGTCACTTTCACGCCCGCCACCATGATCTCGTCCCAGGCATTGACCAGGATGCGCCCATCCTTGCGCAGGACCTGGTGGATGACCGGCGGGTGGGCAGCATCCTAGATCGCCATGTTGTAGGCGGTGATCATGGGCCGCTCGGCTGCCAGCTGGGCGTAGATCGGGTATTCATGCTGGGCCCACTTGGCCCACTGGGTCCGGTCCTTGAAGGTCCCGTTGCGGTACGCCTTCTGGCGCAGGCGTGCCCTTCTTCTTCTTGCGGGTCGGGGCCCGGCTGACGACGGTGCTGCCATCCGGCATGAGGCGGAAGACCAGACCGCCGACCTTGCCGCGCAGACCTTTCAGTAGTTCGTTCTTTTTGAGTTTCGCCATGGCATAGTGTTCCTTTCAAGTGAGCGATGGAGGCAGATGGGAGCAGACAGGGAGGGACAGAAGAGAACAGTCACTGAGTATAAGGTGGTGATAAGCTGGTACTAGGCCGGTGATAAGCTTTTGGGTGTTTATGGGAGCTATCAACAGGGCCGTAACGATTTCCCCCGTCAGGATGCCTTTGTAACGTGCAACCCCAGTGGGTTCAATGGGGGCAGTATAATCCCGCTTTTTGCCGGTTGACTTTACAAATTGCTTTCACCTGGGGGGAAAAGTTTCGTGTAGGGAAGTGGATGGATCAAGAGATGACAATCCTTCGGGCTTGCTGGGGCGCTTGCAATCGAAGGGATTCTCACATCAGGAGACTGACTGCAGGAAGAACCCGTACCCAGCCTACCCCGGAGCGGGGGAGAAGCTTGTGCTCATGGAAGAGTGCCACTCCATGCCAGCCAGGAATATGGCACAATTAGATTAGGCGTATAATAAAACTGGCGACACAGATTATTAGAGCGGAGTTAACGATGCCACAGAAAGACCCAAAGAGCGAGCGCAGTTTAGGCGCAGGTTTGCTTCAGCAAAGCCGTGCTTTCTTCACGGGGCGCGAAGAAGAAAAAAGACTATTTCGTGACGCTCTCCAAACTCTCAAAAGGACAGATGAAGCAATTGGCACAAGGGTGTTCAATATTTACGGCCAGGGAGGAATGGGAAAAACCACCTTACTGTTCGAATACAGACACATCTGTGAAGAAGAGCAAATTTCGTATATCTATATTGATGCAAAGCGTGAAAGTGGGGAAAGCATCGTTGACTTGTTCGACCTGATGCGAAGTATACGATCCCATGTATCCCAATTAGGTCTTCGTAAATTCCCCCACATACATCCTTTTTCAGAATTTGATAAAGCGTACAAACGATATAGAGGGTTGCAAGAAAAGGTCCGTCAAAAAGAAGAAAAAGAAACCTCTCCCCAGTCTTCACGTGGCCTTGCAAAAATTGTTGCTGGTGTTGTTCAGGAAAGCTCCAAGTTGCTTCCTGGTGGACAAATCATTTCTGGAATTGCTGGCAATGAGAGAATGCAAGAGGGCATTGGAGAATTGGCAGGCTCAACCGCTTCAACCTTAAAAGAATGGTATCTTAACGCTTTTGGTAACGCAGATGATGCTGAGTTCTTTCAAAGGCCGGAGCCGCGATTGACCGAGAAGTTATCTGATGCGTTGGAAAAAATCTTTGGAAACGAGGTTTTCGTTTTGTTATTAGATACATACGAAGAGCTCAATAATTTTGATCCAATGATACGGGAGCAATTCCTTGCCAACTTGAACATAAGGTTGGTGGCAGTACTATCTGGTCGTTACTCCCTCGATGACCGGTGCGAAGTGGCCTGGCGGGACAGTATTCACTTTATCGAGATGAAGCCTTTTAATCAGAGTGAAGTAGTTGATTTTCTCAAGAGACAATCATGGGACAATAGAGAATTGAGTATAAGGATTTATGAATTTACTCAGGGATTGCCATTAGCTGTTGGCTTGGCATTCGAAACCCTGAAATTAATAGGCGATGTATCTCTAGCCATTAAAGCTTTTGAAGTCGACAGTGCAGACCTCCCTGTTTCTTTACAGGAAAAAAGAATGAAAATTATTGATAAGGCGGTTGATATATTTTTGAGCCAGGTTCCCGAAAATCAACGCCGCTATGTTTGGTCTGCTGCAGTTTTGTACGGTTTAATGAAGAATGTTTGTCTGCTATAAACAAGGAAATCGAATTCAATAAAAAATTGTATAACCAATTAGTTCATTTCTCGTTCGTTATTGAACTGGGGGACGGGTACCTCGTGCACGATTTGGTGCGCAACTTTATGTTGTTAAAATCTGCAACATCGCCATTCAACGGAATTCTTTTCCTTGCACGGCCGGGCAGCTGAGTATTATTTAGCTCGGCGTGAAAAACTCGAAGCTGTAAGTCCCGATTCCACAGGCAGCGTGGAATGGCGGGCCTTAACTTTGGAGTATATATATCATATCCTGCAAGTGGATCATCAATCTGGGGGGAATATCTTATTTCAGTTTCTCGCCGATGCGCTATATGAGCAGGAGTATATCTATGCTCATCAGTTAACCGAAATCCTTAAGCGTCCTCCACAGATTACAGAATTAGATTTGCGGAATTTACGCAAATGCTGCATTTCCCTGGAAAATGGTGATGACGCGCATGCTTGTACCATATTGGAGGGCAGATCTTGCTGCCATCGATATTCCTGCTTACCAACAGTACATAGCAGCGATGACATTAGGGAACCTGCGCATAGGATGGCCTTTTAATGATTACCACAAGGCTCTCACACACTATACTCATGCATATGCTGCGGCTCTGAAAATCCCTGCTGCTGATCGAGCCTCACTGGCACTTGCCATGCAGGGAGAATGTCATGGGTATCTTCAAAAGTGGGACCTTGCGGCTGACGAGATACAAACAGCGCTTGACCTTGCGAAGGAATCTGGAGATCAGCTTGCGGTGATAAAATGCCAAATTCGCCTTGGAAAGGTCTTCCGTGGACAAGGTAAGTTAGAGGAGGCAAAGAAGCTGTTTGTTGTAGAATTGCCTCAGGGAATGAAGAACCGTACACAAATAAAAATACAGATCCTGGAGGAATTGGGATTAACCCTGGAGGCGCAAGAAAAATATCAGGAAGCAATTACTCAGTTTGAAGAGAGTCTCAATCTGGCTCGAAAACTCTCTCTAAATGAAAAATTGGCATCGACATGGCAAATGCTGGGCGTGGCCTACCAACTATGGGGGAAACTGGATAAGGCTCTTCAATGTTATACCGAAGCTCTCAAAGTAAATGAAAAAATCATAACGAGGGTTTTTCGGCTAATGTGCTTAAGAACATTGGTTATCTTTACCAAAGAAAAGGCGAATTGGCCAAGGCAGTCTCCTATCTTGAGCAAAGCCGTGAGAAATACTTAGCATTAGAATATTTTTCAGCAGTAGCCAGTCTATGCGGTGACCTGGGATATACGTATCTTCAACAAAGCCGGTTCGATGATGCGATCCGCTGTTTGAGGATGCACGTGAGCGATACATAGCACTCGGGCAGACTGCGGAATTAGCAGAGACCCTAGGCGGTTTGGGATGGGCGTATGAGGAACGGGGAGACTATGCTCGTGCAATCAAATACCTGGAGCAGAGTAAAGAAGTATATACCCAACTAGATCGCCCTGCAGATGTGGCAAATATGTGGCGTCAATTGGGGGAATTTTATCGTCGGTGGGGAAAGTTTGAGATAGCGATAAATTGTTATGAAGAAGCGCGCGAGCGTTATACGACGCTCGGGCAGGCAGCGGAGATAGCAAGATCACTCCGAGGCCTGGGAGCGACGTATCGGACGCGCGGAGACTATGACTGTGCGCTTGAGCATCTCGAGAGGAGTAAAGAACTATACAGTCAATTAGACCGTCCTGAAGGTGTTGCGTTCCTTTGTTGGTGGATTGCAACTGTTTATATTGGCGAGGGGAAACTCGATGATGCGATCCGATGTTATGAGGATGCATGTGAACGATATATGATAATTGGGCGGCCTGCGGAAAAAGCAGGCATCCTATTGGGGTTGGGATGGGTGTATCAACTACATGGGGATTATGCCCGTGCAGTTAAATATCTGGAGCAGGGTAAAGAGTTATTTGTCCAGCTAGATCGTCCTGCAAATGTTGCGAACATGTGGCGTCAATTGGGAACAGTCTACCGTAATTGGGGAAAGTTTAATGAAGCGATTCAGTGTTATGAAGAAACGCACAAACAGTATACTGCTCTCGATGACACAGAGGGACTAGCCTACGCCTTGGCAGATTTAGGTCGGACCTATCAAGAAAGTGAAAAATACACCTATGCTACAGAGTATTTTAATCTAAGCAAAGAATTGTATTTTCGAATTGGTCGAACTATTGATATCGCTAGGATTTGGAGCCTGACTGGTGAATTTGAAATATTAAGAGAAAATTACCAACAATCATTGGAATGTTTCTGTAAAGCATTGGAAGTTGCTGAAAAGTATGAACTCATCTGGCACAAAGCCTGGGCGCTTTCTGGTATTGGAGATAGCCTACAACAATTAGGAAAATATCGGGAAGCCGGTCAAAAGTATATTGATGCCCTGAATATATTGAATATGGTCGATGCGCCCATACAGCTTTCCAAGATACAAATCGGTATAAGCCGACTGCTCTGGCACGCAGGCAAACGCCAGGAAGCGGGATTGAAAATTGGGGAAACCATTCGGATGTTGGAGCAGCGCAATCAAATTCTGAGAGAAGGCTCTGGTATTGCGTGATTTGGGAAAGTTCTTCCTAAAATTTGGAGAAACGAAACCAGCACGCGAATGCTTCCACTCAGCGCTAGAGATATTCATATTGCACACGAATGAGTATGAAGCCCAGAAAATAAAGGAAATATTAAGTGGAATAGATTGCTAAGCCTGTGACACCTTACTCAATATGTCATTGCGAGCCGCCGTTCTCCGGCGGCGAAGCAATCTCCTCATACCGTAGGATTGTTCTCCGTAGACTCACAATGACAGAGCAATAACAATCCATCTCTCCCTCCTCAATCCATACTATAATTCCCACATCTAAACAACTACGGGACCTCACTTCATGACCCCCAACAACTTCCGAGAAAAAGCAAACTTTATCTGGCAGGTGGCGGACGATATCCTGCGCGGCACGTTCAAGGCCCACGAGTACGGCGATGTGATCCTGCCGTTCGTCGTCCTCCGCCGTCTGGACCTGGTGCTCGAGCCGAAAAAAGACGATGTCATCAAGCAGTACGAGCAGTTCAAGGCCTCGCTCGACGAAGAGCGGCTGACGCCGATCCTGCGGCAGGCAGCGGGAGGGACCAATTTCTACAATCACTCCTTCTATGACCTGCGCCGGCTGGCCCAGGATTTCGAAGAATATCGAGCTCAATTTCAATAACTACCTGAATGGCTATTCCAGGAACGTGCGGGAGATCATCGAGAACTTCCAGCTCGAAAAGATCATCACGAAACTGGTGAAGAATGACCTGCTCTACCAACTGGTGGAGATGTTCACCGAAGTGGACCTCAGTCCCAACAATGTGACCAACCACGAGATGGGCTATATCTTCGAAGAACTGCTGCGGCGCTTCTCGGAAATGTCGAATGAGACGGCGGGAGAGCATTACACGCCGCGTGAAGTCATCCGCCTGATGGTCAGTTTGATATTTGCAGAGCACAAGGACGAATTGAAAGGCAAGGGGATCATTCGTACAGTGTTCGACCCCGCTTGTGGTGCGCCACGAGGCGCTATCAAACAATACCAGAAAGGAAAGGAGGCAATCCGTAAGGTCAGCAGTATGCCTCAATACTGCTGAGGCTGATCCGGCAGGCAGGGGAAAACAAGTCAGAACCTGTCTGAAGCCCGGAGAACACGCGGGAAGGGTCGGAACTCCATCACGAACCCCAGACCGCAAGCCTGAGCCGAAGCAAGGTTACGCAAGAAATCTCTGTCAGAAGCGCCCAGAGGGTCAACATCCTGGAAACGATGGAGATGGGATGGAAGTCATCGGGTAACTGTTGTGTCGCATGGAAAACAGTGAAAAGTCCAACTGCTGAGACGAACCGACAATGGCTCATGAGGTATAAGCCAGCGGACGATGACGACGATGTCAGGCGACATCGGACGGGCGTACAGGAGAAACCTAAACTTCGGTGTAAAGGGTTTGGTAGCGAACGTGGGAGACCCAACCACCCGCCCTGCATAAGGGCTGGATCGGCTGTGATTGATGTGGTGGAAGGGAGTCGGAGCAGCCATAGTAGTCAGAGATGGAGAAGAGCCATCACGTGGCGAAGGGCTGCAAGGATTGGAGAGGAACTTGCGTGTGCGAACTCTGCTGGGACAATCCCAAAGGAACATTCTGTAGACGTATGGATGATATTCGCAAGACACAAGAGAGTTTCGCCCGAAAAGCGCAAACACAACCGGAACACCGGTTCGGGGATCTGTACCATTTAATCTGTCGTGAAGATTGGCTAAGAAATGCTTTGGAAAAGGTATTGAGTAATCCGGGCAGCCGCACTGCGGGAATAGATAAGATCACCCGAAAAGACCTCAAAGAAGAAGAGCAGAAAACAGCGTTCATTCAAGCACTCCGAACCGAACTCAAAGATGGGACATATCGCCCTCAGCCAGTAAAACGGCGCTGGATACCGAAAGCGAACGGGAAACAACGTCCGCTGGGTATCCCGACCATGAAAGACCGGGCGGTACAAATGGCGCTCAAACTGTTGCTTGAACCCATCTGGGAGAGTGACTTTCTGGACTGCTCAAACGGCTTTCGTCCTGGACGGCGTACGATGGACAATATTCGGGTTTGCCAAAGTCGGATCACCACCCAAAATAAATACCTATGGGTTGTGGAAGGAGATATTACAGGATGTTTTGACCATGTACAACATGCCATCCTGCTGAAACTGGTTGCAAAGCGAGTAAAAGATAAACGCATCCTGACACTGATCGAAGCGATGCTCAAAGCCGGGATCATGGAGAACGGGCTGTTCCAGCACACGGAAGAAGGCACACCGCAAGGCGGCATTCTGTCACCCTTACTCGCCAATATCTACCTGCACCAGTTTGACCTGTGGTGGTGGGAGAAATATGGCAAACTTCCGCCATATGAGAAAGCCAAGCGGCGCAAGGCTAAAATGGGAAACTATATCCTGACCCGCTATGCCGATGATTTTATTCTGCTCTGCAACGGGACAAAAGCCGAAGCGGAAAAGATAAGAGAAGAAGCCCGGCAGGTACTATGGAATAAACTCCAACTGGAGCTTTCGTTGGAGAAAACCCACCTCACCCATGCCACCGATGGCTTTGACTTTCTGGGTTACCATCTGGAATGGAAATTGCCACGCAACCAGAAACCCTGGCTCAGGGTCACTCCCAACCAGAAGAGTATCGAACGGTTCAAACGTACCCTCAAGGAACAAACCCGCAGAAACACCTTCTACCAGTCCCCTTTGGAAAAAGTGCGCGGCCTCAACCGGGTTATGCAGGGCTGGAACCGATACTACGAATACGTCAATGCCACACAGGATGCCAGCAAACTCACCTTCTGGGCGAACGACCGTCTTTTCCTCTGGCTCAAGAAGCGCCACAAGAAAGGAGCGCATTGGATCATCCAACACTACCGTCAGAGAGAAAAGAAAGGCACATTCAACCGTTGGAACTTGGGGGTGCAAGATGAAAACGGGCAAACCATCTTTCTCTACCAGATGTCCGACTTACACCGCCGCATTTACTACCCTCACAAGCATCCCCACCCATACTTGACACAACCAGAGACAAACACCTTCCCTGAAACCGCTTTTCCGCTATACTGGGAAGGTACAACTACACCCGAAAAGGCCGACTGGGCTGAAATCCGGCTGGCTGTTCTGCAACGGGATGATTACCACTGCGTCGAATGTGGCAGCCCCAACCATCTTCATGTACATCATATCCGCTCCCGCAAAAAGGGCGGAACCACTCAAATGGACAACCTGCAAACTCTGTGTGAAAGTTGCCATGCGAAAACCCCTTCCTGGGGCAGACCCAAAGGGACTTCGGGTAGTACCCAATCTCGGAGAGCCGGATGAAGGGAAACTTTCATGTCCGGTTCGGTGAGAGGGGTGGAGAAACACGCTGGTTGCAAAACCAGAAGGTGCGCTCTGCCCCTACTCTACGGACAGGCGGTATGCTCGTCGCTGCCAAAGAATACATCCACGATGAGATCAACGCGGATGTGGAAGTGGTGATGTACGGGCAGGAACTCAACGAGCAGACGTATGCCATCGCCAAATCGGACGTGCTCATCATGGGCGAGAATGCCGAGAATATCCGGGACCAATCGAGCTTCAGCAAAGATCAGTTCAAGGGACAGCGCTTCAGTTATATGCTGAGCAACCCGCCGTTCGGGGTGAGCTGGGTCAAGGAAGAAAACTTCATCAAGAACGAAGCCAACGACCCGCATGGACGGTTCAGTGCAGGAACACCGCGCACCAGTGACGGCGCGCTGCTCTTCCTGCAGCACATGATCTCGAAGATGGAAGCCGGCGGGAGCCGTATTGCGATCATCTTCAACGGCTCGCCGCTGTTTACAGGTGACGCGGGTGGAGGCGAGAGTAATATTCGCAAATGGATCATCGAAAACGACTGGCTTGAAGCCGTGATTGCCATGCCAACCGAAATGTTCTACAACACAGGCATTGCCACATATGTTTGGATTGTGACCAATCGCAAGCCTGCTCACCGCAAAGGCAAGGTGCAGCTCATCAACGCCGTGGACTTTGCCGCGCCGATGCGCAAGAGCCTGGGAAACAAACGGCAGTATTTTACGGATGACCACATTCAACAAATCACCAAGATTTATACAGACTTTGCCGAGAGCAAGATAAGCAAGATTTTTGACAATGAAGATTTCGGGTATACCAAAGTGACGGTAGAACGACCGCCAGCAGAACAGACCCTAAAGGTCTCACGGGAAGACTCTAAAACCAAAAAAGCGGCGAAGACCTTTAGGGTCTCTGACGCCAGTTTGCGTGATTACGAAAAGATCCCGTTGAAAGCTGACATTGATGTCTACTTCGAACGCGAAGTGAAGCCGCACGTGCCCGATGCCTGGATGGACAGAAGCAAGGACAAAGTTGGTTATGAAATCAGCTTCACCAAGTATTTCTATGAATATCAACCTTTGCGTTCACTGGCAGAAATCAAAGCCGATATATTGAAATTAGAAGCCGAGACCGAAGGCTTGCTGGGGGAGATTCTGGACTGATGAAAGCCTATCCAGCATATAAGGAATCCAATGTTGAATGGTTCGGAACCATCCCATCACATTGGGGAACAGTTCCTCTCAAGTATGTCTGTTACATGAAGGGGAGAATTGGTTGGCAGGGACTTACACAATCAGAGTTTATTGATGAAGGTCCTTATTTGATTACTGGAATGAACTTCAAAAATGGGACGATGAATTGGGATGAGTGTTATCACATCAGCAAAGAGCGATACGTAGAGGCTCCCGAAATCCATGTTCGTGAAGGTGATGTCTTAATCACAAAAGATGGCACGATTGGTAAATTGCTTTTCATGGATCATCTTCCTGGACCAACTTCGCTCAATAGCCACCTATTAATACTCCGCCCTCGTAATGATGAATTTACCCCAAAATATTTGTATTATCTTCTCCACTCTGATGCTTTTCTGCGATTTGTTGATAACGTAAAGACTGGAACGACTTTCTATGGAATTACCCAAGCATCAATGGGTGATTTTAGGATGCTGATATTCGATAAAGCCGAACAACAAGCCATTGCGGACTTCCTGGACTGTAAAACCGTACAGATTGATACGCTGATCGAAAAGAAACAGCGCCAGATTGACCTACTCCAAGAACAGCGGACAGCGCTCATCAATCACGCCGTTACGAAGGGATTGAATCCCAAAGTGCCGATGAAAGATTCGGGTGTGGAGTGGCTAGGGCAGATTCCGAGTCATTGGGAAGTTGAAGAGTTACGACGACATTGGAAAATAATTGATTGTAAGCATCGCACTGCTACTTACGTTGATGGTGAAGGTATCCCTATTGTAAGCACCACTGAAATAAAACCAGGTCGTTTATCTCTTGAAAAAACCCGATTGACAACTCGTGAAGATTATTTGGATTTAGCCGAAGGAGAAAGGAGGCCAAAGAGAGGAGACATTATTTATAGTCGTAATGCTTCTCTGGGTTCAGCCGCATTCGTGGATACCGACCAAGAATTTTGCATGGGACAAGATGTATGTTTGATTACATCCGACAATCAAAGTCAACTATTCTTATCATATCAAGTTAATAACCCTTTAGTTTTGCGACAACTTGAATCAATGGTTGTAGGGGCGACGTTCAAGCGAATAAACATAGGACAAATCCTCTTGTTTGCTGTGTTGCGACCACCAGTAGAAGAGCAGGTTGAAATAGCCCGTTATTTAGATTTGATGACCACAAAGATTGATAATTTGATTTGAATAATTCAACGCGTGATTGAATTTCAAAAGGAATATCGAACGGCGCTCATCTCCGAAGCCGTGACAGGCAAGATCGATGTGAGAAAGACCGTCCACGAATAGGGCCACGAATGCACGAATAGTGACGGGTACATTCGTTTATTGGTGCAGAATTCGTGGATGGTTTTTACAGGATCACCGACACTATAATAGAGACGACATGCCCCTCGTAGTTGACCCAACTGGAAACGACCTCACCTATCGGCTCATCGGCTTGGCGATGGAAGTCCATAATGAGATTGGTCATGGCTTCAAAGAGGAAGTTTACGAGAAAGCGATGGAAGTGAAACTCAACCATGCTGGCATCGAGCCGAACCGTCAATATGAAGTGTTTGTTGATTTTGAGGGCGAGCGGGTGGCAACTTTCTATCTGGATTTTTTTGTGGAGAAGCAGGTGGTCGTGGAGGTCAAGGCGTTTAGTCATCAACTCACTAATGACGAACTAGCGCAAGTCATCAATTATCTAAAAGCCACAGGCGCGCCAGTGGGTCTGCTTTTCAACTTTGGGCGTAGAAAACTGGAATATCGGCGGGTCTTTCCCGGCAAGGACGTCAAACCCGTTCAGCGTATTGGGCGCGACAACGTCATCAAAAAGTGACCACCGTCTGGCGGAGCATTCGTGCATTCGTGAAAAATTCGTGGACGGTTTGTCTGGAGTAAACCATGGCATCCAACTACAAAGAGATCAACTTCGAAGAACATATCGAAGCGCACCTGTTGAACTCCGGGTATCGCAGGCGCGTCACCGAAGAGTACGACAAGTCTCTTTGTTTGATCCCCGATGAAGTCATCCAATTCATCCAGGTCACACAACCCAAAGCCTTTGACCAATTAGGAAGCAATACGGAGCCGAAACCGCTCAAA
This sequence comes from uncultured Chloroflexia bacterium, assembly GCA_963750005.1. Lineage (GTDB taxonomy): Bacteria > Chloroflexota > Anaerolineae > Anaerolineales > Villigracilaceae > Defluviilinea. Next base: position 29,367 of record CAVVPC010000008.1, read on the forward strand.
AACTCCTCGAGCGCATTGCGCGTGAAGTCAGCAAGTATGGCGTGTTGGATGTCCTGCGCAAAGGGGTCACAGATCGAGGCGCGAAGTTCAAGCTGGCATATTTCAAGCCCTCCAGCGGCATGAACCCCGAGCACCAAACGCTCTATCAGGGCAATCGTTTCAGCCTCGTGCGTCAACTCAAGTACAGCCAGAAGAACGAGAACTCCATCGATATAGCGCTCTTCCTCAACGGTCTGCCCATCGTCACGGTCGAGTTGAAGAACTCGCTCACGGGTCAAATGCTCGAGAACGCCGAGAAGCAATACAAGCAGGACAGGCTGCCCAGGGCGAGCCGCTGCTGGCCTTCAAGCGCTGTCTCGTCCATTTTGCCATCGGCAACGAGCGCGCCTCCATGACCACCCACTTGCAGGGCGAGAAGACCCGCTTCTTCCCCTTCAACAAGGACAGCGAGAATCCCGTCAACCCGAACGGGCACAAGACCCATTATTTGTGGGAGGACATCTGGCAGGCGGACACGCTGCTGGAGTTGATCCATAACTACCTGCATGTGCAGCAGATCCCGGAGCGGTCTTACGACCCGCAGGCTGGTGCCGTTATCGAAAAGACGACCGAAGCCTTTATCTTTCCCCGCTATCACCAGTTGGACGTGGTCCGACATATCTTGAAACTTGTCCGGGCCGACGGCGTGGGCAAGAACTATCTGGTGCAGCATTCGGCGGGCTCGGGCAAATCCAACTCCATCGCCTGGCTGGCCCACCAACTGGCTTCGTTCTACCAGAAAGCCGACGACACCGAGCGCCTGTTCGATTCCATTGTCGTGGTCACCGACCGGCGCGTGCTCGACCGTCAGCTTCAGAACACGATCAAACAGTTCGAGCAGACCGAAGGCGTGGTCAAGAAGATCGACAAGGACTTCCGCTCAATTGCGGGATGCCTTGAAGACGGGCAAAGCCATCATCGTCACCACCCTGCAAAAGTTCCCCGTCATCTCGGCCAGCATGACCGAGCTCAAAGGCAAGCGCTTCGCCGTCATCATCGACGAAGCCCACTCCAGCCAGTCGGGCGAGTCCGCCAAACATCTCAAGAAGACTTCTCTGTCAACCTGGAGCAAGCTGAAGCCGAAGACCAGACTGGCGACGATCTGGAAGACGAGATCATCCGTGAGATCCACGCCCGCGGGCGGCAGGGCCACATCTCTTATTTTGCCTTCACCGCCACACCCAAGAACAAGACACTTGAGTTATTCGGGATCAAAGACGCAAACGGGCAATTTGTCGCCCACCATGTGTATTCCATGCGCCAGGCAATCGAAGAGAACTTCATCCTGGATGTGCTCAAGAATTACACCACCTTCAAGCGTTACTTCAAGCTGGTGAAGACCATCCCCACCGACAACGAATACGAAAAGAAGAAAGCCATCCGCCTGCTCACCTCCGACGTGGACCTGACCTCGCACGCCATCGAGCAAAAGACCCGCATCATGCTCGACCACTTTTTGGAAAAGACCCTACATACCATTCAGGGGAAGGGCAGGGCGATGGTGGTCACCCGCTCGCGCTTGCACGCCGTCAAGTTTTACCTGGCTTTCCGCAAAGTGATGGAAGAGAAGAACCTGCCCTTCAAGCCACTGGTGGCATTCTCCGGAGAAGTCACCGATCCCGACACCGGCGGGAAACACACCGAGAACAGCCTGAACCATCTGCCGCCGCGCGTGGCCATCGAAGACGCCTTCAAGACTCCCGAGTATCGCATCCTGGTGGTGGCGAACAAATATCAAACAGGCTTTGACGAGCCCCTGCTGCACACCATGTACGTGGATAAAAAGCTGGATGGCGTCCAGGCGGTCCAGACCCTCAGCCGCCTTAACCGCAAACGCGTGAAGGCAAGAAGATTGCTGGTGCTGGATTTCGTCAACGAAACCGAGGATATCCAAGCCGCTTTCCAGCCCTATTATCAGACCACCCTGCTCGAAGAAGAGACCGACCCGAACAAGCTCTATGACCACCAAACCGAGTTGAAAGGCTACGAAGTCTTCACCGACGCGGATGTGAACGAATTTGCCGAAGTATTCTTCACGCCGAATATCCCGCTCGAAAAACTTCAACCCGTGCTTGATCGGGTAGTCATCATATGGGAATACAAACCTGAACAGGAACGCGAAGACTTCCGCTCCACGTTGCAGAAGTTCATCCGCTTATACGGCTTCATCTCCCAGATCATCACCTTTGAAGACGTGGACCTGGAAAAGCTCTACGTCTTTGCCAAAGCCCTCAACCGCAAACTCCCCCGCCGCCAGGTGCGCCTGCCCCTACGAAATCCGTGACGGCGGTGGACTTGGATTCCTTCCGCCTGCAGGAAACCTACTCCGGCAGCATCGAGCTGGAAAAGGAACAGGGCATCGTCCCAGGCTTTGGCGATGGCTCCGTTATACAACACCGAAGACGAGAAAGACCTGCTCTCCCACATCATCACCACCCTCAACGAAACCTACGGCATCAACCTGACCGATGAAGACAAGGTAGATATCCAGCATATCCGCACCAAGCTGAGAAGCGGATGAATCGCTTCATGACGTGCTGAATGCTGATAATCCCCGGGATGCAAAGGTCTATAAATTCAACCAGGTGCTTGACCGGTTGCTGCTGGAATTCGTTCACACGAAGCTGGATCTTGTATAAGAAGCTAACCGAACCAAAGGTCAATGAGATGTTGAAGCGTCAGTGGTTTGAAGGTATCGGCAAGCGGCATATCGGATCAGGATGCTATGCAAAGAGGGTGAAAACGGTTGGCCATGCCTGTGAATTGATCGCTCTCACTGAGTGTATGAAGACCTTCGCCGAGCTGAGGACCTTTGCTCTGCCTTTCGGCAGACGTATAAATCTTGCTCAAGTTCTATTTGCAAAAGGAATTACTTATGTCATAATAAGTCAACTAGGGAGGCAAATTGATCGTCCACCCACCGGTACAGTTACGTTCCTTTTTACAGATATCGAAGGCAGCACGACGGCTGGCGCGGAGTACCCGGACACATGGGAGAGGCGCGGGCACGGCACCATGAGATTTTGCGCGATGCGATCGAATCCAACCATGGATTTGTCTTCCAGATCATCGGTGACGCCTTTTGCGCTGCATTCCACCGGCAGGCGACGCGGTCAATGCAGCGCCTCGGCGCAGCAGGCTTCAGGAGGAGACCTGGGGGAAATACCGATTCGTGTCCGCATGGGCATCCACACCGGCGAAGCGGAATTCGATGGGACGGATTATCGTGGCTATGCCACGCTGAGCTTGGTCCAGCGATTGATGTCTGCCGGGCATGGCGGGCAGATCCTGGTTTCGGGAGCAACTGAAAATCTTCTGCAGGAGTCAGCTTCCCGGAGAGTCAGCCTGCGGGATATGGGCAGAGCATCATTTCAAGGATGTACCCCAACCGTACGCATTTTCCAGGTGATTGCACCCGACCTGCCCAGGCGAATTTCCCCCCTGCGCACCATGACCATCTTCCCAACAACCTCCCACCCCAGCTCACCAGCTTCGTGGGCCGGGAAAAGGAAGCTGGCAGACATGGAAAACGGCTCTTCGCAGATACTCATATGCTCACGCTCATCGGCCCGGGCGGGACAGGCAAAACCCGCCTTTCCATCCAGGCGGCAGTGAAATGCTGGATCGGCTTTCCCGACGGCCTCTGGCTCGTGGAGCTGGCGCCCATCCTGGACCCGCTGCTGGTCCCACGCACCACCGCCGATGACCATCGGCCTGCGTGACGAGCCGCAGCGCCCCGTCATCGACATGCTGTGCGATTATCTGCACGAGCGGAAGATGCTGCATCATTCTCGATAACTGCGAGCACCTGGTGGATGCCTGCGCCAGGCTGGCCGACCATCCTGCACGCTGCCCATATGTCCGCATCCTGGCCAGCAGCCGCGAGGCCCTGGGGATCGGCGGCGAGGTGACCTATCGCGTCCCTCCCTGGGCCTGCCGGATATCGGCCATCTGCCCGCCGTCGAACCGCTGGGCCAGTATGAAGCGCGTGCAGCTGTTCATCGACCGCGCCACGCGCGGCCGTCCCATCCTTTACCGTGACGAAGAGAATGCTCCCGCCGTCGCCCAGGTCTGCCACCGCCTGGACGGCATTCCCCTGGCGATCGAGCTGGCCGCCGCAAAAGTCCGCGTGCTGAGCGTGGAGCAGATCGCCAAACGGCTGGACGACCGCTTCCGCCTGCTGACCGGCGGCAGCCGCACCGCCCTGGAGCGCCACCAGACCCTGCGGGCGGCCATCGACTGGAGCTACAACCTGCTCCCCGCCGCCGAACAGGTCCTGTTCCGCAGGTTGTCGGTCTTCGTCGGCGGGTGGACCTGGAAGCGGCCGAGTCGATCGTGCGGCGACGGAATGGAAGAGGATATTTTCGATCTGCTGGAGCAGCTGGTCAACAAATCGCTGGTCATGCTGAGACGGGGGCAGGAGACCCGCTATCGCATGCTGGAGACCATCCGGCAATATGCCAGTGAGAAATTGCTGGATGCAGGAGGATCAAAAGATCCGCGGATAAGCACCTGGCTTATTTTGTAGAACTGGCTTGGACAGGCCGAGCCGGAGCTCTATCGTTCCAATCAAGTGTTCTGGTTCAATAAACTGGATGATGAGCTCGATAATTTCCGCGCGGCTTCGGATTGGGCATTGGCGACAAATGTCGAATCCGGTCTGCGAATTGTTTCGGTCCCCTGGCGATTTTGGCAAAGGCACGATTATCCGGAGGCAGGAAATTGGCTGCGGCAGCTTTTGGAGCGCTATCCCAAGGATGACTTTTTGCGGGCGCAGGCGCTGACTGTACATGCCATCTATATTCGGCTGTATGGCGATTTTGGCGGGGCCGGCAAACAGGCCGAACAGGGTTTGAAGCTGGCACGCGCACTGTCGGACCGGCAAAATAGGCATTTAGCCTGTTATTCCTGGGATCCATTATGGGTGGCGGTTATACCCGTGAGGGGTACTCCCTGATTGAGCAAAGCCTGCTCATTTATCGAAGTTTGGGGTGATGAGATTGGGCAGGCCACAGCAGCAAGCTGGATAGCAGGAGGCCGGAACCGAACGTTCGAGACCTGTTTTATTGGAAAGTTTGAAGTTCCATCGTGACTTGGGCGATCTTTCCGGGATGGCGAATTGCTTATCCATTCTGGCAATTGAAGCGATCTGGTCGGGAGATTTTTCTTCGGCTCTTCCCTGGCTGGAAGAAGCAGAGACGCTTTATCGTGAGCTTGGAGATCAGGCTGGGGAAGCGGATACTCTACTCAACCTGGGAATGCTGGCTTATTGGCAGAGTGATTATCGACAGGCATGTTTCCATTATCAACAAGCGATGGCTATGTATGAGAAGCTTGGAGGTTTCGTGGCCATCCTGGGTACGCATTAATATGGCTTACGCTTTCGTGAGGGCAGGGTGAACTTGCGCAGGCAAAAGAGTTGTTCGAAATTGCATTGCAAAAACGTAAAGATATAGGCGCTTTGAGTGGCTTGATCTATGCGATAGAAGGCCTGGCAAGTCTCCATGTTCACCAGGAACAATTTAAAACGGCCACGCGACTATTCGCATGGGCGGATGCCACCCGTGAACAGATCGGCGATTCTCGTCCGCCTGTTGAAACAAAATTCTGTGGATCGTGACCTGTCGCTCATCCATGCCGGGGTTGAAAAGGCTGAATTTGACAGGTTGTCAAAAGAAGCGCAAGCCATGACGGAGGAACAGGCAGTCACACTTGCCTTTGAGCCGGTGGGGGAGGATATTCCTATGGTGAGCAACGCTTACCCAGCCCCTCTTCCTGCGCCTCGTGAAACAAGGAAACAAAAGACTGGAGCTTTGACCGAAAGGGAACGAGAGGTAGCCATCCGTATTGCGCAGGGTAAATCCAACCAGGTGATCGCCGCGGATCTATTTCTGAGTTTGAAAACCGTGGAAGTACATGTAACGCGGATATTGTCCAAACTGGGTTTCTCCTCCCGGGCCCAGATTGCTGCCTGGGCAGTAGCAAAGGGCCTGGCCGAAGCACCGCAGGAGCTGAAGACGCCTGGCGGGAATGGGCAGTAAGCGACGAGGGGATTGACTGAAGGTTCACAGATCCCAAGGAGAGCTTTGATCCGCCTTTCGGGATAAGGTGATCACCTATTAACGGAGACCGAAGAGAAGATATCTGGTCCATCCGTTGTGGAAATATTTCTTTCAACCTTGTTATAAAACAGAAAATACTATCGCTGGCCGGTTGAACGTTAGCTTTCAACGCTTCCCTTCACTCTATGTATTTTGCAGAAGACATATTCACGCCCACAGGGAAGAACCTTCAAAATGGAGTAAATTTGTCGTAAAATAAGCCTCAACTTTCCACTCACCGGAAGTTATATGTTATGCAGGCGTAGATACGCCGTAAATTCAAGAGTTTTCTGGACTCACAGGAGTATCTACCAAAACCATTCGTAACTCGCAAGGTTATATTGCATATCAATAAATCTATCTGGATACGGATTTTTATCACCTTTATCATTCTCGTCACTGCATTATCACTGGATATTTTTTTCGAAACTCGCCCCAAGCTTGCACTGGGGCAAGCGCCACTCAAAGATATCCAAAACATTGAAACATTGCGCACACAATTTAATAGTGATGTTGGCAAGACACGTCTCATTATTCTGGTTTCTCCTACCTGAAGTACTTGTCTTGCTGGCGCCCGTTGGGTGCAGTCACAACTATTAGCCCAAAATACGTCCTCAGAGTTACGAGTATATGCCGTTTGGTTACCCATGCGAAGAGGCGATGCTCGGGAAGCGTGGAATGGAAACATCATGCCAGATGATCGCGTAATCCATTTCTGGGATGGTGAGACTGAAGTCGGCCAATGGTTCGCAAAAGAGGTTGACGGATACCAGGGTACTGCCTGGGATGCCTACTACCTGTATGGTCCAGAGGCAGCCTGGGACGATATGCCGTCGCCGCTCATCAGATCGGGTGCAATCATTTATGATGAACGTGAGGCTATCGCAAGGCGGGTTAGCAGCTTAACAAAGTAAATTTGGGCACCGCCTGCATATTTTTCCAGCTCATCGAGGGTCTTTGCGACACTTCCCGGGACCCCGATCGGGCCGGGAGCCCGACGCCCTATCAGGATGCTTTGCGAGGGCGAAACGGCCGACCAGCCGGGGGTGCAGGTGAGCGCCCCTGTAGCGTAACGGAGGGGGTTGACCCCGACGAGATGACTGACCGGAAGTCTCACAGATCGCGTGGAGAACTGCGGTCCACGTTTCGGCCAGGGTGATCTTTACCCTCTAATGAGGCCCGCACCAGGGTGCTCCGCAGCGTGCGGCAGGGTGCGGTACTGGGCGTGGGTCACCCTGGTGAATTGTTACACAAATCACAAGATTGACTTTTGGGTTGAAATGTTTATACTGAGTAAGGGTCGGAATTGCCTTCGTCTAGCTCTCCCTATCATCGTTGATTTGGAAGGCTCCGGGTCCTTACCGGTAGGTCGACGGCGGGTGGCAACCGGTAGAACAGTCGCTGCTAATGAAGCATTGTTCGCATGGCGTCTAACCAATATCGAGCGCATTGCGCCGGACGGAGGAGAAGGGACGATGAAACTTCTGAATTACAAACGGGTTGTTCAACTTCAGTCCCTACTCCTGATCATTCTTCTGGTCGGCTGTAAGTGACCGGACCGGCAGCCTTCCATCATTCCGCCAACAATCCAGGATGTTGAGCAAGCAACAAGTACGTCTTCCCCGTCGTCGCGCGAATCATGAGAAGAAACGATTCCATCTACTTCTACAAACCCTCCAGTTGTACAAGCAATTGTTACATCTTCTCCTGTCGTTCCTCTTGTTCCTTCTGTTACAGAACCAGGCAATCCATCTACTTCTACTAGCCCTCCAGTTATAGAAACAATTGTTACATCATCTCCTGCTCTTCCCTTGCGTGCAGGAGCAACAGCTACGTTTACACCTATCGCTCCTCCCCCGCCAGCGGCAACACCGGAGCCATTTTGGGTTGATCCGGTAAGTTCCCCAACGGATCAACGAAACCAAGTGATTATCGTCCATATCGGAAATGGAGAAGAGGTAATAGTAACTACAGAGTCTGGGCAAGTTCAAAGTGGAAGGCAATTTTGATACCTACAACAACCCGGCGAAAGTCGAAATAACCCTGCTACCCAACACTGTGAACCATCTTGAAGTGACTGCAAAAGTAAGAACAATCGATGCTGGAAACGGTTATACGTACGGTGGCTATACCCTTGAAACCACAAGAGACAAAGTAGGTGCACCCCTGACAATTGTACAGGGAGAACCAGTACCACAACATGCGACGAGTATCATCACGGTGGATAATGCTTCACGCCTGGAGCAATTAACCTCCTTTTCACCGGATGCGTGCCTGGTCACAGATTTTGTATTCAGTAATCAACATGAGATGATAAGTGTGGGATTCGATAGCAACATTTCTGTGTGGAGCACAGATACAGGAAAGGAAGTCCGTCAAATCGGCAGCACCCGCGGAGCTGCCCTAGCGTCACGACAAACTCTGACAACTCATGGATCGCTACTGGCGGCACAGCTTCCGACCCAAGCGTCCGCCTATGGAACACGCAAACCGGGGAAATCAAAGAACTTGGAAGTGATCAATCCTATCTGAATAGCATTGCGTTTAACCCTAATGGCACAAGACTCGCGAGTGGCGGTAACGATGATACAGTTATCGTTTGGGATGTAGACAGCGGGCAATCACTCACTACCTTTAAGGGTGATGTACCGGGCAGATTTCAATCGTTTAATCACCTTTTTTGGATCGATAATGACATTCTCGTCGCAGGTGGCTCCGACGCGATTTACTGGTGGGATACCAATACTGGTGCTCTGCTAAAGCGTCTGGCAAAACCGGATGCGGCCGCTTTTTTTGTCGACACAGCCGTCAGCCAGGCCGGCGACCGTGTGGCTGCCGCTGCGCAGGATGCTTATGTTTATTTCTGGGACCAGGCAGATAATCAGTGGTCGCGCTGGCCAGCAGTATCTGATCGTATTGTTACCCAGGTTAGTTTTAGCCCAGATGGGCAACTGTTGGTGGGCGGAACCGATACAGGCCAGATGTTGATCTGGGATGTTGAGACTCGCAGCAGCTGGCACAATATTCCAATTCAAATTCATCCCCTGCCAACTATTAAAATTTAGTTCAGATGGATTTTATATTGCTTTCGCAGGGTAATGGGGATGGTCCAATTCGATTATGGGGAATCCCTTTACTCGATAAACACAAATCGGCTCACCAAATTGATGAAAAGCAGGGCCAAAGAGTTGTGCAAGCCGCCGTTCACCTCCCCTGGCCTGGAGCAGATTTTCCAAAAGTACATTCCGACTTTTACTTCGCAGCGATAAAAGTTGGAGAAGGAGCAGAGCATGCCAAACAAAAGAAAAAAACAGCAGGCGGAATTCAGATTGGCGGCGGCGTCAGCGTAACGAATGGAGACATCGTTGCAGGTGACAAGACCATCAATGTCGATAACGGCGGTGTCTATGCAGGGGGTGATATTCAGAGCAGCACCATCGTCAACAGGTGATGGAAACCGGGTGGGCAATCAGGAAGCGGTGCGGGATGAGCTATTCAATGCGCTGATCGCTAGGATCGATGTAGCGGCCCAACACATCTTCTGAGGATCGTGAAAGATCTCAAGGCAAATGTCACCGAGATCAAGGATGAAACCAAGAAAGGTAATAAAGCCGATGCGTCCTTTCTTTCTCGACGCTTACGGAATATCCAGATGATTGCGCCAGATATTGCCGAGGTGATCTGGAACACTTGCCAACCCTGCGGCTGGGTTTGCGGCCGTCGTTGGAAGATTGCCCGGCAGGCTCAGAAAGTGTCTGCCGCATGATTTGAAATTTATCCCGATGGGGTAAAAGAAATCTTCAGCGTACATTAGCCTGTGTATTTAGGGGGATGTCAAAATTACCGGCGGTGCTTTTGTCGCCGGTGATAACGTCACCAGGGCGGGGGGTGAAGGCGCTTCCCGAAAAGAGGCAAATCGCATAGTTGGAGACCAGGATACAAACCTCCTACGCAAAGGACCTGGATCTGCAGCAGGCCTGGAAGCTAGTGGGGGAGATGTTGTCTTTGGCGATAGATCATCAAATTTTTTCTCAAGATAATTTGAACATTTACGTATTTAAGGATATCAAACAACTGGCCTTTTTTTTGATCTTTATCCTCTTCTTATCGGGTGGGATAAGTGGAGCCTACTGGTACGCAAAGCAGCCACCCAAGCTGACCGAAGACTACAATATGCCATCGTGCAATTCGGTGAGATTGAACCAGATGGGACGATGGAACCTTCAGACACCGCTGAAAAGATTAAGAAGCGACTTGTTCGATTATCTTGACAGTGAGTATGCTTCTTCAAGTTTTGGATTCAAGGTGCAAGTAGAACAGAAAAATATGCCCCTGATTTCCAAAATTCCCAGGCAGAGGATCTTGCTCACAAGGTAAATGCAGACATTGTGATTTATGGCAATATTTTTGTGCAAAATGATAGAGCCGAATTTTCTGCGCGTTTAGATGTATCTGAACATCCCGATACAAAGGAATTGACGGGTCAAAATGAATTAGCCTTGCCCATTCCCTTTTTTATTTCCGAGCTTTATTCTCAAAATCCGGTTAACACTGAATTTAGAGCTCGAACACAGATTTTGCTAAACTTCACCGAAGGCACTGATCAATTTCTCACAGAATAAACTGGGTGCAGCAGAAAATGCCTTACAAGCCGCGATCATTGAGTTTGAGACAACCTCACAACCCTTTGCTGGACGGGAAGTGATTTACCTGCTGGGAGCTCAAATACAAACCAAGGAGGAAAATTTTGAAGCGGCGAATAATTTTCTTGATAAATCGCTCTTGATCAACCCTGAGTATGCTAGGGCTCATCTTGCCCGTGGGAATATCTATTATTCCCAGGCACTCAAATTGAATTTTGACCCTGAAAGCTGCTAGGCTGCCCTCCATGAATATGAGCTGGCAGAACTTAATGGGTGGGATTATGGATGGGGCTAATATACCGATTAAGGCACATACAGCCATAGGGAATATCCAGGTCGTGCAGGCGCAACAGGGTAATGACCCGGATTTGTTCATGAAAGCAGCGAGAATTATGAATATGTCATAGAGCAATATCGAACAAAGCAGGGGATCCATGGTTCCAAGACTTATCCATCGCGATTACTAATCAGATTGAATCGGATCCGCCTATGAAAGACAGGGAAAGGTGAGGAAGCGATTCAGGCTTATCAAACGCGAAGTGACCTTACAAAATGATGGCAGGGCTAGAGACGCACATTAAACCACAATCAACACTCTTCAGGGCCGGATAGATCCCAAGGTTGAAGTAACAGGAAAATTCTATGGAAATAAAACTCATATCATAAATTAAGGCCCGGGCCTCCGCCGGCTCTATGTCGCCTCCTTTTCAGTCTAGATCTCTAGATCGTCGAAGGTTTGTAACCTCAATGAGATGACAACAAAGTCGACAGACCGCATGGAGACCTTTGTCCGACCTTTCAGCCTGGTCGTAGACCTTCGCTTAGCTATACCGTTGGGATGATCGCCTTTTGAAAAAGTAAACCGGCTGTAAGGTGGGCTTCCCGCTGTTTGAAGTATATTATGTATAATGGGTAGGATATTTTACTTTCATGTGGGGCCAGGGTTGCGACGATATAACAGCAGTCCGGCCGCAGCGTCAAAACAGGGGACGCATTCAGGCGGCCTTTCCATTTCTCTTTACAAAAAGGAGTATTTACATTCATAATATCCATCCACAAAGGATGGGCTTTATGCTTCCAGACCGACCGGTACCGTCAAAGCTTTCTCTTCACCATATCTGAGGGCAACACGGGCCTGGCCCAGCACATCCTGGCGCCATGGCGGCGCTGTTGAAGCGGCACCACCAGATCCTGCAGGGGGCCATCGAAGGCCACCACGGGGTGGTCTTCCAGATCATCGGGGAATGCCTTTGTGCGAGCCTCTCTTTTACAGCGGGAAGCGCTCGAGGTCGGCCGCAGCCAAGCGGGCGCTGTGTGCGGAGGACTGGAGCCTGCACCGGTTCGCGTGCGGTTGGGGGATTGCATACCGGTGAGCGGAGACTGTGAAGAGCGGGCGGAGGCTACAGCGGTTACCTGACGCTGACCCGTGTCCAGAGGTCATGTCGCTGGCGCACGGCGGGCAGATCCCTGCTCTCGCAGGCGGCCGCTGAGCTGGTGCGCACATCCGGACCCGTAGACGTTTCGCTGCGTGACCTCGGCGAGCAGCGCCTCAAGGGACTGGCTACGTCGCGGCAACCACCTCTGGCAGGTGGAGGGCAGCTGGCCTGCCCGGCGACTCCCCGCCGCTGCGCTCGCTGCAGACCATCCCCAACAACCTGCCGGCCCAGCTGACCAGCTTCATTGGCCGGGAGAGGGAGCTCGCCGAGGTGCGTGACACGCTCAGGCGGCACCGCCTGGTCACGCTCGACCGGCTCGGCGGCGCCGGCAAGTCCCGCCTGTCGCTGCAGGTGGCGGCGGAGATGCTGGACCAGTTCGCCGGCGGGGTCTGGTCCGTGGAGCTGACCCCCTGGCGGGGAGGGCGGTCTGATCCCACAGTCCATCCTGGCGTCTGCCCCAGGGGTAGGGGTCCGACAGGGCGGGACGGCACTGCAAAGCCTGGCCGAATTCCTGCAGGAAAAGACCTGCCTGTTGATCCTGGATAACTGCGAGCACCTGGTCGAAGACTGCGCCTGGTCGGCCGGACCCTGCTGCGTCCGCCCGGGCTTGAAGATCCTGGCCTCCAGCCGGGAGGCATTGGGGGTCGGCGGGGAGCAGGCCTGGCATGTGCCCTCCCTGTGCCCGGACCCGCGCATTTAACGGCTGTCGAGCAGCTCACCGGCTATGAAGCATGGTCTGTTCACCGAACGGGCCTGCCTGGTGCAGCCGCACTTTCAGGTGACGGACGGGAATGCCCTGGCCGTTGCCCAGGTCTGCCGGTGCTGGAGCGGGATCCCATTGGCGATCGAGCTGGCCGCAGCCGCCGGCGAGCCTGGCGGTGGACAAGATCGGTGCCCGCCTCGCGACGGCTTCCGCTGCTCACCGGGCACCCACGGCCGCCCCTTCGCGCAATAGACGCCGTAGGCCCGTCACTGGGTCTGTACTCTGATCTGCTTCGGAAAACAACGCACCTGTCAGGCGGCTTGGTCTTTTCAGGCGCTGCCTGGAAATCGCGACGAGATCCGCAGCACAGGGAATCTTGGAAGTGGAGGTGTCATCGATCTCCTGTTGGACCAACCTGGTGGATAAAATCCCTGGTGGTGGTGAAGGAGGAGCAAGCCGCGGAACGGCGCTATTCCCTGCTGGGGGAAGATGGCTTCCGCCAGTATGCCCGCGGAAAGTTTAGCCAATGTGGAGAGAGCACGGGCTACCCAGGGCCTGGCACCTGGCGTATTTTCTGGACTGGGTCAAGGCGCTCGAGCCTGACCTCCGCGGGCCGCACCAGGGAGAGCTGTTGAAGAGGGTGGAAGCTGAGATCGATAACCGGCGGGCCGCCATGGAATGGTCACGCCAGTCGATCCGGAGGCTGGCATGGAATGGGCTTTGCCGGCTGAAAATGGTTCTGGCATTTATGCGGTCTGTTTGAGGAGGGCGAGCGCTGGCTCAAGGGCCTGCTGGCAGCCGCACCAAAAGCAGGCATTTCCCTGGAAACTTTGTTCCGGGCGGTCAGTCTGGGCTTTCCTGGATGGCGATCTGGTCGGATGATAAGGGGCTCGTCTGCCGTCGACTACCTGCAGGAAAGCAAGGCGCTTGTTGAAAAAACAGAGAGGAATCTGTTGCGGTTTTGATCCGGGCCGACAACCTGTATATTGCCGGCATCCTGGCGCTGGCGAGGTAGAAATGTATTACAGCCAGGCAGAGCTGCTCGGACGGCAATGCCTGGAGGCCTACCGGGCCTGGCGGCAGCCGGTTTTAGGGATGGCAGAAGCGTGCATCGGATTATACGGGGGGAGCATCCAGTAAAGGCTACCTGGAAGCAGCCCGTTTTGGAACGAGACCGCCATTGCACTGCGCAAAGAGGTTGGCGATAAGGATGGCCTGGCCTTCGATCTGACGATGGGTTCCCTCGTCCCCCTTATCCTGGGCGATTACCAGGGCGCCAAACGGATCCTGGGCCAGGCGTCTGGAGGCCGGAAAAGAGACACGCTTTAAATGCGACCTGGAATGGCCCTGTGGTTTTGGGGAATGATTGCCCTGTCCAAAGGCGCCTGGGCCCGGCCCTGGATTTTTTCTCGCAGCAGGCCGCGCTGGCCGGCGATGCGAGCGATGCCATGGACAAAACCTTTACCATCTATTGCCTGATTCTGTTGCTCCTGAAGCTGGGCCAATACCGTCCGGGCCTGCAGCTCAGCGGCGGCGCTCGAAGCATCCAACCGGTATGAGGCTGTTATGCTCTATGAGAAACCCGGTGACCCATGCTGCCTTCGTGAAGTACCGCTGGAGGCCCGGGAGGCGTAGGCGAAGCAGAGTATAACGCCGCCTATGCCGAAGGCCGCCTGCTGTCCCTCAACAGGCGGTTAGGGTTGGACTTGAACAGGCGGAGGCCGCCTGGGCTCCTAGCTCGTCGGGGGTCTTCTGAGCACCGCCCGTGATTTGAATTGCTAAGAAGGCTATCCGTAAAATAGCCGGACCTTAACAAAAAATAGACACTCCTAAGGCAGAATAGTAGGTGCGAACCAAAACAATCTGCAAGGAGTGTCCAATGAGTTATACCACGCTGGGGAAATTCCCGACGAACTTTGGGAAAAGATCGAACCGTTGTTGCCCGCGGAAAAACCGGCCGGGAGTGTTGGGCGACCGGCGTTGCCGAACCGCCGAGTGTTGAATGGAATTCTGTTTGTGCTGCGCACGGGTTGCCAATGGAAAGGCTTGAAGAAAGAATGGTTTGGGGCGAGCAGCAGCCTGCATGCTCGCTTTCAAGCCTGGCAAGAAGCAGGCATCTGGAAGAAAATCTATCGAGAAATGGTGAAGTACTATCATCAGAAACGCCGTATTCAGTGGAGGTGGCAAGCGGTGGACAGTAAGCTGGTGCCGGCGCCGCTGGGCGGGGAGCAGACCGGTCCCAACCCGACAGATCGACGCAAAATGGGCTCGAAACGCCATCTCTGGGTGGATCAGCGGGGTGCACCGTTGGCCCTGCTGCTGAGTTCGGCCAATACTAACGATCACCTGGTGGTAATGGATTTGTTCGAGCAACTGATTGTGCCCCGTCCCAAAACCAAGTATCGAGTGCATCATGTTTGTGCCGATAAAGCCTATAAACTCGGAGCCTCTCCGAAACCAGTTACGCCAACAGAACTTCCGACCGCATTTTCGCAAGCGAGAGTTTCATGGCCCTTCCCTACCACCGCTCGAACCTCACCGTTACCCAGCCAGACGCTGGGTGGTGGAACGCACCTTGTCCTGGCAAAATGATTTCCGTTCTTTGCGTGTCCGTTGGGCCAAGAAGCCCAGCAATTGGTTAGCGCTCCTCTACTTCGCCTCTGCTCTCATCCTCTGGCGCATGGCCTCGCACACCTGATTTACGGATAGGCTCTTAGCAATTCAAAAATCAGGCAGGAGGTGAGGACACCTGATGAGGTTCGACCCTCGCCCCGGTGCAGCGTTTTGGTGAAAACCTTTTGAGACACTAAACCGGATGTAAAGTAGATTTCCCGGCGCGATGATTAACCGCGGTCTCACAGATCGCATGGAAAGCTCTGATCCTCGTTTCTGTCCGGTGAACCTAACCGCCTGGGCCTGCGATACTGTTAACAAGGTGCTCTGCGGGAGTGCTACGCACACTGGTTGGCGCCGGAGGAGACCGTTTAAGGTTGCGGCGGAGTGGGCGCAGGACCGGTCTGGAAGAGCCGTGTGTTTGTCTCCGCAGGGTGGAGCGCCGGCGTTTCCGTTGGAGCAGGTTGAATAGCCGCTGGGAGGGAGGCAACCCCGGACCTAACGGCATTTATTTTTGTGAATACCGCCTCCCTGGGGGATAAGATCTACATTTGCTGCCCGATCTACACGGCCCCCAGAACCAGGATTGCGTCAAGATCAGGTGCCAGGACAGGACCGTGCAATTCCTGCAAACTCGCCGGAACTGGATGGATCGGGATAATTGGATAAAATGTGGACATGGCATACTTCTTTTCTGGTGAAACGATTAGTGTTTTGTAAGAACTAACCGAATTGTCCCAGAGGTCGTTATTCACAGTCGTACTGCCCGCCGTAGGCAGTGAAACACTAAATAGACAACTATAGGCAGTATGTTTCCAGGTATGAAAGTGCTATACTCGGAACAATTTATTCTACGAGTTGAGTAGTTTTAGTTTTTACATGGTGCCGCATAATTCCTTTACTTTTTGTTACATGATCGACTACATATCGGATTTGACAAATAAAGCTGATGAGGAAACGAGCGTAGAAGTAGTGGAGGACAGCATGCTCAATTCGTCTCCTGGGCCAGTTTGATGTTCGGCTGGATGGAAAGCGCCTCCTGCTCCGTGGAGCCGCCCAATCCATGCTGGCATACTTTGCAATGACGGCGGGGATCCCCACCGCCGGGAAAAACTGGCCGGCACCTTTTGGCCCGATACCTCGTAGGAGAACGCTCGCAAGAATTTGCGCCATGAGTCTGGCGGATCCGCAAGGCGACCTCTTCCCAGCCGTCAGAGGGGACTGACTATCTTCAGGCAAACGATCTCACCATTACTTCAATCCCCAGGCAAACTACTGGCTGGATGTTTCCCACTTTGAACAGCCTGCTGCCGAAGTCGAACCGCTGTTGTCGGGTCTGGCTTTATACCAGGGCGAGCTTTTGCCGGGTTTCTATGAGGAATGGCTGCTGCTGGAACGGGAACGCCTGCGTTCCTGTTCGACAACAAAATGGAGCAATTGCTGGCCCTCCTGATCGCGGCCGAGCGCTGGACAACTGCCCAGGAACAGGCCGAGCGCTGGCTGGCGATGGGCAGCAGCGTGGAACCGGCCTACCGCGCCCTGATGCTGGTCTATGGAGCCCGCGGCGATATGGCCAGGGTAAGCTGGATCTATCAGCAGTGCATCGCTGCCCTGGACGAACAATTAGGTTCGAGCCCTCTGCCGAAACCCGGGCCCTGTATGACGGACTGCTGAAGGGCGCAAATTCCGTCCCGCCCGGCCAGGTGCGAACTCGGGGACGGTGACTTTTCTCTTCACCGATATCGAGGGTTCGACGAACCTGCTCGATCAAATGGGAGAGCGGTATGCCACGGCGCTGGCCGACCACCACGAGATCCTGCGCGGCGCCATCCAGAAATGGAACGGGCACGAAGTGGATACCCAGGGCGATGCCTTCTTCGTCACCTTCGCCCGTTCCATGGATGCCATCCAGTGCGCCGCCGAGGCCCAGCGCCTCCTGGCTTCCCATTCCTGGCCACAGAACCAACCCTTGCGGGTGCGTATGGGGCTGCACTCCGGCGAGCCCCTGATTGCCTCGACCGGGTATGTCGGGATGGATGTTCATCGCGCCGCCCGGATCGGCGACGCTGCCCACGGGGGACAGGTGCTCCTGTCGCATACCACCCGTGAGTTGGTCATGCACGACCTGCCCCAGGGCTGAGCGTCCGGGACCCTGGGCGAGCACCGCCTCAAGGATCTGAAATATCCCACCCCGATCTACCAGTTGGTTGTGGGGGCTTTGCCCCAGGATTTCCCGCCGCTGCGCACCAGGTTCGCTGGCACCGAAGCCCCGGTACCGGGCGTGCCTCCGTTCAAGGGATTACAGTATTTCGAGGAAGCCGATTCAGAGCTGTTCTTCGGCCGTGAGCTGCTGACTGCCAAACTGGTGGACCGGCTGCGCCAGACCCAGTTCCTGTCGGTCATCATTGGCGCTTCGGGCAGCGGCAAATCCTCGCTGGTGCGGGCCGGGTTGATCCCTGCCCTCAAAAAGGGAGGGCCCTTCCAGTGGGCGCCAGGCCGCCGGAGGGCAGCCAGACTGGCAGATCTATATGACCACGCCGACCGCCCGTCCGCTCGAAGCACTGGCCATCGAGCTGACTCGCAGCTCGGAATCGGTCACAGCCGCGGCGACCCTGATGGACGACATCTTCAGGATCCGCGCAGTCTCTTCCTGTATCTGACCCGCCTGCATCCCAAAGGGCATGCGCTGCTGGTGCTGGACAGTTCGAAGAGCTGTTCACGCTCTGCCGGGATGAGTTCGAGCGCGAAGCCTTCATCGACAACCTGCTGACCGCCCTCCAGCAGGGCGGGGACTGCATCACACTGGTCATTACATTACGGGCCGACTTTTATGCCCACCTGGCCCAATATCCCGAGCTGCGCGAGGCCGTGGCCCAACAGCAGGAATATATCGGTCCCATGACGATGGAGGAGCTGCGCCGGGCGATCGAGGAGCCGGCCCGCCGTGCCGACTGGGAGTTCGAGCCCGGTCTGGTCGACCTGATCCTGCGCGATATCGGCGATGAGCCGGGCGCGCTGCCGCTGCTCTCGCATGCCCTGCTTGAGACCTGGAAGCGGCGGGCCGGTCACACACTGACCCTCAAGGGCTATGCCGATGCAGGCGGTGTGCGCGGCGCCATTGCCCACACGGCCGAGACACTCTATCAGAGTTTCTCCCTGGAGGAACAGGCGATCGCCCGGGATATCTTCCTGCGCCTGACCGAATTGGGGGAGGGGACGAAGACACCCGCCGGCGGGCCTCCTTCGCAGAGCTGGTCTCTCACAGCGACCGGCCGGAGGAAGTCCGCGCCGTACTGAACGCCCTGGCGGATGCCCGCCTGGTGACCCTCGGTGAAGATACGGCCGAGGTGGCACACGAGGCCCTGATCCGGGAATGGCCGACCCTGCGCGAATGGCTCAACCAGGACCGGGAAAGCCTGAAGCTGCACCGCCACCTGACCGAAGCTGCCCAGGAATGGGAGCTGCTCGAGCAGGATTCCGGCCTGCTCTACCGCGGCGCCCGCCTGGCCCAGGCCCGGGAATGGGCTGTTTTACATCCGAACAGATTGAATGCCTCCGAGCATTCATTCCTCGAGGCTTCCATCGAGCAGAACCAACGCGAGATACGCGAGAAGGAGGAACAGCAGGACACGGGAGTTGGCGCAGGCCCGCAAACTGGCCGAGACCGAAAAGGCGAGAGCCGAGGAACAGACTCACGCTGCGAACCGATTGAGGCTTCGCAACCGGATCATCACCGGGGTTGGTATTGTTGCCGTGGTACTGACAATCGTCGCCGTCCTGTTTGGCCAGCAGTCGAGTACCAATGCGGCAATAGCACAAACGAACCTGGAGGTCGCCAACCAGCAGCGGGCAACGGCCGAATCCAACTTCCAGCAGGCCGAAAGCCAGCGCTTGGGCGCCGAGGGCCTGGCCCTGGCACAAAGCTCGAGCGGCAATCCGGAGCTGGCCGCCCTGCTTGCAATTCGCGGCTTACAAACGGTCTACTCGCCGCAGGCGGACGCGGCGCTGCAGCTGGCTCTGCCCCGGCTGTATACCGGGCGTGTTTTGGATCGACCAGGGAGAACTGGTCCTTTGTACAGCATCGCCATTACCCCGGATGGGAAGACGCTCTTCACCAGCGACCTGGTGCTGCACGATGCCGAAACCGGCAAGGTCTCCAGTAATTTTCTGGTCTATGATTGGGGTACCCACGTCGCATTCTCGCCGGATGGTCAAAGGGCTTTGGCCGGCATGTATGGGGATCATACTGCCCGAATGTGGGATGTTAAGACGGGCAAGGAGGTGCAGGTCTTCAAGGGTCACAATGATCGTGTTATGGAAGGCGCTTTCTCTCCGGATGGCAAATGGGTGGTCACTGGCAGTGCCGATCATACCGCCCGGTTATGGGATGCGGCCACAGGTAAGGAAGTGCGCGTGTTCACTGGGCATACAGATCAGGTACAGTCCGTGGCTTTCTCGCCCGACGGCAAACAAGTGCTGACCGGCAGCAGCGATCTAACGGCCCGTTTGTGGGATGTCGCCACCGGCCGGACACTTCGCATTTTCAAAGGGGATGATAGTTACCTCCTGCTGGCAGAGATCTTTTCGGTGCGCTTCTCAACGGATGGCAGATGGATCCTTGCCAGCGGCGGAAACAAGACCGCCTGGCTGTGGGATGCCGAAACCGGTGAGATGCTGCGCCAGTTCAAAGGGCATGGAGGGCCGGTCCGTTCGGCGGTCTTTTCGCCCGATGGCAGCCAGGTGCTGACGTCCAGCGACGACATGACCGCCCGGCTATGGGATGCCAGGACCGGTGAATTGCTGCGGGTCTTCGTGGGCCACACCGATTCTGTTGGCAAGGCGATCTTTTCACCCGATGGTCGATCTGTGTTCACCGCCAGTTGGGATGACACCATCCGCCAGTGGAACCTGGGGCAGGATGAGCGCCTGTTTCCTCTACCGGTCATGACGAGTGCCGGACGCTTTGCTTCCGGAGGGGACTCCGTATTGATCGTAGGCTATGATGATAAGGTAGCCTGGCTGATGGATGCCCGGACGGGTCGTAAGTTGGGTCACTTCAGCGGTCATACGGACAGGCTCAGCTCTGTGGAAGTCTCAAAAGATAGAAAGTATGTGCTTACAGGCAGTTATGATGGCACAGCCCGTCTCTGGGATGCGGCGACAGGCAAGGAACTGCGCACCTTGCACGGCCATAACGATTATGTCAATGCCAGTTTCTCGGCTGACGGAAAATACATCCTGACCTCGGGCAGGGATAAGACGGTCAGAGTATGGTCGTCTGCCACCGGGGAGCAACTGCGCGTTTCTTTCATTTACCACTTCGACCGATATGCCTTCTGCAGTGGCAATCTCACCGGATGACAGCTCGGTGCTGGTCAATGTGCCGGACGATCCCTATTTTCGTCAGTGGGATATCCGGAGCGGCAAGCTCCTGGATATCTGGCCCAAAGGGGATGGGGCCGTCATCTCGAGCCTTTCCTTTTCACCAGACAGCAAGTATATTCTCGCCGGCGACAACAATGGAATAGTGCAGATATGGGAGGCTCACTCCTATCGGCCAGTGCAGACCTTCAACCATCCAGGCATGGTATATCTTGCTTCCTACTCGCCGGATGGAAAGTTCATCTGGACCAGCTGCTCAGATGGAAAAGTCAGGCAATGGGATGCTGCGACAGGGCAGTTGGTGCGTGTCTTCGATGGCCCGCGCGGGATTAGCTGGATCGACGATATTTCCCCGGATGGCAGGCAAATTCTGATCGAGTACGATGACCAATTGGTCCACCTGTTCGAAGTGGACTACCACGACATGATCCGCTACGCCTGCTCGCGCCTGGTGCGCGATCTGACAACAGACGAGCAGAATGCTTATGGCATTACGGCTGCCGCGCCAACCTGCCCCAAGCCTTGAGCCAGGAACTTCTTAAGTTATCCCAGCTCGTCGCAGGACATTCTCAAAGTCGAAACGTGTTCCAGTTCCATTGGTAGCTGAACCGCTAAGAGCGCCACGCCTGCTCCGGCGGGCGGTGCTAAAACTTTGTAAAGTCCTAGCTCGTCGAGGGCCTTTGCGGAGCACCCTGATAAGCGCTGACCCCGACGAGATGATTGACCGTGAGTCTCACAGATCGCAGGGAGACCTAACCCCCAGCCCCTTCCCAAATGGGAAGGGGAGCCTGCTCCCTCCCCGTTCGGGGAGGGTTGGGGAGGGGTTGAATGCATCCCACAGGTCGCAGGGAGACCCTCCGACCATCTTTCGGCTCGGTCGGCTCTTACCCCCTAACGGGGATCTTCGGCAGGGTATTCCGCGAAAACCTACACCGAGCGCAGAGCGCACCATGTTTGCTGCCCGCTGCTCCCGGAACGGTGGAGCGACCCATGCCGCACGCTGAGCAACATCCCCGCGGGCCGGGGACGCTGCTCATGCGCTCGATACTCGTCGGACGCCGTCCTCGGTTAGTTGCTCGGCGCGAGGGAGCCGAAAAGGCCGTCCGCTTCGTCGTTGGGGCCGGCCGTAAAGTAGACCTTGTCCGCATCGCCACCATTGCCGCCGTTCCCAACAATCAGCGCCCATAGCCCGTCAATCGTGATGAAACGGTTATGGGAATCTCTGAGCTGGTCGATGAATTCGCCGGTGACGGGATCGACGATGTTGATCCGGCCATCCCCGAAGTTGCCGACCAGCAGGTCGCCTGCGAACGCCCCAAAGCTCGGCGGCGCAAACGCCAGGCCCCACGGGGAGTTGAGCCGGCCGCGAGTCGCCAGGCGCTGGAGCAGGTTGCCATCGGTATCGAAGATATCGACGTAGCCATTCGCAGGACCTGCCACATCGTCTTCGCCGTCGGCGTCCTGCTTGGCGTAGGTCACGTAGAGTTTGCCGCCGAGATTCTGGATGTTGAAGGGCGCAAATCCACGATGGATGTTCGGGTCGCTGAACGACCCGGCCAGCTGCACCTGGTGAAAGTCTTTGTCGAAGACATCGATCGTGCCGCCGTGGAAGTTCGCGGCATAGAGGAAGTTGCCGGACGCGTTGGCGCCGATGGCGAGCCCTTTGTAGATCGCCTCGGAGGCAGAGTTATCGGCGCCCAGAATGGCATGGGTGGGATCCACCGTTGGGTTCCAGCCCGAGATGGTGCCGTCTTCGGTGGCGAAGATGAAGCGGCTTGGCGCAGAGATGGTACCGTTTGTGACCGCGAAATCCGTGGTGCCGTTGAAGACCTGGCCCGTGGGCTTGGCCGTCGTACCTGACGGACTGCCGGCGGGCGGCGGGATCGTGACGACCAGCGCCTGCTTCGTGCCGGCACCGTTGTAAAGCGTGGAGACGCCCGTACCGTTGTCGGAGACCCAGAAGGGGCTGGTGGCGCTATGCGAGATGCCCCACGCATTCACCAGGTCCGGATCCGTGTGGAGCGCCAGACCGGGAATGTTCGAGACCAGATTGACTTGTTGGAACGTAGTTGATTTGGCCTGAGCCGGCAGGGTGACCACAGTGAAGCTGAACACTGCCAACATCAGGGCAATGGCGATCCTGCTTGACAGTTGCCCGATTCTAAATATGCTTTTCATGGAAAAACCTCCTTTGTGTTTTCCTCATCTGAACAGCTATTCTTGCTGTCATCAGATGTAGCGGGGTGGGATCCCTTCAACCACTGACTGCTCCTGCTCGCTGGTTCCGCAGAGCGAGATGACCATCCTCTCCTCGGGTCTCTACGAAACAGTCACTGCCGATGGCAAAAACAGCCAGACAATTATTGATAGCGATGTTGATGGCTTCTGGCCATCTAAAGGGGGTTGATATACGAATCTGATCCAGCGCAAGGGTTCAGAATTTATATATATTAATTATACGTTTGTACAGTGCAGATTGGATTTATTACTTGATACCTGGACGCCTTGACCCATCACTTCTCTTTCGTTCTTCCCGCGGATAGATACTTTGCTTACGATAACCCTGAAGACCACGCTGCCGAGAAAAAAAGTATGTCAGCCAGGGATAGGGATACATTTGACACTAAAACAACCCTTGCCGTTAGTTCAATGGAGTAGTGCAGTCGTCTACATTGTGAAGGCTAAATTATGGGGAAATATCAAGAGAAAAATGTACTGCTTATTGTCCATAACGTGCTGATGAGGGTTGCCCCAGGCGGGATGATTGACCGTGAGTCTCACAGGTCGGATGGAGACCCTCGGTCCAGCTTTCGGCTCGGTCGCAGACCTTCGCCGAGCAGAGTTCGGTGCAGTGAAGGTGAGAACTCTGGATGAGCCGGTCCCAGTTATGGGTCACATTATCCCATGGCGAGCGTCACCATCGATCGGAATGCGCTGTACGCCACGATCATCTCTGGTGCGGTAAAGGAGACACGGGTGCCTTCCCGTTCGGTGAATGGGATCAGGGCCGCCCGGTCCGCCATGTCGGACGAGAAAAATTCGACTGTGACGCGTACCGGGGTTTCCAGGACGAAAGGATTGGGTACCTCATGTTCGGCCAGGCGTTCCACGGCGCGGGAGGCGGCTGCATGGATCAGCTCCTGGGTGACCTGGGGCGACAGGCATTCGGCAGCGAAACGTCCGCTGGCCTGTTTGACGATGGCCGTTTCGAGATTGCCCAGCAGCTCGCTCATCTGTCTGCAGGCCGTCTGGTCGCCGGAGGCCATGATGACCGGGGACCCCGAAATGTCCGGCGACTGCCGCATTCAATCCATATTCGCCCGTTAAAAGTTCGTTCAGCCAGACGTTGGCCACTGTCCGGGAGGACCAGGTGTGGTCGAGGATGGCGTTCTCCGAGCCGTTGCGGGCGTGGTAACCGACGAAGAAGACGGCCTCCACACTTTCGTCGATGCCCTGCATCATCGAGAATGGGGAAGGGGAGCCGCTATTGAGGCGGGCGCGCCGGTCCAGCTCCTCGATTAGGATGTTCGAGCCGTGCGAGTGTCCATCCGCCACGATGACCTCCGTGGCGCCTGCATCAAAGGCCCCGCGGATGGCCGCATTGACATCCTCAGTCATGAGCTTCCGGAAGCGAAGGTACTCGGCATGCTTGGTATCCACCTGGTCCCAGGTGGTCACACCGGTGATGCCTTCCATGTCTGTAGCGATCAGGATTTTCATGAGTTCTCCTCTGTGGAGTCAAGCGGCGCCGCTCCCGGACTTCCAAATTATGATTTTGCCAGCCTTTTTTCAACCAGGTTCCCGATAATGGGATAATGGTAATCGTCCCCCTTAAGCACGCGGTATCCCGCCCACTGGCCAAGGATATGGAAGAGTGGGATTGCCAGAATGATGACCGCTGCGATGAGAAGCGATCCGAAAAATACGATGATGGAGAAAATACCGCCAGGAGCAGTCCGCGCTTGCCCTCTCGAGAGCATCATGACCGCGAATATCACAACAAGTCCCGAAAAGTACAGGCCGCCTGCGCCCAGAAAGAGGAGATTGACAACCGCCTGATACACTGTGGTTTGAATGGATTGGAATTTCAAAAAGGCGCTGCGTTTGCCCTGCAGTACCCAGGTGGTGACCGGCGCAATCAGGCCCCAGATCGCGATGATGACGCTGAAATGCCCCATGGACGCAACCCAGCGTTCCTCGTGCGCTTGCTTCAGTGAAGCAGCCTCCCCTGTTTCATCAGAAGATCCGTACCCCAAATATCTGGCCAGCCGCCTCCCCAGGATCGGATAACGAAAATCCTTGCCGAGGCCGCAGGCGATTGCGGCGATGACCGGAAGCAGCAGATAAACGGCGATCAGGCCAAGGAAGAAAAAGACAAATACTCCCGACCAGAGTATATTCACTGTCCCACTGGAAGATCCGTTCTTTTCTCCGAAGAAGGATACGATGACAAGCACGAAAAGACACAGGATGATCAGCAGAATGTACGTCAACAGCCAGATCGTATATCCCAGCGACTGGTAGCCCAAGGCCTGCAGGCATTGGAAGGAGGCATACTTCGACTTGCTCCGCTGCTCCGACCAGCCAATGATGGGGAGCATAATGCCCATGCCAAAGGCAAGTGCGGAAAGATGCGAAAAGACGGCCCAGATGCGTTCTTCAGTGGTGGGGGATGGATTCATAGTTGATTGCCATGCAGCCTGCCAGATGCTACTGATGCTACTACTGGCAGGCTTCGTTTATTTTATCAGAGTGAAATATAACGTATAATCCCCAAAGATCACCAACCGGAGGACGAATGTCTGATCTTGCCATGTTTTCCCTGAGCGAAGAGCATAAGATGATCCGTGATGCGGCGCGTGACTTTGCCCAAAAGGAGATCGTTCCGATTGCGGCGGAGTTCGATGAGAGCGGAGAATTTCCGCATGCCACGATCAAAAAGATGGGCGGGATGGGCTTCATGGGGATCGAGGTCCCCGAGGAATACGGCGGGGCAGGTATGGATACGCTCTCCTATGTCCTGGCGCTGGAGGAGATCTGCAAGGCGGATGCATCCCACGGTGTGATCATGTCGGTCAACAATTCCCTGTACTGCCACGGCATCATGAAGTTTGGGACGGAGGCGCAGAAGCGGAAGTTTGTCACGCCGGTCGCCTCAGGACAGGCGGTGGGCGCCTACTCGCTGACGGAGCCTCAAAGCGGTTCAGACGCCGGGACAATGCGCAGCCGCGCCACGCGCGAGGGCGACTCGTACGTGTTGAACGGCCGCAAATCCTGGGTGACGAGCGGTCCCGTGGCCGATTTTTATGTAGTATTCATGGTGACAGCGCCTGAAAAGAAACAAAAAGGGGTCAGCGCATTTTTAGTGGAGGCGGGTACACCGGGCCTGACGCGCGGCAGGAAGGAGCCCAAGCTGGGCATCCGCGCCTCGGCGACCAGTGAGCTGATCTTTGAGAACTGCAGAATTCCCGCCGAGAGTTTGCTGGGCAAGGAGGGCGAAGGCTTCAAGATCGCCATGACCGTGCTGGACGCCGGCCGCATCGGGATCGCCACCCAGGCGCTCGGGATCGCTGAGGCAGCCTACGAAGCCGCGCGCCGGTACGCAGTCGAGCGGGAGGCGTTCGGCCAGCCGATCGGTGCCTTCCAGGGGACGGGATTCAAGATCGCCGACATGAAGACCCGCATCGAAGCTTCCCGCCTGTTGATCTATAACGCGGCCATGGCCAAGGAAAAATCCAAAAAGGGTGGCAGCCGGTACTCGTTGGAAGCTTCCATGGCCAAGCTATTCGCCTCGGAAACTGCAATGTATGTGACACACCAGGCAGTCCAAATCCATGGTGGAATGGGGTATAGCAAGGAGCTGCCCGTGGAGCGGTATTTCCGTGATGCGAAGATCACCGAAATTTATGAAGGGACCAGCGAAATTCAAAGGCTTGTAATTTCGAGGAGTGAGCTGGGATTGAAGTAATCACGCTTTCAGACAGTGTTCCAAAACCGGCAAACTGATCTCGTGAAGTCGAAAGGCAATACCAAAAAGTATGACAATGAAGGAAACATCGCAAAGCAAAGAGATGGGTGAGCCTGACCGACAGCAAGTCACTGTCTTCGTCCAGCCGGGGACAAAGGTGAAAATTTCTGTCGAGGTGGGGGAAACGAATGCACAAGGGAAAGTTCCACTCACGGTTCATATCGACCCGGTGGCGGAAGAGGTGGTCAACGATGGGGGTCAATTTATCGAAACAACGCAACCAGCAGCCGGACAGGTGCATGATCCCCGTAGTACAACTGGCAGGTTGAGACCAGCATACGAGGCGGTGAAAAATCATCTGGAAACCCGCAATCTTGCAACATGGCTCTTCATTTTCGCCATCGCAATTTATCTGATCACGCGCCTGACTGGTCTGACACACTTCCCCATATATTTCTTTACCGATGAAGCCATCCAATCCCAATCGATGCTTGACCTGATCAAGAACGGATATCGGGATTCGATCGGCGGGTGGTTCCCTGCCTATTTCAGGAATGGTGAGTATTACAACCTGAGTTTAAGCGTATATCTCCAGTGGCTGCCGGCCCTTCTTTTTGGAAAATCAGCTGTTGTGACGCGGGCCACGTCCGTCTTTGTGACTCTGATCGCGGCGGTCTCGACAGGGATCATTCTGCGCGAAGTGTTTAAATTGAAATACTGGTGGGCTGGCATTTTGTTTCTCTCCATCACACCCGCCTGGTTCCTGCATTCGCGAACGGCATTCGAGACGGCGGAATTTGTTGCTTTTTATGCGGGTATGTTATGTGCCTATTTACTGTATAGATATAGATCAGCCCGCTTTTTCTATCTTGCAATTTTTCTGGGTGCGCTTTCCTTCTATACATACAGTCCGGGACAATTCATCGTACCGCTGACTGCACTGGGATTGCTCATCTCGGACTGGCGCTATCATTGGGAGAACCGCCGGACAGTGCTGATTGGACTGGGTCTGATTCTTGTCCTGGCCCTGCCCTACATTCGCTACAATATTAATAACCGCAATGTTCCTTTTGCCCATCTGCACACTCTCTATTCATACTGGTTTGAAAACATACCGGTCTTTGAGAAGATTAAACGATACTTCACAGAGTTTGGCTTTGGTCTCAGCCCCTGGTATTGGTACGTGCCAAATGACCGCGACCTTTCCCGTCACCTGATGAAAGGCTACGGGAACATTATGATCGTCACTTTGCCATTTGCACTGATCGGCATGACCTATATTTTGCGTAATCTTCGAGAATCAGCCTGCCGGGCAATTCTGATTTCCTTATTGGTTTCTCCGGTCGCAGGGGCGCTTGTGCAGATCAGTATTACTCGAGTGTTGATATTTGTCATCCCTGTCGCAATCCTGACTACGATTGGACTCGAACAATTTCTGATATGGATTGAAGAACCGGCGAAACGCATTGCCGAAGGCAGTCAGGGTCCAGGGTTTTCTTCGAGACGGATTGCAGCAGCCCTGCTCATTCTCCTGATCGGTATTCCCCTTGCTTTCATTTCCCAAAAAACTGTCAACCAGGTTGCTCTATCTGCTCTAGTGATCCTGCTTGCCTTGCAGGTCTCCGGTGTCTTTGAATGGTTGGCCCAGTCCTTCCAGCATAGCGATATTTCCAGAAGGTTGAAATTTTGGAAAATCCCACAGGCGATCCTGGCATTTCTGGCTTTTATGATCCTGGCCGGTGCGAACGTATATATGTTGAATGATGCCCTGCGCAATGGTCCCCTTTGGTACCGGGACTATGGCCTGGGCGGAATGCAGTATGGGGCCTTCCAGATATTCGATATCGTCAAGCAGTATGTTGAACAACATCCAGATGCAAGGATCATCCTATCCCCGGACTGGGCAAACGGCGCAGATGTGGTGGCGCGGTTCTTCCTGGGCGATTCCTCGTCCATTCAAATCGGAAGTGTCCGGGGGCATATCACCCAAAAGCTGCCTCTGGATGATGAAACGTTGTTCATCATGACGCCGCAGGAATATGCGATTGTGAAGAGCAGTGACAAGCTCACCGGCATCCGTGTGGAGGAAGTCATTCCCTACCCCGATGGCAAGCCCGGTTTCTATTTCATCCATCTGCGCTATGTGGATAACATCGATAATATCTTCGCGGCGGAGAAAGCGGCACGCTCTGCTTTAAGGGAAACTGTTGTGAAAATTGATGGACAGGATGTGAAAGTCCGCTATTCCTACCTGGATACCGATTTTCAAGCTGAATCGATGGCACTGGTTTTCGATAACGATCCTTACACTGTGGCAAAAACCTTTGAAAGCAATCCATTTGTTATCGAAATGAGCTTCCCTGCAGCCCGTACCCTGAATGGATTTTCGATCATCATTGGTTCGGCAAAAGTGCAGATCACGTTAAAGTGCTATCCCACCCCGGGCGGGCAGCCTGTGATTTACACATTTGAGGGGCAGGGTACAAGAAACCAGCCGGAGCTGTCCTTCGATCTCCCCAAGCCAGCTCAGATACAGGTCTTGCAGATGGAAGTGCTTGACCCGCTCTCTCCTGAACAGGCAAAAGTCCATATTTGGGAACTTCACCTGCGCTGACGGCACATTAATCTGCACACCAGATCTTCCACCGTTTGTCAGATTCGTCTTACGTGGAATGCTCATATCCGGGTGAGACGCATTGAGTACTGCTGCCACAGCAGTTCGGAGGGAGGTTTGCATGCCGTAATCCAATATTGCGCAGAGAAGCGGAATCTCCCCTAATAAGTTAGAATCATCTCCATGAAAGCTGTTCTTTTTCGCCAGCACGGCGGACCTGAAGTGTTGGAGTATACAAATTTTCCCGCGCCTGATCCGAAGCCGGGCGAAGTTCTGGTCCGCTTGCGGGCCGCGGCGCTCAACCGCATGGATGTGATGGTCCGCAATGGATGGCCCGGTCTCAAGCTGGAGCTGCCGCACATCAACGGCGCGGATGGCGCTGGGGAGGTCGCTGCCATTAATTCGCCAGACCCAGTGGGAGATGGGACAGGGCTCAGGGTGGGGGACCGGGTTGTCATCAATCCCAATCTTGGGATGCGGGCAATGCGAATTTTGTATGGCGGGCAGGGATAACCTCTGCGTCAACTGGCATTTGCTGGGTGAAACGGTACGGGGAACCTACGCACAATATGTGACGGTCCCCGCCCGGCAACTATATAAACTCCCGGCAGAGTTCGATTTTCACCAGGCTGCCGCGGCCGCACTTGTCTACCAAACCGCCTGGCATTCCCTCAAGGTGCGTGGCAGCCTGCAGCAGAATGAAACAGTCCTGATCGTGGGAGCAGGAGGCGGGGTCAATACTGCCAGCCTGCAGATCGCCAAATATATGGGTGCCAGGGTCCTGGTGGTCGGGTCGAATGCGGATAAACTGGAGCGGGCAAGCGCTCTCGGCGCGGATATCCTGATCGATCGCTCTCAGGAGGCGGACTGGTCAAAGTCCGTTTTTCTTGCCACAGACAAACGAGGCGTGGACGTGGTGGTGGATAATGTCGGCACCACATTTATGCAGAGCCTGCGCGCCCTGCGGAAGGGTGGACGTCTGCTCACCGTGGGGAACAGCGCTGGTCCCAGGTTCGAGATCGATAATCGTTATATCTTCGCCAAACACCTGAGCATCATCGGCTCGACCATGAGCACGCTTGCCGAATTCAAGGAAGTCATGGATCTGATCGTGAGGGGAAAGCTCAAGCCTGTCCTTGATAAAACTTATCCTCTAAAAGATGCCGCGGCCGCACAGGAACGGTTGTGGAGGAATGAAAATTTCGGAAAGATCACATTGGAAATCCCATCATGAAACGTCTTGACTGGTTTGAAATTCTCCTGATCGTTGTTGTCCTGTTTGTCAGCCTGTATGCAGCCTTCGCGGATGGACAGAACTTTTCCTGGCGCTGGTTTACACGTGATGACGCCTATTACTATTTCAAAGTGGCCCAAAATATCAGTGAGGGACATGGCAGCACCTTTGACGGGATCAACAAAACAAATGGCTATCATCCGCTTTGGATGCTGATCTGCATCCCGATTTTCGCCCTCGCCCGATTTGACCTGGTCCTTCCGCTGCGGCTCCTGTTCCTGGTGATGAGCGGGCTCTCTGTCGCAACCGGGATTTTGCTTTACAGGCTGATCGGCAGGGTATTTGCCCCCGCCGTTGGCGCGTTCGCCGCACTATACTGGGTGTTCAGTGAGACTGTTTTGACCCGGATGTACAAACAGGGCCTCGAGACGGGAATTGCTGCTTTCCTGATAGTCCTCCTGGTTTACAGGCTGTCTGATTTTGAAAGGTCCTGGCGCGGCAGACCCGTTACTAAAAAGGATTTAATCCTTCTGGGTGCGATCAGTGCTCTGGTGATCTTCGGTCGATTGGATCTTATTTTCCTGGTGGCCTTTACCGGTTTGTGGGTGGTGTTCAGGAACAGTCCGATCCGGTATCTTATGCCGCTCGATATAATATCTTTTGCCTTCTCCGTTTTGCTGGCATTTGTAATCAAGACCGGTATGCCTGAGTATTACGCACTGGAAACTGTGGCGGTAACCACCCTGGCTGTGAGTCTGCTGATAAAGATTCCGCTGGCCTACCTGTTCGGATCTATACCTGCGTGAAAGGATCACACGGATCAGTACCCTGATCCTGACAGTGTCCCTGTTCACCGTTACAAGTTCAGCAATCCTTGGGATTGTCATGGTGGTGTTGTCCAGGCGATTATCCTTCGTCAGTTTTCCGAGGATCACCCTGGTATACGATGCCATTGCCACATTTGTCCTTGTGCTGCTGATCAGGCTTTTGGTCAATGGTTTGAAGGCTATAGACTCGCCTTCAGAGAAAGAATCACCCATTCCATACTTTGCCAGGAACTGGAAGCAATGGCTGGCCGATGGAATTGTATATTTCGCGGTCTCATTCGGACCGCTGGTGATCTACATGTTCTGGAGCAAGTTCGCTTTTGGCACGACTTCCCCCGTCAGCGGACAGATCAAAAGCTGGTGGGGGTCTCTTTCCGGACGGGTCTACGGTGGCTCCGCAAGGACCTTCGAGGATTTTTTCGGGATCGGATATTCGGGTGATGCGAACGCCTGGCACCCGGTTTCTACCCAGCTTGGATTCCTGGCG
Source organism: uncultured Chloroflexia bacterium (assembly GCA_963750005.1). Lineage (GTDB taxonomy): Bacteria > Chloroflexota > Anaerolineae > Anaerolineales > Villigracilaceae > Defluviilinea. The sequence continues at coordinate 61,414 of CAVVPC010000008.1, forward strand.
GAGCGCTGGCGGGGTACCTACATGCAGGATGTGTGGCGCTACGCCATTCTCCTTGTCGTATTTGCACTGGTTTTTTACGGCCTGATGTTCATCAATAAAAACAAGGCCAGGACGGCCCTTGCCCGCTTGAGCATCATTCCCCTGTTGTGCGGGGGGATGTTCCAGGTTTTTTACTATCACATGCTGGGCTATTCGGCCTACAAGGAATGGTACTGGGTGGTCCAACTGGTTCTGATCGTCCTTGTAGTCAGCCTGATGATCGGCATGCTCTATACTGCTTTCCGCAGGTGGCGACTGGTCCGAAGTGTGGCCTGGGGACTTGTGGCTGTCTATGGCCTGTATCTGGGTACAATGTATTGGTCATACCTGCAGAGTAATATGACCCATGGAGAATGGGCTGCGGATGCGCCCTACATGGATATTTCCGCCTTTCTGGAGCAGCATACCGAGCCGGGCAGCATCATCGGCATGACCGGCGGTGGAAATGCAGCTTACTTTATCCGGGACCGTACCATCGTTAATATGGATGGGTTAATCAATAGCTACCAATATTTCCAGCTGTTAAAGGAAAAAGAGGCAGGGAAATACCTGGCCGACATGGGGATGGACTACGTTCTGGCCAATATCGGGATCCTCAACAGTCTGCCTTACCGTGGACAATACCAGCAATACCTGCAGCCGACAGGGTTGCGCTACGGCGGAAAGGAACTGTCCCGTTATTATGCATCCCAGCCGTGAGAAAAAACGCGTGTACACACAACTAAAATCATATTCGACCGCGGGTAGAGATCAAATTCGATGCCTCAAAAACGCCCGTTTGGTGTAACCCTGTTCCTTTGGATGGTGTTATGTCTATCAGCATGGGGCTTGCTCCGTCTCCTGGCCGCGCTGCGCTGGTGGGATGTGCTGGTCCAATTTAGCGCACGACTCAGCCCAGCTTATCTGGCCATCACGGGAGCATGGCTGGATTGTCGCCGGAGCCGTGCTCCTGTGGAGTATCTGGACAGGGAAGCGCTGGGCGTACCTGGCGATTCCCATCGCTATTTTCATCTGGCTGGCGGAGTACTGGCTGGAACGGATCCTCTTCCAGGACCCGCGGGCAAACCTGACGTTTATGAGCGCCGTTACGATTGGAATATCAGCGCTTACTTTACTTATTACATTCAACCGAAAGACAAGGGACTTCCTATTAAAAAGCGAGGAACATGAACAATCAGACCAAGATCCAACATCTGCGTGATCAGAAGGCAAAATCCCGCCTGGGCGGTGGACCGGAGCGTATCGACGCACAGCACAAAAAGGGACGCCTGACCGCCCGTGAGCGTATTGACATCCTGCTCGATAAAGGCTCCTTCCGCGAAATGGATGCATTCATCCAGCACCGTACCCATGATTTCAAGCTGGACAGCCAAAAATTTATGAGCGATTCGGTTGTGACCGGCTGGGGCACGGTGGAAGGACGGCTTGTTTACGTGTTCTCCCAGGATTTCACCGTCTTTGGCGGCAGCCTCGGAGAGGTGCATGCCGAAAAGATCTGCAAGGTCATGGACATGGCCATGAAGAACGGCGCGCCGGTGATCGGTCTGAACGATTCGGGCGGAGCGCGCATCCAGGAGGGGTGGTGGCCCTGGGCGGATATGCCGATATCTTTTTGCGCAATACCACTGGCTTCCGGCGTCATCCCTCAGATCTCTGCCATCATGGGACCATGCGCCGGCGGGGCAGTCTATTCACCTGCCCTGACCGATTTTATTTTTATGACGTCGCAATACCTCCTATATGTTTGTCACCGGACCGGATGTGGTCAAGGCAGTAACCCACGAGGAGGTATCCTTTGAAGAGTTGGGCGGCGCCAGCGTCCACTCGGAGAAGTCCGGGGTCTGTCATGTCGCCGCGGACAGCGAAGGGGATACGCTCTACCTGATCCGCAAGCTGCTCGGTTACCTGCCACAGAACAATATGGAGGACCCGCCCTTCCTGTCCATTGGGGATGACCCACTGCGCATGGATGAAGGCCTGGATACCATAATTCCCGAAGAACCTGGAAAACCATACGATATCAAGGATGTCATCCGCATGATCGTGGATGGCGGCCAGTTCTTTGAGATCCATGAGGGGTTTGCGCAGAACATCGTCGTTGGATTTGCCCGCCTCGGCGGACACTCCGTGGGCATCATCGCCAACCAGCCTGCGGTTTTGGCCGGCGTGCTGGATATCGATGCCAGCGAAAAAGGGGCCCGCTTCGTCCGCTTTTGTGATTCGTTCAATGTTCCCATCATCACGTTCGAGGATGTACCGGGCTTTTTGCCGGGCACCTACCAGGAACATCACGGCATCATCCGCGCCGGCGCAAAGTTGCTGTATGCCTATTGTGAGGCGACCGTTCCCAAGTTGACGGTGATCACGCGCAAAGCCTATGGCGGAGCATACTGCGTGATGTCGTCCAAGCATATCCGCAGCGACCTGAATCTTGCCTGGCCCTCGGCTGAGATCGCGGTCATGGGTCCCGACGGAGCCGTCAATATTATTTTCCGCAAGGAGCTCGAAAAGGCAAAGGACCCGGTCCAGAAAAAAGCGGAGCTGGTCGCGGAATACCGTGAGAAGTTTGCCAGTCCGTATGTGGCGGCCGAACGCGGCTATATCGACGATGTGATCGAGCCCAAGGAAACCCGCCCGCGCTTGATCAACGCCCTCGAGATGTTGAGCAACAAACGAGATTCGAATCCCGCCAAGAAGCACGGGAATATCCCATTGTGAGGTTCAAGGGACAGGGGCTAAGGGTAAGGGATCATACCGTCTGCCCCCTAACCCTTAGCCCTTATAGAGGTGCCATGTTCAAGAAAGTGTTAATCGCCAATCGAGGGGAGATCGCAGTCCGCATCATCCGCGCTTGCCGCGAGCTGGGAATCGATACCGTTGCCGTGTACTCGGAGGCCGACCGGCGGGCGCTGCACGTCCGTTATGCGGATGAAGCTTATCTTCTCGGACCCGCGCCATCGCGCGAGTCCTATCTGCGCGCCGACAAGATCATAGATATTGCCCGCAAATGCGGGGCGGATGCGGTCCATCCCGGCTATGGATTTCTGGCCGAACGCGAGGATTTTGCCGCGGCCTGTGCGGATGCCGGGATCACCTTCATTGGACCCCGGCCAACATCCATCGCGGCCATGGGAGATAAGGCGGAGGCGCGTGCGACGGTGATCAAGGCCGGTGTGCCGGTTGTCCCGGGCACGGAAGATGTGGGCAACATGACTGATGAGGAGCTGCTTGCCAAGGCGCCGCAGATCGGCTTTCCACTGTTGATCAAGGCCACTGCCGGCGGCGGCGGAAAAGGCATGCGGGAGGTCAAAAGCCTGGAGGACATGCCCACCCTGCTCCAGTCCGCGCGGCGCGAGGCCGAATCTGCATTCGGCGATGGGAACGTCTACCTGGAAAAGCTGCTCGAAAATGCCCGGCACATCGAGATCCAGATCCTGGCCGATACCCACGGCAATGTGATCCACCTGGGCGAGCGCGAATGTTCCATCCAGCGCCGGCATCAGAAGCTGCTGGAGGAGGCGCCCTCCGCCGCATTGGACAGTGAACTGCGCGAGAAGATGGGCAGTGTGGCTGTCAAGGCCGCCCAGGCCGTCGATTATGCCAACGCCGGGACGATCGAATTTCTTCTCGACCGGGACAACAATTTTTACTTCCTCGAGATGAACACCCGCCTGCAGGTGGAGCATCCGGTCACGGAAATGGTCACGGGCATCGATATCGTCAAGGAGCAGATCCGTGTGGCCCGCGGCAGGGTGCTGAGCTACACACAGAAGGATGTGCAGATCAACGGTCATGCCATCGAATGCCGCATCAATGCCGAGGATCCGTACGATAACTTCCTGCCATCCACCGGACGGATCACGCACAGCATGATGCCCACGGGTCCCGGCGTCCGTATGGATACGGGCGTCTATCCAGGATTTGAAATCACGCCTTTTTATGATCCGATGATCGCCAAGCTGATCGTCTGGGGTGAGACGCGTGCCCAGGCGATCCTGCGCATGAGACGTGCACTCGAGGAATACCGGATCGTCGGCGTGCGGACCAATATTCCCTTCCACCAGACGCTGATGGATTCCCACCGCTTCATGGGCGGCCAGTATGATACCGCGCTTCGTGGAGGAGCGGTTTTCCATGGAGACCGCCAGTGAGACGCGCGAGAGACGATACCGAGATCGCGGCCATCCTTGCCACGCTGGTGGCCCACCAGGAGACGGAACGCTCTGCCAATATCGTCAACCGCAATGAGCGTGATGCAAGCAACTGGAAGTGGGTGGGGCGTTGGGAAAGGATGCACAGGTAGACGCGTCATGAAATATATTACAACCATTGATGATAAGCAGTTTACTGTTGAGATCATCGACGAAAAACATGTCAGCGTGGATGGCAAGGTCTACGAGATCGATTTTGAATCGGTCGCCGGGCAGCCGGTCTACTCGTTGATCGTGGATGGGCGCTCACACGAATCCTATATCTACCAGGGGGATGACAACTGGCAGGTGCTTGATGCGCGGCCGGCTGTACCCGGTCCAGGTGGAGGATGAGCGCGAGAAGCGGCTGCGCGCCGCGGCAGGCGGAGGCGTGGCGGAGACCGGCGAATTTCATCTGCGCGCACCCATGCCCGGGCTGGTGGTCACGATCCCGGTCACGGAAGGGCAGGCGGTCAAAAGGGGGCAGGTGATCCTGATCCTCGAATCGATGAAAATGCAGAACGAGCTCAAGGCGCCGCGGGATGGGACGATCGGCCGCATCCGCGTCCGGCCGGGGGAAACTGTCGAGCAAAAGCAGACTTTGCTGAGCATGATATAGATGTCGAATAAAGGGCAGGAAACGGAGGCCAAGTTCTATCTGCTCCATCTGGACAGTGCGGCCGCGCGTCTGGATGCATTGCAGGCGCGCCTGGTCCAGCCGCGTGTACTGGAGACCAATCTGCGCTTCGACCTCCCCGACGGCAGTCTCACATCGACCGGACGCGTCCTGCGCCTGAGGCGCGATACGCAGGCCCGGCTGACGTATAAAGGCGCCGGCCAAAATAAAAGTGGTGTTCTCGATCGCCAGGAGATAGAGTTTATCGTCGAGGACGATCAAAAAGCACGACAATTTTTGGAAGCGCTCGGCTACCGAAAATCGATGTACTACGAGAAATACCGCACCACCTATGAATTGGAAGAGGCCTTGATCATGCTCGATGAGCTGCCCTATGGAAGCTTTTTGGAAATCGAGGGCGGAAGCAGTTGACCAGATCCAGGCTGTCTCTACAAGACTTCATCTCAACTGGAGCGCTGCAATCCCCTCCAGCTATACGGCTCTATTTGAAAACGTCCGCCGGAAGCTGCAATTGCCCTTCCAGGATCTTTCCTTCGAAAACTTCCTGGGCATACGAGTGACACCTGCTGATTTGAATGTGCAGCCGGCAGACGAATAGACATCCACCTGCGGGTTCTTAACCACTTCTCTTAAAGGACTATTGAAAATCGTTTCAAAAGAACGTATACTGATTATTGCTTATTCAGAATCTCACAATCGAAAGGATTATTTTTATGCACAGGCATTCCCCCATGAACTGCATTGTTCCACCATTCATGCTGAAGAACATAGCAACTCACGGTACTGATACTCAGCAGGCAACCGCCATTAGATACCCTGAAAACCTCCGCTCAATTACGCGGCCAGCGTAATGCTCTAACCGATTTCAATGCCGCCGCGATCCGTGTGGCCTGCTGGCACAAAAGATCGGATTGTTTATGACGCCAAAAATGGATCCAGCCTGCCCGGCACGGTTGTACGCAGGGAAAATGATCCCCCGAGTTCAGATGTGGCTGTCAACGAAGCGTTCGATGGAAGCGGCGTAACGTATGATCTTTACTACAATGTCTATAATCGGAATTCGATTGATGGCAACGGGATGAGACTGGATTCAACCGTCCATTACCAGAAGGGATATGATAATGCCTTCTGGAACGGCGAACAGATGGTTTATGGCGATGGCGACGAGGACCTGCCGGTGAAGGATCGCATCTTCAACCGGTTTACCATTTCGATCGATGTCATTGGTCATGAACTGACCCATGGGGTAACGCAGTATACAGCAAAGCTTGCCTATTCATTCCAGTCCGGCGCATTGAACGAATCCATGTCTGATGTGTTTGGCTCGCTGGTCAAGCAATATAGTTTGAAGCAGACTGCAGCCCAGGCCGATTGGATCATCGGCGCCGGATTGCTCACGTCGAATGTGAACGGCGTCGGCATCCGCTCGATGAAGGCCCCCGGTACCGCCTATGATGACCCTGTCCTCGGCAAGGATCCCCAGCCTGCCCATATGAAGGATTATGTCAATACGGTCAGCGATAATGGCGGTGTCCATATCAATTCCGGGATTCCCAATCACGCCTTTTACATCATAGCTACGGAGATCGGCGGGTATGCCTGGGAGAAAGCCGGCCAGATCTGGTACGTGACATTGAAAGACAAGCTCACTTCCAGTTCCAATTTCCAGAATTGTGCCGACCAGACATACCAGGCAGCAGCCGACTTGTATGGCTCCGGAAGCCTTGAACAGCAGGCCGTGAAAAAAGGCTGGGCGGAAGTTGGGATCACTGTGGCTGGAGGAGGGACAACTCCACCGCCTCCCAGCGACGGCTGTCTCGGATCGCTCCTGCGTGCCGTGGGTGCAGCTCCCGCAAAGACAGGATAGGAGGCAAAAATGGAAGTCCAGCGGATCAAGTATGAGCGTACGGGAGGATTTACCGGCATACGTTTCCACGCAGATTTTGCGCCGGGCGAGCTGCCAGAGGATCAGTCCCGTCCCTTACTCGATCTGCTCGATAAAATGGACTTTGACGGACTGCCGGAAAACTCTACCGGGACTGCGACCCTTCCGGATCAATTTACGTACACAATCACTGTTCAAACCAGCCAGGGCGAGCGCACCATGATCATGGGGGATACCTCCGCACCGGATGAGATGCAGGAACTGCTCAGGATGCTGGATCGAATTGCCAGAAGACGGCAGTAGTTTTTATGATGAAAAGAATGCCTCCGTGATGATAACGGAGGCATTCTTTTTTAATACTTGTACTGGAAGGGATCTTTATTGCGGCTGCGGCCAGGGAATCTCGACCGGGTCTGAAAACCCATGCTTCTCAACCGTATAGAGCTTGCCGGAGGATGGCTGGGCACAGCCCGGTTCATCCTTGACCTCATAGCTGGTGGAGTATTGGTCGGGATAGGAGTCCGTCCACCACTTATAGAAGGTGTCCTGGCAGACGAACAGTTCGAGCAGATAGCCGCGGTCCTTGTCCTTGGTCATCTTCACCTGTTCCCAGCTGATAAGAACTTCGTTGCCGTTGCGTACTGCGGTCACACCTTTGGGCGGCCCATACATGTTGCTGCCAATGGACTGCAGATTGAGCTCCTTGTAACCAACCGTTTTCACATCCCCGACCACATCCACAACGGAGGGCGCGACCCAGCAGAAATAGTTAAGCTTGTCGAATTTCACATACAGCCAGTTACTGTAGATATATCTTCCACGCACAGTTCCGGCATCGCCCGGATAAAGGTCCGCGGCATGCAGATACGCCACGGATGGACCATAGCGCAGTGAGCCTGCTTGTTGACGGTCACAGCAGGGGAAGTTAAATGTTGGTGTGGCTGTAATCGTTGGAGTTGGCGTAATCGTAGGTGTAAATGTACTGGTAGGAACGGTTGTTTCTGTTGGCGTAAACGTCATCGTCGGGATCGATGTTTCCGTCGAGAGTGCGACCGTGGGTGAGGGCAGGCTCGCGGTGGTAGTTGCCTGTTGCCCCGAATCTGGTGAGCAGGCGCTTGCGAGCAGCAGGACGAGTAAAATCATTTTCAATCTCATTTCATTTCTCCTAGAAAACGAAGGACATTCCTTCCCAGCACCTCGTTGGCATAGCCTCCCTCCATTACAACGACAGTGGGCAGTTTGAGGGATGCGATCCTTTTTCCGATCTCTCCGATCCCATCCGTGCTGACCTTGATCGTGCCGAGCGGGTCATCGGCATAAATATCCATTCCTGCAGAGACGACCATGTACTTTGGCTCAAAGCTGCGGATGAGAAGTCAGCGCCTCATCCAAGGCCGACAGGTAGCGCGCGTCATCGGTACCTTTCGCCAGCGGCAGGTTTTTGTGGAAACCGTAGCCTGCGCCTGTTCCCGTTTCATCGGCATAGCCCCAGAAATGCGGGTACTCGAAGTTCGGGTCGGCATGGATCGAGATTGTCAGGACATCGCTGCGCTCATAAAAAATATCCTGTGTGCCGTTGCCGCAGTGGTAATCGATATCGAGCAGGGCAACCTCTCCAAGGGAGGAAAGCCAGTTTGCCGCGACCGAGGCATTGTTGATAAAGCAGTAACCGCCGGCATAATCCTTCCCTGCATGGTGACCGGGTGGGCGGCACAAGGCAAAAGCGGTGCGCTCACCTCCTGCGACGGCTTCCGCCGCGCTCAGGGCACAGTTTGCAGAAGCAAGTGCAGCAGCATATGTTCCCTCCACGATGCAGGCACTTAAGTCCATCAGGTGATAGCCGGCACGCCCGAGCAGCCCGGTCGGCTTTTGGGGATGGCGCCGGAGCGCGAAGGTGGCCGGCAAAAGCACGGATTTATCCGCGGCCTCGGAAGCCTGCCACTCGGTCCAGCAGGAGGCGAGGAAATCGATGTAATCCCGGTCATGCACCGCCTGGACCGGGCTGAGGCCAAAGTCCTTCGGTTCACAAATCTCCACCCAGTCCACGGGACGCAAGGATTGCAGGATGCGGTCCATGCGGTCGGCGTTCTCCAGGTAGGGAGTACGCAGCCCGCCGTCGAACACTTCGAATGGCGGCTCATGTTTGCGGTGCTCCTCGGAATAAAAGACTTTCATCGAGCCCTCCGTAAGAATTATTTGTATAATTGTATCAAGACAACGGAGGGCACATGGAACTGTTCGAAGCCATACATAACCGACATTCAATCGGGCGGGTGAAACCGGAACCGGTGGCACGTGAAATCATCGAGAAACTCCTGGATGCTGGCGCACAGGCTCCCAACCACTATAAGGTGCGACCCTGGCGCTTCGTCGTATTGACCGGCGAAGCACGGCACCGGCTTGGGGAAGTCATGGCAGCTTCCACAGCCGAATACCATCCCGAATATCCCCCGGAGGCCCTCGATAAATGCCGGGCCACGCCTCTTCGGTCGCCGGTCGTAATCGCGATCGGCGTGGACAAGCCGGCTGAGCCCAAAGTGCTGGAGATCGAGAATATCGCGGCCGCTTCAGCGGCGACTCAAAACATTCTGCTTGCCGCCCACGCGCTCGGGCTTGGCGCAAAATGGCGAACCGGCGAATGGGCCCGCGATGCAAAGGTGAAGGAGTTTCTGGGCTTCGCGCCAGATCAGCATTTGATCGGGTTTATTTACCTCGGTTATCCGGAATTCGTCGCTGAATATCCTGCCCGCCCATCGTTTGAAGATCGAACGGTTTGGATGGAGTAGAACGGAAAGCAAAAGAGCGCTGGGCTGTCAGGCTCAGCGCTCTTTTGCTTTTGTGTACGTGTTTATCTGCGTCCCTATAGACTGGCTTCCTTTAGAAGCGAAGGTAGCGGGCAGTCGCCATGAAGCATACGGCCAATAGAAGAGAATAGGTATTGACGGGGACGACCCAGGCCTGTTGTTTGCGGATCGCGCCAAGCTGCGCAGCCTGTTCGTTTGTCGGTTTACCCTGGATTTGAGCCCCAATCCTTCCCATAGCTTTATTGTTGTTCCCATTCATAATGCCTGTAACGAGACCCACCAGCGCGAACATCGCTCCGATGGCGAATCCTATGCCCGGGCCAGATGATTGCCATGCGGATGAAAACCAGTTCGAATCGTTCCCATAAAGGAGAAACCCTGCTATGACTGTAACCATTGCACCGCCGGTCATAGCTGCGGTAAAGCGTGTCCTGCCCATAAGATAACCTGCAACCTGCTTTCCCGAATCTCCGGTTGCGCCGATGGTGGGACCGAAGAAGATGTTCATTGCCAGGGCGCCGCCCACCCAAAATACACCACCCAGAATGTGAAGCAGCCGAAGAATGATTACCAGCGTATACATAATCTACTCCTCTGAATGAAAGATTTGTATTCAAACAACACCTCGCACCGAAATGGGATGCGAGAATAATAAATCATGGCAAAAAATGCAGCTTTTAGTCTCCAGATCTGGCGGATTCTCGATCAAGTCAGGATGGGAGAGGAGAATATGTATGACAATCTTCACTTGCTTCCTCCACTCACGGCTCGTATATTGAAATTCCACGGCCTATATTTATAGGACGTCCATCTTTCCAAACATGATAAAGAAAGGATAGTTTATGAAGCGCAGTGTGTTTTTTGTTTCCTTGCTTGTTGCGCTAAGTCTTGTGCTGACCGCCTGCGGGAGTACATCCGCAGCAAATCACCTCGAAGCGATCAAGCAGGCTAAGGTGATCAAAGTTGGAACATCTGCCGATTATCCGCCCTTTGAATCGGTGGATTCAAATGGCAACAAGGTCGGTTTCGATATCGAGCTGATGAATGAGGTTGCCAATCGGCTGGGCGTGAAGGTGGAATGGGTGGATATGCCGTTCGACAGCCTGATCGCGGCCGTACAGGGAGGCAAGATCGATGCTTCCATTTCCGCGTTCAATTATTCAGAGGAACGCGACAAGATGATCGACTTCTCCGATGCCTATTACACCTCGGAGGATGCGTTTACGGTTGCAGATGGGTTCACAGGAAAGATCGAAAATCCCGAGGATGTCGCTGCCTACAAGGTCGGCGTCCAGACCGGGAACCACCCAGGATGGCTGGCTGACGGATACCCTGGTTGCCGATGGATCGCTTTCTGAGGAAAACCTCTTCCGCTATGACCGCGTCGACCAGGCGATGCTCGACCTGCAGAATGGCCGCGTCGATGTCATGATGTCCGATTACATTCCTGCCCAGGCACTTGTCAAGCAAATGGGCGGATTGAACATCGTTTATCATGGTGTGCTGTCGACTGGACCGATCAACATTGTCATCCCGGATGGAGACAAGGAATTGCAGCAGGCCATCAATGACACCATTTCTCAATTGAAGTCTGAAGGTTTCATCGATGCCCTGGCAGTAAAGTACTTCGCGCAATAAAATCTTCAGGGACAGGCTCCACAGCCTGTCCCTGTTATTTCAAACCATGGGCAGCTTCTTTTACTATATTTTGCTGGGGACCGTCGTCACGATCGGTGTAACGCTGGTGGCGCTTCCCTTCGGTCTGGTGATCGGTTTGCTCATGGCACTCCTGAATACCTATGGGGGAAAATTTATCCAGCGGGTTGCAGCTGTCTACAGTATTTTGCTGCGCGGCGTGCCTCCGATTGTCCTGCTCTTTATTCTTTATTTCATCCTGTCAGGCTCGATCGATCTTTCGCCGTTTTGGGCAGGCTCCCTCTCCCTCGGCATTGTGAGCAGTGCCTATCAAATGGAAATTTTTAGAGGTGCACTTCTGGCAGTAGGTCCCGGGCAGATGACCGCGGCCCGCGCGGTGGGGATGAGCCGCTTGCAGGCGATCCGCCATATTGTCCTGCCTCAGGCGCTGCGGCTCGCGATTCCGCCGTGGTCCAACGAAGCTTCGATTGTTTTGAAGGACTCCTCGCTCGTGTACGCGCTGGGTGTCACCGAGATCCTGCGGCGTGCACAGCAGCTATCCGCGACGACCCAGCAGCCATTCCTTGCCTATGGAGCTGCCGCCGTCATTTATTTTGTCCTGGTCTTTGCTGTGAACCGCGGACTTGATCACCTGTCCGAGCGCACCAGACTGCCCACCCATGCATGATGGAGATTCCAATGGACAATCCCATTTTAGAGACTCGCAACCTGACAAAGATCTACGGTGAAAATGTTGTCTTCAAGGATATCAATCTTAAAGTCAATCAGGGCGAAACCATCGTGATCATTGGGCCGAGCGGTACAGGTAAAAGCACACTGCTTCGCTGTATCAACCTGCTCACGCCCCATGATGGAGGACAGGTGTTCCTGGATGGTAATGAGATCACTGCCAGGGGATATGACGAAGATGAAGTCCGCCAGCATATTGGCATGGTCTTCCAGAACTTCCTGCTTTTCAATCATCTGACCGCATTGAATAATGTGATGATCGGTCTGACAAAGGTCAGGAAAATGTCGAAGGAGAAAGCCCGCGAAAAAGCAATGGAGGAGATGAATCGCGTTGGGCTGGCGGACCGCGCCGACCATTACCCGGGTCAGCTCTCGGGTGGACAGCAGCAGCGCGTAGCCATTGCCCGCGCCCTGGCGATGGACCCGCGCGTCATGCTATTCGATGAACCCACCTCCGCACTCGATCCGGAGCTGATCGGGGAAGTGCTGGGCGTCATGGAAAAACTGGCCCGCGACCGCATGACGATGCTGGTGGTCACGCACGAGATGGGATTCGCCCGCGAGGTCGCTGACCGGATTGTATTCATGGAAAAAGGCAGCATCGTCGAAGAAGGCTCACCTGATAACCTCTTCTACCATCCAAAACACGATCGCACGCGGGAATTTTTATGGAAGATCACCGAGCTATACGGGAAAAAGGAGAAGGAGAAGGGTAGTTATCCATGAGTAATTTTATTACCCTTTTCATTCGTTTCCTTCCCGACCTCCTGCAGGGCATGGTGATGACCCTTTGGCTCACCATCCAGGGGCTGACTGCAGGCTTTGTGCTGGGTGTGCTAGCCGCGCTGGCGCGCACCTATGGGAACAAATTCTGGCATGGAGTTGCGGCCGTCTATATAGAATTATTTCGCGGTACACCGCTGCTGGTTCAATTATTCCTGATCTACTACGGATTGCCCGGGTTGGGAATTACCCTTTCCCGAGAACTATCGGCATTCCTGGCAATGGCTTTGAACAGCGGGGCTTATCAAGCGGAATATCTGCGCGGCTCCTTCCTGGCGATTGGTGACGGACAGATGATGGCAGGACGTTCCATCGGCATGTCGAAATGGAAAACGATCTGGTACGTGATCCTGCCCCAGGCATTGCGGCTGGCAATTCCGGCCTGGTCGAACGAGCCGGTATCCTTGTTGAAATCCACTGCTGTTGTCTTTCTGATCGCGATCCCTGAAGTGATGTCTAAGGCCAAATCCATCGCTGCAAGAACCTATGATCCGATTGGCGCCTATCTGGCGGCGGCTGTGATGTATCTGGCTGCCGTATACATCCTGATTTTGCTCTTAAACTGGCTCGAGCGCGCCTCCCGCATTCCTGGTTTCGACATGGAGGGGAAAAAGGCCTAGGAATTATTGCATCGAGCTAAATCCCCGGCGATTTGCATTACCTGAGAGCCTGGGCGATCAGACTTGCGATCAGTCCCAGCCAGTAGGCAATTGCGTAATAGATGAACATCGGCTGTCTGCCGCGCTTCCAAAGAAAGTAGGTGGAAATCAATGCGAGCAGCGCGACAACATACAAATCCAGCCCGATCTCTTCAAAACCCAGATTCGCTAAAATAGCCATCCCCAGAAATAAGGCATTCAGAGCCAATAATACAGTATCTGACTTGGAGATATTTTCCCGGTACGGGAAGATATTTTGCAGGAAAAGGATTGCCGCATTGACCATCACAAACCCTGTAAAGAACACCCAGTGGCTGAACTCATCGTCGTTGAATATGAGGATGCGGCACAGGTCACTTGTTGTATCAGACGCACAGAACCGCTGATGCAGGTAATTGGTCACTTCGTGATCGCCGTAACTGGCTGCTGTGAGATATACGCCAACAATAAAGACAAGATTCCAAGCCAGGTGGGAGCGTCCTTCACGCGCAGGTGAGTCGTATTCAATTGTCTTCTTTAGGAGATAGAGTGCCACCAGGCTGGCAACTGAGAGCAGGATGTTATTGAGATCCACCCAGCGCAGGAATTGGTTGGGCAGCACGTATCCAAGTGTCCAGGGACCGAGCCTGTTCAGAGAAACAAGGATACCTATGAATGACTGTATACCAAGTAGGATGTGAATCCGCTTCATGGGAGCTCCTTATGGGTAAATGCATATGAAATAACCCACGGGTGCATCGAAAGTGGCTCTAAAAGTCCATTGGTAAAGTATTTACTTTGTAAGACGTCTAACAATCCAGGGCCGACGACTTGTCTGGGGCAGGCCGCCGGTGAATTATTCCATTTTTACCTGGTATCTGGGAACTCGATAGCCTTTGCCAGAAAATTGGACGGAAAATCTCTGTTATAATTTTTCCGGAGAGATGTTTATAGCACATCGTGGCGCTTGTAGCGCCATGTATTTTGCCTGTATCTCCCATACGATTAAAATAGGCCTTGTGAAGGTTGGGTTGTACGAAGTCCATCGGCGAGAAGACCCTCCCGAGGCTGTATTAAAATTCTATTGATAAGAGAGAAGCAATGAAGAAAGAACAACTATTGGATTTGTACCACCAAATGGTTTTGATTCGCCGCGTCGAGGAACGCGGCGCTGAGCTGTATCAGGCGGGTAAGATCGGCGGTTTTATGCACCTGTATATCGGCCAGGAAGCCGTCTCGACCGGGCTGATCGCAGCCCGCGAGCCGCGCGACCGGGTGATCACAGCCTACCGGGACCATGGCGTGGCCATCAACTGTGGCATCCCCGCCAATGCAGTGATGGCCGAGTTGCTGGGCAAGGTAACCGGCATGTCGAAGGGCAAGGGCGGTTCCATGCACATGGCAGATACAGAAAAGAACATGTGGGGCGGACATGCCATCGTGGGCGGCCACCTGCCGATCGCGGCCGGCCTGGCGCTCGGTGACCAATATGCCAAGAATGATAACGTTACCATCTGTATGTTTGGTGATGGCGCGACGAACATTGGTTACTTCCATGAAGCGCTAAACCTGGCAAAGACCTGGGGCCTGCGCGTGCTCTGGGTCTGTGAAAACAACATCTACGGAATGGGTACGTCCGTCGAGCGGGCCTCGGCCGTCTCTGAAATCCGTCAGAAGGCGGAAGGCTACGGCATGAAGAACAGCCGCGTCGAAGGCATGGATGTGTTGAAAGTTTATGAAGCTGCAAAGGAAGCGATCGAGTATGTCCGCACCGAAAGCCAGCCTTACCTGCTGGAGGTCGACGACCTACCGTTATCGCGGCCACTCCATGGGCGATCCCGAGCGTTATCGCAAGGCAGGAGGAAGTGAAGAAATGGCAGGAAAGCGACCCGATCGGCATCTTCCGGAAATACCTGAATGAAAAGAAGACCGCCACGACCAAGGCACTGGATGAGATCGATGCGAACGTCGATGAAGAAGTGAACAAGGCCGTTGAATTTGCTGAGTCTTCCCCCGAACCGGCAATGGAAGAATTGTTTAAGGACGTTTACGTAGAGAACTGAAATTCGTGATTCGATAACTCGTCTGGCGAAAAATCCATTTCGTTAAACGAGTATCGAATCACGAATATCGAATTACAAGGAATTACACATGGCTAAAATTACGATGCGCGAGGCGATCTCGCAGGCACTGATGGAAGAAATGGATCGTGACCCCGCCGTTTTCATTATGGGCGAAGAGGTTGGTGTGTGGGGTGGAACCTACGCGGTCACCAAGGGTTTTTATGACAAGTACGGCCCCGACCGTGTAAAGGATACACCGATTGCCGAGAACGCGATCATTGGTGGAGCGATCGGCGCCGCAATGGTGGGGCAGCGTCCCATCGCAGAATTGATGACGATCAACTTCGCCTTTTCGGCGATGGATTACATCGTCAATCAGGCACCGAAACTGCATTACATGTTTGGCGGGCAGTTCAAAGTGCCGCTGGTAATCCGTGCGGTGGGTGGCGGTGGACGTCAGCTTGGCGCGACACACTCCCAGACTCCCGATGCGATCTTTGCACATTTCCCTGGCCTGAAAGTCGTTTCACCCGGGACGCCCGAGGATGCCAAGGGATTGCTCAAGTCTTCCATCCGGTCGGACGATCCGGTTCTGTTTATCGAGCACGCGACCATGTATCAGGTCCGCGGCGAAGTCCCGGATGGCGAATACACCATCCCGATCGGGAAATCCAAAGTGCAGCGCGAAGGAACGGACGTTACGATCGTCACCTATTGCAAGGGTCTGGAGCTTTCGATGAAGGCTGCGGACGAGCTGGCGAACGAAGGCATCTCTGCCGAGGTCGTTGACCTGCGCACGCTGCGCCCGCTGGATATGGAGCCTATCCTGGAATCATTCAAAAAAACAAACCGCGCGATCGTCGTGGAAGAGGGCTGGAAATCCTACGGTGTAGGCTCGGAGGTCGTCAGCCGCATGTATGAGGAAGCGTTCGATTATGTCGATGCCCCCATCCTGCGCGTGGCCCAGAAGGAAGTACCGCTTCCCTATAACCGCACGCTTGAGCAGGCTGCCCTCCCGCAGGTGCCTGACATCGTTGCGGCGGTGAAGGAGGTCTTGAAGTAATGGCTGAAACAATTAACATGCCCAAGCTCGGCTTCGACATGGCGGAAGGCACGCTCGTCCGCTGGGTGAAGCAGGTTGGCGAAAACATCAATAAGGGCGACGTACTGGCCGAGATCGAAACCGACAAGGCTACCGTCGAAGTGGAATCCTCTGCCAGCGGGGTGGTCCTGGAACACATCGTGGACCAGGGAACTGTGGTTCCCATCAACGCGCCGATCGCGGTTGTAGGTGCCCAGGGTGAAAAAGTAGAGGTGGCGAAACCGGAAGACGCAAAGCCAAAGGCAGTGGAGCAGAAGGCTGAAAGCGGAACGCAGAAGGAAGAAAAAGCTACGGTTCAGACTCAGCCGGCAGCGGCTCCCGTTCAACAGGCGGCAGCGCCCGTTGAGTCTGGTCCAGTCAAGGCGAGTCCGCTGGCGAAGAAGATCGCCCGCGATAGGAACCTTGATCTCTCCCAAGTTCAAGGTACGGGTCCGGGCGGACGCGTGGTTCGCAAGGATGTGGAAGCGGCTCTTTCGAGCAGTCAGCCGGCAGCGGTCAGTCGTCAGCCCATGCCTGTTCCTGTTGTTCCCGTTTCCGCTGGCGATGAAACCATTCCGCTGACCAGACTGCGCCAGGCAATTGCACGCCGCATGGTGGAAGTCGACGACCAGCGTCCCGCATTTCTATGTCACGCATGAATACAGGATGGATGCCCTCATGGCGATGCGCAAACAGGCCAATGAATATCTTACCGAGAACGAAAAACTCTCGGTCAACGATTTCATTATCAAAGCTGTCGCATTGACGCTGCGTCAATTCCCGAATCTCAACTCCTCGTATGCAGGAAATAATGCGATCCGTCATGGCTCGATCAACATCGGCGTTGCAGTCGCCGTGGAAGGCGGCTTGCTGACCGTCGTCAATCGCAATACCGACCAGCTTCCCCTGCGCCAGATCTCCACCGACGTGAAGCGCATGGTCGCCGGCGCCCGCGAAGGCAAGGTCCGCCCGGATGATATCGAAGGCTCCACGTTCTCTATCTCGAATATGGGTATGTATGATGTGGAGAATTTTGCTGCCATCATCAACCCACCTGAAGCCGGGATTCTGGCAGTCGGCTCAGCACGTGAAGTTCCCGTTGTTGAGAACGGTCAGGTCAAACCCGGCTGGCGCATGAAAGCCACCATCTCCGTCGACCACCGTGTCAGCGATGGAGCCGAGGCCGCGCAGTTCATGCAGGCGCTGGCAGGGTTTTTGGAAAATCCTTTGAGAATGTTGGTGTAAATGCAGAACTCCGAGTTTTTCAAAAACTCGGAGTTCTTGTTTTTAAGCAATGCTCCACAGAGGATCAGGATGTAGTCGCGATTACACCCCGCCCGGTTCGCGGAAGGTTATATGGTGGATCGTGCCTGCTCCGAGACCAGCCTGATCTGCACATTGCGCGTTACGGCGGTGACGTGATACAACCCTTGAATAGCTCCCATTCCGTTTTCCTCCCACCTGTAATCGATCTTCTATTCTGCTGACGACATACGCTTTAAAGCGAATGGGTATAGTAGACAGGATGGGAAATAATGTATGTACACCGTCCCGAAGGTTTTTTCTCAGCTGAGATGG
Organism: uncultured Chloroflexia bacterium; assembly: GCA_963750005.1. Taxonomy (GTDB): domain Bacteria; phylum Chloroflexota; class Anaerolineae; order Anaerolineales; family Villigracilaceae; genus Defluviilinea. The sequence continues at coordinate 79,497 of CAVVPC010000008.1, forward strand.
GCATAGACTGCCAGCCTTCGGGGCGATTTTTTCTTAAAACCGATATTATATTTTACGCCGCGGTTCCGTCATTGTGCCTGGTCGTTGTTGTCACACAAGGATATCGGATTGTCAAACAACGCCTTCAATTGGGTCTCACTAAATTTCCCGATCAGGCGTGAGCAGGCAGTTTGCAAGAGATCAGCGCTTTTTATTTGCTCGAGTTTTGAAATTTCCCAGCGTTGAAGCACACTGGATGAGACGGTCGTAAGGTACTTTCCATCCGGTGAAAAGGCGACACCGGTCACAACATCCCGGTATGGGATCCGGGCAATCTCTTTTCCGCTGGCAGTATCGATCAAAAATACGTTTTGGGCGGTACCAACCGCAAGGAGGGATCCATCCGGGTTGAATGCCAATGATTCAGCCTGCTCTCTGAGAAGCGATGCCACACTGGCAAATTTGGCATTTTGATTTTTCCAGATCTGGATCTTTCCGGATAAATCGGTGGAGGCAAGCCAGGAGCCGTCCATGTTCAAGGCAAGAAGAGTATTCTCGCCGGGAGAATCAATTGCTTGTATAACTCCATCTCCATTGATACCCATAATATTGATCCTGTCCGTCGCGCCCAATGCCAGATATTCCGAGCTGGTCGCCAGCGAGGAGGCTTGCGGATACTTTTGGATGGCATCCTCGACCGACTTTGCGCTGGGAAGATCCCAGGCCTGTATGCTGGCTGCCCCGTCGCTTGCAAGGAGCTGCTGACTGTCTGGTGAAAATGCAATCGATTTCAAAAGGTTGGAAACTGTTTCTTTTGTCAACATTCGATTTGCACTGCTGTCATAAAGAGCCAGCTCCTTGCCGTCGGTAGCGATGCCAAGGTATTTTGAATCCGGGCTGAATGCCATATTTTCCACATTCGACTTGAACGGCAGAGTCGGCGAATCTGTTGGGTTTGCAATTAAGCCTGATACCGGATTGGGACTGAGAAGCCAAACCCCACTTTTACCGGCGACCGCAAGCCGCTCCCCCGATGGGCTGTACTGAATGTCGTTCAGCATCCCATTGAATTGCGCCGAATCCTTTCGTGCGCCCAACGTGGACATATCCCAGATATTGATCTTGCCCTGTTGGTCGGTGGAAATGAGATAGTTGCCATCGTTGCTAAAGGCGATCTCGGCTCCGCTGGCAGCGAGCGGGATCTGGTAGACCTGTGCCCCTGTCACTGCATCCCAGACCCGGGCGGTCCGGTCATCACCGGTCGTTGCGAGCCACTGTCCATCCGCGCTGACAACGACTCTGCTCACAGCGCCATCCTGTGACATGCTAAGTCGTTCGCTGCCATCCTCAGCATCCCAGATGCGGATCCGGTGATCGTCGGCCGCGGTAACAAGCCATTTTCCATTTGGGCTAAAGGCCAGGTCCCTGACGGGGCTCTGTGTGGAAATACGAATGAGTTCCTTTCTGTCAGGGAGGCCGATCAGGGCGACCGAGTTGTCATTTCCGGAAGTAACCAGCTTTCTGCCGTCCCGGCTGAATGCCATTGCCAGGACTCCTTTTCTATGGCTTGCGGGTGAAACGACTTTGTCGCTGCTTAAATCCCATAGGGAGACCCGACCGTCTTGATTGCCTGCTGCCCATAGGAGACCGTTGCGATTAAAGCCAAAAGCGGTTGGTCTGCTAATGGTTTCGAGACGGGAGCTGATGCTCCCGGTTTTGGGATTGAACACAGGCATTTGGCCATCCTCATAAGCGACTGCCACCTGCTGCCCATCTGGAGGCTTAAAATCTACGCCGACAACGGGTATCCCCCCTGGAATTGGTTCATTTTGGCCGTTTGTAACATCGTCAAATTGTATGGAACCTGATGAAGACCGGCCGCGCTGATAGATATGCTGCGCCTTTCCCGTCGCGGCATCCAATACCTGGACACGACCGGACTGGTCACCTGTGACGATTAAGGTGCCATCCGGGCTGAGTGCCATAGCATTTACAGGCGGCTGGCCGGTGGGTGTGCAAAAAATCTCTGTGCCATCTTTAACATTCCAGGCGCAGGTTGTGCCATCCGCACTGGCTGTTACGAGAATAGTACCCTCCTGATTAAGCGCGATTCCATTGATCTTCCCTGCCTGGGATGCCTGGGCTACCGGGCGAGGCAGCAGGCTGATATCCTTGCGAAGGATTTCCTCAGCTTCATCTGATGGGCTCCTTTCCATGGAATCAATGGCCAGCAGGGTGCTGGTATATAGCTCTCCCGGCCTGCTTTGATAGATCTGTGCCCGTGCCGCGCTGCGCTGTCCCTCAGCAAGCTTCTGTGCATCTTGTGCAGCCTTCTCATTCTCATTTGCAATTGCCCTCTGGGTACTTGCCACGTTCGCATTTGCCTGGGAAGTCATTGCATTTTGATCTGCCAGAACTCGATTATTATCTGCCTTGACTGCATTCGTTACAGCAATATTCCTCTGTACCTGTGCTGCATTGGATTGATCAATGGCGAACAAGGTCAGGGCGACCATAACGATCAGCGTAACGACGGTCAGACCGATCATGATCGACTGGGTTCTTTGCGTCCGCTGACTAAACTCAATGTACTTACTCTGCAGCTCAGTGGGGATGGGGTCCTTGGATGTATACGTCTGCAACATGTGACGTGCATTTCTCAAGTCGCGGCCGCGCAGGAGCAGGCTGGGGTCCTTTTTGCGGTGCCATTCCAGGGCGCGGACCTGCAGACGGCGATGCTCCTCAAGCCAGTCCAGATCAAGCTCGATGGCGGTCTTGACCTTGGCCAGCCCTTCCTCGAAATTGTCGCTTTCCCGAATGAAGGTCCAGTTGAGTTTACGGATATCATCCAGAGTGTCTTTCGGGTTGACATCGCGCAGGACAATGGGAATGATGCGCTTATTGTTCAACACGGCGCGGCCCACTTCCACCTTGCAAACCTCCGAAGCGACGGAATCAGGGCTGATCATGAAGATGAACGCGTCCGCTTCCTCGATGCCGCGGAAGATCTGTTCAAGCCAGTCCACCGCGGGGGGGATTGCCTCCCAGTCCACCCAGACCTCCTGTCCCATGGCCTTAAAGGCGTCAATGAGTTTTCGAGCCGCTGTCGAATTTTTTCTGGAATAGGAAACAAACAATTTTGCCACGCAACACCTTTGGTTACTCTGAATATCCTTATTGTAGTGATGATCCGTTTTTTACCTTTCCCTAACCACGGCCTCTATTTTATCAGCGCAGAGATGATTTTCTGCCCTTTCCGATGCGTTGTAAATGCTAGGATCATGATAATTTTGTTAGGTTCAGCCTATGGGTCCCCGGTTTATAATCCATTGTATGGACATTCAACCCGATCCTCACGAATTTACCCGGGACGCCTGGGATGCCAATGCAGAGATATGGGACGCGCGCGTGGGAGATGAAGGTAACGACTTCTTCA
>CAVVPC010000009.1:0-27832 GCA_963750005.1 uncultured Chloroflexia bacterium
AAAGCCGTGAAAACAGGCAGGAGGTGAGTGGCGTGAAGCAGGATGCAGCTTGTGTATCGCCATGAACTCGGATCAGTTATTACCTGGTCAATATGCCGTATCAACGAGCAATCGCAATTTTGAAGGCCGTCAAGGCAAAGGCGGGCGTACCTTCTTGGCAAGCCCCATCACAGCCGCTGCTGCCGCGATTAATGGTGTAGTTTCGGATCCGCGAGCGCTTTTTAGCATGAGATCACCGATAATCGATATGTCTCTGATTTTTTTACTATTACACCGGGCACACAATGGCTGGATGTTATGAATAGAATCATTGCCGCCTTTGGTAAGTGGAATGACATGATCTCGCGTCAGTTTGATTTCCGGTTCTCCCCTACCGCAGCATAGACACTTGTACTCGTAAAATGCTTTTAGATCTTGCCATTCTTCTTCTGTATGGGTAATTTCAGAATCATACATAAGTGCCCGTGCCGATTAGTTGCGGCCACAGATTTTTCCGGGTGAAAGTTATAGTATTCGAGAGAATACTGCGTCGTTTGTCTGCATGCCGTTCATATGATTTTCGACCGATTTCGCGATAGTGTTCTAAATCTTGCTTGCGGCGCAACCTTGCCCTGATATTTACTTTTTTTCGATGAGCATTAAGATACCTACGACTTGCCTGTTCATATTTTTCTGGATGCTCTGCTTGATGCTTACGTTTGAGTTCGCGAATATGCTCTTTATTCGCTTCTACATACTTACGTGCAGTTTCTTTATATTTTTCGGATTTTGTTGCTCGCTCTTTACGTTTCTGTGCATTCCAGCAATTTCTGCATCGAGCTTTGAAACCATCGCCTACATGTTTGCCCTCTGGAACGGGCATTAGCAAATTCGCTTAATGGTTTCCAGCCACATTTCGGATTTGCACAGATTTTCCGGCAACACCGTTTCGGTAAACAATGGTCATTGTGTGTTCCTTGATGGATGTGTGGATAATAAGTATATGCTAAAGTTGGAAAGAGGACTTATGAAAATTGTAAATTCATGGAGATGTTAGGAATGGTCAGTGATGAAGTCTGGAAGCTGCCTGCAATCGTCGATCGCTTTCTGTCTTATCGGGCCGCAATCCCGCTTGCCCAGGAACAGATCGGCGTGATGATATCTATTCTCAAAACGCGCCAGGAACCGGTGGAGAATTTCCTGGACCTGGGCTGCGGAGATGGAATCCTGGGCGCGGCGATTTTGGGAGAATACCCATCGGCACGCGGCGTGCTGGTGGATTTCTCCGAGCCAATGCTTGAACAGGCGCGGGAACAACTGGAGGAATATGAAGCACAGCTCTCCTTTGAGAATCTTGATTACGGCGATTCTGCCTGGGTAAACAAGATGCAGGCTTTAGGTCCATTTGACGCGATCGTGTCAGGCTATTCCATTCATCATCAGCCGGATGAGCGCAAGCAGGCAGATCTACCAGGAAATCTTCTCGCTGCTCAAGCCTGGCGCCTGGTTTGTGAACATCGAGCATGTATCTTCTGCCGCGCAGACAAACATCGATTTGTTCGAAGATCACTACGTCTCGGCGCGCCATGCCATCGGAGAGACAAAACGGCGGCACACGCAGCATTGAGCAGATTGCGGAGGAATACAGGAACCGCCCCGATAAGGCAGCCAACATCCTTTCGTCAGTTGAGATCCAATGCGACTGGCTGCGTGAGATCGGTTATGAAGAAGTCGATTGTTACTTCCGCATCTATGAACTTGGCATCTTCGCAGGACGCAAGCCAAATCAAAAATCGTAAATCAAAAATTGGAAACCTATTTATGCCTCAATTCACAACACTTACATCCCGCGTTGTCCCGCTTCCCATGACTGACGTGGACACAGACCAGATCATCCCGGCTCAGTTTTTGAAGATCACGGATAAGAATGGCCTGGCCGATGTCCTTTTCTTCCACTGGCGGTTCAACGATGACGGCTCGCCCAAAATGGATTTTGTCATCAACAAGCCTGAATCGAAAGGCGCACATATCCTACTGGCGGGCGATAACTTCGGCTGCGGCTCGAGCCGCGAACATGCCCCCTGGGCGCTGACCGCTTATGGATTTCGCGGCTGTGATCTGTACCTCCTTTGCAGACATCTTTCGCAACAACTCGCTTAAGAATGGTTTGATCCCCGTCATTGTGGATTATCAGACCCACCAGATGTTGTTCGACCTCCTCGAAGAAGTCCCGGATACGGAGCTGACGGTTGACCTGGTATCCCAGACATTGACCTTCCCTCACGGCTCGGTCTTGTTCCCGATTGATCCATTCAATAAGGCTTGTTTGTTAAATGGCGTGGACGAGCTCGGTTACATCCTGGGTTTCGAAAAAGAAATTGCCGCGTTTGAACAAGGACGATAGACCATCGACCGTGGACGATTTTATAGTCCATCGTCCTCGGTCCATGGTCGGATAAGAATAATTATGCCAAACATCCAAATCTACGACACCACCCTGCGTGACGGGACCCAGTCCGAGGGCTTCACACTTTCGGGCAACGATAAGATCCGCATCGCCCACAAGCTGGATGAGATCGGTGTGGCCTTCATCGAAGGCGGCTGGCCGGGTTCCAATCCCAAGGATGTGGAATTCTTTGAGCGTGCCCGCGATCTGGAGTGGAAGAACTCCCTGATCGCGGCGTTCGGCGCCACCTGCCGGGTCAAAGGCGGACCCGAAGACGACGCCAATATCAAGGCGCTGCTCGATTCGCATACCCCGGTCTGTACGATCTTCGGCAAGACCTGGACTCTCCATGTTACCGATGTCCTGCTCACCACTCTCGAAGATAACCTGCGCATCATCGAGCAGTCTGTATCGTATCTCAAAGCAAATGGCAGGCGTGTCATCTACGATGCCGAGCATTTCTTCGACGGCTACAAGGCAGACGCCGCCTACGCCCTCGAAACGTTACAGGCAGCGATCCGCGGCGGAGCGGAAACGGTCGTCCTATGCGATACCAATGGCGGGACTCTGCCCTGGGACGTGGAACGGATTATTTGTGAGCTGAAGCCTGCCGTGACGCATCCCTTTGGGATCCACACCCACAATGACTCGGAGTGTGCGGTAATCAATTCGCTGACAGCCGTCCGGGAGGGAGCGGTCCAGGTGCAGGGGACCATCAACGGCGTTGGGGAGCGCTGTGGGAATGCGAACCTGATCTCCATCATGGCAGACCTTGAGATCAAGATGGGTTATGAATGTTTACCCCAGGGAAAGATCAAGGATCTGTATGAGCTTTCCCATTTCGTGGCCGAAGTGGCGAATATTACGCCGGATGAGCACCTTCCTTTTGTAGGAAAATCCGCGTTTGCCCACAAAGGCGGAGTCCATGTGGCGGCGATGAGACGCAGTGCAAAATCCTACCAGCATGTGGAGCCCGAGCAGGTCGGCAACAAGATGCGCGTCGTGGTCTCGGATCTTTCCGGCCGCGGCAACCTGCTGAGCAAGGCGGAAGAGCACGGCCTGGAAGTGGAAGGCGAGGAAATTCTGCCCGTCCTCAACGATATCAAGGAACTGGAGGCGCGTGGGTTTTCCTTCGAGGCCGCGGAAGCATCCGTGGCGATGATGTTGAAGCGGCAGGAATATGGCTACAAGCCTCCCTTCGAGTTGATCGACTTTTTTGTGAATGTCGAACACCGCGATAAACGCGGCATCTTTGCCGAGGCCATGGTCAAAGTCCGCGTCCAGGGCGAAGTGCTGCACACAGCCGCCGAGGGCAACGGCCCGGTTAACGCCATGGATAATGCCCTGCGCAAGGCGCTTGTCGGCTATTATCCGCAGGTTGCAAAATTCCATTTATCGGATTACAAAGTACGCATTCTGGACTCCGATCACGGTACCGAAGCAATCACCCGGGTGTTAATCGATACCCGGAACAGCACCTCCCGCTGGAGCACTGTCGGCGCAAGCACCAACATCATCGAAGCCAGCTGGCGGGCTCTTGCTGATTCCTTGGAATATGGCTTGACGGTGGCACACTAAAATAAAACTCTCGCGCTGAGCGGATGGACTGAGATCGCCAGTCCCGCAGTCGAAGTGCCTTTTGCGTAAGTACTTGCGCTTCGACTGCGACTCTCCGCTCAGCGGGAATAAACAAGGAAGATAAATTGGAATTCAACATCACCCTCCTCCCCGGCGACGGCATTGGCCCTGAAGTGGTCCACGAAGCCGTGCGTGTGCTGGATGCGATCGCCGCGCAATACAACCATACTTTCCTGTACAAGGAACGCCTGATGGGCGGTTGCTCGATTGATGCTTACGGCACTTCGCTCACCGATGAGACCCTCGCCGACTGCCAGTCTGCAGATGCCATTCTTTTTGGTGCAGTGGGTGGACCGAAATGGGACGACCCGAATGCCAGTGATCGCCCGGAACGAGGTCTGCTCAGGCTTCGAAAGGGGCTGGGCGTATTTGCCAACCTGCGTCCCATCAAGGTACACCCGGCACTGGTTGATGCCTCTCCTTTAAAGCCAGACCGGCTCGCAGGGGTGGACATCCTCGTCCTGCGTGAGCTGACAGGCGGCCTTTATTTTGGCCAGCCAAAAATGCGTGAAATGAGGGACGGTAGGGAACGCGCGGTTGACACTCTCGAATACTATGATTTCGAGATCAGGCGGATTCTTGATCTGGCTTTCAGCCTCGCAAAAAACAGAAGAAAAAAAGTCACTTCCGTTGATAAGGCAAATGTACTGGAATCTTCCCGTCTGTGGCGCCAGACAGCGAACCGGGTCGGCGAGGAACATCCGGATGTGACCCTGGAACACCAGCTTGTCGACAGCGCCGCCATGAAGCTGATCACCGCGCCCGCCTCCTTCGATGTCATGGTGACCGAAAACACTTTTGGCGATATCCTGACCGATGAAGCCTCGGTCCTGGCCGGCTCGATGGGGATGCTGCCCTCCGCCAGTTTATCGGAGACAGGCACCGGCTTGGCCTCTGACCGGCGTATGGGACTGTATGAGCCGATCCACGGGTCCGCGCCGGATATCGCCGGACTGGGAATTGCCAATCCGGTTGGGACAATCCTGTCCGCAGCGATGATGCTCCGCTATTCATTCGGGCTCGAGATGGAAGCCCAGAGCATCGAAAAAGCGGTCGATGACGCCATCACAAACGGCGCACGGACTGCTGACCTCGGCGGCCAATTAACGACCCGCCAGATGACAGAAGAAATTTTAAGAAAAATTATAGTAACGGCTTCAGCCGTTCAATTTTGCGACTCGGAGTCGCCACTACGAAAAAGGAGAAGAACGTATGGGAATGGAATCCAAATACATCTGGATGGATGGGGAGCTGGTGGAGTTTGAAAAAGCCACAGTGCACGTGCTCACTCCGGCATTGCACTATGGCGCGGCCGTGTTCGAAGGGATTCGTGCCTATAACACAGAAAAGGGACCGGCCGTCTTCCGGTTGAGAGACCATGCCGAGCGACTGCTGGATTCAGCCCACGTTTTTGGTGTACGCCAAATGCCGTTTACCGTGGACAGGTGATGCAAGCCGTCAAGGATACGGTACGCGCCAACGGGTTCACAGATTGTTATATTCGACCATTGTTGTATATCAAAGGTGGTGCATGGAACCTCAATGTGGATGCGGGTACGCCTGCCCTGGCGATTGCCACCTGGCAGTGGAATAACTATCTGGGCGAGGAAGCGTTATCAAAAGGGATCCGGGCGAACATTTCATCCTATACCCGCCATCATCCGAATGTCAGCATGACCAAGGCAAAGATCGCCGGGAATTATGTAAACAGCTTCCTGGCGAAAACAGAATCCGAACGTCTCGGATTTCAGGAAGCCATCATGCTGGACCCGCAGGGATATATCGCCGAATGTACCGGTGAAAATCTGTTTGTCGTGCGGCGCGGCAAACTGATCACGCCCTCCACGGCACCTGTTCTGGAAGGTATCACCCGCCATACAATCCATACCATTGCCAAGGATCTGGGATATGCCGTCCTGGAGGATCCCATCTCCCGCGACCAGATCTATGTGGCAGATGAGGTCTTTGTATGCGGGACCGCGGCGGAAGTTGTCGGTTTGAGCGAAATCGACTTCCGCACAATCGGCGACGGCAGGACCGGGCCAGTCACACGGGCGATCCAGAAGGTGTATCACGATACCATCCGCGGCAGGGTGGCACAGTATGAGAGTTGGTGTGATTACATCTGATCCCGGATGTATTTGAAGAAATCAGCAGGCCGGTAGATTGCCGGCCTGCTGATTTTATGTAAAATAGCAGATGCAATCCTCTCGAAGAGGCCCGGGGATGCTTTTATATAGGATGTCTTGGTGCCATTGGATGATGTGAAATGATGGAAATCATTTTTAGTGAATATGTTATGCAAAAAAGGTTTTAGGAATAATGGGATCAAATGTTTCCACACTCGGTCAGCTGTTGGAGCAAATGGGTGAGGTAGGGAAGCGCCTTTCGGAGATCGGAGCCACGGAAGGCGCGGCGGGGAATATTTCCATTTGTATCCGGGAGCCTTTGGAGATTGAAGAATACTTTCCAAACGTGACCACGGTCGACTTGCCTGTGCCCGCACCTGAGCTTGCCGGGGCAACGCTTCTTGTAACCGGCTCGGGCCGGCGACTGCGCGAGATTGCCGATGCACCGGCAGCCAATCTGGCTTGTATCGTTGTCCAGGAAGGTGGGATGCGGGGAAGGATGTTCACTTCCCGCGACTGTCTCTTTAAGCGTGTAACCAGCGAGTTCAATACCCACCTGGCAGTCCACCACGATCAAATGCGATCGCGCCCTGTCCGATTCCACGCTGTTCTCCATGCCCAGCCCAGACACGTCACCTTTATCAGCCATATTCCAGCGTATCAGGATGAGAGATACTTCAACACTCATCTTTTACGCTGGCAGCCGGAAACGATTATGAACCTGCCCGAAGGGATTGGCGTACTGCCTTTTCTACTTCCGGGCTCCCAGCATTTGATGATCGAGACCATGCTATCGATGCGGGACCATCGGCTTGTGGTCTGGTCCCAGCACGGGGTGATCGCCCGGGCGGACGAGTCGATCGTCCATGCCCTGGATCTGGTGGAATATATGGAAACGGCGGCTCAATATGAGTCTTTAAACCTGTTAACGGGGGAAAAAAGCGGCGGAATCGATCCGGAAAGCCTGCGGGCCATTGCCGAGATTTGGAATGTCAGGCAAAAAGTGTTTTGATCTGTTGGGGCGGTGTGAATAAGGGCGGTCAGTTTTCTTGCAAGTCTGCCTGTTTACGTCTATACTTTGCCTACCGCTGGGTTACCAATAAGGTAACTTTTACGTGAATTTGTATATTAAACTCCCTCACCAACGCAGAAAGTTAGCGGTATCCTGCAATATTCCATCCAAGGAGAGACGGCCATGGCTACTGTTCGAGATATGATCCGTAAAAAAGGTAGTGAAGTTTTCGGAATTTCGCCAGAATCGACCGTGTACGAGGCTTTGGAATCGATGTCGAAGCACAATACAGGTGCTTTGCTGGTGATGGATGGGGACAAAATGGTGGGGATTCTTTCCGAGCGCGATTGTGTCCGCAAGGTTGAGCTGGCGGGGAGAAATGTCAGAGATACCCGGGTCCGTGACATCATGACCGGGGATGTGATCACTGTCAGCTGTGACCAGCCTCTGGAGGAATGTATGCATCTCATGCAGGACAAAGGCATTCGTCACCTGCCGGTGTATGACGACCAGGAATTAATGGGCTTCGTCTCCGTGCGGGATATGCTGGGAGAGATGATCGAAATGCAGCAGAGCTTGCTCCATGAGCTGGAACGCTACATCACAGGCGGCGGAAGATAGTCCCGCACGGGCCTTCTATTATGTCAAAGGAGCAAGCGGGATGATCCTTCCGGAGTGGACGATCGCTGAACTGCTGGAAAAAATGGAATCAGGTGAGCTGACAGCGCGCCGGATCGCCGAGCTGTACCTGGGCCGCATCGAGGCGGTGGATAAGAGCGGACCATATATCAATTCTGTGATCGAGCTCAACCCGGACGCTCTGGAGATCGCCGATTCGCTGGACGAGGAACGTCAGGCCGGGAAGACGCGCGGCGCCTTGCACGGAATTCCCATCCTGATTAAAGATAATATCGATACCCATGACCGGATGCAGACCACGGCAGGTTCACTGGCTCTGGAGGGCAATATTGCCGAAAAGGATGCCTTTGTCGTCAGGCAATTACGCAAGTCTGGCGCGCTTATTTTGGGGAAGACCAACCTGAGCGAGTGGGCTAATTTTCGCGGCAAACGATCCGTCAGTGGGTGGTCGTCGCGCGGGGGGTTGACGCGCAATCCCTATGCCCTGGATCGTTCGGCCTGCGGTTCCTCTTCAGGATCGGGCGCTTCTGTGGCGGCCAACCTTTGCGCGGCGGCTGTTGGGACGGAGACAGATGGCTCGATCATCTGTCCCTCCCAGACGAACGGGATCGTGGGCATCAAGCCCACCCTGGGACTGGTCAGCCGCAGCGGGATCATCCCGATCGCCCACAGCCAGGATACTGCCGGTCCCATGGCGCGGACCGTTACAGACGCCGCGATCCTGCTTGGGGCCATGACTGGCGTCGATGAGCGGGATTCCGCCACCCGCCTGAGCCGGAAGCGCAATTCATCCAATTACACAAAATATCTCGACCTGGATGGACTCAAAGGAGCGCGTATTGGCGTCGCCCGAAACATGGCCGGGACCAATCCTCGCGTTCTCAAGATCTTTGACTTTTGCATTGAAGTATTAAAGAAACTGGGTGCAGTGGTGATCGATCCTGCCGACGTCCTCAACTTTGACAAATTTGGCAATACCGAGCGGGATGTTCTCCACTTTGAGTTCAAGGCCGATCTGAATAAATATTTGAAGTCACTTTCTGAAGACGTGCGCTGTCCATTCCCTGGAGGATGTGATCAGGTTTAACGAGGAAAACCGGGATAAGGTCATGCCCTATTTCGGGCAGGAACACATGATCTCTGCCCAGGAGAAGGCCTCCCTGCGGGACAAAAAATATCGCGATGCACTGGCCCGGAACCACCTCTATGCCCGGACAAGCGGCATCGACGCGACCCTGCGCAAGCACAAGCTCGACGCGATCATTACCCCTTCCGGCGGGCCAGCCTGGACGATCGACCTGGTCAACGGCGACTCCAGCAACTGGGACATGGAGAGCACCTCGCCGGCTGCAGTTGCCGGGTATCCCCATATCACAGTCCCGGCCGGGTACGTGTTTGGACTGCCCGTTGGACTTTCCTTCTTCGGCAAAGCCTGGCAGGAGGCGACCCTCATCAAGCTTGCTTATGCATTCGAGCAGGCAACCCAGCTGCGCAGGATGCCGCGGTTTTTACCGAATGCAAATTTAAATCCATAATCCTTTCTTCCATTGATGTCTTCTTGAAATCTTGGAAGTTAGCGTTTTCCTCGCCCGTTTTCTTGTCATACAATTTGTTTAGGTCTATACTTCCTCTTCGGAGAACCAATGCCTGAATTTGACCTTGCTCCCGTCCAATCTGCCATCGAGGCTTATATTCCGTTGGGCCGCTCGGGGTTGTTGCCAGCCCTGCATGCGGCCCAAAAGGTTTATGGCTGGCTTCCTGAAGAGGTTGCCGCCGAAGTCGCCAAATCCCTGCACATCCCCCTGGCGGATGTACACGGAGTGATCGAGTTTTATTCCCTCTTCTACAATGAGCCGGTGGGAAAAAAGATCATCCGGGTCTGCACCGACCAGGCCTGTCGTCTGAAAAACGGGCCGGGGATCCTGGACCACCTCTGCCGTCATCACGGGATCAACCCCGGTGAGACCACTGCCGGGCAGGCAGTCACCATCGAAGCCAGCCCATGCCTGGGGCTTTGTGAGCTGGCTCCCAACGCCTTGGTGGATGATCAGGCTGAGACATCCATTGATCTCGAAAAGAATACCTATGACTTGGGCCGCCCGCCTTCCCATGTGTATGGCTCAATGCGTTTATTGACAGCCAACTGCGGTCACGGGACCACGTCACTTGCAGAATATGGAAAATATTCCGCCTTTGAGAAGGCATTGACGATGAAACCCCTGGATATCGTGGCTGAGCTGAAAGCCTCCGGCTTAGTCGGGCGCGGCGGCGCGGCCTTCCCGACCGGTGTCAAAGGAGAGGGCGCAGCAACGGTACAGGCCGATCAGAAATATGTCATCTGCAACGCGGACGAATCCGAGCCGGGCACATTCAAGGACCGCATTCTCCTGCTCGACGATCCGCACCGCACCATCGAAGGGATGCTGATCGCGGCGTATGCCATCGGCGCAAGCAAAGGTTATATTTATCTGCGCGGGGAATATCCCTACATTCTGCCTGTCCTGGAAAATGCCCTGCAGGAAGCCAGAGAGGCAAACCTGCTCGGCGAAAATGTACTGGGTTCGCATTTCTCTTTTGATATTGAAATCCGTCTTGGCGCGGGCGCTTATATTTGCGGCGAGGAGACCGCGCTGTTTGAGTTCGATCGAAGGAAAGCGCGGCTTCCCGCGAGTGAAGCCGCCTTTCCCCACGACCCACGGCTTATTTGCAAAGCCAACAGTCATCAATAACGTAGAGACCATTTGTAATGTGCCTTTGATCCTTTCGATTGGCTCAGCCGAATATCGAAAAATCGGGACCGAAAAATCTCCCGGCCCCAAGTTGTTCTGCGTATCCGGCGATGTCACCCAACCGGGCTTGTATGAAATCCCCTTCGGTGTGACCTTGCGTGAGTTACTGGAGATGGCGGGTGGAGTGGCAGGGAATAAAAAATTACAGGCGGTCCTGTTCGGCGGCGCGGCAGGAGCCTTTGCGACCGCCCAACACCTGGATGTGAAAGCTGACCTTCGAAGATCTGCGCGCTGCCGGTCTGCCGCTTGGATCGGGCGTGGTCATGGTCTTCGATGAGACCCGCGATATGCGCGCTTCTTTGAAGGAGCTGGGTCACTTCTTTGCCCACGAATCCTGCGGCAAATGCTATCCCTGCCAGATGGGCACGCAGCGCCAGAAGGAAATCCTGGACCGCGTAGCCGAATGGATCTGCGCACTGCCCGGCGATGTGGTTCGCCTGCAGGATGTCGGCTGGACGATGACCGACGCGTCCCTGTGCGGCTTGGGCCAGACTGCGGCGAGCGCAGTGTTGTCTGCGATCAAATTATGGCCGGAATTGTTTGTCGAAGGTCAAACGTCAAAAGTCGAAAGCTAGAGGACGTTTGACCTTCGACTTTTGACTTTCAAGGTGAAATATATGGCACTTACACTGATAATGGATGGCAGGGAAATAACGATCGAGGCAGGTCAAACCTTGCTCGAAGCTGCACGCGAAAATGGCATCGATATTCCCACCATTTGCTTCCATGAAGCCACAACTGCGAATGGATTGTGCCGCATGTGTGTGGTGGAAGTCGAAGGGATGAGACTGCTCCAGCCGGCCTGCATCGTCCAGGCAGGGGAGGGGATGAAGGTCAGGACGCGGAGCGAGCGCGTGGACCGGGCACGCAAGACGATCCTGGAAATGCTGGCCTCCACCATGGATCTGTCCGAGGCGGACGACATCCAGGAGATGATGCAGGAATATGGTGCC
Source organism: uncultured Chloroflexia bacterium (assembly GCA_963750005.1). Taxonomy (GTDB): domain Bacteria; phylum Chloroflexota; class Anaerolineae; order Anaerolineales; family Villigracilaceae; genus Defluviilinea. The sequence goes on from CAVVPC010000009.1 coordinate 11,586, forward strand.
GATGTGCAGCGTTTCCCCGGACGCGGAACGGCGTGAAGTCGAGCTCAAGGATGACAATCCGATGTATGTGCGCGATTACTCGAAATGCCTGCTGTGCTGGCGCTGTGTGCAGGTCTGTGCGGACGATGCGCAGTACACGTACGCGATCAACTTCAGCGGCCGCGGCTTTGAGACCCAGATCGGCACGTTCTTTGACCGGTCCATCCCTGAAACAACCTGTGTGTTGTGCGGCCAATGCGTGGGAGTCTGCCCGACCGGCGCGTTGAAACCGAAGCGCGAATATTTGCTCCAGCAGGGGATAAGCCCGGAGGAAATTAGTGTGATGAATACGGGAAGAAAACGAAGGAAAGAAAGAGAATTCAGAAAATTCGCTGGTTGTGGGAGAAGCGCATATCGAAACCAGTTTGTAACAAGGATACTGTTGTTAGTGGTCGGTTTCGATACGGCGGAAGAGAGTACTTGCGATCGGGTTGCATTCGTGTTTCTATGATGGTTGCATGAAGTAAAAACCTGAAACCAAAAAGAATTGCTGCAGATCGAGTGGTCACCACCACCTGCCCCTACTGCGGTGTGGGATGTAATTTGCAGTTGCACGTCAAGGACGATTTCATCTTTAAAGTCACTTCGCCGTTTGATTCCCCTGTCAATCATGGAAATTTATGTGTAAAGGGACGCTTTGGGTATGACTTTATCTACCACCCCAAACGCGTCACAACCCCGCTGGTTCGAAGATATTTGCTTGAAGGAAAACCTAAACCCGAAGGACGCGAACAGGTCTTTGCCGTCAGCAAAGATGGACAGCCTATTGAGCATTCTCAAATCTCCAACGATTGGGACTGGGTCGAAACCGATTGGGATACCGCCCTGAACATCACTGCCGATAAACTGGTCGAGATCTACAAGCGCGACGGTCCCGGATGCGATGGCGGTCTACTGCTGCGCCAAGGCGACCAACGAAGATAATTATCTCCTGCAGAAGATGTGGCGCACGCTCTTCCGCACGAATAATGTGGACCACTGCACACGCCTGTGCCACGCGGGTTCGGTGGTTGCGCTCCAAAAAGCGATCGGCTCCTCAGCGATGAGCAATACCGCCTCTCAGGTCATCATGAATGATGTGTTCATGGTGGTCGGTTCGAATACCAGTGAGAACCATCCCATCATTGCGTTGCAGATGAAGGAAGCGGTCGAGAAGTACGGCGCGAAGATGATCGTCATCGACCCGCGCCGCATCGAGCTGGTGGACTTTGCCGAGATGTGGCTGCCTCTCAAGCCCGGGACAAACGTCCCGGTCCTCAGTGCGATGGCGCACGTCATCGTCAAGGAGGGATTGGTCAACAACGAGTTTGTCGCAAAGCGCACCGAAGGCTACCAGGATTTTGTCGAGTCGCTGGAGAAGTTCACGCCTGAATATGCGGAGGAATTATCGGGTGTTCCTGCGGAAGATATTCGCAGGGCGGCCCGCATGTATGCCACGGCGAAGAACGGCGCCATCTACTGGGGCATGGGCATCTCCCAACTCTCGCACGGTACGGCCTCCGCCCTGGCCCTGATCCATCTGGCGTTCCTCACCGGCCACATCGGGCGTGAAGGAACGGGATTGAATCCACTGCGCGGGCAGAACAACGTGCAGGGGGCGAGCGACATGGGCTGCCATGCCGTTCCATTATCCCGGCTACATGCGCGTGGACAACGAAGAGAACGCCGCGAAATGGGAGCAGACCTGGAACATCGAGCCGGGCGGGCTTTCCCGCAAGCTGGGGCTCACTACAACCGAAATCCTAAGCCACGCGCATGAAGGCGGAGTCCGTGCACTCTTTATCATGGGCGAAAACCCGATGATGTCCGAGCCGAACCTGAACGAGACGCGCAAACATATGACCCATCTCGAATTCCTCGTCGCCCAGGACCTCTTCATCAACGAGTTGGGCGCCTTTGCGGATGTCTTCCTGCCCGCGACTCCGTTCGCCGAAAAGGATGGGACGTTCACCAACACCGATCGCCGCGTCCAGCGGGTGCGGACGGCTCAGGCGCCCCGCGGCCAGTCCCGTCCCGACTGGCAGATCCTCACCGATCTGGCCACGCGTCTCGAGTCCCGGCTGGGACGCGCCGCTTCGCAGTCTGCCAAATGGGATTACAACTCTCCCGAAGCAAATCCTGCGCGAGATGGCCTCCGTCAACTCGGATTATGCCGGCGTGACCTATGACCGCATCGACAAGGTCGGCCTGATCTATCCCGTCCCCAGCATGGACCATCCCGGCACCCCGACCCTCTTCACCGAAGACTTCCCCAGCGGACGCGGAAAATTCCATATTCTGGATTATGTTCCCATTATGGAGGAAGCCGACGACGAGTATCCCTTCATCCTGACAACGGGACGCCTGCTCGAGCACTGGCACGGCGGCACGATGACTCGTAACTCGGCGCTGAATGAAGCCTTTCCCGAAGCGCGCGTCGATATCCATCCCGCCGACGCCGAGATGCACGGCATTATCAACAACATGCCCGTACGTGTCACCTCCCGCCGCGGTGAGATCGTCCTGCGTGCCACCGTCACCGAAAAGACGACCGTGGGCGTGGTCTTCATCCCCTGGCATTTCGCCGAAGCTGCCGCGAATTTGCTGACGAACGACGCGCTCGACCCGCAGGCGTTGATCCCTGAGTTCAAGGCCTGCGCGGTGCAGGTGTTCCCGGCGAGGGAGGATGAGTTGCCGAATCCTGAGGTGTGGAGGTGCTAGAGGGAAGGATACTAGACGGCATAATCTGCCTGCCCTCGCGAAGCATCCTGTAAGGGCAAATCGACAAGTAGAAATATTGTTGACATTCAATCTGTCGGATTTTTCGTTGGAGGTGCCCTTTAGGTCGTGGGATGGTCAATGCTTGCGCGGTGCATCGTCGTTCCTGCCCGGGGGACCGAGCTGCAAATCCTGAGGTTAATGTGAACGAAGTGGGAGGTATTAGGATTTACTGGAAAGGCACGAGATTTATAATAGTGGTGCAGAAGTTGTCGCAATACGCGTGTTAGTATGTCATAATTTTAATTTTCTTTTTTAGATTGCGAATAGTTCTTCTAAGTTCTTTTTCATCACCATCTTATACTCCCCACCCAAATCAGGTATTTTTGATAAGTCGGCAACTGCCTTTAAATCATTTGTTTCTATTTGTTCCATGCACTTGCTCTGAAGTAATATGCATCGACCGTAATCGAGTTAGGCGAACTTGATATCTTGTATATTCCGAAATGGCGCTATCAAATTCATTCTTTAAAAGGAAACGATTCCATCGGAAGAAATAATGAATTGATTCGGCTTTATTCGAATGGCTTCATGGTAATCTGCATCGCTTTTTCTAAATCCCCTATTAATCTGAATATAGTTCCTCGGAAAGCATAAGCTTATCATAATTCTAGGCTCTGAGCGAATTGCTTCTGTGTAACACCGAAATAGCCTCATCGTTTTCATCAAATCAAAGACATATCCTCGTTCAAACCATTCTTGTGCAGTAAGTTCATTCTTTTTCGATCAGGCGGGGCTGCGCTGGCTGCCGTTTTCTGTGTTCTGGTAATTTCTGTTGCTTCGGGATCCAAAGAAGGTGTGGTGGTTTCATCTACTTCAATATTCATATACCTATTGCGTAATTTGTCCATTGCTTCGAAGAAGTATTCCGAATAAACTCTCAATCCATTGTATGTGTTGAGGTAGCGAGCTTGCCAGTCAATGCTTGCACAACCACAGGACTTCCAAAATCAAAACTATCGAGCATAAGAGGAATAATATTGCGTTCTTCGTCCATTGCTATTTCAATCTCGCGGCGTAGCCAGTCGCCAGGAAAGTTACATTTATCTAATGCAGACGGTGTGAGGATCACAAGAAAATGTGCACGCTTTTTTATGTTTTCGAGAATTACTTTTTCAAAATTCCCGCTATCAATACTTTGATAATCGAATAATACATCATAACCATGCATTGTCAAGTTCTGGTAGATTGCCAAAGCCCATGGTATGTTAGTGCGGCGGTAACTGATGAAAATGGTCTTTTCGATGCGCCCCGTCATATGCGGCTCCTGTCGGTGGTTGCGATGAGGGAATTATAAGCGACCACCTTCATCCTTCGGACATCTTCATGCAGAACACTCGCTATCCACCATCGGGATCTTCAACGGTGTCCCAGGCGGTATCCGTATGGATCAATTCAATATCCGCGTTTTCATCGTAGGGTGCGATGCGAGCTCCAGGCGGTGGGTTGATCCAGTAACTTGCGCTTTTGATTCCATCAACGACATCTGCTTTATTTAGATTGAGATGTTCAGCCCACAACTTTATTCTCATTGCCCTGGCGAAATGAGTTTCATACTCATCGTAAATGCCAATTGCCACTTCACTGTCGTGGGTTAAGCTGCGGCGGTTACAGTTTGCTGAACCAAGGATGGCGAACTCATCGTCGATAACATAAACTTTCGAATGGACATAAGTATGCTCATCACCAGGTGGGTTCAAGTAAAACACGCGGACTTTGCTTTCGCCAACATTTTTAAAGGCGCAATGAAATCACGACGTCGATAATGGATCTGTGGCATGTCGCTAATACTGCCATGGGGAATGAGGATCGTGAGATGCTTGAGTTTTGGAAGCGCATCCTGGAGTGCACGTGAGACCTCCAGACTAACCAGATATTGATCTTCCATATAGATGAATTCTTGTGCCTGGCTAATCGCGTGGAGGATCATCCGTCTGGCCGTCTGTTCGCCACGTGGCGCAAATGAATACCCTTTTGGGGTTCCGCCTTGCTTCTCATTTGGTGCGCTATCTATTCCTCGATGAGCTGAAATATTCCCATAGGTACGTCCTACTTGAATGTAATATGCCTTGTCTGTGGCGCTTGGCTCCCTTTCGGATGCTCCAAGTAGCGATGTATGCTCCTGGTTGTTGCCAACATTCTGAGTGTAATCCTGCCAGCGTTCTACGAAGATTTTTAGCAGGTCGTATGCAGCAGGTCCCTGGATGCGACAATGCACATCGTGCAGTGGAGCACCCTTTTCGCCTGCACCAGGGCCTTTCTCGGTTTTCAATAATCGATCTGAATGTATATCAATGCCACCGCAAAAGGCGATCAAGCCGGCAAAACCTTTGACAACGAGAATTTTTTGATGGTGTGAGCCAAATTCTAAATGGCGATTGTCGTAGATAGCTATGCCATGCGATAATGCGTTAATATGCTCGATAGCAGGCTTATTTTCATGATACTCTAAATGCTCCGAAAGCATTACCCGAATCTTCAACACCGTTTTCAGAAGCCTCTTGTAGGAGAGATATCATTGTCGTATTTTCTTCACCATTGACGAGTTGAAAGTCGTCGATCAAGCTCCACCCGATCAGATATATATAATGGGTTGAGGTAACCGCTGTGGAGATGACATCTGCCATTTCCTTAAATGTAGCCGGGCCATCAATCAATGGTTGGATGTCATTGCCTAGCCTCACAGGCGGCATCGGAGGATCTCCATGAACCTCGTACCATTTGGGAAGATCTATTCGAAGAGGTACACGCAGCTTTCTTGTGATGTGAGGGATTTTCATATTTTCATCTTGAGTGTCTTGCTTGGTTTGTTTGGAGATTTTTCTACCACTTAGGTTTCATGAAGTAGGAACGGGCAAAACAATCCCAAATTAGTACAGTGGCAACCGATGAAAATGATCTTTTCGATGCGCGGTGTTATGACCTCACTCTTGTTATGTTGATTGATCGGCGTGCCGGTTTGTCCGTTCGCGAAGCACCCCTATGGGGCTCCAGCGTGGAGAGGGTATGGAGACGAATTCTTTTCTGTGGTCATGAAAAGCTGGGTTGCATGGTTGAGAGAGAACTTTTACGGCTATAACTGATGAAAACGGTCTTTTCGATGTGCCCCGTCATGTGCGGTCTCCTGTCGTTGGTTACGCTGAGAAGATTATACAGGAAATGGTAGAAACCTTAATATGATTTTCATTACAAGTTATCGTTCTGAAATAATCGCAGGTCAATTAGATAGTCTGCTCCGGCGGCGGGAGATTCTAGTCTTTCATTTCCGCCGGTCTTTTTCGCCTGTGTGGTTTCCTATCGCTCGGCGCGTGCCGCCTGCAATCTCATATTCGGTCGAATCGTCGCCATAAAAGCCTTTGATGCCGGATCGGGCCCTCTTGACCTTGTCCCAGATGCCGATGCAGAGCTCGTCGCGCTGGTTGCGCAGGTCCAGGAGTTTGATCTGGAGCCGGTTGATCTCCTCCTTGAGCGCCCGCGCAGAGTCCAGCTCTGTCAGGAGTGCCGCGGAGGTCACCGGGCCGATTGCCAATGAGGGATCGATCTGGTCCCAGGCCGCCAGGAGGGACTGCGCCTGTCTTGAGGGTATCTGCTGGATAAAGTTTCTTTCCCATGTGTCCAATTTCCTTTGCCGGGTCCAGCCCGGAGGCGTCAAAATGTTCGGGGACGCCAATTTTCGTAGTATCCATTCGAGGCGGCGGGTTGTCAATCGACAAAATTGATAATTTGTCTTTACATAACCCCGTCGTGAACCAAAGTTTCCTGTCAATTATGAAAACTCCGCCATGGCGGGGTTTAGCCATGCAGCAAGAGAAGAAACCTTCGCTATGGCGGGATTAACTACGCGGTAATAAAACAAAACTCCGCCATGGCGGAGGTCAATGATGCGGCAGGTAAACGAAACTCCGATATGGCATCGTTAACTGCGGACAGAGAAACAAAACTCCGCCGCGGCGGGGTTTACCTACGGCAGGCGAACAAAAACACCTGGCTGCGAATTCGATCTCTTTACAGGAACAGGAAACCGGGCAGGAGCGGGCATTAAAAAAGACGACGCTTCCCGTTTGAGGAAGCGCCGTCTTCTCTTCTCCATCTACTTACAGGTCGTGAAACCCGGTGAAATCTGCCAGTGTTTTTAGTTTTAGCAGGTAATTGTCCATCATATGATCCTTAATATCATTCATGCTCAGGATTTCCTGGATGGTGTTGCCGATATTGTGGAGCAGGATCTCGCCCCAGGTCTTTGACGGGTCATACTTCTTTTCACTGAAATAAAAGAACTTGCCCAGGTCGTATAATTCATGTTCCGGAGCGGTACGCGCGGTACGATATCCTGAAAGTTGACAAAACGGAATGTGTAATCGCCAAAGCCCTGGTCAAAGCGGCTGCAAAATTCAAAGTCGCCGACCCGCGGCTGGCCGTAGGTATACAATCCACTGACGGGTTGGGCCTTTTCGAAGCGGAGTTTGGCAGTGGCCAATACCGCCAGTGCCCCGCCGAGACTATGCCCGGTGATCCACAGGCTGCGCATGCCACGCTCTTTTTGCAGCGTTTTCCACACGTCCAGCCAGATGTAATGCAGACGCACACAGGAACCCCTCATGGACCTTGCCCACCGGTCCATTGACGGGCTGAGTGGGCATCCAGGTCATAGAGCCAATCGCTTGATCATGTTTGGCTGTGTACCTCGAAACGCCAAGATACATGCCTGGTCGTTTTTGGCCAGATACGCCTGGGTGTCCTGGCAGTCAAAGAACTTAACCAATTGCATGTCCCACTCCTCCAGCGTCGTCTCGATCGTTTCGTGGATCCTTGTAGGCAAGATGCGCGGCCCGGCCCAGAAAGTCGGCATTTTGCCTGTTGATTTGCGGCTTTTTCCAATTCCAGTCTGCAGTCATAGAGTCCTCCCGGGTAAATTGATGGATATACCCGCTCTCGGTCACAAATTGCGCATATTTACTCTACGGGAACCGCAATTTGTGACCGGGGGCATTATAAATGGTATTGGCAGGTTGAAGCCAGTTCCGCCCGCTGATCTGGTAAATCTGCTCTTATGGTAAGGATTTTCATTGAAATGTCAATTTCAGGATTTTTTTCACAACCAGTATTCAATCACACCTTAATATGATGGTCATTGTGCATTCAACAGTAGACTTTTTCCGGATTGGACATTATTCTGACAGGGGTTTGTTCCTGTCCTCTTTCGCCTCCATGGCATAGATTGCCGGTACAAAGGTCTGGTCTGTAATCGGGGGCCGGACATATCCGCTTTCCGATTGGCGCGGGGGCAGGTTGATCGGTTCGGGGGTCAGGTCCTCATAGGGGATCAGGCTCAGCAGGTGGCGGATACAGTTCAGCCGGGCTGACGGCTTGTTGTCGGCGTTGACCACATACCAGGGGGCCTGCTTGATGTCAGTGTGGGCGAACATTTCATCCTTGGCCTTCGAATATTCCACCCAGCGTGCCCGCGAGTTAAGGTCCATGGGACTGAGTTTCCAGCGCTTGGTCGGGTCATTGATCCGGGACTGGAATCGTTTTTCCTGCTCCTTGTCGCTGACCGAGAACCAGTACTTGATCAGGATGATGCCGGAGCGGACCAGCATGCGCTCGAACTCGGGGACCGTGCGCAGGAACTCGGCGTACTCGTCATCGCTGCAGAAGCCCATGACCCGCTCGACGCCGGCCCGGTTGTACCAGCTGCGGTCGAAGAGCACCATCTCGCCCCCGGCAGGCAGGTGGGCGACATAGCGCTGGAAGTACCATTGGCTCTTTTCGCGCTCGGTGGGGGCGGGCAGCGCCACCACACGGCAGACGCGCGGGTTGAGACTTTCGGTGATCCGTTTGATCACGCCGCCCTTGCCGGCTGCATCCCGTCCCTCGAAGATGACCACCACCTTCAGGTTCTTATGGCGGATCCATTCCTGGAGCTTGATCAATTCCTTCTGCAGGCGGGCCAGCTCCTGCTCATAGATTTTCTTGCTAATGACAAGCTTCTGGTCCGCGGGCACCGGCGCAGACAAGATCGACAGCGATCCTGTTTTTCGGATCCGTTCGACGAGTGTTTCTTCTTATTTTTCTCATCCTTCTTTGACATGGTTACCTCCTGAGACTGTCGCAAGTAAAGTGACACTGGCTCCATCTTCATTTTACAATTTTTCAAGGAGGATGCAAGGCCTAAAGGAGAATAACTCTGATGCTGTCCAGTTTGTTCATTCATTTGGAGGATCAGAATCCCGGTTCCCGAAGGCTTGTTCCAGATTGGTATGTAAAGTCTCTGCGATGTAACGCGGTCTGTCACGGGGTTCAATCGCTGCGCCATGCGGTCGGGGATCAGCGAAGTCGCTTTGCGGCCATAGAAATAGTCGTGATACAGCCTGTTTGGCCGCGGCTTCCTCCCAGGCCCAGTTGAGGTGGGTATGGCGGGAGGCGTCCAATGGACGGGTATAGCCGCGTAATGTCTTTTCCTGATGGACGTTCACGTAATGCTCAAAATAGGACATGACCAGCTCACGTAAATTCCTGTACACAGGCTCGCGAAACCCAAGGTTGACAAAGTTCGACTTGGCGAGCGCGCCCCAGCATCCATCCACCTGGTAGAGGGCGAGCACGTGGTCGTCATCCTTGCCCGGCTCGGGGACGAGGTCGATCAGGAGCGGCCGCTGCCCGATCCGCCACAACAGTAATGCTGCCAGGAAACCGCCGTCCAGGCAGTGACATTGCCTGTCAAGCATTACCTGAAGAGGGGAGCGATCGCGCTCCTCTCCAATGTAGGGCATGTCGTCCAGATATTCCTGGATGGCGAATGGCGTCTTCAATTGCAGCAACTGTTTCCGCAGGCCGGCGTCCAGGTATGATTCAAATTCTGCCAGGAAAGACATGATTTCAATATGTTCCTTCTGTTTTTGAACTTTGGGGGATAATGCAGGTCAGGAAATTATATCAATCTTCCCCGATGCGGGTCCAACTTTAAATCTGAAAGGGGACGGTCCCGTCCATGAAACCATTGATGCAATATTGCGATGGTAATGAAACAGAGAATGATTTCCCATTGGATATAATCGGGCATAATCGAGCCTCGATCGTATTGGATGTCAACCGGGTATTTTAGAGGTAGTCATGGAATACAGGACAATCCCGTTTTCGCAGCGCAAAGTCGATTGGATCTTCGTCAGCTTTTTCCTGATCAACTTTTTCTTCATCACTTATATTGTGGATATCGAACAACTCATCATCCCTGACCCATATAACTTCCAACAGCCGCTCTGGCCGCCTGCGTCCATGGTCAGGTTGATCCACTGGTATGGAAGCTCCTTCGACCCGCTGCTGATGGCGCGCCCGCCGTGGTGGAAGATGACCATCTGGGTCAATTCGCTGATCTACGGTCCCTTCTATGCCTTTGCGATCTACGCTTTTATCAAAGGCAGGGACTGGATCCGCATCCCGGCGATCTTTTATGCGGGGATGATGTTTACGGGTGTCATCGTGATCCTGGGGGAGGAGGTGGCGGGTCCGCATGCGACGCCGCACCTGCCTTTCGTCCTGGGACTGAACCTGCCCTGGCTGCTGGTACCGCTCCTTCTCACGCTGCGCGTCTGGAAGGAACATCCTTTTGCCGGGAAGGATCAAATATGAAATTTTCGGATCGTTATGGAAGCTGGGGGATCGTCGCCGGCGCTTCGCAGGGACTTGGTGAGGAGTATGCCAGCCAGCTTGCCGGGCGCGGCTTGAACCTGGTCCTGGTGGCGAGGCGGCTTGCGCTTCTTGAAACCCTCGCAGCCCGGCTTTCATCCCGATATGGGATCCGGACGAAGTGCCTCGAGCTGGACCTGGCGGAGGTGGATGCTGCCGAACAGATCGTCCAGTACACCATGGACCTGGATGTTGGCCTGCTGGTCTACAACGCAGCCTATTCGGCCGTGGGCCCCTTTCTTGACCACTCCATGGATGCCCATATAAGAGAGCTGCACACAAACATCCATTCCCCTTTGAAGCTTGTCTACCTGCTCTCGCAGCGATTCCTGGCACGCGGGCGTGGCGGTATTCTTCTCATGTCCTCCCTGAGCGCCTATCAAGGCTCGGCATATATCTCAAACTACGCTGCGACGAAGGCATTCAATATTGTCCTGGCGGAAGGTTTGTGGGAGGAATGGCGCACTCGCGGCGTGGATGTTTTGGTCTGTGTTTCGGGTGCAATCCAAACACCGAATTTTGCTGCCAGCCAGCCCGGGAAAACGGGCGGCCTGGGGGATATGAAAATGCTGCCGGCCCAGGTTGTGGATGAAGCATTGGAGGCGTTGGGGAACCTGCCCTATGTCATACCGGGCGGCATGAACCGGGTTGCCAGTTTCGTCATGCGGCATCTCCTGCCAAGGAAAGCTGCCATCAAATTCATGGGAAGTACATTGAGGAAAATGTATTTGAAGCCATAATAAACGAATCCGGGGCAGGGTTCCCTGCCCCGGTTTGTTATCTACTCGAAAACTTACTTTTCACCCTTCGAAACGATCTTGCCAGATCCATTCCCGGTTTGATTCACTGTAGGCTTGCCGTAATAGCTCACGGTGCCGCTCCCATTGACATGTACGTTCAATTCGTCTGTGGCCCAGACGGTGATATCTGCCGAACCCGCGATGTTGACATCTGCAGACGGCGTTTCCAGATCTGCGGCCAGGTATTCCCCGGAGCCGTCGAACGATATGGTCTGAGGACCGGCTGTGCCTGCCAGCTTGATATCCCCCGGAACCTTTTACAGAAGCATCGATCGCCTGGCGGCCAGCTGATCGGCAGCGATGTTGCCCGAGCCATTGAGATCCAGGGAAAGCTTTCCGCTGGATAGATCCTTGAATTTGATATCGCCGGACCCCGAAAGCACAACATCCATCGCATCTGACTTCAATGGATCAATATAAAAGTTCCCTGATCCTTTTAGCGAGACCCCATTCAGATCCTTCACTGTTACACGGTAGACAATTTTTTGGGAGGGATTAATATTTTGGTTGGGTTTCGTGGTCAGAACGAGCTCGCTGCCCTCACTTTAGTCTCAAGCAGCGGCTGGATGTTGTCGTCTGCCTCGATGGTCAGGCTTTCCGTCTGGCCCTGTTCGATGTACACGTCACCGCTGCCTTCCAGGGAAACGCGGTCGAAATTACTCACATCGATGCTTTGCGTAATAATATTTCCAGATCCATTAATTGCGTTCATGGAGAAAACCCCACAGGCTAATGAGGGTAGGAAGAACAGTACGATAAGGAGAAGGGGCAAATGGTGTTTCATTGAATTATCCTCTTTGTTTGATTATTCGTAGGCAAGTGTATCCTTCACGGTCAGCCGGGAAGCCCTGCCTGGCAGGGATGGCGCTGGCGATAGTGGCAATGCATCAAAGTGCCGACCAGCCACGCAATGATGCCGTTCGTGCCATAGACAGGTGTCATCGGTGCGGTCAGGAATGCCCATGCCCACCCCGTAACATAAGAATGGCCGTGATTGGGATCGAGAACAGGATCGCGATTGACCAGCTGATCAGGCCGATCAGCATGCCCTCCATGATGACAATGCTTTGAATGTTGCCGTTGGAGGCGCCGATGGCCCGCATCACCCCGATCTCACGGGTGCGCTCCATCACATTGATGCTCATCGTTCCCGCCAGGCCCAAGTCCGCCCACGATGGCGATCAGGATGGCCATGGTCATCATGAAGTAAACGAAGACATCGGTTTGCGCTTTGTTGGCTGCGTGACGAAATCAAACCCAAGTTGTGTGGTGCCAACCTGGATGCCGCGGGCTTGTCATACAGGGCAATCGACTGGTCGTGACCTTTTGCTGCGTGGCAGGGTCGTGCTGGTCGGTGAGCACCCGCAGCGAGTAGACCTGGCCAGGTGCTTCCCACCAGGCTGGCTCAGATATTCATAGTTGATATACAGAAGTGGGGATGCCCACGTTTCCGGCGATGATGTAAATGCCAACGATATTCCATTTGGTTTCCCTGCCATCGATCTCAATGGTGAAGCCAGTCTCCGACTTTGAGGTCCGGGAAAATGGTCAGCAGATGATTGCCGATCACAATGGCGTTCTCATCACCGGTCTCGAGCCAGCGACCGGAGGTGATCAACCGGATCGATCAAGGTCGAGGTGGATGGCGGCGCCACGAAACAGGATCTGTGTGCCGGCGCTTTCTTTCCTGTTCCGGATCAGGGTGCCTGCGTATTCCGTCCAGCCTTCCACGCTCGAGACGCCGGGAACCTTTTCGGCGAGGGGGGCAACTTCATCGAGGCGGTAATATCGTCCAAAGGGGACATTGACATCTGCAAGGAAATATCCCTGGATATCCTGGATGGCTTTATCGAAGGAAGCCCACATGTTAAAACGCCAATGAAAATGGCTCCGCCCAGGACGAGCGAGAACAGGGTCAGGGCGAGCCGGGTCTTGCGCCTGAAAGCATTCCGCAGAGAGAGGCGGAGCGGGCGCGGAATCAACGAGCGCCCGCTGGCTTACGGATTGTGCGTTTTTGTTTTGTATTTCCACCGATCCCGTAGTCAGTGATCGCTTCGCGAACGGTATTCGGACACTGTTGTAAACGGGCCAAATGCCGCGGCAAGCACCGGTACCAGCAGCGCGACAAAGGCCTGCTGAAGGAAGGTGGCTGGATACCCGATGTATGGGGCCGGATAAAATTCAGCCACTGCGCCATGCCTGCGCCGATCGTCTTGCCGGCGAGATTGCCAGAGGAATGGCAATTAGCGAGAGCTGCCAGTCCAAAGCCCAGGATCAGCACGAAATACATGCCGGAGATCTGGCCGTTCTGTGCGCCGGTGGATTTCATGATCCCGATCTGGCGCGTTTGCTGGGTCATCAAGCGCGGTGATAATGTTGATAATCAGGAAAAAGCTCAACAGAACTGTCATGTAGCTAAGCGCGCCCAGGAGAAAAAACATGCGCCTGGGTGATGTTCTATGCAAAGTGATGCCCCGGCTGGTAGACATTTACGAAATAGACTTCCTTGCCCGCCCGTTCGACCGGTCGGCAACTGCCTGCGCAACTTCGTGTGACATGCTTGACATCGGTTTGCTTTTCCGAAACACTCACGCAAGCTCACTGTACTGGTGTGGATCGCCTCCCAGCCACTCGAGAGTGTCCGGGCGTTACATAGGCGTTGATGGTCTTGTGCAAGGTATAGGGAAAACCGGTCACATCATGCATATAACCGGACAAGTATCAGCTCGCGCCGCTATTCCGCGTGGAGTTCGACGACGAGGGTGTCGCCCGAGTTTATACCCAAGTGAGGCCGCGGAGGCGTCGATCAAGATCTTCTTTATTGTGAAGTGCGGGAGGCTAGTATTCCCCAAGTTCAGGTTTGAGCTGGTTGAGGGTCAGCAACTTTGGATCCTTGATGCCGGTAAACTGGATGGCGATCGGTTACCCTTGGATTGGATGAACTGTGCGCTAACTGTGGACTCGGCCTTCCACAGCATCCACGCCGGGAACCTCTCGGGCAATCTTCACCATATCATCATCCATAGGGTAGGCATACATAGTTGCCTCCGGCAGGATTGGCGATCAGGTAATCGCCGTCCATGCTTTCGAGCATGAAATATTTCAAGTTGCGTTGAAGCCAACAGCAAACGTGCCAACCATGATGGTGAGGAGATGATGATCGTGCGCGATTTATTGCCCCAGAAATCGGCCCAAACCTTCTTCCAGCGGCTGCTCATGGCCGTTCTCCCCGCATGGCAATGTTATCCATTTCGTTCTTGTCAGCCATCTGGTGCAGCGCCTCACGCGTGACATCGGACTGGCTCAGCAAATTATCGAGCTGGTCATAACCCATGACCAAAACTTCGACAGGACTGCTTTCAGAAGCACGGACAGATGCATGCCGCCTCCGCCCGTGGAAGAATGCCATTTCGCCGAAGAATTTCCCAGGCCCAAGCTGCAGTGCGACCACATCCGATTGGTTTGCCCGGGGCAGGATCACTTCCACGGTGCCTTTGGTGACAATGTAGAAAGAGTCGGCATTGGTGCCCTCGGTCAGGATCATCGAGCCAGCCTCATACTTTTGTGGAGTCGCCAGATGAGTGGCCTGCAGCAGCAATTCCCGCGACAGGGTGGGCATGGCTTTGGCGACATATTCATTCACGATCTCGCCATCCGCGATCAGGGCGGTACGCTGTGTCCGTTTGGCAAGCCCGCTGTCGTGCGTGACGACGATGATCGTTTTGCCCTGAGAGACCAGATCGTTGAACAACTTGAAGACACTGTCGGCAGTCTTCGAGTCGAGGTTGGCGTGCTGTCGATCACCACGGTGATGACGTTGCTGGTCGAGCTATTGCCCGCCGCATCGGTCACCAGCGCACGGAACTGATAGTTGCCATCGGCCAGGCCGCTCTGGCTCGCCGTCGTGCTCGTAAAGGCGCCGCCGTTGAGCGATACCTGATAGGCGATGCTGGCACCGCTCTCCGGACCGGTCAGCGTCAGGTTGAAGCTGTTGTCCGTCGTCACCGGCGGCGTGTCGCTGCTGCCGGTGTCGGTCAGGTTGGCGAATGACAACGTGCCGGCAGCCGGTGCTGCCGTGTCGACCACCACGGTGATGACGTTGCTGGTCGAGCTATTGCCCGCCGCATCGGTCACCAGCGCGCGGAACTGATAGTTGCCATCGGCCAGGCCGCTCTGGCTGGCCGTCGTGCGTGGCAAAGGCGCCGCCGTTGAGCGACACCTGATAGGCGACGCGAGGCGCCGTCTCTCCGGCACCCGTCAGCGTCAGGTTGAAGGCGTTGTCCGTGCGTCACCGGCGGCGTGTTGGCCGCTGCCGGTATCGCTCAGGTTGGTGAAGCTCAGCGAGCCTGCCGCCGGCGCGGCAGTGTCCACCACCACCTCGATGACGTTGCTGGTCGAGGTGTTGCCCGCCGCGTCGGCCACCTGCGCGCGGAACTGGTAGTCGCCATCCGGGAGGCCGCTCTGGCTGGCCGTCGTCGTGGCAAAGGCGCCGCCGTTGAGCGACACTTGATAAGCCACCGAGGCGCCGGTCTCCTGACCCGTCAGCGTCAGGTTGAAGGTGTTGTCCTGCGTCACCGGCGGCGTGTCGGCCTGCCGGTATCGCTCAGGTTGGTGAAGCTCAGCGAGCCTCCGCCGGCAACGTGGTGTCGATGGTGACAAGCTGGCTGGCGGTGGTGCCGACATTGTTGGCAGCGTCGATCACCCGCGCCTGATAAGTGAAGCTCGAAGTGTGCAGGTAGCCGGTCGTCGAAGCTCCAGTGCGTGCTGTCGATCGGCGTGCATCGAACCAATCGGCGCCGTCGCTGCTCACCTGGATCTCTCGCCCGCCGCCAGCGCCCCGTTCGTGCCGACACAATCAGCGTGGTGTCGCTGGTGATGAAGTCGCCACGGCGCCGGTGTCACTGGCAATCGCCGTGATCGCCACCGCCTCCGCTGGCCCTCCGGTTGGCGATGGTGATGGCCTGG
>CAVVPC010000010.1:0-42169 GCA_963750005.1 uncultured Chloroflexia bacterium
GTGTAACAATTTTCCTGCTGGACCCTTCCCATCAAATCCTTTTTGCCAGTGGTCCGCTTGCATCCGGCAGCCTCTCACCCGATCACCCCGGTGTGACCGAAGCCCTGCGTGGTGAAAGTGGAACAACCTATTTGAAGCAGGACCAGGTTGAACACGTTGTTGCCTACAGCTCCGTGAAACCGGTGGCTGGGCATTGATTACCGAAGAGGAATGGGAGATGGTCACCAGTCCTTCCCTGCAGGTCACGCAGCTGGCTCCACTGGTTCTCGTCCCGGCATTTATTCTCGCTTTGCTGGCGTTATGGTTCATGGCAACCCGTATTGTCCGGCCTCTGCAGGAACTGGAGACCAAGGCAGCCGCCCTTGCCTGGGGAGATTTTGAAGCCATTAAAGAACCTGTGGGAGGCATCTCCGAAGTGCAGCACCTGCAAACAGAGTTGACTGAAATGTCGCGCAAGGTTCAGGCTGCGCAGGAGGGATTACACGATTACATCGGTGCGATCACGTCTGCACAGGAGGAGGAACGTTCACGACTGGCGCGGGAACTCCATGACGATACCATCCAGGCTGTGATCGCTTTGAAGCAGCGCGTGCAGCTTGCACAACGACTGATCCAGGACCAAAATGCAAGGCAATCTCTCAAGGACCTGGAAGCGCTTGCCGAGGAAACGGTCGGGAACCTTCGACGGCTGACGCGTGCATTGCGGCCCATTTATCTCGAAGACCTGGGGCTGGTCACTGCCCTGGAAATGCTGGCACGTGAAATGGGCCAAAATCAAGAGCCTGATGGTGGGTTTCCAAAAGATCGGTCAGGAACGGCGTCTCTCACCTGAAGTGGAGTTGTCGCTCTATCGGATCGCACAGGAGGCACTCAACAATGTGCTCAGGCATTCCAAAGCCTCCCAGGCAGATCTGCTCATTGTCTTTGAAGTCTCTGCAATCAAACTCGAAGTGGTTGACAATGGCATTGGCTTTGAGATGCCAAAGAGTCCCACTGACTTTGCGTCAAAGGGGCACTTTGGCCTGCTGGGGATCCGTGAACGTGCCGACTTGATCGGTGCCCGTTTGGAGGTGGAGTCTCAGCCTGGGAAAGGGAACCAGGCTGACAGTCCAATTGTGAAAAGACAAATGTCATAAGCCATTTTGCCTATCCAACATCCCGCCAACCTGCGCTCATGCAAAGGCGGGATGTTGCTTATCATGACACCATTCTGAATTGGAAGGTGAATGAATGGCATCTGAAACCGCAACATCCATGGCTTCCTCTCAAAACGACCGGTTGAAAATATTCCTGCACGCGCTTTTGTTCGTGGCAGGCTTTTCCCTGGTATTCATAGTCGGTTGGGGTGGATCGGTGACTGTTCTCGGTCAATTGTTTGGTACATACAAACGCGTCATTGCCCAGATCGGCGGCGTGGTCGTGATCATGTTTGGACTGGCAACACTGGGGTTGATTCGGATTCCCTGGTTCTATGCCGATACGCGTGCACAATATTCGGGTCGACGCGGGACCTATGGCGGTTCGGCTCTCATGGGCATTATCTTCGCTGCAGGCTGGAGTCCCTGCATCGGTGCGACTCTGGGCGCGATCCTGACCATGGGTCTCAGTCAGCAAACAGTGGGACAGGCGATGTGGCTGGCCTCGGGATATTCGCTTGGTCTGGGGATTCCATTTCTCATCATGGCGATTGGGCTTGAGCGTGCCTCAGGATGGATCAAACATATGCGGCCTTATCAAAGGTATTTCAAGATTGCCAGCGGCGTCTTCATCATTGCCATTGGCGTTTTGCTGCTGACAAACACGATGAGCCTGATCTCCATCTGGGCATTCAAGAATGGTTACTTTATCGAAATTGTTTACAAGATATGCCGCCACGCCAACCTATATCACTGCGATCATTGCAGGATTGCTATCTTTTGTTTCACCGTGTGTTCTTCCGCTTGTGCCTGCTTATCTCGGTTATTTAAGCGGACATACTTTTCAGAAAGCATAAATCATGAAAAACATTCTCTTCGTTATACTTGCAGTGATTCTTTTGGTAGGCTGCCAATCCAAACCTGTGACAGGTGAAAAAGTCGCCGTCACGGGTGGGTCCTATCAAAATATCACGCCTGCTGAATTGCACACAATGTTGAAGAAAAAGGATTTTATCTTTATCAATGTGCATATTCCTTTTGCCGGAAATATCGCGGGAACAGACCTGTCCATTCCTTATGACCAAATCAGACGTCTGAAAATCTTGCCCAACTCCCATGCGGATAAAAATGCAAAAATCGTTTTGTACTGCCGGAGTGGACACATGAGCGAAATTGCGGCGGAGGAACTTGTTTCGCTTGGATATACCAACATTTGGAATCTCGATGGTGGCATGGTGGAATGGGAACAGGCAGGATATGAGATAGAGAAGTAAATATAGGCAGAATTGCCTATATGCTCTCGAGTAATATTGCTCTCGCTAAAGATACTCTGCTAATGTGACAATAAACTCTAATAAAAGGAGCAATTTATGGCAATCACAGTACATGATCCCGTTTGTCACATGGATATTGACCCCGCAACTGCGGCAGGTACATCCGAATATAAAGGGCAGACCTATTACTTTTGTTCACTTGGATGCAAGAAGTCCTTCGACAAGGAACCTGAAAAGTATCTTGGCAACACCGATGAACATCAGACCCCTCAATAGAAACTAAAGGAGATCGAATGTATAAGAAACTTATGTTTGCCTTCATGTTGGTCATGCTTATCTCTCAATTTGCTATCCCGGCTGTTGCTGCGGCGGGAGAACCCAACGGTACCTGCGCTCCAGGCTTTACATTGATGATGGCCATGGAGCAGGATATACATCACCATCAACATGTTGGTACAGACGCAGACCTGAATGGCGACGGATACATCTGTATGAGGCCAGTGACGCCTAGCGGGAAGATACACGTCCACGTTGATAATAATTTGCCATAAAATTCAACTGCAACAAATACAGGTGACGCAGTGTTTCTCGTCACCTGTATTTTGTTCCCCAAGTGGCGGAGACATACTCCCCATTCGATGGATATGCGGGAGGTTTGTTGAGGATGAATTATGGTGATCGTCCTGTTGCTCTCTGTTTGGAGTTGGCAAGCATTTAGGAAGGTGCAAGTACTGGTGTCGTTGGATTTAGGCTATCGCGGCTGGAGTATGATGGGACCGGGCGGAATGATTGAATAATTGGGGATACTATTCATCACCCACTCCCTTCGGTTGGATTGGGATGATCTTCATGTGGCTGATCCCTGTCGGCCTGATAGTGCTGGCAATCTTTGGTGCCGTCTGGCTTATGCGGCATGCTGGCAATTCCAAGCCGCCTTCCTCTTAATGTCTTGTTCCAATTCCTGAAAAGGCATGCAAGCCACCTGTAAGGATTGTCTGTATTTCTGCTCTGCATTGAAATAAATAATCATATTTACAGCTTCGTAAATAGCCTATCTGAAAAATAGGCTATTTTGCTTATATCGGTATACGTAAGACCACGCTACTCATGGAACGACCATTAAACTAGAATGAAAGTTAGCAGAAAGGATATCCACATGCCTGGTTCAGAACACAAACATACCCAACATGATAGTCATATGAGCAGGTGAAGATTCTCAGTCAGACACGATAAATCACGCCATGCATAACGAACACGCTGGACATGAGATTGCTGAACAACCCATGCACGACATGCACATGGATCACGCAAGCCACACAACCGACAACACTCAAGCCAAACACAATAAACACGCCAATCATGCAGATCATACGGGTCATGAGGAAATGTTTCGAAGGCGCTTTTGGGGAAGTTTATTATTAAGTATCCCCGTATTGATTTTCAGTCCAATGATCCAGGAGTTGCTGGGATTTAGTATTCCATCGTTTAGCGGTAGTTATTGGATTCCCTTTATCTTCTCGCTGATTATCTTTGCATATGGTGGAATTCCGTTCATTCAAATGGCGGTTCCCGAGATCCGCAACCGCGAGCCGGGGATGATGACTCTCATTTCGCTGGCGATTTCGGTGGCATTCGTCTACAGCGTGGCGGCGCAGCTCTTCGGTCTTGGCGAAGGCTTCTTCTGGGAGCTGGTCACGCTGATCGACATCATGCTGCTGGGTCACTGGCTGGAGATGCGCAGCGTGCGCCAGGCATCGGGCGCTTTGAACGAGCTGGCCAAACTGATGCCCGATACCGCCGAGCTGATTGCGGCAGATGGCAGCACGCGCAACGTCGCGGTGAGCGAGCTGAAGGCCGGGGACCTGGTCCTGGTGCGTCCGGGAGCCAGCATTCCTGCCGACGGCCAGGTCGTGGAGGGCGAATCCAGCGTAAACGAGTCCATGATCACCGGCGAATCGAAGCCGGTGGATAAGGCGCCGGACTCAAGGTGATTGCCGGCACGATCAACGGGGACGGCAGTCTGCGCGTGCGGGTCACGGCGACCGGCGATCAAACAGCCCTGGCCGGGATCATGCGCCTGGTCGAGCAGGCCCAGCAGTCGAAATCGAGAACCCAGTTGCTGGCCGATCGGGCCGCCGGGCTGGCTGTTTTATATCGCCCTGGCCTTTGCCGCTCTGACGGCGATTGCCTGGACCCTCGCCGTGGGCTTCAACGTCGAAGTGATGGAACGGGTCGTGACCGTACTGGTCATTGCCTGCCCGCACGCCCTTGGGCTGGCCGTTCCGCTGGTGGTTGCCATCACCACCTCCATGGGCGCGCAGCAATGGCATCCTGGTCCGAAACCGGCTGGCACTGGAAGGCGCCCGCGAAATCGATATGGTAGTCTTCGATAAGACCGGCACGCTGACCAAAGGCGAGTTCGGCGTGGTGGGTATGGCGGTGCCGAGGGCTGGGATGAGAGATCACGCGCTGGCCCTGGCCGCGGCCATCGAAGGCGATTCCGAGCACCTGATCGCGCGGGCCATTCGTCAAGGCAGTCCGGCGAGCGAGGGCTTGCAGCTGCCCGGTGAGCGATTTCGCGGCCATCAAGGGGCGCGGGGTGCGGGCCAGCTATGAAGGAAGACCGTCTACATGGGGGGCCGCGGCTGCTGGAAATGCTCGAGATCTCGCCATGCCGCCAACTCTCGGCAAGTTCGCCGAGCACGCCGGCGCAAAGGCCCAGTCTGTGGTCTTTCTGGTTGAGGAAAACAAGGTGGTTGCCGCGTTTGCCGTAGCCGACGTCATCCGGCCGGAGAGCAAGCAGGCTGTGCAACGCCTGCATGGCATGGGCGTGGAGGTTGCCATGCTGACCGGCGACAGCCGGCCCGTGGCCGAAGCGGTGGCGTCGGAGCTGGGCATCGACCACGTCTTTGCCGAGGTGCTGCCGGAACATAAGGACCAGAAGGTGGCCGAGCTGCAGTCGCCAGGGAAAGCGAGTCGCGATGGTCGGCGACGGTGTGAACGATGCGCCCGCGCTTACCCGGGCAGATGTGGGCATTGCCATCGGCGGCGGCACGGACGTGGCCATCGAATCGGCGGGGCTGATCCTGGTGCAGGAGCAACCCGCTGGACGTGGTCAAGATCATCGACGCTCAGCCGCGCCAGTTATCGCAAGATGATCCAGAACCTGTGGTGGGCGGCCGGCTACAACATCGTTGCGCTTCCGCTGGCGGCCGGCATCCTGGCGCCCTGGGGCATCCTGCTCTCGCCCGCCATCGGTGCGCTGTTGATGTCGTTGAGCACGATCATTGTCGCGATCAACGCCCAGTTGCTACGCCAGGTGCGGCTTGCAGCTCAATAACGCTGAAGAAGAGGAAGAAGAAATCACGATGAACATGAAAATCATGCCCAGGCTTCTATCCGCAATAAGGGAGTTGCGAAAGCACGAGGGTTGGACACGCTCACAATTGGAAGCAAGCCAAACTGAAGGTTTGAAGCGAGTCCGGGAATATGCTTATGCCCATTCGCCTTTCTATCAGAAATATCATCGCGGGCTTGAAGATCGTCCATTGAATGAGTTGCCAGTGCTTACCAAAGCTACATTAATGGAACACTTCGATGAATTGGTGACCGATCCTTCGATACGATTGGAAAAGGTGCGGGAATTTGCAGCTGGCAATGCTGATAAACGGCTCTACCTTAACCGCTACTGGGTCACTGCGACCTCAGGCAGTAGTGGTCACCCCGGCTTCTTCCTATTCAACGAGCAGGAATGGGCAACCGTGATCGCTTCTTTCGCTCGCGGGCAGGAATGGTCGGGCGCGAAGGTCAACCTGTTGCAGGCTCGGAAGATGGCAACCGTGGCATCTGTCAGTCCCTGGCATATGTCGTCACAAGTTGCCCTTACAGCAAAAACTCCGTTCACGCCCTCCGTTCGTATCGCGGCGAGTTCGCCTTTGGAAACGATTGTCGAGCAACTTAACGCCGTGGCAACCCGACTTGTTAATTGCGTATGCTTCGATGGCGCGTATCCTTGCGGAGGAACAATTTGCAAGGCGACTTCGAATTTCACCTGATAAAGTATTCACCAGCTCCGAGGTACTGACCGACGAAACGCGCCGACGGGTGAAGGCTGCATGGGGTGATGAGCCCTTCAATCAATATGGCGCGACTGAAACCGCAGATATCGCCGCTGAGTACAAATCCTGTCGCCATATGCATGTTTTTGAAGATCTTGTGTTGGTTGAAGTAGTGGATGATAAATACCGTCTGGTGCCACGCGGGGAATTTGGTGCAAAATTGTTGGTCACCACCCTCTTTGGCCGAACTCAGCCTTTGATCCGTTATGAGATCAATGACAGCGTTCGACTGTCCGCCGAATCATGTCCGATAAGTGGCCTGCCTTTTGGCTTCATCGATGGCATTCAAGGTCGCGTGGAGGATGCACTTTCGATGCAAGCCGTACAAGGCGGACAGGTCCTCATCCAACCGCTCGTGTTCAACCGGGTAATGGACATTCTTCCAGTCAATGGCTGGCAGGTGGTGCAGGAAGCGAACTCGTCGCTCACAGTGCTGTTGAGCGGCGTTCGAAATGGTATTCCTGACAAGACCGTCGCCGATGCAATTCTTAAGGAGTTAACTTCGGAAGGTGTACTTGTACCTGCGTTAAAAGTGCAGCATGTCGCTGAAATACCCAAGAATGTGTCGGGAAAAGCTCCGTTGATAAAATCCTATCTTCACTGAGATTGAAATCATCCGAAGTTCAATGCCAGATAGGCAGACTACGCAGCAAGTTGACTGAAAAGCAGGAAAGGTGTGAAGATGAAAAACAAAAATAGAGATTGGACGACACTGACCTATGTGTCCGCATTTCTGATTGGCGGCATCTTGTTCTGGTCAATTGGGAAGAATTGGCTCAATTTGGAATCAATGTCAGTGTTTCTGGTGCGGGTCGCATTGGCGTGTCGGTCGGCTGTGCTCGTTGTACCTCGCAATGTTTGCTACTTTGAATATCCTTCGCAATCGCTGAAATCCCTGCTGACATTCGTCATAAGCCATTTGGCGCATAAGTCTTCACGCTATCCTGCGCTGGGTACAAAGGAATTGCCAGACTACCATTGGGCCATCCGAACACGGAGGCTCAATATGTTTTCAAGAGTACGCACACTTTTGTTTCTTACAATCATCGTGGTTTTATTCTCCACTACGATCTCTGCCTGCTCGACTTCAAAATCAAGTGATGCCCACTTGAATATGACATCCATGGAGCAAATGCCTGCGGAGGTGCAGTCCGCTCCTGGAACGGTTCAGGCAGCTTATCAGTTTGCCTCAGCAAACCCGGAGTCATGAAGAACATTCCCTGTTATTGCGGCTGCGGAAATGTGGGGCACACCTCGAATTACTCCTGCTACGTTTCCAGCGTGGACGAAAAGGGTAACTTCACATTTGACAACCACGCCCTGGGTTGCTCCATCTGCGTGGACATCACCCAGGATGTCATGCGGATGTTGAGAGAAGGCAAAAGTCCTCAAGAAGCTCGGGCATATGTTGATGCGACTTATTCAAAATACGGTCCGTCGAACATCCCCTAGAAATGAACTCCCGTTTTGTTCTTCTCCTCCTTTTTGTCGCGACGGGACTGGTAGTGGCGTTCGCGCCACTACCAGTCCCGCCCATCGCGCCTCAGGAGCGGACCTTTCGGATCGATGCGCGGCAATTCGCCTACTCTCCATCTGAACTGAAGGTCAATGTTGGCGACCGGGTGACCATCGAACTGGTCAGCACTGACGTAGTACACGGCCTGTATGTAGATGGCTATGGCGTCTCCGCGGAGGCGGACCCAGGGCAGCCGGCAACGCTTAAGCTTCATCGCAGACAAGTCCGGATCCTTCCGCTTTCGGTGCAACGTTACTTGTGGAGCGATGCACCCCTTCATGATCGGCAAATTGACTGTGGGTGCGAACAACTGGTTGTATCGCTCCATCGGGCTTGCGGCGCTCGCATCTGGCTGGCGTAGTCGTGCTGGCAAAACAAAGAGCATAAACGCATCATGGCAAAGATTGAGCTTACCCGTAATCCTTTGATCAAGAGCACCGTGAAGAATCGGTACCCTCAACTGGCAGTATTTATCGTCATGCTGGTTGGATATATTTTCGCAATTATGGCGGGACTCATCGGTACGCCTGTGGGAAGTCACAACTTCAGTATCGTTTTTGTGTGGATCGCCTGGTGGGCCATCCTGATCCTTGTCGCAGTCCCCTTCTTCGGGCGCGGCTGGTGTGCGGTTTGCCCGATCCCTCTCCCCGGGGAATGGATCCAGCGTGGCGCAGTACTCACTCCAGCGGACAAAAAGCCAAAGTGGCTCAACCTGCGCTGGCCAAAAGCCCTGCGGAATATGTGGCTGCAGAATGCTTCCTTCCTTCTTCTGGCATTGTTCAGCAGTGTGCTTCTGACCACGCCCCAGGATCACAGGAATTGTTCTGGCAGCGATGTTATTTGCGGCCATCGGATTGAGCATGGTGTTCGAGCGTCGCGCTTTCTGCCGCTATCTCTGTCCCGTAGGCGGGTTTATCGGCATTTACTCCCAGGCGGCGCCAATTGAGTTGCGCATCAAAGAAAAGCAAGTTTGCGCAAAGTGCGATGGAAAGCCGTGTTACAACGGTTCTGCAGACGGCTATGGCTGTCCCGTGGGATGTGTTCCCCGGCGGGCTGACGAAGAACACATACTGTGGACTGTGCATGGAATGCATCCGCACCTGCCCGCACGACAACATCGCCATCAACCTGCGTCCCTTCTTCTGCTGACCTGGCCAAACCGACCACAACGGATGGATGAAGCCTTCAAGAGCCTTCATCATGCTGGGCTCGGCAATGATCTACGCCGGCTGTATTACTCGGCCCATGGGGATCGCTCAAGGATGCGGCATACAGCGTCGGGACAAGCTGCCTGGTTTGTGTATGCCCTCATATTTCTGGTGGTGATCTTTATCCTTCTCCCAGGCTTTTTCAGCCTTGGACTCCTGCCGACAAAAAGCGTCCTTCCATTGAAGCGAGCGTTTTGCATCCCTCTCTACGGCCCTCATCCCCTTGGGCTTGATGTTCTGGGTCGCCTTCAGCCTTTCGTTTGTCCTGACCAACGCATCCTATATTCTGGCATCTCTCTCCGACCCACTTGGACTGGGCTGGAACCTGTTTGGCACAGCGAATGCTACCCTGGCAACCCATGCTCACCGCCATTCTCGCGCCCGCACAGACACTGGCGCTGGTCGGGGGTTGATCTGGTCGGCGCGACGGCACAGAAAGCTGCACAATGAAACGAGAACATCCTCCATTCCGGTGATCATTTTTTGCTTTCTGGCCACATTGCTCATGCTTTGGTTACTGTTATGAAACGCTCCGAACTTCTCGCACGTATCTTCATCAGCTGGGGTTCTGTTCTGCGGTCGGGGTCCCGCTGCTTCTTCTGGCGCGCACGCCGCTGATCCACGCAGCATGGCTGAGAACGGCGGCTGGAATCCCGAATCCTCAAGGCAGAAGTCGGCGAGCCACTGCACCTGCGTCTCACCTCCGACGATGTCGTCCATGGCTTTGCCGTCGGTCAGATGGACATGGAAGCTGTGGATGTCCTGCCCGGCAAAGTTACGGATGTGACGCTGCAATTTTGACAAACCCGGGACATATACCTTCTTCTGCACGCGCTGGTGTGGAGTAAATCACTGGCGGATGCGCGGCACGATCGAGGTCAGCGGGTCGGCATCGGACGCCGGAGCCTGCTCTACCGCTCCCTCTATATGTGGCCCTTGGCATTGACATCGACGCGCCGCACGAATCGCCGGTCGTTCCACCTGAACGCCCATCCGCAATCCGCGGCCAGCAACTGGCTGCCGGTCTGGATATTGACAAATTCACGATCCGATTATTACCGCACCCACTCACCCTATCAGGTCTTCGAAGGTTAAGCTCAAACTCGATGACCGATGCCGAACACGCTGGGATGTCGTTGCGCTCATCTGGCAATCCAACACCACCGCCGGAAGCTCTTGCCAACGGGCGCAAGCTCTTTGCACAGAATTGTGCAGCCTGCCATGGAGAGAATGGAGGCCGGGGATGGTGTCTTTGCCGAGATCTGGCCCAGGCAGGCCAGACATCCATGCAGACGATGGCCGGTTCGCAGGAAATGAGCTGTGCAAACGCCCGGCCGATTTCACGAATCCCAAACGAATGCTGGGTGCCAGCCCGGCACTCCTGCAGGGCAAGATCCTGCGCGGCGGCATGGGAACCGGTATGCCGATGTGGGGATCCATCTTCACCGAAGAACAAATCTGGGACCTGGTCTGCCTACATCTATTCATTCCAGTTTGAATATCAAAAGTAAGGAGGTTTGATGGCTAAGAAGAATCAAAAGATAAGAAAGCAGAAACAACAGAAAGAAATTGCCCTGGCTATTCGTGGTCCTGGGCGGCGGTCTGTTGCTTGTCGCTGCGGTACTTGTTTGCGAACCGAGGTGGTGGAGATGGCGGTGGAACCCCTTCCCTCGCCGTGGATCAAAACAAGATCGATTATGGCTATGTCAAGTTCGGCGAGAACCGCCAGTTCGCCCTCAAGGTCACCAACACAGGCGATGGCACACTGAGATTCAAGGAAAAACCATACATCGAAGTACTGGAGGGATGCTGACCTCCCGATCTGACCATCGGTTCGATGGTACTCAAGCCCGGCGAAAGCACCACAATCGAATCTGCTGTCTTCATGATGCACCCTGGCATGGATGGAAAGCATGATTATGCAGTGCATCTGAAGACCAATGACTCACAAAACCCTGATCTTGTGGTCCATGTGGTTTCGGATTGGGGACCGTAACCAGGGGATACAATCAAGGAATGCGACGTGTTTAAGATACACGTCGCATTTTTTTCAGAAAATAAGTCTCGTATTGGCAGATGGATGTTTGCGCACCAACTATATGTTCTTGATTAGCAGAACCTGCGCCTTCTTCAATGAATGTGCCGTGCCAGGTATGCAGGAACACCTGGCCGTTGTAGCCATTGACGCTCAACATTCCAGACACATCGCCATCCTTCTCAAAGTCGAGGGTGTAATAACCGTAAAACTGGATTGGATCAGTGGCGGCAGTTGCGCCCGACAGATATTCGCATCAAGATATTTCTGGGCATACTCGATGGCTTGTTCGGGAGTAACCGTCATCCCGGTCGAGATATCAGTGGGTGTTGTATTATTCCAGCCACTCATCATTTCCAGATCCCATCATGCCATTGTTGCCTGCCCATCATAGATTGATGGTTAAGCCGCACTGTATTTCAGGTTCCACATCATGTTAGGGCCATGTTCCGGATAGGCAATCTGGACGACAGGGTCCACCAATAATTCAAAGGCACCATTACCCGTGCTGGTTTCCTTTACAACAACATAAGCATTATTGTCGAAGATCATGACCTCTGCAATTTGCAGGTCTGAATTCTTGAGACCTGCCAGGTATTTTTCGGCAGCGGATTTCGCCTGGTCGACTGTAAGTGGAGTGAGATTGACGTTGGCATTGCCATAACCGCCCATCATATTGGATCCCCTGCCGTATTGACCACCACCATTCATCATTCCAGGTCCGCCGCGTCTGTTCATCATTCCGGGTCCATATCCATTGTTATTCCTGTCCCAACCGTAACCGGACATCATTGACGGTCCGATGGAATTTATGCGGGCATACACGCTTCCGGCAATAAAGGTGCCGCCTGCCAGCACCAGGATAAGTATGACAAACAAAATCATACCTAAAGTTTTGTTCAAGGAATATCTCCTATCTGGTACGTAAACTTTGTAAAGTATTTTGTCTATGCCTCAGTATAGGACTTCCACTTGAAGTTGCTGTAAAGCGATCATAAAGATATGGTAAAGCTTGTTTTGCATTACAGGAATAATTTCGCCCGACTGAAATACTCGCTTCAAGAGGTGATTGGCAATGATGCAGGCAATCCCTTCTCCATTTTGAACTGTCAGGCAGGTTGTAACAAAAATCCTATCAAACGGGTTATTTAGATGCCTTGCATAGACAGGCCTTTTCCTGTATTCTTAGCCCAGCACTTTCCAAATCCACAATCGAAAGGGGGGAATGCTCTGAAAGATTCCAGGCAGCTGCGCTGAAAAGATCGATGCAGAACAAAAGGCCATCCATGAAGCATAACGCCCTCAAAATTCTACTCCTCCATGCAATTCTTATTTCCGCCTGCGCCTCCCAGGCCACGCCTACCCGGGAAAACCCGGGCATTGTGTTGACGAATTGTGTCCTGAGAACACCGGGCGTCGAGAACCAGGTGGATGCAAAATGCGGCTCCCTGGCCGTGCCTGAAGATCCGTTCCAATCCCGGGTCCAGGCAGATACAGCTCAATGTTGCTGTTGTCGAGGCGATCAAGCGCCGTTCGGAACCGGACCCGTTGTTCATCCTGGTGGGCGGACCGGGCCAGTCTGCCACAGAGACCTTTGCGGCGCTCTCTCCCACTTTGTTCAATATTCATCAAGACCGTGATATTGTCCTGGTGGACCAGCGCGGCACAGGGAAATCGAATCCCCTGCGCTGCCTGGACCCGGAGGATGAAACACTGAAAGATGATGAAGCCATTGCCCTGTTACAGGATTGTCCTGCCAAGCTGGATGCCGATCTGCGGTTCTATACAACCGACATCGCCATGCAGGACCTGGACCAGGTACGTTCAGCGCTGGGTTATGAAGAGATCAACCTGTACGGCGTTTCGTACGGCACCCGGGCTGCCCTTGTTTATCTGAAGATGTATCCTGAACACGTTAGAAGCCTGATCCTGGACGCGGTCGTTGACCCGGCGTTCATTCTTTACCAGGATGCCTCCCGGGATGGACAGGGAGCGCTCGACCTGTTCTTTGCGCGCTGCCAGGCGGACCAGGCCTGCAACTCCACCTATCCCCGGCTCCGGTCCGAGCTGGATGCAGTCCTGCAGAAACTGGACGCTTCTCCGGCCCACATTACGATCCCACATCCCGCCACGGGAAAGCCGCTGCAAATGACCGTCACCAAAACGATGGTCGCCAACCTGGTTTTCAACATCCTGTATTCCCCCGACCTTGTGGCAATCCTTCCTTTTGCCATCCACCAGGCCTATACAGCCGATAATTATGCGCCTCTGATCACACAGGCCTACCTGGTGGACAGCGGAATTTACGATGGGATGTTCTACGCCGTTGCCTGCGTCGAGGATGCTCCCCTGGTCAGGTACGCGGATGCTGCGGAAGGCATGTTTGGAAGCAACGTACAGAATTTCGTCCAGGTATGCGAGAAGTGGCCAAAAGGTGAACCGCCGAAAATCATCCACGAACCGGTCACATCGGATGTGCCGGTCCTGATGTTATCGGGCGAGGCGGACCCGATCACGCCTCCCTGGCATGCCGAGGAGCTTCGCGCTTCGCTCAGCAACAGCCTCGACCTCATTTTCAAAGGGATGGGGCATGGCAATGGGACCAGTGATTGCGCCAGGCGGATCATGGAATCCTTTATCGAAACCGCCTCCACCAGTGGCCTGGATGTGACCTGTGTAAAGAGCGTCGAACCGCCCCCGTTCTTTATGGATTTTAGTGGTCCGCAGCCGTAACCGGTTCAGGACTCAAGGACACCATGATCGAAGTTCAAGGACTTCTCCAAATCATTTGGCAAGGTAAGGGCCGTACATGATATTTCCTTTTCTGCCTCCAATGGGCAGATCACCGGCCTGCTCGGGCCGAACGGCGCGGGAAAGAGCACCACGCTGAGAATGCTCTATACGCTGCTGAAGCCCGACAGCGGAACTGCGCGCATCGACGGCTTTGACGTGACCGCATCGCCCATCGACGTTCAGTCCCACATCGGTGTGCTCTCGGATTCCCAGGGCCTGTATCCCCGGCTGACGACGCGTGAGAACATCCGCTATTTCGGGAACCTGCACGACATGGACGGTGAAGCGCTCGAGCAGCAGATCGACAGGCTGATCGGCCTGCTCGATATGGAACCCATTGCGGACCGGATGACCGAAGGCTTCTCCACCGGTGAACGGCTGAAGGTGGCCATTGCCCGGGCCCTGGTCCATGACCCGGGCAATGTTTTGCTGGATGAACCGACCAATGGACTGGATGTGAAAAGCACGCGCGCCATGCGCCAGTTCATCCACAGGCTGCGCGATGACGGGAAATGCATCCTGTTCACCAGTCACATCATGCAGGAGGTGGCCGCGCTGTGCGACCAGATCGTCATCGTTTCGAACGGTGTGATTGCGGCGCAGGGTACACCCGGCGAATTGCTTGAGAGGACGGGCAGGGATAATCTTGAAGATGCCTTTATCGAAGCGATCGGCTCGGAGGAGGGGCTGGCATGAACAAGCTCAGGGTTATCTTCGTCAAGGAGGTGCTCGACAGCGCCCGCGACACCCGCAGCTGGACCACGGGACTGTTCTGGGCGCTGTTTGGCCCGCTCATGATGGGTGGCCTGTTGATGATGATCGGCTCCTCGGTGCGCAAGGATATCGAGAAACCGCTGAGCCTGCCTGTCCAGAACCCGGCAAACGCTCCCAACCTGGTCCGGTTCCTGGAACAGCATGACGTGGTCGTGGAACCTGCGCCTGTGGATCCCGAATCGGCTGTGAAGGGCGGCGATGTCAGTGTCGTCCTGGTGATCCCGGATGACTACGCGGAGGAATTTTCTTCGAGTAAGTCCGCAACCCTGCAGCTGGTGGTGGACAGCTCCCGGCAGGCCGCCCAGGTTGACGTGGCCAGGATCCAGAGCCTTTTGGAGCAGTATGGCCTTTATATGGGCAGGCTGCGCCTGATCGCCCGCGGTGTCAGCCCGGAGGTGATCCAGGCGGTGGCGGTCGAGAAGGTGGATGTGGCAACGCCGCAAAGCCGGGCTACGATCCTTGTTTCGTTCCTGCCCTACTTCATTATTTTTGCGATATTCAACGGGGCCGCGCCGATCGTCATCGACACGACCGCCGGGGAGCGCGAACGCCAGTCACTGGAACCCCTGTTGATCAACCCGGTTCCCCGCCGGACCTTTGTGATGGGCAAACTGTCCGCCGCCTTTCCCTTCTCCATTGGCAGCCTTGCGATCACGCTGATCGGCTTTGGCTTTGTGTTCAATGTCATGCCCGTCGAGGAGTTGCTTGGGACACGTATCGAGCTGAATATGACCACCCTGATTTTGATCTTTTTGATCTGCCTGCCGATCGTCTTCCTGGCAAGCGCGATCCAGATGCTGGTCGCCTCCTACGTGCGCAGTACCAAGGAGGCCGGCACATATTTACCGTTTATCGCCCTTGTGCCGGCCCTGCCCGGGATCGCGCTCGCATTCTTCCCCGTCAAACCCGCCCTTTGGACCATGCTCATCCCCACCTTCGGCCAGCAGATTATCATCAATCAGCTGATACGCCTGGAACCGGTCAGCCTTCCCTATGCAGGCATTGTGACCGCGGTGACACTGCTGGTCTCGATCGTGTTTACCCTGCTGGCAATCCGGTTGTATAAGCGCGAAACGATGGTGATCCGAAAAAGCTGAGGGATGAAATTCTCGCTTCGCATACGGGCTTATACTGTATTCCTGATACAACATCGAAGGCGAAGAAGTCAGCGGAGTGGAATTCTTTTTGCGGACAGAGCGAAGTCGAAAAGGAGGATGCGATGTATCCAGATGAACAACCGGTTGAGGATCTGATCCGTGAGGCGCGCGAGCGCTTCAATGAAGCCATTGCAAACAGGGATGTGGAAACCATCCGGTCCATGCTCGCACCGGGTTATCACATCGTGACCGGCCGCAGCGAACAAAGCCATGGCGCAGCGGAGGAGGCCCAACGCTGGGCGGAAAGGTTCCGGACTGATCCAACAGTGATCTATCACCGGATCCCACGCCAGGTCACCATCAATGAAGATTGGGGGCTGGCAGAGGAGCTGGGAGACTGGACAGGCAAATACACCACGGCAGGCGATCTCGTCCATGTCTCAGGCGTCTATGCAGCCAAATGGCAGCGCGCCGAAGATGGCGAGTGGGTGCTGCAGGCTGAACTGTTCACCACGATCACCTGCACAGGACCGGAAGGCGGTTGTCTGCCACCCAATCCCATCACCAGATAGACGATGAGTTTCTGACAACCCGCGTCCAGGATTGTTGTCGATTTGTAACAAAAAAGATATTGCGCCATGAAATCCATATCCTGTATGCGGCAGAACATGGTGCATTGGATGAAGTCAACTATTATTTACACGGACTGAAAACTGAGAGAATGGTTTTACGGAAAGTATACTAATCTCTCGTATTGCGGTCATAGTGGCGACCGAAGGGAGGGTTGAGGATCTGCCCCCTGAAGTGGATGCTTCGCGACGTGGAAGGATGCCCGAGGCGGCGCTCGCCGTTTGAGGCTCGCAGGCTTGCACTGAGCTTGTCGAAGTGTCGAGGAGTTGTTCGAAGTCATTATTTTGGGAAAGTTTTGGATCATAATGGAGGCAGGCATAAAATGACCCCGAAACAGTGGATGTTCGATCCCAATTCAGGCGGTATAAAGATCCCGCCCGCCGTTCAAGCCGATGTAGAGAAGCGTATCCGGGCGCTTGCAGAAAAGGAGTTCAAAGGGAAATATACACGCCTTGAGGTTCGCTTCAAGAACCAGTTCTGTTACATGGACGCCTATACCGAGCCTGTTCTCACCGATACATGGCCTCCCGCGGATTGGCCTGAAACCCGTGAAGAATATGCCGAGCGCTTACGGAAAACACCAACTCACCTTTGCCGCCTCCGCTATTTTGGCGATGACAGGTGGGGATTTGCTTTTTACACCTACAGCCATGAGAAATATGAATTATCCGTGTATGACGATGGTCAATTCACAGGCAAGCCGGAGCAGGCCTTTCTAATTTCAGCGAACGCTTATTTGAATGAATAAGGCTTTTATTGCCAAAGGTTCCCTCCTGCCCGAGGTGCAAGCCGAGATACAGATCAGCCGTAAATCCCTGATATCGCCTTCATAAGTGAGAGATGAAACAATGAGTGAATACCAATACTACGAATGGCAGACAATCGATCGTCCCCTGACTGCCCGTGAACAGGTGGATGTGAATGGACTCTCCAGTCACATGGACATCGTCACTTCCACCCAGGCAATCGTTACCTACTCATGGGGCGACTTCAAGCATGATCCAAAGCAGGTATTGTTGCGATACTTCGATGCTTTCCTGTATGACTCAAATTTTGGAGTGCGCGAGTTGATGTTCCGCCTACCCAGGGACCTTGTGGATATTGACCTGTTCCAGCCCTACCTCTTCGAAGATTGGATCATGCTCGAAGACCATGGAAAATATCACATCCTTCATATCGAAATCAACGCTGAATCAGAATTCTTCGAATGGATTGAATCCGAAGGCGTCCTCGGGCAGCTCAGTCCCCTGCGTGAACAACTCCTGCAGGGCGACACACGGATGCTATATCTCGCATGGCTCAAAATGGTTTCGATGAATGATCCTGAAGAGTGGGAGGCTGAAACGGAACCGCCCGTGCCGGCGGGCTTGAAAAAGATGAATGCCAGCCTGCAGGCATTTGCAGATTTCCTTGAAATCGATCCTCATCTCATCTCCGCCGCGGCACAGGCCAGCGAACAGGCCGAATCAAAGCCCGGGCCTGATCTCAAATCGGCGCTTGCGAAGTTGACGCCTGAAGAAAGCAATGCACACCTGCTCAGGATCCTACGTGGCGAGCCGGGCGCGGTCCTGGCCCTAAAAAGCAGCTTGCTGAATTGAGTGGAACAGGGAGACCTCCGAGCTCCCTGTCAACCCGCACGGTAGGCGATTTATTCAAACGAGCCAGAAAAACCGAAAAGGAAGCGGAGCGCAAAGCGGGTGAAGAAGCTGAGCGGAAGCAAATCCAACGTCTGGAAAAGCTTGCCCTGGAGGAGGAAACCACCTGGAAAAATGTAGAAAACCTGCTCAGCCTGAAACGCGGCTCAGCCTATGATGAAGCTACCAGGCTGCTGGTTGAATTACACGCCATGGCGGAATATAAGCAGCGGAAAAACAGCTTTAGCAAACACTTCAAGGAGATTCTTGAGAAGTATGGAAAGAGTCGCTGCTCTTACGGATCAATTCCGTCGCGCCAAATTGCTATGAAGCAAGGAAGTTGTAAACGGGTAATGCCTCGTGCCAGTTGTGGCGCATTCCTGCATCCGAGGCAGGTGGATATTTGTTGACTCTTTTTGTGCTCTACTTCTGCGGTGGTTTTGTATTGATTTTGCTTTCCATACCGCTGCTGCTTGGGAAGGTCAAGCCGAATCCTGTTTATGGCTTCCGTATTCAGGCTACGCTGGACGATCCGGCGACCTGGTATGCCGTCAACAAATTCTTTGCCAAACGTCTCCTGGTCGTTGGCGTTGTGGTATGTCTTGCCGCTGCAATTCTGTACTTTGTGCCGGGGATCAGCATCGATGTATATGCCCTATCGGTGCTGGCGGTATTCGTGATTGCCTTTTCGGTTGCAATGGTCCAGAGCTGGAAGTATATGAAATCCTTTCAAGAAAAGGAATAAATCTTATAATGGATATGCAAAGGGTTTATCTACACATACGGCAGTTCCCGGCTGCAAGTCTTTACGGATCTCACGATGAGACATTCCCTTGACAAGTAAACCCATAACTGCCCTTTCCACTTTGAACGGTATTCCTATGGTGTACGAATTGGTACCCGCCAACCTGGATGAAGCCTGGCTGCTGAAGCTGTCATGGATTACCTTGTGAACTGCAATATCATTGCGGATAAAGGCTTTCCGGGTCTCGAGTGGTATCCTTGTTCCGTCTTTTCAATGCGTTCTTTGATTTCACATTATCCGTAGGAAAGAATTTCGTTATGATTTACAAGTGGACTCGACTTATAAATACCGTATTCGCTTGCGCCCTGGCGCTGATCCTCGCAGTTGCATCGATTACAGCCAGCTCGGCACAAGACAACAAACCTTCCATCTGGCGCATACCATCGATGGAGTCTGATCAAATCGGGCCGCTCAATCCGGTCGGTCTGTCATTTTCATCCGGCTCGAAGACTTTCTACGTAGTCGAAGATCAGGGGCAGGCGTCAACTGTTAATTCTGACGTCATCGCAATTTCACCCTTTGCAGATCGAAAAGGCGCAGCCCGGATCGCTGCAAAAGTTGAAGATCCCCTCAACATGGTGTTCGATAACCAGAACAACCGTTTGCTTGCCTACCTGCCAACCACCGGCCAGCTGCTGGAAGTCCGGGAGAACCCAGGCGGCAATTTGGATCGAACAACCGTGATTCGGCACAACGCCCAGCGCCTTGGCATCCAGGACCCACAAGGCATGACACTCGATGAGAAGGGGGGCGGCTTGTTCATTCTGGACGCAGCTGGACCACGGATCGTGC
This sequence comes from uncultured Chloroflexia bacterium, assembly GCA_963750005.1. Classification (GTDB taxonomy): domain Bacteria; phylum Chloroflexota; class Anaerolineae; order Anaerolineales; family Villigracilaceae; genus Defluviilinea. Next base: position 19,813 of record CAVVPC010000010.1, read on the forward strand.
GAATACAACTGGGACCCGGCAGAAGCTTTACCGGCGGACGGGTATCGGTAATCGACTTAAAGCCGAGTGGTTTGGTAAATCCAGGCGGGATCGCTTTCGACCCCACAACGGGCCATCTGCATGTACGAGACCGGACGGATCAAAAATTATATGAACTGAGGCAAGGTGGCCAGGTGGTAGCTACCCGGGACCTGGTCCCGTTCGGTCTGGAAAACCCGGGAGCCATGGTCTTCGCACCCAGCAGCGACCAGACAGACGATCCCGCGCAGATGGACTTATTCCTGGCCGATAGCGGTTTGATCAGCCGGGCGGGGAGGAGCACCCAGCAGTTCACAGAGCCTGGCAGGCGCGAGTGCGTCCCCGCAAAGCACCGGTCAAATCGTGGAACTCTCACTCGTGGCACCGGCGGCGCTCCCCAGCGGAACGACCTTGTTACCCACTACATTGGTCAATATCATCGATACCTCCAATGCGGCCTGGAATCCATCTGCTCCCGACACAAGCGGTCTTGATTACTGGCCATTGACCGGAAAACTCCTGGTCAGTGACAGTGAAGTGGATGAAATGCCCGATTACTTTACGGGGAGCAATGTGTTCGATGCCACAGTGTCGGGGACCCTGGTCTCCACATGCAGCACGACCAATCTCGCACGAACCGGATTCTCAAACGAGCCTACAGGTCTGGCAATCAACCCCAACAACAACCGCATCTACTTTACGGATGACGATGCGAATATGGTTCACGAGGTTAGCCTGGGGCCGGATGGAATCTATTGCACAGCAGACGATGGCCTGACAACCGTCAATGTTGGCTCTTTATATAACATACTGGATCCGGAGGATATAGCCTACGGAAACAACACCCTCTACATCGCAGGCGGAAGAGATGGTGAGGTTTACTCGTTCGACCTGGGAGCGAACGGTATTATTAGGTGGTGGAGACGATGGACCGATGGTCCACTTTGATACAGCCTCTCTTGGCTTTATCGATCCTGAAGGGATTGGATTCAACCAGGATAATGGAACACTATTTGTTGTCAGCGATGGCAGTGGAGAGAGCTACGTAGGTGAGATGACAACAACAGGGATTCTGCTGTGGGCCTACGATCTGGCCTATTCGGGGCTTTCACACAAGGAAGATGTTACTTTTGCACCAAACAGTCAAAACCCAGCGATCGAAAGCATGTACGTGTCTGACCGTGGCGTTGACAATGACATTAATCCGAGTGAGAACGACGGGCAGATATGGGAGTTCAATTTTTCCAATCCTGGCACCCCGACACCGAGTCGAACACCAACCCGTACGCCGACGTTCACTCCCTCGTCAACTCCCACCAAGACCTTCACACCCACCTCAACCAAAACACCTGCTCCATCTTCAACGGCTTCGCCTACAAAGACTGCGACCTCCACTTTTACAACAACCTCCACCTTTACGGACGTGCCATCCACGCATCCCTACTTTCACGACATTGAAATCCTATATGCAAACGGCCTGACAGCCGGCTGCAGCACCAATCCACTGAAGTTCTGTCCCGACCAGACCATGAACCGGGGAGAGGCAGCCGTCTTTATATTCCGCGGCAACTTCGGATCGGGCTTTGTTCCCGACCCGCCAAAGCATATCTTCAAGGACGACTGGTCCAAGGGTACCTGGGCTGAGCCATGGGCGGAGGCAATGTATTTCAAGGGCCTGTCAGCCGGGTGTCTGCTCTCTCCGCTGAAATACTGTCCCTGGGATCTGATCCCCAGGGAGCAGGCAGTCATCTTCGCATTGCGGTTAAAGTACGGGAACGCTTACACTCCTCCACCGGCCACAGGCACTCTGTTTGCCGACATGACAAATCCCGGTTACTTTGCCACACCCTGGACGGAGCAGGCCTACCTGGACGGGTTGATCCCGGACTGCGGGACGAGCGGGGGCAAGCCAAATATCTGTCCGAAGGCGCTGGTGAGCCGTGGGTTGGGCGCGTATATGATTGTTAGGGCGAAGAATCTTACAATGCCGTAGTCCATCGAAATCTTACATTGCGTGTTTTCAAAGGTCTTTGCCTGCGAAAAGTCACGAAGTTTTTACCCGCGTCGCAAATCCTTTTGATGTGCCATAAACAAATTGGATATTGATATTCTAAGGAGTTGATATGACTGGCAGAACAGGCAGGCGCGTCCTGGGCGGTTGGGCTGGGATGATCGGGTCGGCGCTGTTTATTGTTATATTCTCCCTGGAAGGCTTGCTACGCCCAGGCTATGATCCGCGCAGCACATTTATCAGCGAGCTGTCCATCGGGCCGCGTGGATGGATCCAGATCCTGAATTTCATCCTTCTCGGCAGCTCATTTCCTCCTGTTTACCTGGGGCGTGGCGGCGGAGTTTCAGGAGGGGAAAGCCTCGAGGTGGGGACCCATCCTGCTGGCGATCATTGGATTCAGCTTCCTCGTCTCGGGTCCGTTCGTGACCGATCCCGCTTCCACACCTCGCGACCAGATGACGATGCACGGCTACGTCCATGCCATCTTTGGAGCGCTGGTCTTCTCTCTTTCGCCGGTCAGCTGTTTTGTGTTCTGGCGCCGCTTCCGCCAGGATCCGAACTGGGTCCACCTCCAGGGCTGGACGCTGGCAGCCGGGATCATTACGGCGGCAGCTACGATCATGCTGTCCGTGGCGACCAAGACACCGGTACAACCCAACTTCTTCAGCCCGTGGAATGGTGTGATCCAGCGAATGGTCATCATCCCTTATTTGATCTGGATCTTTACTTTTGCATTTACACTGCGCAAGCGAGGAAAAGTGGGGAAGCCGGACTGAGTAAATCTCAAACAAGAGAGGAGACAAGGAAATGGCTGATAAATTCAAAGTCAACACAAGCCGCCATATTGCCGATGGGCTTACGAAGGCATTTATTTCCCTGAACCTGGCGCCGAAAGGTTACTATGTTTTAACCACCGTCGGCCGGAAGAGCGGCGGGAAGAGGACAACCCCGGTCGTGCTGGTGGAGGAAGACGGCCACCGCTGGCTGGTGGCTCCCTTTGGCCCGGTAGGCTGGGTCCACAATGCAAGAGCCGCTGGGAAGGTCACGCTCTCCAGAAAAGGGAATGTTGAAACCCTGGCGATCCGGGAGCTCTCTCCGAAAGAAGCCGCGCCGGTCCTGCGCAGGTACGTGAACAACGTAGCTGTCGCCCGGCGCTACTTTGATGTTGGGATTGACTCGCCGGAAGAAGCCTATATCACAGAAGCGCAAAAGCGCCCTGTTTTCGAGCTTTCCTCAATGTGATTTTATCTACAAATAGACCTTCGAAGATGGACAATGGTCCATCGTCCATCTTCCATTGCCTACTCTGTCGATTGTGGCGGCTCGGGTTGTTCCACCGCCTGACCGATCTTCAGAAGCTTGAATATCTCATACACAAGGATGGCCGGCCATACAATGGCTTTGAAAAATCCCACAACTCCCTCTTGAAATGTTTTGGCCTGCCCGATGTAATAGACCAGGGCACCAATGAAGCCCAGTCCATAGACGCTATCCGAACCACCGCCCTGGACCACCACTTTAGGCTTTTGCATTGCACGTTCTTCCGGTGTTGTTAATGCTGTCATTTCGGTCTCCTTTCGAATTGCCATTACTTTACCCCTCTCGTTCACACACCTGCCATGGCGCCGCCCGTGATTTTGAATTGCTAAGCAATTCATGGCAAATCAGGCAGGGGTGTGAACGGGGGCATTATATATACGGTATTCCATCCGATGAGTTGTATCACGGGACATGTTGGGTGCATCAGCCCTCTTCCGGCGGCTCTACCAGGTCTGTGACGCCGAAAACCTGTCTGTAAAGAATTAACAGCGCATTTGCCTTCAGCCGAAACTCCGCCTCCGCATTTTCCGGGTCTCCAGATTCCTTCAACTGCTCCAGGTGGGCAACCAGGCGCTCCCGAAAGTTTGGATTTCGCGATTTGGGCAAAAGTGCCTCCAACTCAGCGATCATTCCCTTTGCCTGTTTGATTGCGGTCAAAGCCTCTGGCAGGGGAGTGGTCTCGTCCAGGACCTCCTTGAGCAGTTTGCACTTATAGGTGCGGCAAAACCGGGGATAGTGAGGAGAAGTATAGATCGTGCACTGTCCTTCCCAGAGCGGGCAAGGCTGGCTAAACCCTCTCTGGCGGGGATTCGACCGGAAGACATTTAGTCCCAACCCCTCGGCAGAGTCCATTTCAGAGGACCGAAGTTTTGCCCATATGAATAAGTGACCGGTGCAGCACAACCCGCACGCCTTGCACAATATATTTGAATTGGATTCATCAATGCCAGTCATGCCGGAAATCATATCCCAGCACTCACAAACTGGCAACCGGCTCTCCAGCCACAACCCGACTCTGCCTTTTTGAGCAAGTAGCCTGGCTTGGGGCGTGTGAAACGAGAAGCCGTGGCGCGGGAGTGTCTTGTTGCTGCAGGGGTTTCTGCCTATAATGAACTGCAGCCAGCTGGTCGCCGGATTTTCCATCATTCCTTTTGAATTGCCTATCAAGGAGAATACACGATGAAAAAAGCTGTTTGTGTCGGTATCAACAATTACCCGGGTACCGCAAATGATCTACTGGGCTGTGTCAATGATGCAAACGATTGGTGCGCATTACTGACTGAATATGGATTCGAGGCCAGCCTGATTCTCGATTCCCAGGCCACCCGGCAGAACATCAAGACGGCGCTCGATAACCTGGTCGCCTCAGCGTCTGCAGGGGATGTCATTGTCTTTACCTATTCCGGCCATGGCACCCAGGCCTTCGACTGGAGCGGGGATGAGGGCAATTCATATGACGAGGCGATTTATGTTTACGACGGCACGATCCTGGACGACGAGCTGCGTGTCATTGTCGACAGGCTTGATCCTCGGGCGACGCTGGTCGTCATCAGCGACAGCTGTTTTTCGGGTTCCGTCACAAGATTGGTTCCGGAGAATGCCAGGCCACGTTTCATGCCGCTGGATGGAGTCTCTGAGAATAGAATGGTGCGGCAGCGATTCCTTTTGCCGGAATCCGGCATGCCGGAGATCCTGGTTAGCGGCTGCAGCGACAGTGAATATTCCTATGATGCCGAGATCGATGGCCGTTACAATGGAGCCATGTCTGCGATGGCCCTGCGGGTCATCCGGCAGAGCCCCGGGCTGACATACAACGATTTTTATACCCGCTTGCGTGGATACTTGCCCTCCTCTGAATACCCGCAAACTCCCCAGCTTGAAGGATTGGATGCACACAAGAACACACTTCTCTTCGAGCCTTTTGCGTCTCTTCCTGCGCCTGGTCCAACGCCTACGCCCGAGCCTACCCCGGTGCCGGAGCCATCTCCGGGATGTATGCCCGGCCTGATCCAGCAGGTTACGCGGCTTTTCAAGGGTGGATAATCTGCGATGGCGAAAAGAATACACACTCTAAAAGGTCCGGTCGAGATCGACTCATTCGGTTTGATCCTTCCACACGAGCATCTTTTTACAGATTTGCGTGGACCACGAGTCCTGGATTATGCCCGGGCTGAACCATCTGCTGTTGTAAAGGTTGTGGAACCCTTCCTGCGTGAGGCATCTTCCGCCGGTGTGACTGCTTTGGTGGAATGCTCGACCGTTGGGGTGGGACGAAACATCGAGATACTGCAAAGGCTTGCAGAGGTCACACCTATTCAGATTGTCCCACCAACCGGGGTGTACCGCGATGAATACATACCTGCTTCCCTGCGGGAAACCAGCGATCAAGAGCTGGCCGATCTCTGGATAAAAGAATTGACGGAAGGTATCGAAGCGTCCTCCATTCGTGCCGGCTTCATTAAGCTGGCAATGAGCGAGGATGGACCCACCGCTCTGGAAATCCGGAACCTCAAGGCCGCGGCAAGGGCCAGCCTGGAAACAGGCGCCGTCATCGCCAGTCACACGATCGGTGGGAAGGTAGCCAGGAAGGAGATGGATGTGTTGGAGGATGCGGGCCTGGACCTCCACCGCTTCATCTGGGTCCACGCCCAAACAGAACCCGACAGGTCGGTCCTAATCGAAGCCGCACGGCGCGGCGCCTACGTGGAGCTGGATTCGGTAGGTGCACCCTATCAGTCACAGCCGGAACTGCTTGAGATGGCCGTTGAACTCATCGATGCCGGTTTTGCAGAACACCTTTTGCTCTCGCACGATGCCGGTTGGTACAACCCCGCCCGACCGGATGGACTGCCGGACGATGGCTATCGAGGTTATACGGCTCTGGTGGAGAAATTCATCCCTGGATTATTGGAACGCAAGGTCACGGAGGAACACCTGCACCTTATCACGGTGAAGAACCCGGCGACTGCCTTCGCATTCTAGCGAAGCCGGCACGGCTGCTTGAAATTCTCCGGCTAAATGCTGGAGTTGTCAGGCCCGTTACCTGCCAAAAAATTTCAATGCTTCGTAGACCAGTACTGCAGGCCAGAAGGCGGATTTGAATAATCCCAGCAGGCCGATCCACAGAGTGGTGGCGTGCCCGATATAGTAGACCAGGGCGCCTAGAAATCCCAGCCCATAAACCGTTTCTGATGCTCCGCCACGGTAGATTGCTTTCTTATCCTGTCGTTCCGGTTCAGCCGGCATTGCTTCGCTGGTCATTTTGCCTCCATTTGAATTATCATTCATTACACAAATATACGCTGACGCAGGCGAATAAGTTGTAATGATGTATCTGGATGTGTGGCTGGTCCCGGCGGATTGGGCTGAAATGTAAGGTTAAGATCGAACAGGCGCTTGTGGTACCGGAGGATTCACAGGCAGCTGTAGATGGAACGTGCTTCCCGGGAAGCGGGTTTCATCATGTCCCGGGCTTTCCACCCAGACTCTGCCGCCATGTGCCCGGGCGACACCGCGCACAAGGGCGAGACCCAAACCGGGACCACCTCCCTTGAAAGTTGTCTTCCCCGACGAGTGCAGCGCCACTTCTCCCACCTGGTAGAACTTCTCGAAAATCAGATCGAAGTGTTCCGCGTCCAGGCCAATGCCCGTGTCGCTGATAGTGATCTCCACGCCGGGTATCTCTTCATCAAGGACGCAGTAAGAGGTGCGAATGGTTACACTGCCGCCATCCGGCGTATATTTGATCGCATTGACTACCAGGTGGTAAAGCGCTTTTTGGATCAGGGCAATGTCTCCGTAAATATCCGGGGTATCCTCCAGGTACTCGGTGTTGAGCCCGATTCTCCTGCCCCGGGCGGCTTCGATAAAGCCATGGACCACATCGCTGACGAGCAGCCTGACAGGCACGGGCGTACTGCCGATATTCAGGAGCTCAGAATCAATACGGGTAACATCCAGCATCATGTTGACCACTTCCTGGATGCGGTCGGCGCCGCCTGTGAGCCGGTCGATCGCTTCCCCCAGCGCAGCATTTGACTTGACTTCCGGGAACGAGCGCAGGATTGTGATGTATCCGCTCAGCACCGTCAGCGGTGTACGGAGCTCGTGCGCTGCCACCTGAATGAAATCAAGCTTGTTGCGGTCCAGTTGTCGCAGGACGCTGTTGGTCCTTTGCAGCTCTGCAACTGCCATGTGATCGTTGGCGCGCAGCCGGTCCAGCGTAATGCGGATAATGTCCATTGCCATGCGCGGGCTGCTGGAAAGGATCGTCTCAAAATCCTTTTTCCCCATTTCCAGCAGCTTGCATTCGGTAAGCGTACGCACAGTGGCTGCACGGGGTGCGTTCTGGATCAAGCCCATTTCGCCCACCAGATCGCCCCTGCCGCCAACTCGCAGTACATGCTGGCCCGCTTCATCCAACATTTTCTTGGAAATTACGACGCTGCCCTCGGCAACTACATAGAATGAATCCTCGTATTCCCCCTCATGGCAAAGGATATGGCCCGGCGGGTAGGTACCGAATTGGGCAAAATCCGCCATTTCGCGCAGTTCGTGCTCCTCCAGTCCCTTAAAGGCGAGCTGCAGAATGGAAATTTTTTCCTGCATGAGCGTGTTATCCATTAATGGTCAGTATAGGGCTGATAGGCGCCCGCAACTAAAACAAGATGATTGCAGGAATTGCCAGGACGATGCTGAAGCTATTTCCGTATTCTGATGTCAAGATATCCTCCTGTATTCTCTATAATCCCAACCAGTGGTTGCAATTATACTCACCAAATGAAATCTGCCCGCTGTCTTTTTGCGCCGGTCGAAATGGGATATGATGGAAGGAAGATGAATTTCCATAATTGTATTGCCCGTTTATAAAGCGCAGGAAAAAAACTTTAAACTGCCATCTTATAAGATTGTCCGGGTTCGAATACAATAGGAACAGGTTGAAATGGAATCCAAAAGGCAGGCAGATCGAATGGAGAGCTGGTATTCACTTAATCTTGGGGATGGGATCATGGCGGGCACGCCTTCGGCGGAAATTGAGGAGCTGTTCCTGCAACGGTTTTCTACTGCCGGAAGGCCGCCCGAAATGGCCGTGTTTACCCGACCTGAATCAGAAGGCCGGCTGCACTGTGAAGTCATTGCCTATTTTTCTCCTGCGGCAGCCGGGATCGCCCGGGCATTCGATGCAGAACCTTGCGAAAAGCCGCTGAAGATGGGATTGGGTCTGCTTGCCGGAGATCCGGGCTGCTGGCTGGTACTCTTCCCTGAATGAAACAGCCCGATTGTTCTTTATATCTTACATGCGAAAGGAAAAAACATTATGAGCAGCAATGGAAAAAAAGATAAAGGCAACAAGGAACAGAGGAAGAAATCGAAGCTAAATCCGAAGGAGAAGAAAAAGATCAAAATCGAGAAGAAGAAGAACAAGTTCCTGCCCGGTTGATTTTTGATATTGAGCCTGTATTCGGGCCGGTAACATAAGATGAGGGGGAGAAGATGAGCAATAACAGGCTGTGTTAAATGGCCGGAGGCATGCCATCCCCCTAAATGAGGGATGGCTGGTTCTGTTCTGGCGCTTATTTGAATCAAAGGAATCATGTTTTATATTGCCATAGATAAGGATCTACAGTTACACACTCTTCATCCGGAGAAGGCGGAGGCCCTTTTCCTGCTTGTTGAGCGCAACCGGTTGCGTCTCCGGCCATGGATCCACCCGAGCGCCCTGCCGGAGACGATAACGGCTGCCCGGAAATTAACAATCGAATGTTTCTTCAATTCCCTGGCGAATCCCATGCTGGCAATGCTGGAATACCCCGGCTACTTCCAGGAACTGGATCATTACTTCCCACCTCCGAACCCGCCCTTGGAAATGGGGATCTGGATGAATGAGGCCCTGGTCGGGGAGATCATGCTCGGCCGTCTGCAGGACAGCTTCACTGCCGCCGAGTTCGGTTATTGGATCGATGGGGAAAGTGAGGGGCAGGGGATCATCACACGTTGTGTCAGCGGGTTGATGGATTACGCCATCGACAACATGGGCATCGAGCGCTTTGTCATCGGCTGTGCTGTGGACAACCTGCGCAGCCGTGCCATCCCCGAACGATTGGGCTATCGACTGCATGCACGAGTACCTGATGGGGAGGTCGTGGGTGATTACATTTACGACCGCCTGATTTACGGGATGCGGTCCACTGCCTGGCGTGAGCGGGGCAAGACCGGAGTGTCAGGGCTTCCTGTAAGGGTCAGGCAGTCCCGGTGATGGATTTGACAGGGGAGAGAGGGGGACGCATGGTAGAGAGCAGTTGCACTGGTGGGGGGCGGAAGAAAAAAATAATTGTATTTGCCTGGAGCAAAGGAGAACAGCATGGCTCAGCGGTCACGAAAATCCAACCCCAATTTCTTTCGTAAGCTTGGTTTTTTTGCCCTGTTTACGATCCTGTTTACCCTGGTGGGCTATTCCATCACCATGTGGCTGTTCAACGTTTTTTCCTTCAACGTGTCGGGGGCCCAGGATTGGAACCTGCTGAGCGGATTTGTGGGCGTGCTTACCCTTTCCTTCCTGGTTGGTGGTCTCGTTACTTCGGTCATCGATCGTGTCAACGCGGATGTTATTGAATCGCGCGAAAAGGCTAAATTGTCTTATGAAATATACCAGGCGATCTTTGAAAAGCTCACCGACCCAAAACAGGAGGCGGCTCGTCGCTGGATCCTTGTGAACATGAATATTAAAAAGGACAATGAAGATTTAGCTGCCTGGTACGCACGAACACAGGAAAAAATTATGGCTGCTGAGGGCGGTCAGGATGACGGCCTGCCCGAAGGCCAGCGGGCTGTCAAAATGACTTTGAACCTCCTCGATTACATTGGATTTATTGCCAAAAATTACTGGGATATCGAGGATGATTTCCTTGACTGGCTCAGTCTGCCCGTAGCTAAAATATGGAGACGAATTGGGCCATACGTCCTGGAGATCCGTCGCCAGCGGAAGGCAGACGATTACTACGTATTCGCGGAATATATTGGAAAGCTATGCATCCAAAGGCGGCAAAACCGGCGCCTGCCTGATGAGGAATTGGCAAAGAATACCCTTTAGGGCTGTTCCAGCTTCAGTTGGCCCTCGCTGCATGCAGACGTCGTATCCTTTTGGCAGGGGTGATGCCTGGTGGGATGATACAATAGTGAGAAAGGAGCGTGCAACATGATAAAAGAAGAAGATATCCGGGATGCCCTCGACCATCTAACCAGCGATATGGTCGATTTGGAAAGCAATCCCAGAACCTGGCTCTCGTGGATGGTTTATTTACTGGCCCGCCTCGAAGAGAAATCGACCATCACGGCCTCGGATAAGGAGGCTTTCTTTGAGATGCTTTCGGCCCTGGAGGATGAGATCCGGAACCGGATGAGGACGGGAGGTTGGAACTAAACCGCCGAATTTCAAAAAGTGATGAATTTGATATATTGCGGACCAAAACAGGGACTAAAATAATATAATGAATACAGGATCAGATTATCTTCTCATTGTGGAGGATGATCCCGATATCCTGAAACTGCTACAAACAACACTGACATTCAGAGGCTATCGTGTGATCACAGCCCGTAATGGCCGGGAAGGGTTGGACATTATTCGGGCAGAGCGCCCGGCGATTGTCATTGCGGACATTATGATGCCAAAATTGGATGGTTTTGGCCTCGTACACCGGCTGCGTCTTGCCCCCGAGAACTCTGTGACATTCCTGTGGTGTTTATAACTGCTACTTACGTAGCACCCGAAGATAAGGAATTCGCGCTTGATATTGGTGCAACGCGCTTCCTCCAGAAGCCGGTTGACCTGGACGCATTCCTGATAACGGTCGCGGAATTGCTGGAGGGCGGCCTGCCTGTCAGTATGGAGACAATTCGGGAGCAAAGCTTTTACGAGGGATACCGCAGGCGGCTTCAGGACAAGCTTGAACAAAAGAGCAGGCAGATCGCACGCGATGAGCACCTGCTGAAAACCAGGGCCGATGAGGACAACGATGAGCTGTTAACATCCCTGCGCCATGCGATCGATGATAGGGAGGAGATAAAACTCCTTCTCAACCAGGTCGATGAGCAGATTGAAAAATTCGACAAATTCGTCTGAGCTAGGCCTGCCAGGCTCGCTTTGAGTGGGGACATCTCCTAACATTGTGTTCGAAATAAGACATAAAGCTTCCATATCCCAAACTGCCCTGCATGCGTACTGAAATACTTGCAGATGTGGGATAATTATGCCGATCCATTGCCAGGTCGGTTCCGGCAGGGTGTAACCATTCCTTTTCGGCCCTGTCATGTACCGGAAAATGAATTTGTGGTTGAATTTAAAGTCAACGAGATTTCTACACTGCCCGGAAGATCAACTTTTATTTTATGAAAAAGTTTGCCGCCCCTTTTCAAGCCCTTGCAGCGCTCATACTCTGTTCGAGTATGGCGTGGATGATCTTTCTGGTGGCTGGTCTTGATCCCGCTCCCCCCACGGCCATGGACCTGCAGGCACGCAGCACGCAGGACTTGTCTTTTGCGAGTATGAACAGTACTGCAGTTGCCCTGGCCAAGCAGATGCTGGTTAATATAGCGCCAAGCCCCGGACGTATTTTCCTGCCCGTTACAGGCAGGGAAACAGCTACGCCGGGCCCCATGGCGGCAATGACGTTAAGGCCGGTTTCCGATTTCTTGAGTACCCCCACACCCTTTTCCCTCTACAAGTTCTTATTTCCTCCGACTCCCACCCGCAAGAAGTCTGACAAGCCGACCTCCACAGCCGTGCACACGCCGGTGCCCACGAAAACGCTCCGTCCTCCCACACTGACAGCGACGAGTGCTCAAATCCCGACGAAACCACCGACTTCAACACCTATTCCTCCCACCCCTACAGATATCCCGACAGACCCGCCGACCTCCTCGCCGGTTCCACCACCATCGTCTACTCCGTCGGTTGCACCTACTTCGACGAATGCGCCTACCTCGACGGATCCTCCTCCCCCAACGAATGCGCCTACCTCGACGGATCCTCCTCCCCCGACGAATCCGCCACCCCAACCTACAGGTACATCAGCCCCTATCGTGGTTACCCAGCCTGCGGCTACTCAGCCTGCGGCAACCCAGCCTGCGGATACTCAGCCACCAGTTACACCTTAGACCAAATAGCATAATTTCCAGTTTGCTTAGAAAATATCCAGCGGAGGCTGCCCCCGCTGGATATTATTTCGTTGAAAATTACGTTCTAAGCCCGCATGTCGATTGGGAAAATTGCTAGTCTACTTTTTAATCTGTTCTCAGAAAAGTTTCATAATTTCCCAGTACCATATTTAAAACACCTCGGGGATGCAGGCAGGTTACCAAAGCACAAATCAATTAATAATTGAAAAGGAGAAACATGTTCATGACTTCACAAAAGTCAACGTCACATCCTCGCTTCATTGTTGCTTGTTGGCCTAATCCTGGCAGTGATTGGAAGTGCCGCTGCTCCGTTTCCTGAAATCGATCTCATTGCCGAATGGTTTTCAACCGGAAGGTATAGCCAGCGGGAATGGAACCACGTTCTACGTGGGATCCATCCCAACGGGTGCTGTCTATCGCGGTGACTTTCTCACCGGGAAAGTTGATGAGCTTGTCGCGCCCCAGGCTGGGCGCAGCGCAATTGGGTTGAAATACGATCCACGCTCCGGTTTGCTGTTTGTAGCGGGTGGTCCAACCGGAATGGCGTTCATCTATAACGCGGAAACCGGAGAATCGGTTGCCGCACTCCAGCTAAGCACGGATCCAAGTTTTATCAATGATGTAATCATTACCCAGGATGCCGCTTATTTCACCAATTCCTTCCAGCCGGAGATCTACCGGGTACCACTTGATAAAAATGGAACAGCCTCTTCCTGGATTGTCGAGACCATACCTCTGGGCGGGGAATATCAATTTACCCCCGGAGGCTTCAATGCCAATGGTATTGCAGCGACGCCTAATGGTAAGACATTGATTATCGTCAACAGTTCGGAATGGTGCGCTGTACAATGTGGATCCGGAGTCCGGGGAAGCCACCCGTATCGACCTGGGAGCGGGCAGCGTACCCAATGGTGATGGCATTCTTCTGCAAGGAAAAACCTTATACGTTGTGCAGAACAGTCTGAATCAAATTGCAGTCATCAAACTGGGATCTGATCTCAATTCCGGTACGATTGAAAGATTAATTACCAGTCCGCTCTTCCGGGTGCCCACGACGATTGCCAGGTTTGGCAATTCCCTTTATGCTGTCAACGCCCGGTTCGACACCCCGCCGACCCCTGATACCGATTACAATGTGGTTCGCGTCCCCACCAGGTAAGCTGAAGTATCCCTCTCCCGCAGGAACAACCTGCGGGAGTTTTTATTTGTCTTTTATTTTGTGGTCAGTGCATAGGCTGCTATGCCGAAAGCGATCGCCACATTGAAGGATCGCTTCTCACCGCCCATCGGAATGTAGATGATCTGGTCGCACAGATCGAGGAGTTCTGGATCCACACCGGTGATCTCATTGCCTGCCACGATGATCAAGTTTTGGAGCGGGACTGAAGCCTGTCGAAGCCCAATGGCTCGCTGCTGTTCCTCCAATGCATAAATGACGCAGCCTGTTTTTTTCAGGCCCTTCACCAGCTTCACTGCATCCTTATGATAAGACCAGGGGACGGAGTTCCTCCGCGCCGAGAGATGTTTTGGTCACGGCCTCATTATCGGGTGTGGGAGTGATCCCGCACAGATATGCCTGGCTGAATCCAAATCCATCCGCACTGCGCAGGATCGAACCAGTATTCCACGCCGAGCGGACGTTATCCAGCAGGACTGCCAATTTCCGATTTGAGGAACGGGATGTGGGGGTGGGTGGAGGCGCTGGCTCCCTCACCAGTGCGCGGTGGTGAGCGACGCGGGTCTCTCCCAGGCAGGCGGGACAACGCGTCCCGAAATTTTGCCCCGTCACCAGCGGATAGCGAAGACCGCACGACTTACAAATCCGGATCTCAAATGCATTTTCTGACATGCGATCATTATACATGCTACAATCTGGCGATGCATCGAGTAGTACCGGAGATTATTGTTGAGAATTATCGTGCGGGGAAATATAGGGGGGAATTTCCTGCCGTCGGCATGTTTCTTGACTTGTCGGGTTTTTCAACCATGACCGATGCGTTGATGCAGCACGGCCAGCACGGCGCGGAAGTACTCGCCAATTTAATGCACGGTGTTTTCGATCCACTGGTGGAGAGCATTTTCAATTACGGTGGAAAGATCATCGGCTTTGCAGGCGATGGCATTATGGCCTTGTATCCCACCGAGGCGGATGCCAGGAAGGTTGCTTTAAGCGCACTTGCCTCGGCCTGGGTCATACAGCACCGCCTGATTGAAAATGGCCAACGCCGCACGCTGTATGGGACCTTCCAATTCACGGCGAGGATAGGCCTTACTTACGGATCCGTGGCGTGGGGGATTTTGCATTCCGAGGATGGGCGGAAAGCGACTTATTACTTTCGAGGCTCTGCCGTGGACGGCGCTTCGAGTGCAGAGCATTCCGCAAGTGTTGGTGAGATCCTGATCACGGAGGATTTGCGAGCCTTGCTCGGTGACCTGATACTGACACGACCAGCCGGAGACTTCCACCAGATGTACGGTTTTGCCAGCGACCTGCCAGCCATCATACCGGCTGTACTGCCCGAAATCGATCTGGAAATCTCGCGCATCTTCCTGCCAGAGGAAATCATTGCCCAGAATGTCCGTGGGGAGTTCCGGCAGGTAGTTAATCTGTTCATGCGCTTCCCGAATATCACCAATGAACAGCTGCGTGATGTAACCCGTACTATCTTTGAGCTTCACAAGAAATATGGCGGCCTGCTCAACCGCATCGATTTTGGTGATAAAGGCTGTAATATCCTCATCCTGTGGGGCGCGCCGGTGGCATACGAAAACGACATTGGCCGCGCTCTCAACTTTGTGCTCGACCTCCGCTCCCAGATCGATATTCCGGTCACTGCAGGGCTGACCTACTATATTGCTCATGCGGGTTATCTGGGCGGCGTCATGTGCGAGGACTATACCTGTTATGGATGGGGGGTCAATCTCGCCTCCCGATTTATGATGGCTGCACCCCTCGGCGAGATCTGGGTGGATGACCGGATTGCACGACGGGTATCGGACAGGTATATTCTGGATGTGGTTGGGGAACAGCCTTTCAAAGGCTTTTCTGCTCTCCAACGGGTTCATCGCTTAAGAGTTATAACCGTGACATGGAAGTGGTTTACATGGGGGAGATGATCGGCCGGGATCGTGAGCTGTCCCGACTGGATAAGTTCGTTGAGCCATTGTGGGGGCACAACTTCGCGGGGGTGGTGCTCATCCTTGGAGATGCAGGCATTGGAAAAGGACGGCTGGTACAGGGTTTTCGTGTTTCCCGCCTGTTTGAGGAACAGCATGCCACCTGGGCACTCTGCCAGTCTGAGGAGATCCTGCGTCAGTCATTCAATCCATTCCGAAGCTGGCTGTTCCATTATTTCCGCTTTACCTCCTCCCTGGATGAGGCTGAGCGGAAGAAGGTTTTTAACGCAAAGATTGACAGTCTGATCGCTGCGATGCATGAATTTGAGTTGGCGCGGGAGCTGGATCGCCTCCGCTCCGTGCTGGGAGCGCTGGTCGATCTCTACTGGGTGGATTCACTTCTACGAGCAGTCGGATGCCGAGGCCCGTTACAACAGCACACTTCTGGCATTGATTGCGCTGATCGAAGCCGAGAGCCTGCGGCAGCCCATTATTATGTTCGTGGAGGATGTGCAGTTCATCGATGAGGACTCCTTGAATTTTTTGCCGAGGTTGAAGCGCGCCCTGCTGGCCTCCGCTGGGTTTTATCCGGTTGCAATAATTGCCACTTCACGAATTTTGAGCCGCAACCCGCTGTTGGAGGCTGGGATCGTGGATGAGCAGCTCCATCTTAGCGGACTGCCGCGCGAAGCCGTTGCCCGTCTGGTGGAAATCCTGTTGGGAGGCGTGCCGGCTCTCGATCTTGTGAACCTGGTCATGGACCGCTCGGAAGGCAATCCTTATTTTGTGGAGCAGATCATCCGATACCTGCAGGATGAGAACCTGATCGAGATGAGCGGTCTGGGCTGGAAACAAGGTGGAGACGTGTCCACGCGTCATTCATGCCGGGCGATATCGGTGCAGTATTGGTGGCGAGACTCGACCAGCTTTCCCGTAAGGTCAGGGAGGTCGTTCAAACCGCCTCAGTCTTTGGACGTGAATTCCTTCTCGATGTGCTTATTGCGATGATCGCTGAAGGGGAGACCGTTGAGCAATATGTGGTGGAGGCGGAGCAGTTCTCCATCTGGGTCGGACAGAACGACAGGCGGTATGTGTTTACCCATGGGTTGCTGCGGGATACTGCCTACACCATGCAAGTCCGCGCCCACAGGCAGGAACTGCATGCACAGGCTGTGATGGCGCTGGAAAAGATCTACGGTGAGGACCTTCGTTTCCATCATGCTGAGCTGGCCTATCATGCCGAACTGGCCGATTCCCGGGAGAAGGCGCAATACTATTATGCTCTGGCCGGCAGGGATGCATCGGCAGCCTACCAAAATAAAAAGGGGATTGAATATCTTACCCGCTGCCCTAAATTTCACGCCTCTGCGAGACATGGCTGCCCAATTTGATCTCCATGTCGAACGAGTGGAATTATTCAAGCGGCTGGGGAACATGCTTCCCATTTGAAGGACCTGGAGGCCCTGGAAGTACTGGCCCAGGAATTGGAAGATCCGCAGCGGGAGGCCATGGTGGAAATGATGTTTACCCACTATTTCGTGATAAAAAGCGATTACCCGTCCGTGATTCAGCACGCGGAAAGGGTCATGGCATTAAATTGCAGATTCCAGGATGCCGATACGATTTTCAAAGACCTCCAGGTCTGGCCGCTCGCCCTTCTTCGGCAGGGTAAATTGGAGGAGGCCATGGAGATTGCCCGTGAGGGCAGGCGTCTTGCGCAGCAATATGATGATCCGGTCAAGGAGGGTTATATCCTCGTTTCGATGGGACTTATTGCCATCGAACAAAAACAACCTTTCATTGCCCGGGAATACCTCGAAAGGGCGCTCGTTATTGCCCAGGAGACCGGCGATCGAAGATTGGAATCAAGAGCTCTGGGAAATTTGGGAAATTTTGCCGGTTTGGTTCTGCAGGATTATCTGCTTTCGCGGGAGTATCAGGAAAGGGTGTTAGGGCTATTCCGCCTGTTCGGGGAGCCCTCGCAGGAAGTAGTTACCCTCACGAACCTCGGCTGGGTGGCAGGCATGCTTGGTGACTTGGAAACAGCATATTCCTATTACTCACGTGCTCTGCCTATGGCACGCGAGGTGGGGAATTTGTACGTTGAAACTTATTTGCTGATTAAATCTAGGTGCAAACCTCGGTGTTCGGAACATACTCGAGAACTCACTGGAATACTTACGGAAGGCACTCGATTTTTCCAGAGCGACGGGAGATAGACCGAGCGAAGCCTGGTCGTATTTATACATCGGGTACGCTTATCTAGGGCAGGGAAATTATTCACTTGCTGAGAATGCATTTCGGGATGCCATTATGATCCGGGAGGAACTGGGACAGCCAGGACTGAAAACGGAGCCCATGGCAGGTATGATCCAAAGTTTGTTGCGTAGAGGCGAATCGACCCCTGCCCTGGCAGAAACAGAAAAGATTATCTCGTATCTACAGATAGATGGCAACCTGGAAGGGACGGAAGAGCCATTGCGGGTGTACTATGCCTGTTATCTTGCCCTTCTGGAAAATGAAGACACCACGCTCCACCAATCATTCTGCACTCGGCAGGAAAGTTGCTTGAAAGGCAGGGCTCAAAATTGCGGGATGAAAAATCCCGCAGGATGTTTATTGAAAATATTCCCTGGCGCCTGGCCATCCACACGGCGTGGGAAGAGAAGTTTGGACGTTATGGGTAATGACCAACCGGGGGATCGCCCACCTCCAGTGTGAACACGACCCTGCCTGGTTCGGCGCTCTCTAATGGGACATCATGCACTGCGCCATTGTAGTAGGCACACAGCTTTTTGCCTTCGGGCAGCTTTTGGAGGAATACCCTGTATTTCGGGACAACCTTTTCCTCCAATGTACTGTTTTTCTTTCGTACACCAAAGTTGTTGAACCAGGTGATGCTATAGCCGTTGAAATCTTTGGGTAAATCCTTCGGCAATCCCTTGTCGTAGGCCTCGTATTGGTCATCGGTTACATCTACATCCGCGTCTGGATTAAATCCTGGAATGGCAGCTTTGCCTTTTATGGTCTTGGGTGCCATCGTTTCCTCCTTTTGATTGGATCAAATCGAATGAGAAGATTATAACCATAAATGGATAATAATCAATGAAATCGATCTGACAGGGCATTAATCCGAAGAGGATAAAAGTATTGGCAGGGACCTGGCGCATTATAATTGTTCTATCCATCCCCTGAGGATTGCTTGCCTGGCTGGATGCAATTTCTCCCGGAAAAATCATTCAACTTCATTGGAGGAGTTGAACGTCATGCCTAAAAAACAATCGATCGGTTGGCAAAAACTCGTCGAAGGTTATCCGTGGTTCGTCGGCGAAGGGCGTTATCCGCTTCCCGCGTATTCCGAATTTATGCCGTCGCCGCGCGTCGGCTGCAGCCTGTACGGCGACATCGACAAGGCGCTGTTTGCCGAAGATGATCCGTACGGTTGGCGCGTGCCTGAAATTGAAGAAGAGTATGAACTGCGGCCAGGCCTGGCGCAGATTGCCAAGCAAGTGCTGGGCTATCTCGTGCAAATTCGGACGAGGCGAACAAGATTATCGCGTTGTCGGGCGCAATCGGCGTTTGCTCGAAGGGAATCCGTACTGGTCGCCCGAACTCGATGCGCGGCTGGGATCGTTCGACGCGTGAGCGCTATGTGACCTTGATGCCGGTGGCCTTGGGGAAAACGCAGGATTATTTGGGGCGCGTGCGCTGGACGTTGTTCGGCAACAGCGAGCAGGGACCGGAGCGCGCGTTCTGGCAGAGTTTCTATACCGCACCCGAAGAAGGAAATTCCCGTCAGTGAATCGCTGGCGTTTGTGAGCGGCTTGTTGTCCAGCGTATATGGCGAAACAGCGCGCACCGTGGAAGATTTGCTGCAGCTGGGCTTTCGCATTTTGCCGGCCGGGAAGGACGAGCGCTTCCCATACTGGAACGTCGATCCGCTGCCGAAGTGGACGCGGCCTTTCCTCATCGACGATGCAAGCGGCCGCAGACGACATCTGTTATCTGCTGACGTTCCGGCCTTTCAGCGCAATTGCCCGCGCCACTGCGTGAAAAATATCTGGCCGAGAAAGTTGGCGTTGATCCCCAGCCCGTTCAGCTTTGATCCAGTGGGGCATGCCGATCTATCGGCAGGCCGCGGACGCGTTTCCGCTGGCCATGCAGTATCCCATCTTGCCGCTGGTCGCGCGCCATGACGGCGCGGGCATCCGCGTGCCGCAATCGGCGTGGTTGAGCGAGCCCGATCGCGATGGCAGGACACTGGAGATCGCCGAGGAACTGGTGCTCAACACCTACAAGCGCACGCATCGTTGGGATCGCGTGCGGCGTGATGACGATGCCCTCGCGCAGAGCACGCGCGTGACGACGGTCACTCAGGCGTTGTTTAGCACGGCGCTGGTCGATCTCGATCTGTACAACAAACCGCTGGCGCACAATATCCAGCTCTGGACGCCCGATGGCGATCTCATTCTCGACGGCCCCACGGCCACACCCGCGCCGACATTCAACGGGCGGCCAAGGATGTGCTGGACGGCGGCCTGTTCCGCTATTTCTTCCGCTATCCCACCATGCTCGTGGGCAAGTATGAAGTCTTCTGGCAGCGGCCGTTGGCGGCGTACTGGTCGCGTGAAGACGATGAGGCGAAGCTGTTGGACGTGCGCCTGCCGGGATATTTCACGGCGTACGATTACGAACAGCCGGACCTCGCCCACCCGATCGAGTTGTACCCGCGCCTGTTGGAGCGCCCTGCGTATCTCAGCGCGCTGCGCCATCTCGATGAAAGGCACGATCATTATCGGCATCAAACCGCGCTGAATATCTTGACGATTCTGGACATGTCCGAGCTCTGGCACGAGCCGCGCCTGCCGCGCAGTTTCGCGCGCCAAATGCTGCGCATGGCGAAGGATGAGCGGCTGCGCAGTTGGATGGGCATCGTGCGCGAGCGAGTGACGCAGCCGACGCGCCGAACAACGCTTGGTGCAGGCGATCGAACAGCGGATCGAGGAAACCGATCGGCCTTTGCCCGAACCGATCACGTATGCCGCGACGGCGACGCGCGCCTTTGAAGAGGCGTACTGGAACGACATCATCACACTGGCGCATGGCCAATTCGTCAACAAGGTCAACTCGGATGTGGTGCTGGACGAGCCGACGAAGAAGCGCATCGCGCATCCGCACCGCGATCTGCACGCGCTGGGCGATTATCTGATCAAGCGGCATCAAGAGGCGATCGCGGCGGCCGGCATGGAGGGCAAGGCGTTTGTCGGCGAACTGCCGTTCAAGTGGGAAACCGATTTTGACTTTACGCAGTTCGGCGGCTGGGTGCGCAATCAGGAAGGCAAGGAATATGAGCGCAACATCCTCGTCGTGATTCCGGGCAAGAATCGCGGCGAAGCGGTGGTGATGGGCGATCACTACGACACCGCTTACATGGAAGACTATGTATTACGAAGGGCAGGGCGGTGACGGAGCGCGCATCGGCGCGCATGGCGCCGACGACAATGATTCGGCCACGGCGACGCTGCTGCAAGGCGCGCCGATCTTCCTGAAACTGGCGAAGGAAGGCAAGTTGGAGCGCGACGTGTGGCTGATCCATTTGACGGGCGAGGAGTTCCCGTCGGATTGCATGGGCGCGCGGGTGTTCTGCCAGGCGCTGATCGAGAAAACGCTGAAGCTGCATCTGTCGGCGACGATCGCTGGATCGATCTGTCGCAGACGAAAGTCGTCGGCGCGCTGGTGATGGATATGATCGGCCACAGCCGCGACAACGCCCACAACATCTTCCAGATTTCGCCGGGCAAGAGCGAGGCGTCGTTGCGGCTGGCGTATGAAGCGCACCTGGCGAATGAAGTCTGGAACGCGAAAACCGACGAATGGAATCAGCAGCCCGACGCGCAAGGGCTGGGTTCCAGTGAGCGCAGCGCCGATCCGAAGAAGATGCCGGCCATCGCGCGTCATCCACAGACTCGATGGCGAAGTGCGCACCTTCGACAATCCGCAGAGTTCGGTCTTCAACACCGACGTGCAGATCTTCAGCGACATCGGCGCGCCGTGCATCCTGATGATGGAAGACTACGACATCAGCCGCACCGGGCTATCACGACACGCACGACACGGTGGAGAACATCGATCTGGATTACGCCTGCGGCACTGTCGGCGATTTGCATCGAGACGATCGCGCGGGCGGCGACACGCAATATAACGCCTCTTACTTCCAGGAGAAGAGTCAATGTCAAAAGAAGATGCCCACCCCTGGAAATTGCATTTTCATTTTTATTTTTTACCTACAAACTTTAAAGGGTTGTTTTTTTCCAATCCTATTGCGGCAGCTTAATACTTGAGAATGCGATTGTTCCCAACATCCGTCACCCAGACATCCCCATTCGCATCCACATCCACGCCTGAAGCAAGGCCAAAATTCGTATTTTCTGTGCCGAAATCGCTCCAGGCTCTTATAAACTTGCCATTGGATGTAAATTCGATGACGCGGAAATCCTCAGAAAGATGGTAATGAAAACATGAGTTATTCGCGTCGACAGCGATGAAAGGCTTGTTATCCAAACGATTCCGAACCACTGACTACATCCCACTGGGCAAGTGGCAAATATGCAGGCCATCGGCCGGGTGCAAAGGACTGCATCCTTTCATTCCAGGTATCTGTTACGTAAACCACGCAGTCATTTCCAACAGCCACCCCGACCGGCTCATCGAACTGGC
>CAVVPC010000011.1:0-86851 GCA_963750005.1 uncultured Chloroflexia bacterium
ATATACCAAGACCCTGCCAAAGACCGTCACTTATCGCGACGGCGAGCGACGGGTCCGGCTTTTTGCAGCTGGTGGCGCTCACCTTTGCGACCGCAGTCACGCTCTCGGCGCCGGTCTTAAGGTTGTCGGTGATGGCGACTTCGTTGTCGCGCCGTCTCGGATTGATGACCCTGAGGCCGAGCGCCGCTTTGTATCTGGGCGGGCACTTGGCGAGATCGACGTCGCGCTCGTCCCGCTGTGGCTGGTTCGTCTGATCAACATCGATGTTAATGACGGTAGTGTTGCTGCTCACCCGCCTCCGGTAGAGCCAAGCGTCATCATGACGCGCGCATTGGATATCACGCCCGAAAAGGTCGAATGGCTATGGCCCAACATTCTCGCGAGCGGTAGCGTTACGGGCATCGTCGGATTGCCCGGCATTGGCAAATCACAATTGGTGCTCGATGTTGCTGCGAGAGTAACGACGGGTCGTGCCTGGCCAGACGGTGCCTCGAATGCAAGACCAGGCCATATCATCATCCTTTCAGCGGAGGACAAACCTTCGGACGTCATCATCCCTCGGCTTGTGGCGGCTGGGGCAGAATGCGGGTGCGTTCACATCGTCATCGCGGTCAAAGATGACGGCGGCTCTGAGCGCGCTTTCGATCTCGGCAGCGATCTCGATCGGCTTGAGAATGAACACAACCTGGAGCAAGTGCGACTTCTTATCATCGACCCTGCAAGCGCCTACTTGGGGTCCAAGAACGGCCGAAGCATCAACCGAAACCACGGAGCCGATGTTCGCGCTATTCAGAGTTGCCTCAGCGCATTCGCGGCTAAGCATCAACTGGCTGTCGTCGCTGTCTCGCACCTGAATAAAAGCAGCGGCGCCAGGGCCATCAATCGAATAATGGGGTCGGCTGAGTGGGTCGCTGTGCCACGCGCCGTGTTCCTCGTCACCGAAGAAGCCGGCACGAATCGCCCATTGTTCTTGCCGCTCAAGAATAATTTGGCCCCGGACCGTATTGGGTATGGCTTCCGCATCGAGACAAAGATTGTCGGGGATGGAATTGAGACCTCGCACTTGGTGTGGGAACCGGAGCTGGTTACAATAAAGCGCCGAGGAGGCATTGGCGGCCGCCTCTGGGCGCAGCAAAAAGCTACCGGCACTTACAGATGCCGAAGATTTTCTGCGCGTCCTTCTAGGTCCAGGGCCTATCCCGGTGAAGACATTCGTCGCGAAGCCACCAATGTGGGCATAAGCTACGCGTCCCTCCGCCGGGCGGCCGACACCCTCGGTGTCAAGTCACGCCGACTGAAGGGATCGCTGGCCAAGGTTCTTGGGTGTGGGACTGCCGGAGCAATCCCCCCCAATGACGGCAGGACCCGCGCCTTGACTGACGCGCGGCCATACCCTTACACCGAATGACGGCCTATTCCCGTGTCCGCAAGAAATTCACGAGGCCATGGGGTCAGGGAATCCCCATGACCAAGAAGAGTTCCAAGGGGAGGATACCCAACGTAGGTTAGCGGCCCTTGCCGTCGCTACTAGGGTGCCTTTGTGCCACTAAGATGCCATAGCAAGCGTAAGCATCTTAGCGGCTTTGCGGCGCTGGTGTTGAACAAGTCGCTTACGAGCTTTCGGTGCTGTCGGAATAGTCAGCGCGCGAAATGAATAGCGGCTGATCGATTCGTGTGTCGGGTACCAACATCGTTGGCCACGACGCGCCAGGCATTGCCTTCCGGCGAGGCCAAGGTCACCAACGGCGACGGTCCTGCTGCAGCGATTGCCTGGGATCCGAACCTGTCGCTGTCGCGGAAATGGTAAGGCTTGTGGCTGTTGGTGGTGAGGCAAAAGGTGCCGTCAAAATTGCAACGGGCCAAGATTCCTCGCTACGCAGATCGGCAAACAGCCGGTGCAAGCCGCCAAGCTCGAAAAGCGGACCGCAGCTATGGAGATTACCAAGGCAGCCAAAGAACTCGAGATCGGCGAGGGTACAAAAACGAGTCCGCAAATCGAGCGCGGTATAGCGGCGAAGGACTTCTACTCGCTGAAGTGGCCGACGCCGTGGGTATCAGCAACGCCTGCGTTCGACGCGCCCGCGAAGACCTGAAGATCCATCGAAAAGAAGGACGGCGTCGAGGGTAACGGCCATTGGGTAGTATCGCGGCTGCGGTCGGCCAGTAAGGCGCTCAAAAAAGAAAGCCGCTGATTGACATCTAAGCCGCGTCGCCACTCAGCTCAGTGAAATACCAGACAATTATTACCAAAGAAATCGCCGTAAGCGTGAAGTTCGCGATGTAAATTCCGGTTCTCCAAAAACCGCAAATTTTCGCCTGAATTCAGCAAATTTCGCCTGAAATCCGCATCTCGGGTGACACTAATTTTGTCTGCAGTGTCGCTGATCTATTCAAGGACACCAATACGAGAGGTGCCTGCTCAATCAGGAGAACGCCATGCGAAAGTATTGAGCTTCTCAATTCTACTCAATTGGCTAATGGTGATGATCTGAACAGAGACAATAGAGATAGAAATACTAATTCAGATACAGATACTAATAGATACAGACACAGATAGAGATACAGATACAATTAGAGATAAAAATAGAGAAAACATAAAAGACAATAAAGTCAGTGACTACGCATATCAATTGAAACTCATTCCAGCATTAGGATATTGGATAAGGCAACAATGGAATAATGGTTGGGATGTTTACTTCTTCACATTTGTGTTCCGGCAATTACCAGGTTCCAGAAATGCCAAGGTCGATCAGATGTTCCAGGAGATTACCCGGGTTTACGGAAGGCTCGCGACACGAATGGTTCGGAAGCCTCGGTCACCACGGTGGGCTTCAATTCTTCCGCGTGGGGTGTTCGTCGCTGACCGACCCATCTCTAAGGATCGTGGCCGCAAGCAAAAGCTTCGTCATGTGTTGCCAAATGATGGGCTGCACGTTCATGGGTTGGTCGCTGCCCAACGCCTCGGGCGAATTCGTGAACCGTTGGACCAGCATTTTCATGATCACATGGACGAATATTTAATTGGGAAAATCGACGAAATTGACGTCATGCCGATTACCAATAACCCGTCCTACGCTGCTCAATACGGAGCGAAAAGCCTGAAGCGCCGAACGTTTTCTTCCGATGACGTTCTGATCTTACCGAAAACCCTTGACGAGGTGGCCGACAACAATCCGCAAGACCGCGATCCAATTAGGGATATCCAGGCGGCAACCAATGTGTCGGACGAACTCGGCAAATGAGATATTCCGCAACCCGACATTATTCCAGTTGCTCGTCGGCAAACGACAGTAAGGCAACCCGATCAAGGAGGCTCTCGACAAGAGTGTTGCCAATCTTATAAATCGAAATCGCGGCCGTTTAATAATCCTGAGGGACAGTAGCTTTGTCCTCCAGAAGACTTTCCCTCTCTTCGGCAATTCTGGAATTGATTTAACGACCAATGCCAACGTCTGAATAATATGTTGAATCAAATTCCTTGCGTGGTCTGAAAATATTATCAATCAAACCGCAGGCCTGAATCTCGCGAATTTTGATTAAAACTTGCTGTCCTTCGGGCAATCCTCACGCAAAATGATTGTTGTAAATGACGTGTGCGACGACTCGTAAAAGTCATCGCCTAACAAAAGGAAAATGAAATGTCTAAACGGAAAGTTCAGGTAATCAAACCATACACGTACAGAGACAACTTTATTGACAAGTTGTCCATTAAAAACCCGGCCTATTTTGATTTGCTGTGGGAAATGTAAAAATGCCGAGCTGGAAGGGAGCCGGACCGTCCAGTTAATATCACACAAGAGCAGGTCAAAGCCAGAAGTCGCAGAAAATAAGCGCAAAGAAAAGGAACAGCTAAAGCGTTACCGTCTCTTTATGAAGGAAATATCCACCGGAGACGGAAAAGTGAGTAATCGGTGATTGGTCCCTATCGAGCCGTTGCGGCGATCATCCGGTGCACCAGCCCTCAAAAGAAGTCGATGCAAAAGCCCGCAGCAAATGGGTTCGTGCTTTGATATTCGCGACAAAATACAAATCGCCTGCTGAGCCGTTAGAAGATTTTATTCGGCGGCATCGGGGAATTGATTCATGCGTGGCCGAACTCAGTCGCCTCAGCCAATCCAACCGCCGACTTGGTAAAAAGACTATTTTTCCTGATTTGACACCCCGCAATTAAATACCGGCCTACGAACAAATGCCGGATCAGAACCGCAGCTGGATCTTTTGATTTCCAGATTGGGTTTTACGATCATGTAAAGTAGTCGGCTGAGACGTTCAGCAGCCAAAACGGGAGATGGGAATGAGACAGAAAAAAAGAAATATTGTCGCAGCTTGAAATCGCCGTAAGGCACTTACATGATTTGCTGAGCCTCGCCTATGAAATCAACAGACGGTACGATAAAGCAAGAGCAAGGTTGAAGAAAGCGAATAGGACAGGCCCGGCTCACGACCCGCATAATTTTGATGAATTGAGCGCTTCACGAAGAGAGGTCCGAATTTTGCGGTGGCCTCGGAAGGCTTGATGCACAAGATTGCTTGGCAGCAACGACAGGTCGGGAATATTTGACACGGGAATTTCAAGCATTAAGGGGCTAGATGCTCAGCCACGTTCATCGCAAATCATGAAGAAAAGTGTACTTTCCCATCAGCCCGGAATTTTGCCTCAAACGGTGGACTTTTCACCTCAAGAGCAACCTATCGGCGAAGCTAATTTGATGACGAAAGAAAATGCTGATCTGAGCGAACTCATACACATGATTAGGAGGCAGCAATCAACGACAAATATCTTCGTAAAATAATCAGAACTCTAAAAAAATCAGCTTCGAAGAATCGGGGAGACATTCGACCAGGTAAGCGGCGGTTTGGTCTGTATCGATATCTGCGTGACATTTATGCGTTTTACCTTGATCTTCGCTCAAGGCGAATTGCCAGAAAAGCAACGCGGCGAATTGCCAAAATATTAAGCTGTCGATTCAAAGAAAGTCGCATCCGATTCGAATCCTAATCGAAGCGGAGTGCTAGTCCAGAAGATGCGCGGCAAAAAAGCCGATGGAGCCAGGCGCTAAAATACGCTTACGGGTGGCGCCAATCGGCAGAAAGGCTCGAATGGTTTTTCCAAACCAACGGTGGAGTTTCCGGTAGTGCTAGAAAATATGCCGTCGACAACAAAACAGCGCGACAAAAAAGGATGACTGTCAGGATAGCTAATCCACCGACAACGCGGCTAAAGCGAGATGCCGCAAGTAAATCAGCCGTTAGTCAGGGGTTGAAGGTGAAAGAATAATGCTTTTGAAGCCCAAGATTGGTCATTTGACCCCCGCTCTGCCGAATTTGAAAATGTAAAATAATTGCAACGCGCCTTCGCCCCCAAACTCTATCGTCCTTTCTTGGTCGGGCGCCATCGAGATGCGGCGCGATAACAAACAGCCTTGAGAGGAGGCCGTAATGTCTAAAAAGAAGATGACAGCGAAACAATGGCTCGCAATCCGCAAGAAAGCGGGTCGGAAAATCGATCCGAAGACTGCTAAGGTTATCTGGAGGTACGCTCAAGTTCTCGATCCTTACGGGTCGACCCAGACCTACCAATAGAATGCCAGCAAGTTGGTCGGATATGCTTCGCGTGTGCTCCCGGCAGCGACATCTGGGTCTGGTTTGGCGATTTGCCCAAGGCGACCAAAAGGGCCCTGTTGAAAAAGCACAGACAGCAAGCTCGCGTTTCCTGCAGGGCTTGAAAAAGATCATTCGGAAAATGTTTTCGTAGGTTGGTGCGGTGCGAAGCAGAATATTTAGAGGCAATTGCGGCCAATGGCTTTCCTGCAGAGGTGAACGCAACCTCATGCTTTCTGTAGATTTTCATCATGAGTCTGTTGATTGCAGCGGGTTCCTAAGCGGACATTCCTGGCGCGACCAAGAGGTAAGGATGCCATCGCCACCGTTCGGCACACCAACGTGGACGCAGTGCGGAATCTTGTTCAACAGATTCGCGCTTAGTCTGGCTTTATAGGCTGATAGCAATCGCGATAGATCGCCATCTTGAGTTCTTTGGTGTCGCGGAAAGCAACCTTTTTGTTGGCCCGATCTGAATGCCTCACGGCCGCCGGATCGCGGTCCATGCGGGCAGCGCGATGTCGCACTTGCAGAATTCCGAGCCCGGCAATCTTCACCCGCTCCCCCTTCTTCAGGTGTTGGTAATCATGGCAACGAGTTCTTCCATCATTTCCGACCTCTTCTTGGTGAGCTGATGCTGCTCCGCCAACTCATGGGCCAAATGCTTGGTGGTGATCGGCTTCGGCGCCGTCTCGGGGGCTCCTAGGGGTCAGTCATGAACGTTTGCTCCTGATGCGCGCTGGTGGAACTTGGCGGCCTTATGGCTTGTGGAGCGAGTTTTTGTGAGCTTTGTAGACGTGCCGGAGTCAGGTGCGTAAATTTTGCAGGGCATCAACCCTGGCAGCGTCCCGGTCGAGCAACCTACAAAGTCTGAATTCGTACTGAACATGCGGACAACGAAGGCGCTCGGCCTCACCGTATATTCGCAGCTGCTCGCACACGCCAATGAGATTATCAGTGAATAGCGGAATGTCCGCGATTGGGATGCATTTCAATAGATGTTCTCGTGAAACAGATAAGGGCCTTGAATTAACTTTCGCTTTGATGTTGTCGTACTTGCCAACGCCCTGGATGAGAAGAAATCGACAATCCGTTGGTCTCGGTTCGAATGAGATGTTGGGTGTATAGGGTAATTTTATAGCGGCCTCCGATTTCTAAAATCTGCTCATTATCTGGTTTCCGCGTATTAATGGTGAGCGTGCCATGTAGTACAAAGTAGTGACTAGTATTCTCGCTGTGGCGATGCCAAGGAATGATTTTCCAGGCGCGAGCATGAAGATGCGCGCCTGAATGTCGGCGCCCTTCGCGACTACTTCAATATTTTTGACCGTATAATTGGCCTTAGTGGCTGCTTCCGTTTGCATCGAAGTGTGCCTCTTTAGTCGCCTGCCGCGATCCGCAGGAAAGTCCAAGTCTAGCAAATCGGATAGCTTATCGCACTTAGGGAACGTTCCAGCGCCAACGATTTAATGTCCGCTTTTCGGGGTCAAAGCAGACATCGGCTGGACCCTCGGATCGCTAATGGCCCAAAGCGGACATTCGTGCGCTCAAATTTGTGGATTTGCTGACGCTGCTTCCGGGCGACGACTGCTTTGCTATCAGTCAACTTTCAAAACGGGGAAACCTTCATGTCCATGCAAGAATCCGGATCGCCGTCATCCTGGCAGCCTGCGCCGATGGCTTCGCTGGGCAATGGCAAGACTTAACTTCTGGTCGCCCGGATCCTGTTCGTTGGACCTTTGTGATGGGCGGGCGGCGTGAGCTCATGGACATCTCAGGCTTTGTCGCCACGATGCCGAATCGCAGCTTGCCAGATTTTCTGGGCTATATTGCGCCTCGTGGAGTTCATCGGCGGCGTCTTGGTGGTCATTGGCCTCGCGACTCGTACGCATCGCTGATGCTGCTGCTGTTCATCATCATTGCGGCCTTCAGCTCGCACCGGTACTGGGCTGCTGCGCCAGCGCAGGTTGAAGCCAATCTGCCCACTTCTGGAAAGCAGTGACGATGATGGGCGGCGCGGTGTTGTTATTCATCACCGGTGCGGGTCGTTATGCGCTCGACGCGATGCTTCAAACGAAGCCTAGAGGCGCGCGTTTCGAACAAGGCGAATGCGGCTTTCGCGATCCAACGTTCCGACAATGGCAGACTGCAATGAATGTCCCCGTTCGGGCAATGGCGGACATCGCTGGGTTTTTGGCCGGAGGCCGTTTATCCGCTCAATGACCTAAAACGGCAATTCCAACCGTGAGCCGCGATCTTCGGCTTTCGGCCTAACGGTGGTCACTAACATTTGACACCATGTTGCCTGCTTTGACGGCAGCACGGTGCTATGTCGTTGGCGTGCCGGGTCGTTGTTTTGGTTTGCCCCTTTACAACGTCATCGCACGCGAAGCCCTAGCTGCAAGGCTAAGGGTTTCTGCTGTTCTCGCTCAAATGGGCGCGATGTCCGCTATTGGCACTTAGCCGACATCGGCTCGTGCGCTGCACATGTCTGCTTTTGCCCCAAAGCGGACTTTGCTGGATGTCCTCCTAGCAGAGGCGGACATAAGCAGTTGTTCCATCCGCATTAGCTGCGATTTTCAGATAGATAATAGTCATCGGGTTCCAGGAACGGAATTAAGGTTCCCATGTTGGGCTCATAACAGTGCAATCGGCCATAAGAGGTCACTAATGACCCGTGCTGAGGAGTATAGGCATCTCGCAAAAAAAGTCCGCGCCCGAGCTGCCAGGGAAGAAAGCCCGATACTAAGAGCCGAATGGGAAAATTTGGCCGAGGGCTACGTTCGCCTAGCGGAACAACCTGTGGCGAGCGAACAACTTGATACCCTCGATGACCCGATCGTCGGTTTACGGGTAAAAATCAACCGAACAATCCAATAACGGAGGCGATGATGGAACAATCGGCATTCGCGCAACAAAACGTTGAGCGCGCGATAAAATCGGCCAATTTTGGTTTGACGTGGACTCGCGAGTTCGCGGAGCAAGCATTGAACCAGAGCAAAGCTGCAATGGACGGGTTACTGAAGGCATCCAATAAAATGGCCAAAGACTTCGAGAGCCAGTCATCCGCCATTCGAGAGCACACGACCACTTTGACAGAGAAAGCGCTCTCAAACAGTGTTGACTTTGGTAGGAAATGTTTGCGTGCGAAAGAGCCAGACGAACTCGTACAGTTGCAAACCGAATTTATGTCGCAACAAGCTCAGATCTTTGCCGAGCAGACCAAAGAGCTAGGCCAAAAAATTCAGAACACAACACAAGCTGCGTACACCACATTGGCGGACACCGCTCGGAAGACTGAGCAATCAATCACTCGTGCAGATCAATCCTTGAAGCGCCACCGTTCTGAAGCCTAGAATCGTAATCTCCAAAGAAAAGGGCCAGGCTCGATCATTGCCTGGCCCTATTTTCTTGATCATCTGCTTGTCCAAAGCGGACATGCGACTGGCCGGTTGGTTATCGCTCGCCGCCCGGCCGTAACCTGTTATGATCTGCCATACAGAAGCGTGTTCCTTACGAGGGACACATGCAACGGCGCGAGTTCATAACGCTCTTTGGCGGTGCGGCGGTCGCATGGCCGATTTCAGCGTGGGCGCAGCAGGCGGGGCGCGTGCGGCGCGTTGGCGTATTGATACCCTTCCCCGACGACCACGAGCCCCGAGCGAAGGACTACCTGTCGGCTTTCAAACAGCGTCTTCATGAACTTGGCTGGGATGAAGGGCGTAATATTCGGTTGGACTACCGTTTCACCGGCCAGGTGCCCGAACGCATGCAGGCTAGCACTCAGGAGCTGATCACACTCGCGCCAGACATCATTGTCGTCTGGGCCAATCCGGCGGCTGCGATTGTGCGAAAAGCAACGCAGACGATCCCGATCGTGTTCGTCAGCGTTTCCGATCCAATTGGGGGCGGCTTCGTTACCAACCTTGCGCATCCGGGTGGAAACGTCACAGGCTTCCAAAATTTCGAGACGGCCATCGGCGGAAAGTGGCTGCAAGTGCTCAAGGAGATCGCCCCCGGCGTGCGCCGCGTAGCATTCGTCCACAGCCCGGACATCTCTGCCCATGTCGCGTTCATGCACACAGCCGAAGCAGCCTCCACCTCCCTCGGGATGACGGTGACACCGGCTCCTATGCATAGTGCAGCAGAGATCGAGCCTGCGATCCGTGCGTTCGCTAAGGTACTGGATGGTGGCCTCATCGTGGCCCCAAGCCCCTTCAATACAACCAATCAGAAGCTGATCATTGCTCTCGCTTCTGAATTGCGACTGCCAGCGATCTACCCGTTCCGCTACTTCGCCGAGAACGGAGGCCTTGCCTCCTATGGTTTCGACATTGTCGATCAACATCGGGGCGCCGCCTCATATGTTGACCGCATTCTCAAGGGAGAAAGGCCGGGTGAACTGCCGGTGCAGGCGCCGACAAAGTATGACCTTGTGATAAATCTCAAGACCGCGAAAGCGTTGGGTCTCGACGTGTCGCTGCAACTACAGCAGCGTGCCGACGGGGTGATCGAATAACGTAACTCGATGTCCGCTATTGGCACTTAGGCGGACAATCCAGCCGCACCTGCCTTTTTCCGCTATTGGCCCTTAGCGGACATTCGAAAGACCGCGTCCAATGTCTGCTTCTGGTGGTAAAGCGGACATGAAAAATGTGGGTATGGTGCTCGATAAATTCCTGATTTTGATCGGCATGGTGCGATTTGCGCCAGATCAATGCCTAGGACCGCGCGCCTGGCTTTCAATGTTCGCGAGCGGAAGCAACCTCCCGCTCCAGGACGGCGCCGCCGAACGGCGCGCTTCAGCACCGTTACGAACCGGGGCCGCGAAATCGATGTTCGGGTTCAGCAGGCTCCATGAGCGCACGGATTCTAGTCGTTGACGACGAGCCGGACTTAAAGGCTCTCGTCTTGCAGAAGTTCCGTCAGCAAATCCGGGACGGAACAGTTGACTTCTTGTTCGCGCACGACGGCGTCGAGGCTCTGGCCGCGCTGAAAGCGAATGGCGGCATCGACCTGGTGGTCACCGACATCAATATGCCGAGGATGGATGGGCTCGCGCTTCTGCAAAAGCTGCAGGAGAGCGATGAAAACATATCGACGATTATCGTCTCAGCCTATGGCGACATGGGCAATATCCGCACCGCGATGAACCGTGGCGCATTTGATTTTGTCACCAAACCGATCGATTTCGGCGATTTAAAAACCACCATCGCCAAGACGATCCGGCACATAGAAAATTTGCGTGAGGCTCGTCAGCGACAGGCAGAGGCCGAACGAGCCTATACATCACTGTCGCGATATTTCTCACCAAACCTCGCCCAGCGTCTTGCCAAGGATGCTGATGCCGTCGATCTCGGCGGGCAGCGCCGTCAAATCGCAACTCTCTTCACCGACATCGCCGGTTTCACGGCACTCGTTGAGACGTTGGAGCCCAGCGTACTCGGGCCACTACTCAACGAGTATCTCTCGGGCATGACCGATATCGTGTTTGCCCATGATGGCACCGTCGCCAAGATCGTCGGCGATGCCTTGCACGTGCTGTTTGGCGCCCCAGGTGAACAGCCCGACCATGCCGACCGGGCGATCGCGTGTGCACTGGCGCTGGATGACTGGGCCCAGTCGTTCCGCGAACGCTGCCACAAAAAGGGGATCGCGTTCGGTATCACCCGGATTGGCGCCCATGCCGGACTGGCGTTTGTCGGGAATTTCGGCGGTACCCGTTTCTTCGATTACACCGCCTACGGTGATACAATCAACGTTGCTGCGCGGCTCGAAACGGCCAACAAACAGCTTGGTACTCGCATCTGTGTCAGTGCAACGCTTGCAGAGGCGGTGAAGGATTTCCATGGGCGGCCCATTGGTGATCTGTTGCTCAGAGGGAGAGCGGAGGCCCTGCGTGCTTTCGAACCCCTTACGGCCGAACAATTTAATGGTCCTGTCACGAAGAGTTATCTGGACGCATTTGCCAAGCTGGAATCAGGCGATCCTGGCGCTATTGCCGCCTTCGCCGCGCATCTCGGAAAGCAACCGGAGGACCAACTCACAAGCTTCCACCTCAAGCGCCTCTTAAATGGTGTGACCGGTACGCAAATCGCGATGGACTGATTCAGCGCGCATCGCCGAGCCGCTGGCTATGTCGATCGTATCCTCAAGGGAGAGAAGCCAGCCGATCTTCCGGTGCAAGCGCCGACAAAGTACGAGTTGGTGATCAATCTCAAGACCGCCAAGGCCCTCGGCCTCACCGTGCCGCCGTCCGTGCTCGCCCGTGCCGACGAGGTGATCGAATAGCTGCCGAATGTCCGCTATTGGCACAAGCACCGCACATGTCCGCTTCCGGGGGCAGACATGACCTTTTGCGCTGCACATGTCTGCTTTTAAGCCAAAGCGGCCAATAGGCTTGCATGTTGGCCCTCGGTCCAACTAACCCGTATATCGCCGCCGAAATAAATTCATCAAACTCGACAACGCTGAGCAGTGTCTCGGCTCCTTTGCGCGAGTGTCATTCCGCAGCACGACCCCATCGAGTTTTCTGATCCAAAGGGGAGAATTCCAATGACCCTATTCATAAAGACGCTTGCCACAATTACCGCTGTCACCGTGCTCGCCACGACCGCCTTCGCACAGAGCGCAAGGGAGGTCCGCGGCCCTACACCTTACTTCACCGTTGAGAACCAGCCCGCGCCCAAACTGATCGTGGACCCTGCACTTCCCGGTCCGCTGGCCCTAGGCTTGGTGCAAATCCAATACCGGGTGGAGAACGTGCGCATCTTACCGGTGTTCGGAGAGGCCGCCCTCAAGGTATCTCCACGCGTCGGGCATCTGCACATAACCGTCGACGACCTGCCTTGGTTGTGGGCCGACGCGAGTGATCTCAATACGGTGGACATCGCCGGGATGCCGCCGGGCCCACACAAGGTGAAGATCGAGTTGGTCGACTCAACCACAAGGTCTTCCCCGGACAGGTGGCGACGGTGACTTTCACCGTGCCTGAGCAGGAAAAAATGAATCACAAGTGACGGCGCCGCAACGAGCGCGCCCTTTCTAAGCATCTGATGGTCTCTCGAAAGGTTCAATCGAGAGTTCTTGCCAGCGCCCACACGGTGATCGAATTTTCTGGATACCGCGTCGGTGCGGAGCCTAATCAGGAGAAACAGATATGATCAGGGCATTTGTCGCCTTTGCCGTAGCGATACCCGTTCTGTGGGCGTCCAACGCCATCGCTCAGACTGCTGAGCCTGCGGCGAAACTCGTGGTCGATCCGCCTTTGGCCGAACCGTTGAGCCGCGGAGTCGCGTTCATTCAGTACCGCACCGAAAATCTCCAGGTCGTCCCGGTGTTCGGCCCGCAGGCCCTCAATGTGTCGCCCCGCATCGGGCATCTCCATGTCGCGGTTGATGGCGCGCAATGGGTCTGGGCCGACACCAGCGGCGGGCCGATCATCATCGCTGGTCTTCCTGCAGGACCACACAAGGCCGAGATTACCCTCGTAAACGCAAACCATCAGCCTCTGGATCGGAGCGCCGTCGTCGAATTCGTGGTCCCGGCGAAATAAGATTTAGCGGCGTTCAAGCAATGTCCGCTAATGACCCAAAAGCGGACACCGGCCACCATCCACTTATGCTATTTTAAAACGATACGTTGCCCATCCTGACCTTTGGGGGGAGGCAATGAGACGGCGTGAGTTCATATCGCTTCTCGGCTGCGCGTGTGTCCCGCATGACCGCCGCTCGGGGAGCGTTGGGGGAGGGCAAATTATGCGTGTCGCAATTGCGTTAGTTGCATGTGTGGCTGCATTCACGCTTACCGGCTGCTTTGAGGGACCTAAGGGAGATAAGGGCGATAAGGGAGACACCGGGACGACTGGACCTGCTGGACCTGCTGGAGCTGCCGGACCTGCCGGGCCTGCAGGCTCCCCGGGAGCTCCGGGAAAGAACTTCTCGATTTTCATCAATCCAGCGAATGGCACCTGCCCGGATGCTGATGAGGTTATTGTAAGCGGCTACTGTTTTACATCCGGCAACCGAGTGCCATTCCCATCGATGGAGCTGTTGGGCAATAACCGGTCTGCGACGTGTTCACCTCCTGGCGCTGCAATTCAGATGGTTCTTGTTTGCGCAAAACCATGAATAATCGAGGCCGCCTCAGTAGATTTGCACTGCCGAATGCCGCTTTTGGGGGTAAAGCGGACATGCCATTTTGCGCTGCAAATGTCCGCTTTTGGCCGATTGTGTTGAAAAAGTCGGCAGTTGCGACGCATGAGGTTCACTGATTCAGTCGCTGCAGCAGGCAGGACTGAAGATCATGATGGGACATCGGCAAGTCGAACAGGCTGCGTTGTTCTATGAGTTCTCGCTCGAAAGGCACATTCCGGCCGATCATTGGTTGCGGTCGATCGATAGGTTCATTGAGCTTGGTGGTCTGAGGCGGGAGTTGGCGCCGTTTTACAGCAACATGGGCCGGCCTTCGATTGATCCCGAGCTGATGATCCGAATACTGATTGTCGGCTATTGCTTCGGCATCCGGTCTGAGCGGCGCCTCTGCGAGGAGGTTCATCTCAATCTGGCTTACCGCTGGTTTTGCCGCCTCGGTCTTGATGGGGAGGTACCTGATCATTCAACTTTCTCCAAGAACCGGCACGGCCGTTTCCGCCAAAGCGATCTGCTGCGGCGCGTCTTTGAGACGGTCCTGCGACGCTGCATCCGAGAAGGTCTGGTTGGTGGCGAAGCCTTTGCCGTCGATGCAAGCCTGATCAAAGCCGATGCCAATCGGCAGAAGGGGATCGAGGGCGAGAAGGCTCTTCCACCGGAAGTCGCAGGCCGCGCAGTCGAAGAATACTTAGCTGTCCTCGACGATGCTGCCTTCGGCGCCGCGACCGAGGTCACACCCAAGCTCATCTCACCGGCTGATCCGGCAGCGCGCTGGACCGGCGCCCATGGCGGGCAGGCCTTCTTTGCCTACTCGACCAACTATCTGATCGACGTCGACAACGCGATCATCGTTGATGTCGAAGCAACGACCGCGATCCGGCAGGCCGAGGTCTTAGCGGCAAAGCGGATGATCGAGCGGTCCATTGATCGCTTCGATCTCTATCCCAGCCGCCTTATCGGCGACAGCGCCTACGGCTCGGCCGAGATGCTCGGCTGGCTGGTTGATGAGCATGGCATCGCGCCGCATGTGAGCGTGTTCGACAAGTCGGCCCACAACGACGGCACCTTCTCGCGCGAGGCGTTCACTTATGACCATCAGCGCAATATCTACTCCTGCCCTGGCGGCAAGCCGCTCACCACGACTGGCACGCTGGTGAACGAGGGGACAACCATTCTCTATCGTGCAAGCAAGCACGACTGCCAAGCATGCGCTCTTAAGAGTAGATGTTGTCCCAATTCTCCGGCGCGGAGGGTGCCGCGCGCGATCTATGAAGGCGCTCGCGACACGGCGCGCCAGATCGCGAAGTCATGGGAAGGGCGCGCCTCGCGTCGATTGCGCAAGAAGGTCGAGATGCTGTTCGCGCACCTCAAGCGCATTCTCAAGCTCGACAGATTACGACTGCGCGGGCCGAACGGTGCGCGTGACGAGTTCATCCTCGCAGCAACCGCCCAGAACCTCCGAAAGCTTGCGAAACTGATTCCGATGCCGATCCCAATGGCAGCTTAAGCGAGCGAGGGAAGCCGCGTCTCCCCTTGACCTAAAACTACTCTCGGCCTTTTTCAACGGAATGGGCCAAAAGCGGACTCAGGCGGACCGCTGACTTACGGAAAACCCCTTAGGGACATCATCTGAATTTTCACTCCGAGCAGCTTCCGCTACTCATGTCGCGTCACGACCTGTACAGGACACAGATTAGGGGATATTCCGGTAATTTCCATTATTGACGACCATGAGTTCGTTCGCGATGCCGTCAAAAGCCTCGTTCGGTCGTTAGGATATGCTGCCGCCGCGCACGCGTCGGCGGAAGATTATCTACGGTCGAATGAGCGTGGGACCTCGTCTTGCCTGATCACCGATATTCAGATGCCAGGAATGAGCGGCGTCGACCTTCAGGCACAATTGATTGCCGAGGGTAATTTCACTCCGATTATTTTCATGACTGGCTTTTACAATGAAGAGATTTGCGCGCGCGTGCTGAAAGCCGGAGCGTTCGGGTACCTGAAAAAGCCCTTTGACGCTGGGCGCCCTTGTTTGATGCCTGGAAAAGGCACTGACGACACGGCGCACCGCGTGAAAGTCGCCGCACCTCGATGAGGTGACCGGCGCCGCCGGACCGCAGGCGCGATGAAGGTGACAAAGTCATCGCTGATATCTGTTCCCGCTCGTGGCGACTTCCCGAAAGCCTTTGACGTCCGCTAGTGGCACAAAGCGGACATGCGGGGTTACAAGTGAGGTGGTTCGCACTTCCATCGTAGCGACATTATCGAACACCGACGCCTGCACTTGTGTTATAGCGATTTCTCGTTGATCAAGCTTGAGAGTCTAGGCAAGACGATTTCAAAGATTCGATCCGTGCGGATGAGAGCGTGATGCTGACAACTGGCCACCATGGGCTTCGACAATTGATTGGCAAATCGAAAGCCCCATCCCCGTTCCTTGCGATTTGGTGGTAAAGTAAAGCGTGGAAAATACGGTCCATGCTTTCCGGTTCTATACCGTTCCGGATCTGCCACTGCAGTCCGCACGCCGGACGGCTTAGTCTCGGATTCGTATCTCAACACCCGACCCCGATCTATGACGGACTCATCGCTCGATAGCATTCATTCAAATTCGAAAGACCGGCTGGAACTGGATACGATGACCCAGGACCT
Source organism: uncultured Chloroflexia bacterium (assembly GCA_963750005.1). Taxonomy (GTDB): domain Bacteria; phylum Chloroflexota; class Anaerolineae; order Anaerolineales; family Villigracilaceae; genus Defluviilinea. The sequence continues at coordinate 16,404 of CAVVPC010000011.1, forward strand.
TAGGCAGCTTGCTATTCAGTTCGTCTTGACCGAGACTCGCCCAATAAAATCTCCCATCGTCAGCTTGAGGACTTCCCGATAAGTGCGTTGACGTCGAGTGGAGCCTTTTTCTCGTCACTCTTTTTGAAAATCGCACGAATGCTCCCGATAATGTCGCTGGCATGACGTCCATCCTTCACGATGGAATTCGAACAGTCTCGCATTTCGTCGAGATTTGGCGGCGTGCGGGCGAGCCAGCGCGAACCGCTTCTCCATTTGCCCGATCGCTCCCATGGGCTGGTTCATTCCGTGAGCGATTCAGGCGCCAACCCCCCCATTGGCGTCGATCGCGCGACCTGCGCCAGCTCAGACTGTCCCACGCGCAGCGCAATGCGCTCTGTGAGGTCGCGCAAGAAACCGACGGAGGATGCTCTCGCCCGTCTTCGATAGGTGAAACCAAGAGCTGGATACGAAATTCCTCACCGTTTTTTTCAGGCCCGACGACTCGATGTGCCTGCCTAAAACTTTTCCTTGGCCGGTTTCGAGGTCCCGTGGATTTCCGTTTCTGTGTGTTCGCGGTATCGGACAGGGATGATAAGGTCGGCCATTGTCCGTCCGACGGCTTCGCCTCGCGACCACCCAAAGATGCTTGCGGCATAACTGTTCCAAATCAGCCACGACGCCGTCGGACTTCATCACAACTACTGCATCAAGTGCGGTTTCCAAGATCAGACGCAGCTCGTCCCGGTGTGGAGACAGGCGGGGAAGATGCACTTCCGCATTGGTATTTGTTGCCATGGTTGGACCAGAGCGCGAGAAACTTGCTTGCTCCTCAAGAACTATCGTGAATATTCGCGCCTATCCGGCCCTCGCCGCAGGGAGGTGAGGTGGTGATGTCCGCGATTGGCACAAAGCGGACACCCTAGTTGCACCCGCACATGTCCGCTTTCGGGGGTAAAGCGGACATGCCTTTTGGCATTGCAAGTGTCTGCTTTTGACCCAAAGCGGGCGTCCGTCCTTCCAGAGAGATGTCGGGGTTGTTACCGTGCGCCTGTAGGTCGTAAGGGGCTTAATGAGGTGTCACAGTGGCGTTGCTGGCCCGCACTGTAGCCGGTACCTCCGTCCTGGATCTCCGTATCTGCTCAGATCGTACGTCAACTGCATCACGTCAGGACACAGTTGATCCGGATTTCGCGGACATTTGCTCAAAGTCTCGCCGCCCTCGGGATTGGATATATCGGCTACGTGCAATGGAGTTGGATTGGATGACATCCAATCGCGGGCCGGACACATTGCATTCACGTGTCCGGATTTGGAGTCAGCTAATGTCCAAGAATAATGTTCTCACTCGCGTGCACCTAAAAACGCCGAAAGCTGCCGCGATCGCTGGCATCGCCTTTTCTGCTCTTCTGATTATCATACTCTGGCTGCTTCGGCGTTCCATTCCAGCCGATCCGCTAGACACCGGAGCGTGGCTCGCTACGGGATCCAGAACGATTGCGCTTGCATTAAATTTGGTGCCTTTTGCTGGGATAGCCTTCTTGTGGTTCATCGGCGTGCTGCGCGGGATCGGCTTGGCTAACAGGAAGATCGCTTCTTTGCCACTGTATTTTTTGGCAGCGCATTGTTATTTCTGGCCATGCTGTTCGCCGCAGCTGCCCGGTAAATGGTTCAACGAAGTCACGCCAAATTACGATTACTCCGATACCCATTCCCTCTCGCAGCAATGGCACTGACAACAACGTCCTCGCTCCACGCTGGGCGGCGGCACTGTTCGGGCTACGCTCTGTTGCAGCATCAGCAATCTGTATGGGCTTTCGCTCGCTGAATGCGCGAGCAGTTGAAAACGGACCTCCAATACGTCCCGGTCGGCTCTGAAGAAAGGCGATTTCTTCAGCAGTCTCGCCATAATTGGCGACAACCCGAAGAAGTTCGTCATCGAGTTGACTGGACGTGACCTTTTGTCGCGCCGGATAATTTCACAGCATTAGCTATGAGAGTATTCAGCACCGGCTGAAGGTCCGTGGGCGAGGATGCGATGACCCGCAGCACTTCACCGGTCGCCGTCTGCTGCTCCAACGCCTCGGTGAAGTTGCCGATTGCGTTCCTGCAATTCCTTAAACAGCCGCACATTCTCGATTAGCGGTCGCGTTCTAACCGAGGCAAAGATTCGGCGAGTTGCTGGCGTAACTCCGCATTCGTCTGCGCTTGTTCAGTCACAGACGTTTTCACCACGGCACGACGTGGTTTTGGCCTTTTATTTTTAGAGCCTTTTTTGGGCGTGGTTGCCATAAAACACCAAGTTGGGAGACCGTCGCAGGCGTGGCGTGCTCGGTTTACGTTGTGGTAGATAGCTCGCCCGGCGGCTGAACTGTCTTTTACGCCAGGCGCTTGGTGGCGTCAAGGAAAGCTGGGGTGCTACCTAAAAACACTGGCCTCGTGTGGAAAATACGATACGCGCCCGTTTAACTTCTGGCTCCGAATCGACGAGCCTCCCCGCTTGTGTGTTGGTGAGCCAACTCGCCAAAGCAAACATTCCACCCCTCACGTAGGCATACGATACGCGCGCGCTTACCTCCTGCGGAGTGGAGTGGGGGTTTTTTTGCGGTCAGACCCCTCCCCCGTGGCTCCCGAATATGAGAGATGATTAATCGTCGCTCGTCCTTTAACCGTGTCGGTGCACGTCTAACTTTTCAAATCGTGTTGGTTGAGTGAAAACAAATCACGCGACACAACGCGATCGATTCTCTACGATGCCCACTTGTCAAACGTGTATTGCAGAAGTGGCAGAAGTGACAGACTGTCACTGTCATAGATTAGGTCAATCGTCAAGTCTCGTTAAATTCGAATGTTACAAAATGTTACATCAAGGCACTTGATTGCTTTCTCCTAACGTAGAAACGTTGCGTCTAGAGACGTAACAAAATGTTACACGAAAGGAGAAAGGAAATGAGCAATCAAGTTTATGGTTATATAACAGATAAGATCATGGAGGAGTTAGAACACGGCTGTGTTCCCTGGCATAAGCCGTGGAAATCGCCCGACGGCGTACGGGTCCCCATGAACTACGCCAGCAAGAAACCTTATAGAGGAGTAAACACGTTCTTGCTTGCCGTCTCACGGTTCAAGGCAGGTTATGACTCGAACTACTGGCTGACGTTCAAGCAGATTCAAGCCTTGGGTGGGAACGTGAAAGGGCAACACAGCGAGATGGTTGTGTTCTGGAAGCTGCTTGAGAAACCGGCAGAAAATCCCACAGCAGACGATGAAACCGACTATATCCCTATGCTTCGTTATTACCGCGTGTTCAACCTAGATCAGGTAACGGGCATCAAGAAACCATCTCTAGAGAACCTTCCGACATTCCAGCCGATCAAGGAAGCCGAAGAAGTGGCGACCAAGTATCAGGAGCAAATCGAAGTGATGCACGGCGGCTCACGGGCGTATTATCAGCCGTCGAACGACTGGATACGGATGCCAGAGAAAGAGACGTTTGACGGAGCCGAGGAGTATTATTCGACGCTCTTCCATGAGTTTACCCATAGCACGGGGCATAAGTCGCGGCTGAATCGCCCTGGCATCACGGAAGTCCATTACTTTGGCGATGAGATTTACAGCAAAGAGGAGCTAATCGCGGAGATGGGCGCCGCGATGCTCAGCGGCGTGGTGGGGATTGAGAACAGGACCATCAAGAACAGCGCGAGCTACATACAATCATGGCTTGGCAAGCTGAAGGAAGACAAGAGACTAGTAGTCCACGCGGCAGCGGCAGCCCAAAAGGCCGCTGATTTCATTCTCGGGAAGCCGTCGAAGTCTGACCAAGCGGATTAGTTTGCCCGGAGAGGTAACATTTTGTTACAATCGGGCAATGGACAAGGACACGTTCAGGCGGAAGCGGGAGCGTCTCGGCCTGACTCAAGAGGAAATGGCGAAGCGGTTGGGTAAGAACCGCCTAACCATCATCCGGTACGAGTCGGGCCATTCTCCCGTGCCCAAAGCCGTTGAATTAGCCTTTAAAGTGATAGAGGCGGAGGAGAGGTAGCGCAATCGTTTCCCTATCCTCCGCCCATTTCCCCCCTTTTTTAGCTGTCGCTTGGCATGTCAGCTACATAAACACAGACACACCTTTTTCTACCCTCCAGGGTCTCAATAATCTTCGCCCTGCACTGGCAACAACCATCCCGCAATGCTGGCCATCTGTCGTTCTGGCAATCCGGGCATCTTTCATGGCCGCACCATGGGCACTTTGACTGTTTCTCCATTGCCGTCTCCTCGTAAAAGAGACGGACAATTCACGGACAGTGATTGAAAAGTGCTGGTGAGGCTTAGGGTTGGAACAGACCATTAGATAGGCGATCAAGAGCGCAACTCCGCTTTTAACACCCGCACTGTCCGCTTTCTGTCCGAGAACTGGTGCGGTCGTGTGCATATGAGAGTGAGACACTCGCCGGTAAACTGCGACGTGTGTCTTGATTTGACTAAGTTTTCTTGTAGTGTCTGGAAGTTGTCGCGTCCTGAGTTGGAATCGCACTCTAGAGGTCGTGGGTTCGACCCCCATCGGCTCCACCAATTTTTGAAAGGGCGGGCAACTTACCCGCCCTTTTTCTTTGTGGCATTGACATGTTCGTGCCGCTGTGAAAATAGGGACGGTTATCGAACGGCGTTCACAACGCTTTGTTTCGGAGGGACGGATGTCGAACTGGCTGTGGATCGGATCATCGACCTTGCTTTGTCTCCAATGGATCACTATCCATCTGTCTGGAACTCATCCGCCGCCGGAATTGCAAGCCTTGAGCGCGGGGCTCGCCATTTTTGGCGTGGCGTTCCTGCTTTCCTGGGCCGTGGAGCTGGCCCAATTAGAAATTCCGCAGTCGCTGGCCATTGCGCTTCTGGCTTTGATCGCCGTGCTCCCGGAATACGCCGTTGACATGTATTTTGCTTGGACAGCCGGCAAAGATCCCAAGTACACGGCGTTTGCTATGGCCAATATGACCGGCGCCAATCGTTTGCGGATCGGCGTCGGCTGGGCCGCCGTGGTGATTACCGTTTGGGGCGGAAATCGGGCAGGCGAGGCATCGCGTTGGAACCGGAGCACAAGATCGAAATCGTCTACCTCGGCCTAGCGACCCTTTATTCCTTTATCATACCGTTCAAGGGCCGGCTCGACTTAATCGACGCGGTAGTGCTCGTTGCCATTTTTGCTTTCTATATGCGGGCCGCGGCAAAAGCCTCCCATGTCGAGCCGGAGCTCGATGGCCCAGCTGAATTGGTCGAGAGCTGGGGGCAAGGGCCGCGGCGCTTCTTTACGGTCGGGTTTTTTCTTCTACTCGGGATTCACCATCTTCATCGCCGCCGAGCCTTTTGCCGGAGGACTTCTGGCCACCGGCCGCACGTTTGGGATTGAAGAGTTCATCCTGGTCCAGTGGCTCGCCCCCCTGGCGTCCGAGTCGCCGGAGTTCATCGTCGCGATCTTATTCGCGCTGCGCATGCAGCCGGGAATAAGCATGGGCGCGTTGCTTTCGTCGAAGGTCAACCAGTGGACTTTGCTTATTGGAATGTTGCCGGTGGTTTACACGATTTCCGCCGGCCGCTTTGGTGGAATGGAAATGGATAGCCGCCAGGTGGAAGAGTTGTTTCTAACGGCGGCGCAATCGCTGTTCGCCGTGGCGATCTTGGCTAATCTCTCTTTCACCCTCGGCGAGGCTACACTGATTTTCGTCCTTTTCTCGACGCAGCTCCTGGTTCCCGATCCGCGCTTCCGCTACTACTACTCGTTTATGTACATCGTGCTGGCGGTGGGTTGGGTATTGTTTAACAAAGGGGCGCGGCAGGGGGTCGTGGGCCTCTTTTCTAGAGATCCAAGCCCCCCGCCTGTAAAAATTACCGAGTGAGTTCTTGCGGCATTAAGCTAGCGAAAAATCGAGCCCGCGGTCCGCAACCATTCGCGAGGCTGCGGATTTGCAGCGGAACGAACCTAGGGACATGAGACTCACGCCCTTTGGAATAGCCGGGCAGCTTGGCGCACGCGGCATCCTGCAATTCATCTTACACCTGCCAAAATTCCTGAAACTCTTCTCGCGTTTGTTCAAGGATCCGCGGGTATTGCTGGCGCTGAGTTTGGTCCCGTTAGGTGTCCTGGGCTATCTGATTTTGCCGGTTGATTTGCTGCCCGACGTTCTCCTGGGCCTCGGACAGCTCGACGATCTCGTAGTGCTCGTGCTGGGGCTCAGATTATTTCTCCGATTGTGCCCGCCTGATGTCGTTCAAGAGCATGTAAAGACAATCGCCGCCGGACGCTGAATCCGGCGCAATGCAACCGCGATAAGGTGTGAGGAACCTTTTCGGGCTTCACTTCCGTTTCCTCTGGCATAGCAGCCATTTTTTCGCTAAGAGTGGGGCGTTTTGACTGCTGATGAATCGACTAAGTATACGGGATCGAAGCCGGCGGAACCAAAATCGGTCAGGTAATTTCCATCCGCGTCAAAGATGACGATGCGCTTGTTGCCAGTATCGGCGACATAGACATGGCCATTCTGATCAACTGCAATTCCACGCGGCCCCCAGAAGGAAGATTTCGATTCCGGTATATCTGGCATGGGCTGCCCATACTGGCCCCACATCTTGATCGGTTTGCCGTCTTCGGTAAATTTTTGAACGCGGTGATTCCAGGTGTCTGTGACGTATACCGAGCCATCCGGGCCAACGGCGACGCCCCAGGGCTCATTGAATATGCCCTGAGGGGCATTGCCGGCGGCAATATCGCCGAAGCTGCCCCATTCATGTAGGAGACTTCCGTCGGGTCCAATATGCAGGATGCGGTGGTTGCGCGAATCTGCCACATAGAGATCGCCGTTGAGGCCGTTGGAAATGGCACGCGGTGCATTCAGGCCGAGCGGAGGATAACGGTCCGACCCGAAGATCTGGTCGGCGGACAGCGTGATCGTCCCAGCTTTATAGGGATCTTCAGCAACGGGTGCCTGCGATGGACCGACACCATAATTCCAGATCTTGGAGGCAATATCCTTGCGGATGTATAACCGCATCTGGTCGGCAGGCTGCCAGGTTGTGAGGGTCATGGCATTACTTCCCGTAGCCTGCGAATAGAGGTTGTAATCCCGGTTGAACCAGATATCAAAAATGCCTTCCCGGATTTGCGGGTTGGTGATCGCGTTCAGGATCCGCGAGCGATCGAGATTGAAATAATCCTGGTTGGGCCACCACATGCGAATGTAATCAAACCTGTAGAATTCATTTCCCAGGGCGCCTTCGATCTGTTCGAAATTCTTTTGATCCACGATCACCGCTGCCGCTTCACGCAGAGAGCGGGTGGGCTTATCAAAGGAGCGCAGGGCGGTGAAATCCCGCAGATACCATACCATCGGCCAGGAGACCCCGGTATCCGGGGCGCTTGCATCATAGGCAACGATCGCGTTCAGACCGCCGGCAGTGCGTTTGGAGACTTCCTCCACTTGCTTCATTACATCCTTTACTCCCGTCGCACCATGGGCGTACACCAGGTACTCCATCGCATCGTCATAAAGCACATAATTTGCCCGGAAGGCTGTTCGCGCAGTTTGCAGCAGGAGCAGACTGAATACGGTCAGGACAAAAAGACTGATGAAGGTGCTGCCCCGCTGAAGTCGGGACAGAATTACGACACCAATAATACTGCCCACCAGGGCAATGAGCGCAGTGCCCAATTTCAGCCAGCCGGAGGAAGTCAGGGAAGGATCCGCTCCTGCCGTGCTGGCGAATGACATCAGCGAAGCTCCATTGATAACTGTGGAGGCGAATGTAACCAACGCCAGGATGAATAAGACCACGACCCCCAGGCTGACAAGATCATCCTTCATGAGATAGGCTAAAAGCGCGCCGGATAAGATCGCACAGCCCAGGGGTACGAGGAAAGATGCAGTGGCCTGAAGCTGTAATAAGTCCGTTCCCTGGAATGGAGGTGTGGCCCCGAACAGGGCGCGCAGAGTATTGAATAAAGCCAGAATAAACACCGTGAGTACCAGGATGGATAAAACTGTGCGTCCTGGCGTTTCTGATGTCGACCACTGCTTTATAAGTGTATCGATGAACACTCCGACTACCCAGCCAGTGAACAGGATCATTGGCCATGCCATGTGATAGGTCAGCCAGGGCATCCGCTCACCGGCAACAGAGAAGGCAACCACGCTTGTAATTGTCCACCAGGTCATCAAGCCAAAGAACAGGCCAAAATTCGATTCGGGAAGACGGACGGGGTTGTCGTCCAACTGTGATTCCGCCACCGGTTCAGGATCGGTCACCGCCAGCGCCTCCGTCTGTTTCTCCGTGTAGAGTTTTATCGACCCGACAATAATTGCCACGATCGTTCCGAGTGCAGGCAGGAACTCATACATGGGGATCTGGACCAGAATGTAATAATACGCGGGCTGGCTGCCTCGTTCAACACCTTGCTGGACAAGCCAGTATCCCAGGGAACCGATCGTACCAGTGAAGAAACCGGCTGCATTGGTGAACACGGTGGTATACAGGATGGTGAATACGCCCCAGAACAGCGCTGCATATTTCCACCAATCACGATTCCAGAGCATGCCAATGGCAATCGAGAGAATGAACAGCAGGATCAAAATCACGCCGATGATACCAAGCGCCCTTGCATCCAGTGCATTGACGGAAGCCGCATCTGTCGGGATCGTCACATTCAGTTTTGACTTAAATATGTCCAGGATGAATGCGGATAACATTGGAAGGACGAAGGTGAATAACAGTATCATCAGGTCGAAGGAACGCTCCTTCAGCATGTTTTTCCAACCGTAGCCTCTGAAGAGTACGTAGGCGCCCGCGAGAATACCCAGAAATGCGAGACCCAGTAATATCTGGGAAGGATGTATCCCTGAGCTTGGCAGGGCCAATGGTGAAGTTGTCCCAGTTGGATTGGAAGGTACGACAGTCTCTCCGCCCGCAATCGTCCCCGTATGGCGGGATAGATATCCGAGACCGACACCAATACCGCCCAACAAGACCACCACTGCCAGGATAATGATGAATATCCGATAAAGCCCCTGGTTTTCCTCCCATGGCTTACGCGTAATCCGCGAAATGAAATAAATCCCAAGAAAAAGAAGAGCCTGGGCCGTGTAGATAAATGCAGTCTCTTTTGCGCAAAAGTGGAGTACTGTGGCCGCGGTGACCATGTACAGGTATCTCTTTCCGCCAGTCTCCATATATCGAAGTATGCCGTACAGCAGCAAAATGCCGGCGAAACCGGCATAGGATTCATTGCGGACGTATCGTCCGTAATAAAGCATGTATGGTGATAGGACCATCATGAGCCCCGCGACCAGTGCCCCCCAGTTGCCGAGGTAACGACGCCAATACCAGACCATCCCGACGGTAGCAATACTGAATAATACGGAAGGAATGCGGGCCGTAAGGTCGGATGGGCCAAAAATAAAGTAGGTCAATGCAATGATGTGGAACTGGAACGGTCCGTGCATCATAGGTGTATGCTGGTAGCCTTGTCCCCGGTAGAGAAGCCAGGAAAAGTAGGTATGCAGACTCTCGTCATGACTCATTACACGCGCTTCGAGATTGTAAAATCTTGTGATAATGGCGATGATGATGATCCCGGCGAAGATCGCTATTTCATTGGTGATTGCCGGCAGGGCGGGGTGGATGGGTCTTTCCAGCCAGGTGGTTTTCTGATCGTTTTCCATAATTCCTTATAGTTATCCGAAATTTGAAGACTTATACTTCAAGATTAATCTTCTGACAAGATTGCGTGTAATATTTCGTTAATCTCTATTGGGTGGGGCTATTCACCGGCGTCAGGGCGGTCGGACCCAGTAAGGGCGTAAAGGTAGTTTTGACAGAATTTTGCAACCCCGACGGCGTGAGACTGCAAACAGATATGATTAGCTTTCCGGATCTGTTGAGACTGACAGTCCTCATATTGTTCATCCTCATGATCTCTTCCACGGGCATGGAAAATTGATTTGCGATACTTTCGAGCGTATCATTCTTCCGGACCTCGTACAGGATCGGTTCACACTGTTGCTCCATCACCATTGTTCTCGTGGATTGCAGCGAAGGCGTCGGGATGAGCGGAATATCTGCGGCGGGAGGCATGGTTCTTTGTCCAGTCGTTTGGGTAAATTGCCAAACGTTAAACAAAAACGCCAGGAATATGACGCCCAGAGCCGCTATGCGTGTAGCGATGAACACGTTCTGTGTAAGCCTTGAATTTCTGCCTGAAACAACTTTGTCTGTGTAATGGGGCAGGGGATACTGGTTCCATCTTCTCTGCATGATTGGTTTGAGTGTGGATTCCAGTTCGTTGATGCTGCCTGCATAAATGCGGCAATCCTGGCATGAGTTGAGATGGGCCTCCAGCAGTTTTTTTTCAACCCCTTTCAGGATTTCATCTGCATTGAATTGGATCAGTTTGCGCGCTTCCTCATGCGTAATCGACATCTGGTTTATTCTCCGTTCAAGTCCACGAGAGCCATTCTTAGCTGTTCGCGGGCGGCGTGTAATCTTGAATGAATCGTCCCTTCACGGATCGACAGGATTTCAGAAATTTCACGAACCGAAAGCTCGTGAAAATATCTCAGGACAACAACAATACGAAGCCTGTCATCCAATCAATTCAATGACCTCCACAGGGTAGCTTCCTCTTCATTCTGGATGAAAGCTTCCTCGGGCAGTACCTGCTTCTCGAACTCGACCCGGAAGATACGGGCAAGTGTGACTTGCAGCTTTTCTCGTGCTCTGCGCTTCCTGAGGTGAGTGCGGCTGCGGTTCACTGTAATGGTGTAAAGCCAGGCTTTGAAGGATTGCTTTTCCTTATATTTTCCCAGCGCGTTGATGGCTGAAATAAAAGTCTCCTGGGTGATTTCACTTGCTTCTGCTGGATCGTCAACTATGGACAGGGCAAGCCGAAAAACACCCAACTCATATTGGCCGAAAAGGAATTCAATGGCGCCCTCGTTTCCAGCGATGCACTCGGAAACGAGGGCCAGCAAATCGCCGTTATGCATGCTCTCAGTAGTATTAACGCCTGAGCCTTGAAAAATCTTCACCGCTGGATATCCCTTTAACTAATTTTCGTGTAGCCAATTATACAACATATAATACGAAATATACTATTTCACTAAAACTAGACACCACCAGCCAGCTGACCACATCCAGCCTGTATATCGATTCCACGCCTCATGCGAATGGTACAGGGAATGCCAGCCTGTTCCAATACTTCCTTGAAGGCTGTTGCCCTGGCACGATCGGTGGCGCGACCTTCATAGCCTGAAGTGGGGTTGAGGGGTATGGCATTGACATGGCATATCAGACCTTTGAGGCGGGAAGCAAGTCTCTTCGCCACCTCAGGTGTGTCATTGACACCCTGGATCAATGCCCATTCAAATGTTATCCGCCGTCCGGTTTGAGCGACATAGTAACGACACGCATCGATCACATCGTCGATCCTGTAGCGTTTGTTCACAGGCATGATCGCCAGGCGTTCGTCATCGTCCGCAGCATGGAGCGAGATGGCGAGATTGACCTGACGCTTTTCATCCGCAAAACGCCGGATCTGCGGGACCAGACCTACAGTCGAAATGGTGAAGCGCCTTGCGCCGAAATTGAAACCAGCCGAATCATTGAGGCGGTCGATCGCTGCCATCGTGTTGTCATAATTGTGAAAAGGCTCGCCCATCCCCATAAGGACGATATTGGTGACGGATTCGTTCACGTCCTTCAACAGTTGGGCATAGTACGTCACTTGAGCGATGATCTCTCCACTTGTAAGGTGGCGCTTGAATCCCATTTGACCGGTGGCGCAGAAGACACAGCCCATGGCGCAGCCTGCCTGGGTGGAGATACAGAGCGTCCGCCGATTTTTGGCCCCGCGCCCTGTGGGGGAGGCGGTGATCTGAGGATTGTCCGCCGGGTCGCCGTAGCGCATCAGAACCGCTTCAATCAAGTTCCCATCGGGCAGCTCAAATAACGTTTTGCGGGTAAAGCCATCTGATGAATCCAGATATGTTCGCACTTTGAAGGGAGAGAAGGTGAAGTTTTCTGCGAGTATCTCCCGGAGGGATTTTGGAAGGTTGGTGAACTGCTCGGGGGAATGATAGAGATGTTGATACAACCCCTGCCAGATTTGCTTGGCGCGATAAGCGGGTTCATTCCACTCTTCCAATAAACTTGTGAGTGATGGCAGATCGAGATCATAGATTAACATGGGAAGTATTGTAGGTCAAAATTCAACAGGGCGCAACCACCTATCATCCGGAGGGCCTTTATTCCTATGAAATACTTATTCATCTGATAGCAGCAATGAAAGACGTGGCTGGAACATCGCCTCGATTGAGTTCGTTTTATCCCACCAACTGGCTTAGATTCTCCACGATCAGATCCGGAGCAGGTATCCAGTTATTGGCCTGTTGTATCGTGGATACTCCTGAAAGGACCAGGGCTGTAGGACAGCCCACTGCCTGCCCGGCAGCGATATCTGTTTCGAGGCGGTCGCCAACTACAAGCGTTTGCTCCTTCGTTGTGCCAAGCTTTTCCAAACCAAGCTCCATCAGGAACGGAAAAGGCTTGCCTGCCACAACGGGCTGGATATCTGTTGCTGTAACAATGACGGAATACCAGGCGCCTGCACCGGGAATCTCTCCCCGGGGAGTCGGGAAGGTTTTATCGGGATTGGTCGCAAAAAAGGGAATCCCTTTTCGCACCAGGTAGGTTGCCTCACTCATCTTTTGGAAGCTGACCTGGTGGTCGATCCCTACCACCACCGCTTCTGCCATGGGCGCATTTTCCACGGGCAGGATCTCGTAGCCATTTTCCTCCAGCGCTTTGCGAACCCCATCCTCGCCGATCATGAAGATTTTGGTGCCGCGCGGAAACTGCCGGGTTAATGAATGCGACACCGCCTGGGCAGAGGTAATGACCTGCCAGGGTTCCACTTGCACGCCCAGGCTGCTCAGCCGGGTAACATATTGCTCGGACGTCCGGGTTGCATTATTGGTTGCAAATACGAATTTGAGTCCGCGTTCGCGGATACGGTTGAAGATCGAAGGGAGGTCCCCGATGGGCGCATCCGCCCGCCAGATGACACCGTCCATGTCCAGGATGAGAGATTTGATGTGATTTGGGATCATTTTTCGTATTTCTTTACGAGATATTTCAATACAGGCCGGTCAATCCAGTTTGCGTTGGGATCCGCCCGCTCTTCAAAATTTTCATTTCCAATGAATTCATTGAATGCACTGATGAATTCGTTTTCATTTTTCAAGTACCCTTCCCGCTTCAGAATGGCAGTGAGCTGGTCCAACACCCTGCCCCTTATTTGCAGCCGGTCCGATTCAGGACTTTTACCAAAATACAGTTCATGCAGCGCAAGGAGCTCACCCAGGCGTGGAACTGGATCGTCGTGATCATCCACTCGGTAATCGATCCAGCGGTCAAGGTAGCCGCCATAACCGCCGCCGGGCTTGACCACATAAATAGCTGCCGACTGTCTTCCGCGCCTGTCGCCGCCTGCCCGTTCCCCAGCCAGCAGGGCCGCGAAGAGGCGTGCGGGTAAAGGCTTTTTTGTCTTGACAAAAGCCTTCTCCATTGCCGGGACCACTTTGCTACTCGCCAGGATATTCCCCTGGATGGCATACCCTTTTCCGGCAGCACCACCTGCCCAGCTCAAAGCACCCGCTCCCGGAGAATGTGGCAGATCCGCCTTTTGTATCCACCAGTCCCACCTGCCGAAGGTCCCGCTCAGGGTCGTCCATCAACAATTCATCCAAGGCTTGCCGGGCAGAAAGACCTGCCGCCATCAAGTCCAGCCCGCGAGGGCCAAAAGATGTATTGGCAAAAGACTGTGTTGCGACTGCCCCGGCGCCCGCTCTTGCAAATGGGACAACCGCGCCAACCGCGGGAAATTTCGAGGCCACGGCAACGCCCCAGCTCTGTTCTTCAATGTCACAGGCAACAATGGAAAAGGTCATGATGGAATTTCCTTTGCGAGGGACGATTATACCCGCTGAGTTCCACGCTCAACATAAAAAAAAGCCCGCTGATATCAGCGGGCTTTAACCATCAGACGATCAATCTACTTGACCTTCTCAGGCGCTTCGAGCACCTGGTCCACCAGGCCGTATTCGACAGCGCCCTTGGCTTCGAGGTAGTAGTCGCGGTCGCTGTCGCGCTCGATGACCTCAAGTGGCTGGCCGGTATGCTTGGCCATGATACCGAGCAGCAACGCCTTCAAGCGCAGGATCTGCTTGGCTTGGATCTCAATATCGGTCGCCTGGCCCTGTGCGCCGCCCAAAGGCTGGTGCATATGGATGGTGGCATTCGGCAGGGCATAGCGGCGGCCTTTCGTGCCGGCAGTCAGCAACACTGTCCCGAAGGAGGCAGTAACACCTACAGCCACGGTGCTGATCGGGTTGGAGATCATCTGCATAGTGTCATAGATCGCCAGTCCGGCATAGATCACGCCGCCCGGGGAATTGATGTACATCTGGATCTCACGCTCGGGATCTTCGTGGTTCAGGAACAGCAGCTGGGCCACGATCAAATTTGCAACCTGGTCGTCGATCGGCGTGCCCAGGAAAATGATGCGCTCCTTGAGGAGCAGCGAGTAAATATCATAGGCACGCTCACCGCGGCCGGAAGACTCAATTACCATTGGGATGACATTTTTGAAATCAGGGATCATCTTATCTCCTTTATGTTCTGGCAATCATACCTTTTCCGCGTTGGAATTATGTTAAAAGTTTATCAGGATTTTGCCGCGTTAATTCCCGGATTAGATAGCCTTTATATCCTTTCGAAGGCGATAAATCAAAGAGAAGCTGGATAATTTATGCGGTACCTTGTAAACAACCTTGCGAAGCCAATCTTCGCAAGGTTGCTGCAGGGCTCTACTCGGATTTCTCTTCCGTTTCGCTCTCAGCCGGAGCCGCCTCTGCTTGCGTGGATGTTTCCTCACCTGCGGCCGATTCCGCTTCCGTCTCCGTCGGAGCTGTCTCCGTTTCCGGTGCGACCTCTTCGCTGGCGGCTTCTTCGGCAGGCTTGTATTCACCCGTGGCGATGGACTTGAGCACATCCAGGGCGCGGCGTGTCAGGACCCGGTTGGCCGATTCCATGGCAACTGCCTGGGCAACACGCTGCTGTCCCTGGCGCCCGCCGCGGATCTTGTTCAGGTCCACGCCCTGCATGGTCAGTGCAGAAAGCGTTTGGTTAAACTCGGCATCCAGAGCCTGATTGTCCACCTGGATATTCTCCCTGCGGACCACTTCGTCCAGGATCAGAGAGCGCTCGAAGCGCTTCCTGGCAACCGGCATGGCTTCCTCTTCCAGGAACTGTTCGCGAGTCGTGTTGCGGAGCTTGAAATAGGTATCCAGGTCCATATTTTGCTGGGAGAGTCGCTGGCTCAAATCCTCCAGCACATGTTCGGCCTCGTGTTCGAGGGAATGCTGGTGATACTTAAGGGTCGCGCCTTCCTTGATCTTTTCGATCAGGTCGACGAAGTATTTGTCGTCGTAATCCGCCTTGGAGCGGGTTTCGACATCCTTTGTGACGGCCTCACGAAGCTCAGCAAGGGTTTCCCCGGCACCAACCGTCTTGGCGAATTCATCGTCAAGCTCAGGCATGGTCACCGCCCGGACAGTCTTGACCGTGACTTCCATTTCGGTTTCCTTCTCGCGCAGTTCCTCCACTTCCCAGTCAGCAGGGAAAGTGTGTTTGATTGTCTTCGTATCGCCGGGCTTGAGACCCACCAATTCCTTTGCAAAACCATTGAACGGCCACTCGGTGTCGCGTTCCTCGCTGCGGATGAAGGCGGCAAAACCGGTGCGGTTCAGCTCGGCTGTCTCCGACTTGACATCCACGAGAACATAATCGCCTTCCTGGGCTTCGCGTTCGACGTTCTCGGTGGTTGAGTACATCTGGCGTAGATCCTCGACCGCCTTATCCACTTCACCCTCGTCAGGAGCCGTCCATTCATACGGCATGCGGATCGAGTGGTAGTCACCCAGGTCCACTTCGGGGCAAGAGGGACACGGAAGGTCAATTTGGGCGGCTCGAGCGAGTTCCACGGATTCGAGCGAGCCGGCAGCACCCGGGTTGACATCTGCTTCCTTTAGAATGTTCGAGTACTCGG
The DNA here is from genome assembly GCA_963750005.1 of uncultured Chloroflexia bacterium. GTDB lineage: Bacteria > Chloroflexota > Anaerolineae > Anaerolineales > Villigracilaceae > Defluviilinea. The sequence continues at coordinate 32,533 of CAVVPC010000011.1, forward strand.
AGTCGACCAGGAAGTCGATCGCCTGCTCGATGACCGCCTGCTCTCCATAGCTGCGGACCACCATATCATAAGGCGCCTTACCCGGCCGGAAACCCGCGATCTTGCCGCGTTCAGAGATCTTGCGGGCAGCCTTGCGCTTGTACTTATCCATCATATCTGGTTCAATTTCAACCACCAGTTTTGCTTCGTGGTTTTCTTCAATGGTTTTTTCGATTTTCAATTTCGTAGTTCCCTTCAATATAGATGTGGAGTCCAGAAGCCTGCTTCTTGGAATTGGACAACGAGCTGTCCAATTCCAAAGTTATTCAATGGGGACGGAGGGAATTGAACCCTCACGCCTTTCGGCACATGATCCTAAGTCATGCCTGTCTGCCAGTTCCAGCACGTCCCCAAAGTGCCCCTAGATATGGGTCTAGAGGGCATTTTTATTTTATTTTGTCCTATATATAGGCCTATTTTTCAAAGTACTCAATTACCAATTGTGCGCACGACACAAAATATGGCGCATGATTTTGTCAGAGTTTTTACTGACTTAAGCGGATACATCTCACATTACGCAGTCGGCTATTATAGCAGTATTTGAGATAAAATGAGTGCAAGGAGCATCCAAAGAAGGGGAGAGATTATGGCAAACCCCAGGCACATGGCGATATTAGATGCAGGCATTGAGAATTGGAATTACGTGAGTGTCTTGTAAATCCCGATGTTGAGATGGACTTGAGTGAGCTTGTTTTGGCAGAACGGACCAATTTTTCGAACCACCGCTGGAATTTGGAAACCGATATTTCGAGTTATTTGAGTGTATTTTCTGGAGTAAATTTCAGCCGATGTAACCTTCAAAGGGCCCAATTGCAGTATGTTCATATGATGAACTCTAATCTAAGCGGGGCGGATCTAAGCTACGCGGTATCTGACTGGAGCAAATCTCAAAGGATCTAACCTTTCCGGTGCGAAGTTATGGAAGGCTAAACTTAGATCGCGCTGAATTCCCTTAACAAGCTGTATTTTGACTAATGCCAATCTTGATCTTGCCAATCTTCAGGAAAGCTATCTTGATGAAGCCGATCTTATTGGAGCACACATGACTGGGAGTGATTTTTCAGGTGCCTCAGTGGGTGGTAATCTCTTCGGGGGAACAGATGTGAGTAAAGCGATAGGCTTGGATAGTGTTGTGCATAATGCTCCCTCTCGTATTATTATGGATTTATTACCTCTATCAAAGGGGAAAATACCAGAGATGTTTTTGTGGGGTTGCGGGCTCAATGATTGGGAAGTATCTGAAGCTGCGAAACTTCATGACCCAGAATTGAGCAATGACGATGTAAATAAAACTCTCTATAGGATGTATGATTTTCGAGCCAGCCGTGCTCTTCAAATTTCGCCTCTGTTCATCTCGTACAGCCATGCCGATAGTGATTTTGTTGACAAAATTGGAGCCTCGCTGAAGAAAAAGGGTGTACGGTTTTGAGCACGACATACACGATGCAACAGCTGGACGGTTGGAGAGACAAATCGATCGAGCGATTAGTCAGAACCCAACAGTGCTGCTGGTGCTCTCGCAAACTCATTGAATAGTGACTGGGTACAGCACGAAGTTCGTAAAGCAAGAGGGCTTTGGCCCCAGAAAGATATGTAAAAAGATATATTATGTCCTGTAGCTTTAGACGAAAGCTGGAAATCTAGCTCATGGCATCAGCGAATTATGGAACAGATTATGGAATATAACATCCTCGACTTCTCGGCTTGGTGGGAGGTTAAGGAATTTGAGAAGATGTTGCAAATTACTGGATGGTTTGGAGTTATTCTACAAAGGATAGGCGTATGTATATCCTTTGCTTTTGCCAAATCATGTAGCAAATTTTAGCGTGGTAAGTTTGAACCCAGATAAATAGAAGGAGGTGAAAGCTGTTCATGATCAGATAGATTTCAGGTCAAAAAGAGGGATGAATTTACTCTACGGGGACCCGGGATTTCTGTAAACAGGTGTAATTTTGAGTGTACGGTTGCTATCCCCCAAAGGGGATTATATGAGCGGCGAAATTATACCGTAAGGTAGATAAGTTTAGCAGATTTTCCCGGATTTCATTGGTATAATCCCGCACTTGGTGCCCTACACCCGATACTTTATGCCTGGAGACCTACTTTGAGCCGTGTTATCAACCCAGAATCCGCAGGAAAAGACCGGACCCGATTAACAAAAGCGATTGTGCTGGCCATTCGAGAGCTGGCAAAACAACAGTCTGTGACCGATGAAGCCCGGGATTTGGCTGCCTTTATTTCCCTGGCCTTAAAGACGATTTCCGAGGGGATTGACGTATCGGTTCTTGCCTGGGAAAAGCGGGCTACTGGGTCAAAGCCGACCGCTTCCGCATGGAGTGGATGTGGACGGGCCAGTATGCCGATAAGATCAAAGTGGCGATCTTTACTGACGACTGGGGGACGATTGCGATGTGCATACCCCAGATCGCCCAGAAGCTGAGCAAGATCGAGGTCTCCGCGAATCACAGGCTGGGAAAGCCGTGGGTGGGAGCTTACAGCCAGTTGACAAGCGTTGGTGAGACACTAGAAGTTTATGAAAAATCTCCGAAGATTGTTTTCGGAGATTTTTTTGTTTCTACTTCTGAGCGTTTTCCAGTAATTTAGTGAGATGCAATTCAGTGTTATTCAACAACTCGATCATCATTTCACGTATATGTTTGTTCAGATAGTGATTCTCCAGCGTGGAAAGCGGCAGGAATCGCGCCCCTGCAACCACGTGGATGCAGTTGGATGATCCGCACAGGCAGATGAAAGGAGCATCCATTTCCCATTCGGTGGAGGGATAGAAAAAGGAAAGCTCCTCGCCCTTTTCGATATCCCGGCGGGCGACCATGATAAGTCTTTCCGTGTCGAGGATCACATTGGGGTCACAGGAATGATTGAGGGCGGAGAGCTTGCCGACTTCGGTATGCCTGTCCTGTGCGATCTGGACCGTGTAACGATTGGCTTTATCGAATAGTTTCTCGGTGGGGATTTCACAAATGATCTCTCCCTTGGCGTAGGCTTGTTTGGTGATCAAACTTCTAAACTTATTTTCTGTCTTAATTACAAGCGTATCCATGGCAACCATCATTTAAGTTCCTTTCTTATACCTTGTAGTTATTTAATAAATGGATTCTTGTGAAAGTTATTCATCACCAACCTTCGCAAGATTTGTTGGATCCAAATCATTGGAATAATATACAACAAGTTGGAATCAAAATCAATCATCTTCATGAATTGATTTGAAAATTTTAAGATAAGAAGATTTTAAGAGTTGGAGAGTTGGATCGTTACATACTAAAAGAATTCTGTAACGCACGCTATCACCACTCAGCGCGAGAAATGGCTCTTCAACCTGGCCATCCACAATTGCAGGCGCAGGCGCTTCCATAAATCGAATGCTTTGCTGGCATCCTTGCTTTCGATCGAATGATTGCTGAACAGCGACAGGAGATACACATTCGTTAATTGTTGGGCATCGTCTTTGATGGACTTCGGTGGTTTTACGCGCCTGGAGCGGCCACGCTTTTCTTCGATGTTGAGAATGAGCCTGGAAGTAAATTCAGAGGCCGTTTCGGCGCGGGTCCGTGCACCGACAAGCGGACGTCCCATTCGATAATATCTGCGATACAGGATTGCGATCGCGTTTGCAGGGGTCTGGCTCAAAATCCAAATTCGCTCAAGAACAGTAAAGTAGAGTACGACCATAAGAAGGGCAAGGCCAAAAGGAGAAATCCAGTACACGATACCGGTGTTCGTCAATTTGAAAAGGAACTTTTCCGTTTGGGTCGCAGGCTGTTTTATCACCGGGAGTTCCGCTTCCTTCTCAAGGCGCACAATCTCAGGCTGGGAGGCTGTCGGCTCGAACTCGATCCAGCCGATCTCAGGGAAGTAGATCTCCGCCCAGGAATGCGCATTCAATTCCCGTATGACGTATTCCGCATTGAGTGCGTCATAGGAGCCCGAGGAATAACCAGACACAAACCGCGCCGGGAGTCCACTCGAACGAGCCAGCACGACCATGGCCGTGGCATAATAATCACAGTAGCCTCTCTTCAGGTCAAAGAGAAAATAGTCTGTGACATCCCGGTCTGCAGGCGGTGCAGGGATTTCGAGATCATAGGGATAGTTGGCTCGCAAATAACTCTCAATGGCCTTGGCCTTGTCATATGGATTATCGATCCCGGTGGTAATCTCCTGTGCCAGCTGATGGACGCGCGCAGGCAGGTCGGATGGAAGTTGAAGATAGCGTGTGCGGATGTATTCAGGATATTCCGTGGATGCAGCCCGCAGCTGGCTGATGGTCACACGCGGGATATACGCCTCCACATTGTAGGACGCGGCCCCGGATCGCCGCGGATAAAGATATCCGCCTGGAGCAGGGCTGTCTGATCGGCGAACAGGTTGGATTCCGGACGGATACGCCAATCCACCCGTAAGGGGATGCTGGTGCTGTACAGGATCCCACTCCAGAACAATTTTCCTTCCGGTCGCTGAAGTTTCACATCCATGTGCAGAGGCGAATAATGATCCAACAGCCCCTGGATGAGAGGCGAATTCGCCCGGTAATTTTGAGGCGTGGTGGCACTGGTGACCCAACCCGTACCCTTGTATTGATCGTAGACCGTGCTGCGCCAGTAATGTTGGGGCACGTCCACTGTCAGCGAAGAGTTTGGAACCGGCGGCAGTTCTCCGGTACGGATGATCATGACCAGTTCGCTGCGATTGGGCAAACCCTTCGGTGAGAAGATGCTCGCGAGGAAGCGAGGGCTTTTGAAAGTTTGTATTTTTCGCCGCCGCACTCTGCTCGCGAATGCCAAGCACCTCGGCGGCCTCATTTTTATTCCGATCCCGGAGCGCATCCCGGATGGCACGCCAGGAAATGGATGGCACAGAGAATGCGATCGTGCCGATCAGTAATGCCAGAAAGACCACTGCCTGGGCATTATCATATAGAATGCTGTCCGAATAATCCACCCGGCGGCGCTCCCACTGCATGGTGTGGTTCTTGTAATTCCAGATGCCCATCAACAGCAGCATGATGATCACCATCATCCACAACGAATAGATTCTATATTCGCTATAGGACAGGATGAGCAGCCATCAACATGATGCCGGGCAGAAGGGCAAGGATGGCATTTCGCCGGGCTGAAAAAAAGCCCATCCAGGCAGCAAAACACCACATGACAAAAGACCAGATCATATTGCGGACCAGGGCATCGTTCACCGTAACATTTTTTCGGACGTCCATCAGCCAGAGCTGCCAGCGTTCCAATAAGGCGGAGGATGCCTGGGCGATCGACAGCCCATGCATCCTGGACCTGTGTCAGTTCCATTGGGATTTTTTCCCGGATCGCCGGAATGATCTGGGGGAGAAGTGTGGTAGATGGATTTGATGAAATCCAACAACGGCAGGAAAAGCCGCGCGCCCAGAATCCATATGCCAGCCAGGCCCACGGCAGCGATCATCAGTGCAGAATAAAAACCAGGTAATTTACTTCTGCTGAGCATCCAGCCGAGTGCTGCGGCGAGGATACAAACCACGAATAAATAGCCTGATATCGGTTCCGGGCAGGGATGACGAGATCCCGTACGCCAGCATCTGAAGCGATACGAGCACAAGGATCGGGCCCAAGCGTTTCAGCGCTGAGCAATTTTCTCAACAGACGGGGAATCATTCGAGCCTGCGCCAGTCTGCGATGGGGGTTTTACTGCGATTGCCTTGCCTGTCCCCGAGATGCGCCATTCCCATTCCCCTTCCTGGCCAGGCTGAATCTGGCGCTTGTCCAGCATTTCCTTGGGAATGACATGGCACGGGATGCCCATCAATCTGAAGATGTATCACTGACCGGCCTGGCATCCACTGCCCCGCCAAATGAGATCGGGTCGAGCAGAAAGACGGTTGGCAGGATGCCGCGCCACATCAACGGCAGCAGGGACTCTGTCCATCCGTTTTCAGCGTTGGAGTGATGATCAACAGGCAGCAATTGCTTGGAAGGGATGGACCCAGGCGGTGGAGATAATCCTGCAGTCCCATTGTGGAGGGAGCTGCAACCGCCAGCGATTTCAAGAGCGCTCGCTGTTGGTATTCATTCCGGCGCGGCACCGTCCAGGAAGGCTCGCTCCCATTCACCGTCAGACCGACCGGATGCTCCTCCTTCAGACCCTGGGCAGCGAGTGAGCCAGCCAGAACAACACTGTGCTCCTCGGTGGACTCCCAGCCGGTTCCCCATAAATTTTTCTGATCCAGGTCGAGCAGGATCCACCAATCACCGGCCGGCATCCCTTCGAACTGGCGGACATAGAACTTGTTGTAGCGGGCGGTGCTTTTCCAGTGGATCCAGCGCATGGGATCGCTGGGCGCCATCTCGCGCGTATGGGAAGCATTGATCGTTTCCTCCAGTGAGCGCGGATTCGATTTCCCATCGCCCGCCCATCCACTGGAAAGGATCTGGAATTTCGGCAGCGAAACGACAGGAGGCATGACCGCCAGCGTGGATGATGTCGGATCTTCAAAGGTAAGTGTATAAATCCCGAACGGATCTCCCGTCTCAAGGCTGGTTCCCCCCAGGGTAAAGACTCCCCGCCGGGTGCACTGCGTGTGAAATCTTCCATTGGGAAACGCTGGAGCCATCCACACCAGTCGCCACGGAAGCATGGTGGTCCGGGAGCGTGGATTGATCATGCAGGGTCACCCAGGTGGCAGGGAGCATGAAGGAATTTTTCAGGGTAAAGCGCTCTTCGAGCCTGTCACCGACCTGCGCCCAGCCAAAGCGCATCTCACGCTCGAAGGCCAGGGAGCGCTGAAGCCCACGGACCCACCAGCGGCAAACCAGCCAGATCCCGCCGATCCCGATCAATAGAATCGTCCAGACCCGGGAGGGATCGACAATCTGCATGACAAGGGCGATCAGGGCAATGACCGGGAAGACCTTTGCGTTCAACCGCAATGTGGACTTCATATTTGGATTATATGACTGTTTCAACCATCGCTTATGCGCCGAGTTTGATCCAGCGCTCCGGCAGAAGCCATTTATGCCATGTTACTACCTCCCCGAACGTCTAGTAGCGCGACTGCCCATCCTCCTGATGTAATTAGACAGGCATGTGAGATAGACTGACATCAACTCATCGCGCTTCGTATATTGGCATGAATAATCACGATTCCTCTGCCGATATGGTCCCGGTAAATTTACAGGGGCGCGACATACATGTTATGATGAAAAGGAGAATTAAATGGCAGCTTCACTTACTGATTTTTCGAATGGGTTGACTTCGGCAGTTGAAAAAGGCGGCGCAAGCACTGTCCTTGTGGATGGGCGCAAGCGGTATCCGGCAAGCGGGATCGCTCTGGCGGACGATCTTGTCCTGACCGCCGATCATGTTGTGACACGTGAGGATGGGATCAACGTCGTTCTGGCGGATGGGAATTCGTTTGCGGCAACGATCGCAGGACGGGACCCCGGTTCTGACCTGGCCGTTTTGCGACTCGAGAAGAAGGTTCTCTCTCCCGCTAAAACCTCCGATACGGTCAAGGTGGGACAACTTGTCCTTGCGCTGGGCCGACCGAACAGTGCAGGCATCCAGGCATCCTGGGGTATTGTCACGGGCATTAGCGGCCCTACTCGTACTTTCCGAGGCGGCATGCTCGATGAGTTTATCCAGTCTGAGACAACTCCCTACCCGGGTTTCTCCGGCGGACCGTTGATCAACACCGAAGGCGAAGTCCTCGGTCTCAATACCTCCGGGCTGACGCGTGGCTCGTCGCTGACCATCCCGGTCAAAGTCGCCTGGCGTACCGGCGATGCACTCGCCAAAAATGGAACGGTCAAACGCGGCTACCTGGGGGTTCGCACGCAATCGGTGGAAATCCCGGAAGCCAGCCGGCAGGCACTCAAGCGTGAACAATCGAACGGCCTGCTCGTGCTCTGGCTCGAACAAAGCGGGCCTGCCGAAACTGGTGGTCTGCTGGTGGGAGATATTGTCGTGGCAATCAGCGGACAGCCTGTTGGAGACGCTGACGACCTGTTCTCTGCACTCAACAGTGATACCGTTGGCAAATCGATCGCGGTCGAAGTCCTGCGCGGCGGACGTCCGGAGACGGTTGTCTGTGAAAGTGGGGGAGAGGAAGTGATCCGAGTTCCTGCTCGACGTTTCGTCGCCAGCACTGCGCGCCGGGCTGCGCGCCTTGCTCTCGTCGGACAGGACGATCAAGGTGGTGAATGATTCTTTGGAGGATGATTTGGAGGCCGATGTGATCGATCACATCGGCCTCTCATGCCTCCCTCCTGGAAATCGGTGCGGTCGACTCGCCTTCAGCTTCCATCCTGCTACTCAGCGATGACCCGATCAATGTTCGCGACTTGAAACGCGCCTCCCGGGCCTGGGGAATCCTGCCCACAGATGCGTCTGCCGAGGAATTGAGCGCCGCCGTCCACGCGCTATCCCAGGGGCTTGTCGTTGGCACGTCCACACTGCTATTTGCATCAGAAAGCGAACCGCTCTCCCAGGGGCCGCTCACAGATAGAGAATCAGAAGTGCTGGGGCTGCTTTCTCAGAGGGCTGGCGAACAAACAAATCGCGGTTGAACTGGGGATCAGCGAACATACCGTGAAATTTCACGTCTCTTCAATTTATACAAAATTAAATGTTACCAACAGGACAGAGGCTGTGCGCGCTGGCCTGCACGGCGGATGGATCGTGCTTTGAAAACTGTCCTCCACAGTGTAACTGCGGGAGGGGATGGATGAAATTCAATGTGATCATCTAATGCACCTCGTTCAGCGCGAGGAACTCCACATCCCCGGTAATGATTCGATCTTCTTCCAGCCTTTATTCTTTTCCACTCGTTCCACGTCCAACTCTTTGAAATACTTATCCAGAACCGCGGCGCGCTCCTGGGCAAGAGGAGGAGAACAATAGTCCTCTTCCTCCCAGATTGCCTGTCCATTTTCCTGCATCCGGGCATTCTCAAGGCTGTACTGGAGAGCCTGGCCAAACGGCCTCATGACCTGGATCTCACCGTTGTCCAGTCGCTGGCGGAGCTCAGGGAGCAATTCGTTCACCGGCTCTGCACATACCAAATAATATGCCATGGGGATTCCTTTAAAATTTCCTTTCGAAATGACAGACCTTGTTCCTGTAATGCACGGCGGAGCTGCTCCAGGGCATTGGGTCCTATACCATGCCATTTTTTGACTTCAGCCTCACTAAATTTTGTTAAATCTTTCAAGTGCTTTACTCCAGCCGCGGCAAGCGCCCTGTGGGCTGGCGCGGAAAGTTTGGGAAGATCGTTTTCCGGTTGTCCGGCTCGATGGTTCATGCCGGCTCTTTCACGGGCCGGTAGGAAAGTAAAACATTGCCTGACTTGAACGTCCTTTCGTCCACCAGCTCAAGCTTGACTTTCTCGCCCGTTTTCTTAAACAATGGATTACCTGTGCCCAGGAGTATGGGATTGATCATTACGCGATGCTCATCAATCACATCCATAATCGTCGACATCAGGTTCGCACTTCCAAAAATAGCCATATCTCCCCCTGGCTGCATCTTTAAGTTTCGGATCTCCTGCCGGGCGTTTTCACGGATCAGTCTTGTATTGCTCCAATCAGCCGTCTCCAGAGTTCTGGAAAAGACGATTTTCGACAGGCGATTCATCAAATCCGCCACGATGGGATCAGAACTGATGGCTGTCTCTGTCGGCCAGTAGCTCGCCATCATCTGGTAGGTCTTACGACCAAATACCAGAGTATCCGCCTCGCCGGTCTGTTCAATGGCGAATTCGTTGAACTCCTGATTGTCGGCGTTGTGCCAGTCTATCTCTCCATTTGGACCCTCGAAGAAGCCATCGAGGGTAACCATGTTGAATGAAAATAACTTTCTCACTTTTATTCCTCTCGATAGGAAGATGTCTATTTTATGATACGGTATTTGAGATCGATCCTGGATGGGGATTCAAGAATACTCGTCTGTTCGAGCTTGATTTTCCCGACCGATTCGTTGTCGAAAAATCTCAATCCGTGGCCGAAAAGGATAGGAATGATTCCAATGAACAATATATCGGCCAGACCCGCATTAAGACACTGTTGAGCAGTGTTTGCTCCTCCGACTACTGTAACATCCCGATCGCCGGCAGCTGATTTTGCCTTCTCCATTGCACTTTCAAGGCCATCTGTTATGAAGGTAACCCTTAGCGTGTCATTTTGTCCCTTGACTGCGTCGTCCGGGGGATGATGGGTCAGCACGAAGATCGGCACCTGGTATTCGTAACCGGTGAAATCTCCCTCTGCCATATCAAAGGCATGTCTGCCCATGAGGACGGCTCCCGTTGACCGGATCGATTTCCTGGAGCATTTCGGTTTTTCGCAGCTCTTCCAGATTCGGATACAGGCTGGCAACACTACCCGTACGATCGTTAATGAATCCATCCAGGGACATGGTTGTACCTACAATGACCTTACTCATATCTCTACCCTTTGTCTACTTTGGATTTTTTCGCGGGCTTTGCCTTGGAGCTGTTTAAAGCAACCGCAGAACGAACCAGTTCTTTCAGTGCAGCTTCGTTAAGTTTGTCGCCTTCTTGAATGTCAATGGACCGCGTGGCTTTGGCTTCCAGACCGGCGTTGAAGAGGTGGTTAGGATCCTCGAGGGAGGCTCCTTTAAAGAAATTGAGCTTTACGTGATCCTTAAAGGCACCGGCGGCAACCACGTTTCCATTGTAGGACCAGACAGGTGTGTCCCATTTCCATTCCTCGACAATCTCCGGTACAGCTTCATGGATGATCTTTCTTGCCTGCGCAATTGACTTTCCCCGCCAGTCAGTCAGTTCTGAAATCATGTTATTAATGAGTTCGGATGCGTCCATATCGATCAATCTCCTATTCGTTGTGTACGCTTTAGATATACAACAGCTCACGCAGATACGTTGGTTTCCGTGGGTTGATACGTGGCGATCAATACGCCTTTGGGTGTTGTTTTCGAATCGACAAGCTGAAACGTAGAATAGGCATCCTCAGCAAAAAGTCGGCGTCCCGATCCCAGAACAAGTGGGTGGATCAAGAGCATGTATAGATCGATGAGATGATGCTTCATGAGTGTTCGAATGAGCTCACCGCTGCCCAGAATGACCAGATCCTTTTCCAACTGCGTTTTGAGCGCCGCGACTGCCCGGGGGATATCACCCTTGAGCAGTGTGGAGTTCATCCACGGAAGGGGTTCCTTCAGGGTGGTTGACGCAACATACTTGGGAGTGTTATTCAGAACCTCCGTGAAGGGATTATCTTTGCGATTTGGCCAGACCGAATAGAAATCTTCATAGGTCCGCCGTCCGAAGAGCAATCCGCCGGTAGTGGCCATGCTTTGACCTGCTGCTTTACCCATTTCCGGATCCGAATAAGGAGCCGCCCAGCCACCAAACTGAAAGCCTCCGCGCTTGTCCTCATCCGGCCGTCCTGGCGCTTGCATTACGCCATCCAGAGTCATACTGTTGAATACAACAATCCTGGCCATTTTTTACTGCTCCTTGCCATGCATTACACGGACCGTAACCGGCTCACTGATGCCCTTCAGTTCCAGTCTGCGGGATTCGAATTTGCTGGCATCCATACCAGCTTCAGATAACGCCTGTTCGCTGACAATGACCTCGCCTGCACCAGCCTTGGATGCCAGACGGGCAGCCAAATTTACTTCTTCTTCATGGGATATTCTCCTATCAGGTTTTTGAAAGATCCAGGCGCCAGTCATTGACTGTCATGGAATGGCCGGGTGGATACTCAAACTGGCACTCCTCCATTAACGAGAAACCGAGCTTGCGGCAAATGGCGTTCGAGGCAGGGTTGGAAACGGAGGGAAATGCGTGGACAAAAGGGTAGCGGCGTTCCGTGCTGATTATTTTAATTACTTCCTCACCGGCCCTCGTCGCAATACCACGACCCTGGTATCCAGGTAAGATCATCCATCCCATCTCATAGACCAGCTGGTCCCGCCAATTTTTCTGCCAATATCCGATCTTTCCCACCGGCTCAGCGTTTGGACCCCAGAGGATTTTGAACATGCGATCAACCTCAGCCTCCTTGAGAAGGGCATATCGTTGGTTGCGGCGCTGGATTTGTTCAGGAGTTCCGGGGCCGCCAAGATGCGCCATGACATCCGGGTCGCCCATCAGCTGTTGGATGAGCGGAAGGTCCTCTTCCGACCAGGGCTGAAGTGCCAGCTCCACCACGTTATTGACCATTTACGGGTGGAATATTCTGGTTGAGGCGGAAGAGGTTGTTCGGATCATATGCGTCTCTTGATCTCGACAAGCCGGTCCCAGGTGGATCCTGGATAGGCAGCGCGGATACGGTCCTCACCTTCGTCGCCCAGGAAGTTGACATAGGCGCCATGATCGCCCTGTTCCAAATCTGCTGCAAAGTCACTTACCCAGGCCTCATGTTTTGCCTTCTCATCGGGCTGCTGGTAAAGTGCGGCAAGGTTGACCATGATCCGCGATTTGCGGTGGGCGAAGGCAGTGGCATCCACAGGGACGCGGGCCATTGCTCCGCCAAGAACGCGCAGCTGGGTAACCTTCATAAAGGCCGTGGAAGTCTGGAGATGGTCGAGAATCGTTCCAGCCACAGATCGATCGATCGTGTCGATGAACATTGTCCGCGAGGCGCCGATCGGGTGGTAGCTAGCATCTTCGGGAGGGTAGATTTCCAGGTAGCGCATGGGTTTGATCATATCTGCGATGGGTGTTGCCATTGCCCGGAATGGGGCAATCACCTGTTCGCCCTCGCTTGCATCCCCCGCATAGATCAGCATAGCCAGGATGATCAGTTTGCCATGAACCTCGGCAGGAATAAAAGGCATCGGGGGAGCGCCCATTACATTTGCGATCGCCGACAATTCATCGGGCGCAGCTTCCGCCTGGGAGATGAAGGAGGCAATCGTATCCGGGGTTGCAGGAAGGATGAGCATGCCTCCGAAAATCGAATCAACCTGATGCAAACGGAACTTGAAGCGGGTCACAACACCAAAGTTGCCGCCGCCGCCACGGATTGCCCAGAACAAATCGGGATGGGTCCCTGCATCCACATGCAGGATTTCGCCATCGGCAGTTACGATCTCAGCGGCCAAAAGATCATCAATGGTCAGGCCATATTTGCGTACCAGATACCCGACGCCTCCGCCCAGAGTAATACCGCCAATCCCAACTGAGCCCGTGTCACCAAAACCGGTTGCCAGTCCATGGGCGGCAGCTGCAGTTGTAAATTCAGCAGCGGTCAAGCCAGCCTCTGCCCAGGCGGTCCGGCCTTCGACATCGATCTGCAGGTCGCGCATATTGGACAGGTCAAGCACGATGCCTCCATCTGTCACGCTGTGACCGGGAACACTATGACCGCCGCTCCGTATCGCCAGCTCCAACCCTGTATCGCGGGCGAGGGAGATAACACGACGTACCTCTTTCACATCCGTTGGCCTGATAATGACTGCTGGATGGCGTTCAATTCCACCATAGAAGATGGTCCGGGCGGCATCGTACTCGGGGTCGCCGGGCGCAATCACATCTCCATCAAAAGTGGAACGGAGTTCTTCAATTGATAATGCAGTGGGGGTGGAGGATTTGTTCACCATTAATTATTCTCCTGTAAACAGTAAATTTTCCCCAGCTGTTTGCCAATTTCCGATGATAAAACTGACCTACAACTGGATTAGAACAGCACCATCTGTGTTTCGGGGCGCCTGCCGTCCAAGAGAAGGAATGGCGCAGCGCGAGCAACAATGATGCCCATTTTTCTCAAAGCTGTCAAGTCACGGAATTTCTGGGTACGCCGGGCGATAAGGATCTCGTCCACGCTTTTTGGACCAATCCCCGGGATCCGCAGCAGTTCATGCCGCTGAGCTTTGTTAATCTCGACCGGCTTTTCCCGCAAATTTTCCTGAGCCCAGGCCAGCTTTGGATCGGTGGGGAGCGGCAGGTTGCCATCCGAAGTGAACGGCATCTCCTCAAGCTCGAACCCGTAGTCGCGCAAAAGGAACGATGCTTGATACAGGCGATGTTCCCGCAGTGGATCCACGGCGGGCTTGTTTTCCATGGGTGTATCTGTGATGGGGTGGAAGGCAGAGAAGTAGGCACGCTTGAGGCGCACATTTTTCATCAGCCAGTCGGTGGTTGTCAACAGCTCGAGATCACTCTCATCCGAGCCGCCGGCAACGAACTGGGTGACCGTGGAAGGCCAGCGGCCATTCCATCCCCTGTAAGCCGGCTGTGTCTGGCGGATCTCCTCCACCCATCTTAATGGGCGGAATCAGTTCCTCAATAAAAGTTTTCCCCGGAGCAAGCCTTGACAGCCGTTCCGTATTCGGGGCCTCCAGGTTGATGGACACCCGGTCCGCCAGCTGCATGAGGCGCTCCACCTGTCCCTTCTCGGCGCCTGGCATGATCTTGAGATGCATATACCCGCGATAGCCAAACTTGTTCCGCAGGATCTCGGCGGTATCCAGGATTTTATTTTGCGTATTTGCACCGCCAGCTGCAATGCCTGAGCTGAGAAAAATCCCTTCGGCAGCGTTCGCCTGGTTGAGCTTCATGAACAGCTCGGCGAATTCCTGGGGTTTGAAAGTAGCGCGGCGAAAATCACGTCCCGCCCGGAAGGGACAATAATAACAATCCCGCTCGCAGGCAGACGTTAGCAGAGTCTTCAGTAACTTGATCTGTTTTCCGTTGGGAAGTTGGGCAGGATGAATGAACGTGGCGCGCTTTTCCCGTTCGTTAAACGCAGGGCGAGCGTTGGGTGTGAAACAGGCCGGCCTGGCAGGCTCAGCACGGGATTCCTCCGCCGGTTCCAGCTCCATCTGGCTGGACAGTTCAACCAGTGTGTCGAGAGCATTCATATGAAAAAAAATAAAAAATTAGAGAGAAAGAGGGAGAAGGAGAGGGAGGAAGAAAGAAGAGATAGTGAACTGCAGGAGAATGGAAGGGGGAAAGAAAAGCTGCAAAAACAAAACGAAGAGCAGCAGAGGCAGCAGGCAGGAAGAGAACGAAAGAAGCGGACGGGAAGGAGGGAAGGGGGGAGGGGGAGAAGGAAGGGGGAGAAAGGAGGAAAGGAAAGGGCAGAGAAGCAGAGGGGAAGACAGCGAGAGAAGGAAGCGAAACGCAGGCGAGAGGGGGGAGCAGGAAGAAGCAGGAGCAGGAGAACAGGGGGAAGGAAGAGAGGGGAACAGCGGACGGGCACGCACAGGGGGACGGCAGCAGGAGCAGACGCGGACGGGAGGGCAGGGAGGGGAGGGGCAAGGCGCGGGGACAAGCAAGGGAGGACGGAAGGAGGAAGGCAAGAGGAGCGAGGCAGGGGGGCAGGGGACAGAAGGGGCAGGGAGGAGAAGAACGCGAAGAGGCAGGCAGGGGAAGGAGAGAGGGGGGAGGAGGGGGGGGGAGGAGAGAAAGGGAAGAGCAGGAGGGAAGGGAAGGGGGAGAGAGGGGGAGAGAGAGGGAAAGAGGAAAAGAAAGGAGAGCGAAAAAAGGAAAGGAGAGAAAAAAGGGAGGGAGGAGGGAGGGAGGAAGGGAAAAGGAAAAGAGGAGGAGGGGGGAAAAAAGAGGAGAAAGGGGAGGAAAGGGAAAGGGAAGAGGATGGGAGTGAGATGGAGAAAAAATTGAGAGAGATGGAGTGGGGATATACTGAAGAAAAGGCTGCAACGCAAAGGAGGCGTAAGGCTATTATATAGAGTGTTTAGTGAACTGTGAAAACATTATTAAGTATTGATAAATAGTAAACTAAAGAAGTTAGGCTAATGAATTTTATGAAAGAAACAAGTATAAATTATAGAACAAATATTCTGATTGTCAAGCAAAATGATTAAATCTTGAAATGAAGAATCAATGCTGAAATCAACACATTTTCATCACAACTTTTTCACCCACCTGTTAATTTGGGCCTGTATACTCCAGTCAACTTATGGAGGAACACATGAAGAAACCAATTGTAGCCGCGCTTATGGCGCTCCTGATGACAGCCTGTGTCGGGGCAGCGATGTTTACCATCGGTGGGGCAGCACTGCTTAATAAGAACGGTGCTCCGGCATCAAATTCACCTGGACAAGCTGTAAGTACAGTAAGCCTGAATACAGCCCAGCAAACCAACCAGGTGGCACAGCTGCAGAGCCTGATCTCCCAGTACCAGGATCATGAAAAACAGTACCAGCAGCGAGAGCAGCAGCTTCAAGACCAGCTTTCGCAGGCCAATTCGCAGATACAGTCAGACCAGCAGACGATCCAGCAGGCCCAAATGCTTCTCCAGGCCTTGCAGGAGCGGGGCGTGATACGCATCTCTGATGGCCGAATTTTCATCAACCAATAGTTTGAGGCAACCATGAAATTTCTAAAATTCGGGCTTCGCCTTTGGATAACCGTGGTCAGCCTCCTGAGCTTTCTCGGAGGTTGGATCATGCTTGGCCACGCACCCAAACCCAGCCAGTCCGGCTCATCGCCAGAAGCGATTGCCAGTCCATTGCCCACATTGGAGCCTCTGCCAGCGCTAATCCAGAATGATGGGAATAGCGTTCAAAGCCAGCCCTTTTTCAGCAATCAGCCGCGAAACACATTCAGACAGAGTCCATTCTTTTCGACAGGTGGATCATGATCCGATCAATTGAATTCCGTGCAATGAACACAACCGTCCTTCTCGCTGCAGACGGGGAGCGGGCGATCGACGGGATGCAGGCAGCCAAGGCCTTCATCGACGAATGCGAGCAGCGCTTCAGCCGATTCCTTCCGGCGAGTGAACTCACAGAACTTAACCGCTCTGCCGGGGAGTGGATCCAGGTCTCCGATGATCTGATGGAGATGCTGGAGCTGGCTCTGAAATACCATGACGAGACCCAGGGCATTTTTGACCCAACCATCCTGGCAGATTTAAAACGGGCCGGCTACGATCGAAGCATGGACTATTATCCGGGCAAATGGCGCATCGGATGATGTACCCGCTCCACGGTGGACTTCGAGATCTGCGTTCCGGCAAATGAGCCTGGATACTGGCGATAACAAAGTCCTTTTGCCACGTGATGTGGAAATCGATCTGGGCGGCATCGCCAAGGGCTGGATCGTGAAAGAGGCCGCCGGACTGCTCCATCAATATTCGGATGTCTGTGGCGTCAGCGCCGGCGGCGACATATTATTCATTGGCCAGCCCGATGACGGCCTGGGCTGGGATGTGTATCTGGAGGATCCGCGCGATCCGGCGCAAATGCTGGCTCAACTCAATATCCCCTCGGGAGCAATTGCAACTTCCTCGGTCTTGAAACGAAGCTGGCGCCAAGACGGGAAACCCCGCCATCACCTGATCGATCCGCGCACAGGGGAGCCCGCCCAAACAGAATGGCTCAGTGTTACGGTAATTTATCCCGATATTATTGCTGCCGATGTACATGCAAAAACAATCTTAATCGGCGGCCGGCAGCGCTGCAGAAAATCTTATTCAAACGAAGCCGGACCTCGCATTTATTGCTGTAGACCCGCAGGGAAATCTTGCAGGCTCAGCCAACTTCAAGGAGTTTATCTATGAACCCGCGTCGGACCTTTTCCTCTCCGCTTACGCCGCTCGCTAAGCCCCTGGCCAGCATTGCCACTGTCAGCGTCGTATTTGCCGGAATGCTGCTGGCCATCGTTCTGGGAAGCTCGATCGGCGGTGGCGTCATCTCTCAAAAGCTGAGCTCACTTCTCAGCCTGGATTCGGTCCAGATCTGGTGGTATGTCACAAGGGCCGCAGGTCTGACCGGTTACTTTCTCATCTGGCTTTCCATGGTCTGGGGATTTGCCATCCCGAGCAAAATTTTCCAACCCATCCTGGAAGGAATATTTTCGTACGACTTCCATGAGCATCTTTCGCTTCTGGGGCTGGGATTTGTGATCCTGCACGTTGTTGTCCTGATGTTTGATAAATATCTGCCGTACAACATTATTCAGATCCTGATTCCCTTTACAGGTACCTACCGGCCGCTCTGGGTGGGAGTAGGAATTATCAGCTTCTACCTGCTGCTGCTTGTCACGTTCACGTTTTATCTTCGCCAGCGGATTGGAGCGCAGGCATTCCGTTCCATCCATCTCTTGAGCCTGGTCGGGTATCTGGGAGCGACAATGCATGGACTGTTTGCCGGCACCGACTCTGCGCTGCCCATCGCCAAGTTTTTGTATGCAGGAACCTTCCTGGTGGTCATCTTCTTTATGGCCTACTGGCTGATCATGCGAGCCGTTGGGAAGGAAGCGCACGCAACGGTGAAAACCGTAGCAAAGAAACCACTGCAAAGCAGATAATCGTTCTTCATAAACCAGACATCGATTTCGATCTAGACAACAATAAACAGGAGACTTTTGTTTCCTGTTTATTGTTAATGTGCATGATTAGATTTGTGGCAGTTTTCAAGAAATAGATTTCAAGAGACTGGGCGTATTGTGTTGGGGCAGGGGATGAAAATTAATTTGAAGATGATTGCTAACAAGAACAAGCTGTTCCAAGGAACACATTCATCACTAATTACTTTTAAAACATCGATTTGCGTTGTAGAAAAAAAAGAGTAGGGGAGGGATATCCAATATATAACGTGGATTTAGATGGTTTGACAGTCATTGTGTGCGATAAGTGTTATTACCGTAAACATTGACTAATTGCGAGAATTTCGTATAATGGCCTTATGGATACCAGTCCTTCCAAGTTAGTAACCATCTCTGACATGATTAGCCAGTATTTGGACATGGTGAAGCTTGCTCGCAGCATGCAGACAATGCTTACGTATAGGAATGCATTGAGGATATTTCAAAAAGTTCTTATAACAAAAAAATTGGACCCTGATAATACTTCTATTGAAAAATTAAGTGAAGATCTCATCTCGCCGTTAGCTCAATATCTCAAGACCTACTCACCTGCTACAGAGCAGGTTTATTTGCAAGCAGTCAAGGGTTTTTACGAGTATGTAGATTCAGAACAGATGGCAGTACTAAACCAATCCCGTATTCGTGTGCTTATACGACAACGCTCACGTCGTCCAGGCTTTCGTATTCCACAGTCGCATATGGACGATATCGCGCACCTTTTAGCGCAGGTGGAAGATGTAGAAGATATTATCGCCCCAACAAGTGATGAAGATCAACCCGGCGCACGGTTACGCGCATATCGCGATCGGGCCTTTTTGCTTACACTAGCAGATACAGGTTTTCGGGTTCACGAAGCCTGTAAATTGCGACGCGGTGATGTGGATTGGAATGAGCAACACGCCATTATCATTGGAAAGGGCAACAAACAGGCTGTCGTCCGCTTCACTCAGCGATCGCTAGAGGCAATCAAGGATTATTTATCCCTTCGAGCAACCCTGGATGGAATTTCCGGCAGGCCGCTTACCTCCCTGCCTATTTTTGCCAGGCATGACAAGGGAGCAGGAAAGAAAGTAAAGCCAATAACTCCAACCACAGGGGAGAAGAATCGTTCGAGAGCGTGTCGTACAGCTGTTGGGCCAGGAAATGATTGGGAAGATCACCCCACACACATTCCGACATTATTTTGTTACGTCGGTTTTGCGCGCTACTGGGAACTTAAGGTTACTGCGCAGGAGTTAGCGCGGCATAAAAACATTGCGGTAACCGAGCGGTATACACAGTTAACCAATGATGAGCTGGACAAAGCTTATTATGATGTCTTTGAGAAAAAGACAAAACCTACAAAAAGCTAATATTCGGACGGCGTCAAAGACTTCAATGGAGCCTACTATGATTGAAATAACCTTCAGGAATTTCATGAGCAAAAGTATGAAGAACAGCTTTTTCGTTTGTATGTGATGAAAAACGGATTGGGGGACATTCTGTATATTGGGATCACCATAAATGACATTTGGGAGCGCTGGTTCGGTTGGGGCGGTCATGTACTGTGGGATGGCAAGTTGATTTATGGTTGATTCTCCTATTGGCGTAAAAATCGAAAATCACCTGCCCAACTCGCTAAGCTGGAAGATCCAATTGTGGACTTTAGAAGATTGCAAAGAATTTTGCCAGCGGGAAATACCCAGTTAATACCTCTGGAGTCACGATCCACGCTATTGAACCAATTATGATTCGAAAGTTATCACCCGCTCTGAATGCTACCTATAATTTAACCCCTGGCAAGGATACTACTCCAAAAAATTGGAGAGAAAGGGAGCTTGAACAAAGAGCCGCCGCTGCTTATCGCGAAATTTTCGATAAGAAGAGATGAGCTTACCATTAGCCTCTTGGAGGATATGATGAAAACAAAGATTGACCCTTTCCTGAATAGTCTTGACCGCTCTCCGCGAACAATATTTGCATATCGGAATGCCCTGGAGCAATATATCAAAGCTGTTGGTGAAGAACGCGGAGCTGAATACCGATACATATATCAAATTTCTGGTTACCTTGAAAGATAACGTCCTCTGCGACGCAGAGGCTGTATACCACGGCCGTTCTAAAATTCTATCTTTTTTGCAAGGCTGGAAACTGGGCCGGAACTGAAAGATGCTACCTCACACTACACAAAAAAATCTGGCCAGCGAGCTGTATATTTCAACCGTGAGGCGGTTGAGAAAATGATTACTTACTGTAAATCTTTACAGGAAGGCCTGCTTGACCTGCGTGACCGCGCCTTTCTGTTGACGCTCGTGGATACGGGATTGCAAATCTCAGAAGCATGCTCCCTCAAACGCGGAGATATTGATTGGCAACATCAACTAGCATTCATGATCGCAAGCGGCAACAAACGCACGGTTGCGCGCGCTTCTCAAAACGCTCTATACAGGCACTGAAGGAATATTTATACGCGCGGGAAAGCATAGGGCTGAAATCTCTCACGCCGATCTCTTTGGAGCCTGTATTTGCTCGTCACGATATTAGGGCAAGCAAGAAGTCAGGCCCATTGCAGTCGGAGGCATGTGGAAGGCACTCAAAGACCGGATGACGGAAGCAGGTGTGGATCGGCGTAGTCTTCGTATCCATGATTTTCGCCATTATTTTGTGACGAAGACATATCTGGCAAAGAGGGATTTGAAACTCTCCCAGGAACTTGCCCGCCACGAAAGTATTGCCACCACGATACGCTACACTCATTTGGGTAATGAAGCTGATGCTGCCTATGATGATATCTTCAACAAGAAGTAAAAGCCTCATCCCAAGCCTGATGAGCTCAGCAATGACAAATTTTGCCAGCCAACGATTTTGACGGACTCTCCCTCTATCGCCGCCATAACTCCCGTATACGATGTGCTGCAAGCTTGGGACGGCGATCGCGGGTAAATATACCTTTGTAATTCAGTGCCCCCATCCGGGTAATTCCCTGGGATGTTTTGAAATCACACAAGTTCCAGATATGCTCCCCGATCACATACGGTTTTTGGCGAAGCAGTTCAATATAGCGAACCAGCATCTCGGCCTGGTACTCCTCGCTGAACATTTCAGGAGGTTGGGCGTGCTGACCTGGGATCGCATCCGCGCCAAATTCGGTCAGAAGGATCGGTTTGCCAAACTTTTCATGGAGCTCGTCGAGCTCATGGGAGAGGGCCGGCAGGGCATGCTCCAGATCGCCAGGCTGCACATACCAGCCCAGATAACGGTTCAGGCACACGATGTCACAAGTTTCGAAGGCTTCCTCCTCCTTACCCAGGAAACTGACCAGCGTCACGGGCCGGGTGGGATCGAGAGTTTTTGCCTGCTGATAAAGCTCCTCAAAAAACGGACGGGCATGCGGCGAGGTTGAGTGAGGCTCGTTGGCCAGACTCCACAGGATCACACTGGGATGATTCTTGTCCCGCGCAATCATTTCCTGCAGGTATTGTTGGCAGAGAACTCTGCGCCGCTCGAGGCCATCCTCCCGGAAAAACAATCCCACAGCCG
This sequence comes from uncultured Chloroflexia bacterium, assembly GCA_963750005.1. GTDB lineage: Bacteria > Chloroflexota > Anaerolineae > Anaerolineales > Villigracilaceae > Defluviilinea. The sequence goes on from CAVVPC010000011.1 coordinate 54,413, forward strand.
GTGTTTCGTCAATGACAAGAAAACCAAGCTCATCTGCCAGATCGAGCATTTGCTCCGAATATGGATAATGCGTGGTGCGGAAGGAATTTGCCCCCACCCACTGCATCAATGCATAATCCTTGATAATCAAGGCCGGCAAATACCCCCGCCCCACTACCGGGAAATCCTCGTGGCGACCAAATCCCGTTAGATAGATAGGTTTTTCATTCAGGAGCAGCTGGTTTCCATCCACCCGGATGGTCCGGACACCGATTTTCAGGGAATAGGAATCCACCACCTCCCCACCCCGCATAAGCTTGATGGTGAGAGCGTACAAATTGGGATTTGCCGGAGACCAAAGTGCAACATCTGGGATCTCAAGATTCACTTCGGCGATATGATTTGAAAAAACCGCCTCGGCAGCGGAGCGATGGCCGTGGCCCTCCAGCTGAAAGACTGCGATTACTGGTGCATCCGTATTATTATTATCAGCATAAATATGGATCTGGCCCTTTGTTCCGCTAAATCGGGTTTCCACTGTTATATCGCCAATATAATCGGGTGATGTGGCATACAACAAAACGGGACGGTGGATTCCACAGAATGGGAAGAAGTCAAACTGCGTCTGCGGAAAATTACCGGCGTGGCCGGGAAAGAAATCCCGTTCATCTCCAGGTACATTTCCCGGCGGCACACGATCGAATGCGAGCCTGCCATCCACACGAAGCACCAGCTGATTCCCCGACGCGCGAACCAGGGACGTGATTTCAAATTCAAAGGGCAGATGTCCACCTTCATGGGTGCCCAGCAGTTGGCCGTTCAGCCACACATCTGCCAGGTAGTTGACGGAGCCAAAGCGCAGGACGATCCGTTTCCCTTTCCAACCCCATGGCAGACCGAATTCGGTTTTGTACCAGGCAGGTCCCAGGAAGTCGCGTCCAGCCTCGAACTGGTCATTCCAGCTGGCAGGGACCGCAATCGGACGCCCGCCGGTAAATCCGCTCTGCCAGCCGGCGATCAGACCGGCGTCTTCTGGATCAAAACGAAAGCTCCAAAAGTCGGATAGCTCAACTGCCTGTCGATTTTGGTTGGATTGAGGGTACAGCATGGGATCCTTTCAACTGCAATTCTACTAACAACTCCTGTAATTTTACGCTAAAGTACTGGCGTGACAGGATCAAATCATTTTGGCGCGGGTGCCATTTTTCGCTTAAACTTGGAAACTGTAATCATCACAACCAGTTCAGATGTCGAAAATTCTGGAGGCACGATGGCAGAGTCCGATCAGTCTGTCGAACGGATTGATCCACTAACGGGTGTGGGAAACCTGCTTGCATTTCTTGAAGTCTTCACCTGGCGGCTGGCTGCCGAGGAATGGACGGATTTTTCCCTCCTGCTGGTCGACTTGAATAAGTTCAACGAGTTCAATACCGAGCACGGTCACTCACAGGGCGATGCAGTCCTGCGCTGGATCAGTATTGTCATGAAGGATCTTGAAGCGCCGGTTTACCGGATCGGCGGAGACGAGATTGTTGCCATCCTTACGGCCGACTTCGCGTGAAAACGAGGGAAATCACAGCCAGGACCCTGTTTGATCGCATCAACAGGGAAAGTGTTCAGTTTTCCTGGCCCAATCCAGCCGCGGTCATGTTAATTCATTTTCAGAATGAGACCCTGGAGATCGCCGACCTGTGGATCGGCATCAGCGATGCGTTATTCGACGCCAAGGTTTACGAAAATCGCGGTTTTGTCATCAACACCTACTCACATGCCTTCGCCGGAAACAAATATCAGGTCCGTGTCATCAACACCCTGACCGAGCGGCTGCTCTCGTTCGCGACCCGCCTGGACGCCACCCACAAAATAGCGTATGTGGATCCCATCACCCAACTCCCCAACAGCATCGCCGCAGAGAGGGAGCTGCAACACGTCATTCAGGAGGCAGTAGACGGGCAGGGAGCATTCGCGATACTTTTTATAGATGGAGATAACCTCCGCTACTACAATGACATCAGTTACTCAACAGGCGATGATATGTTGAGGAGACTGGCCGAACTGCTGACACATCACCTCCGGCCCGGTGATTTTATTGCCCGCTGGCGGGTTGGCGATGAATTCCTGGTTTTGCTGCCAGCCACCCATGCCGATGCGGCATTTCTGGTTGCAGAGCGTCTGCGCTCCGCAGTGGAAACAATCTCAAAGGGCTGGGAGATCCCCATCACCATATCGATCGGGATCTCATGCTATCCGGCCAATGGCAGGACCGTCGAAGCACTGTTGACAACCGTGGAAAAAGCTGCAAAAGCATCCAAGGACAACGGCAAGAACCAAATCACTGTAGTACCCCAAAGTTGAAATAACCCACAAGTAGATCGCGGCGCTCCTTCGAGTGACCGTCAATCCATCCACAGGTTGATTGGGGAAATAGAGCTGGCTTGTGACCACCTCCCCCTTCAGGCTGCACTTTCACATGAATCTGCTCGATCGGGCGGCTGGCGTACAGGCTGGGCATGATCGCCTCGAAATAGTAACGCCTCCGGTTGTCTGCATATTGATATGCCCGCCATCCGCTTATAATGCAGTTCCCGGAGGTAAAGTGGCCCTATACAAAAAGGTAATTGATTTTTATCGTGATCCTGAATACTTTCCGGAAGTAAGAAGGATCGCGATACCGATCATCATCCAGCAAGCCGTCTTTGCCAGCCTGAATCTGCTGGCCGTTGTCTTTGTGGGACAAAAAGGGGATGCGGCAGTCGCAGCCGTAGGCCTGGCCGGACAAATCGCCTTTTTGCTCAACCTCGTCCATTTTGGGATTATCAGCGGGGCAGCCATGTTCACGGCCCAGTTCTGGGGGCGCAGGGATGTGCCAAACCTGCGGCGTGTACTGGGGTTGTGCCTGATCCTGGCAATCTCCGCCAGCCTGATATTTTTTACGCTTTCCCAGCTTTTCCCTGAACAGATCCTGAATATTTATTCCAATGACCCGGCAGTGATTAAGCTGGGAGCAGGTTATATTGAAATCTACTCGTGGACGTTCCTTTTCTTTGCTGTCACCTTAAGTTATGCCCTGGTCATGCGTTCCACGGGCGACGTAAAAACGCCCACTTCGATCAGTGTGATCGCACTGTCGATCAGCACATTCCTGTCCTTTGCATTGATCTTTGGGAAGTTTGGATTTCCTGCGCTGGGGATTCAAGGTGCAGCTGTCGCAGCAGTCATTGCACGATTTATAGAATGCGTTACCTTGTTAACAGTCATCTATGTGAAAAAATCACCTGTTGCTGCCTCCCTGCGCGAACTGACGGATTTCGATCCGGCCTTTGTCAAAAAGGTGATCATACCCATGCTGCCTGTCATCCTGAATGAGCTGTTCTGGTCACTTGGGATCACGACCTATAACATCATTTACGGGCGCATGGGTACAGCCTCCTATGCAGCCATGAATATCGTCAGCACCATTGAGCAGCTTGCCTTTGTGATCTTTATTGGGATCTCGAACGCCACCTCTGTCCTGGTGGGCAACCGGATCGGCGCAGGAAAGGAGGAACAGGCCTTCATCTATGCCGGGCGCTCCCTGGGATTGGGCGTTGCCGGCGGGGTGATCGTTGGCGTGATCCTGCAGCTGGTCAAAGGTCCAATCCTTTCCTTATACAATGTCTCGCCTGAAGTCATCTACGATGCAAGCCGGCTTCTCAACGTTGTCTCCGCTTTTTTATGGATACGGGTCAACAATATGACCATCGTAGTGGGCATCCTGCGGGCGGGCGGCGACACACGCTTTTCACTCTTCCTGGATGGCATCATCATCTGGATCGTTGGCGTGCCAATGGCATATTTTGCCGCGTTTGTCCTGCACCTCCCCGTTTATTATGTCTATCTCTTTGCGATGTCGGAGGAGGTCACAAAATGGCTGCTTGGCGTTCCACGCTACCGCTCGCGTAAATGGATCCATAATCTTGCCAGCCAGATGGAAGGCATATAAACCCGAGTAGGAAATATTTCTCACGTCAAAAGCCTTGACACTTTCAAGTTCTGCGGTGTAAACTGGACACGCTTAACTTAATTAAGAATTAAGCAGGAAAATCTCAATGAAAGGAGTGCACTACATGGATATGAGCAGGTATTTCATCAGCCACAGCGAATTTGTTCCCGCTGGTTTGTCACCTTGTCGTAGTGCGCCTCCAGACCGTCCCTAGGTCTTAACTGTCCTGAGTTTTTAGGCTGTGGCGCATCCGCCGCAGCCTTTTTTATTGTCCGGACTTGAAGAGAGAGGAATTGAGAATGACCACAATTGAACCCACACTTGAACCCACACTGACTTTCGACTTTCGGAAAACCCAGAACAAGAACCGTCTCAAGGGTCTCTGGCTCATGATGGAGGATTACCGCCTCCCCTACGTCGGCGCGACCCTTGCACTCGCCGGTGCCGCCCTCGCCAAGACCATGACCTATCTGCTGCTTGCTTATTTTGCAGATACAGTCGTGACCGAGGGGCAGTACGTCGACGGGAATATGACGGAGACGTTTTTACTGATTGGTCTGGGCTTCGTGGTGCTGGCGCTCTTCGAGGGCGGCTTCTCGTTCCTTTCCGGACGACTGGCGGCCTACACCGCCGAGGGAATTACGCGCCGCCTGCGCGACTTCCTCTTCGATCATATCCAGCGGCTGAGCTTCTCCTACCACGCCACTACACCGACCGGCGACCTGATCGAGCGCGTCACTTCCGACGTGGACTCTGTACGCCGTTTCTTCAGCGAGCAGGCCATCGGCATGGGTCGGATCATCATCCTGTTCGTCATCAACTTTGCCGCGATCTACAGGTTAAATGCAGAACTGGCCCTGATTTCGGTTGTGGTGATCCCATTTATGCTGGTGGTGTCACTCTGGTTCTTCAAGAGAGTGATGAAGCGCTATGAAGCCTACCAGGCACAGGAGGCAGTACTCTCCACCACCCTGCAGGAAAACCTGTCCGGTGTACGAGTGGTCAAGGCCTTCGGCCGCCAGGAATACGAAAAGGGCAAATTCGAGAAGGATAACTGGACAAAGTATATGAAAGGCAAATTTCTGCTTTTCATGCACTCGATGTTCTGGCCCCTTTCTGACATTGTGCTCGGGCTGCAGATGCTGTTCGGCTTTGTATATGCTGCTCTCATGGCGATCAATGGAGAAATTTCGGTGGGCACCTACATCGCCTATGTTGGACTGGTGGTCTGGCTGATCTGGCCCATTCGCAACCTGGGACGCATTATTGTCAACGCCTCCTCCGGGGTCGTCTCGTATGGCCGCCTGATGGAGGTCGTCAAGCAGTCGCGCGAGCCGCTTCTCGAAGGCAAGGTCCATCCCGAAGGTCCGGCGGAGGGCGATATCGTCTTCGATGATGTCTCCTTCGTCTACTCGGATGGCGAAAACCGGGTGTTGAAGAACATTTCCTTCCACGTCAAGCCGGGGCAGTCGATTGCGCTGCTTGGCTCGACGGGATCCGGCAAGACTTCTCTTGTCAACCTGCTGCCCAGGTTCCACGACTACACCGGCGGGCACATCCTGCTGGATGGCGTTGAATTGACCGATTATTCACGGACGTATCTGCGCAGGCAGATCGGGATCGTGGAGCAGGAACCGTTCCTGTTCAGCCGCTCGATCCGAGAAAATATCACCTATGGCGTGGGCCGAAGTGTTTCCCAGGAGGAAGTGGAGCGGGCCGCCAGGGCCGCTGCCGTCCACGACGTGATCCTCAGCTTCCCGGATGGCTATAACACCCTGGTCGGCGAGAAAGGCGTGACGCTCTCCGGCGGACAGAAGCAGCGGGTCACGATTGCCCGCACACTGCTGAAGAACCCGCGCATCCTGATCCTGGACAACTCGACCTCCTCAGTGGATACCGAGACCGAGGCCTCCATCCGGCAGGCACTGAACGAACTGATGGAAAACCGCACAACCTTCATCATTGCCCACCGTATCCAGTCGGTGATGATCGCAGATCTGATCCTGGTCCTGGACAAAGGTGAAGTCATCGAGATGGGAACCCACAGGGAACTGGTTTCCAAAAAAGATGGCATGTATCGCAGGATTTACGACATCCAGACAAAGATCGATGAAGAGTTGGAGATGGAGATTTCGAGAGTGAATTGATTAGTTTCCCTAGTAGCGGCAGGCAGTACCGCTACTGGGAAACCGGAGAATAAAGAATGAGCGACGAACTTATTGAGTTGGAAGAAGAGGAACATACCTCACAATTGACCAGCCCGGTCGTCAAGCGCATCCTGGGCCTGCTCAGGCCGCATTGGAAGTGGGTCGTGGGCTTTATGATCGCGATCATGGTTACGTCCATACTGGACGCCTTCTTCACCTATCTGAACAAACAGATCGTGGATGTAGCCATTGCCCAGTCTGACAAGCAGGCCTTGATGCAGATTGCCCTGGTCTACGGCGTATTCCAAATCCTGCAGGCCGGATTTGTCTTCACGTTCATTTACCTGGCCGGCGTGCTTGGTGAGCGGGTCCAATATGACCTGCGCAAGTCGCTGTTCAACCACTTGCAGGACCTTTCGCTTTCCTATTACGCGCAGAACGCGGTTGGGCGCTTGATCGCGCGCGTCACCTCTGATACGGGGCGCGTCTCTGATCTGCTGACCTGGGGAATCGTGGACACCACCTGGGCGATCATGAATATCACCACATCGCTGATCTTCATGTTCATCATCAACTGGAAGCTGGCATTGATCGTGCTGGCGATCGTCCCGATCATGTTGTTTATCGCAGTCCAATTCCGCAAGAGAATCCTGGTGGAATACCGTGTTACACGCCGCACAAATTCAAAGATCACCGGCGCATTCAACGAAAATTTCCAGGGTGTCCGGGTGGTCAAGGCGCTGCTGCGGGAGGATGAAAACACGAAGGAGTTCCAGGTCCTGACGTCGAGCATGTATAAAGCCGCCTACCGGGCCGCCTGGCTCTCCGCCCTTTTCCTGCCAAGCGTGCAGATTATCGCTGCTGTTGCGATGGGCCTGATCATCGGCTTTGGCGGCATGCAGATCACTACCGGTTTTATGACCCTCGGCGGCATCATGGCGTTCGTCTCATATCTCACGTTCATGATGTGGCCCATCCAGGATTTTGCCCGCGTCTATGCAGAGATGCAGAATTCGATCGCCTCGGCGGAGAGAATCTTCACCCTGGTCGATACCCCGTCCGATGTACATGACCGGCCGGATGCCATCCCTGCAGCAAACTCTGCTGGGTGAGATCGAATTCGATCATGTCAACTTCTACTACGAGGACCGCAAGCCTGTCCTGACCGACTTTTCGCTCAAGGTCCAGCCTGGAGAAATGATCGCCCTGGTCGGACCGACTGGCGGAGGCAAGTCCACGATCGTGAACCTGCTCTGCCGCTTCTACGAGCCATGTGATGGGATGATCCGGATCAACGGGCGAGATTATATGGATTACACGCTCGCCTCCATCCACAGCCGGATCGGGATCGTGCTGCAGACGCCGCACCTCTTCTCGGGCAGTATCCGTGACAACATCCGCTATGGACGTCTGGATGCCAGCGACGAGGAAGTGATCGAAGCGGCAAAGATCGCCGGCGCGCATGATTTCATTGTCACACTCGAAAAGAGCTATGACCAGAACGTGGGCGAAGGCGGCAACCTTCTGTCCGTTGGCCAGAAGCAGCTGATCAGCCTGGCGAGGGCCGTTCTGGCCCGTCCGGAACTGTTCATCATGGACGAAGCGACCTCCAGCGTGGACACACTGACAGAAGCATTGATCCAGCGCGGCATGGAAGCCCTGATGAAGGGACGCACCTCATTTGTCATTGCCCACCGCCTGTCGACCATCCGCCGTGCCAATCGGATCTTAGTGATCGAGAACGGCCGGATCGCGGAACAGGGCACGCACGCAGAATTGCTCCGGCTGGGTGGGCATTACTACCGCCTGTACACACAGCAGTTCCGCCATGAGCTTGAGAACCAGTATGGGCTCTCCGAAGCAGTTGGTGTCCACGTTAATGAAGAGGCGACCGGAATCGCTGGCAGCAGATTAATAACGACCTTGCGAAGGTTTTCCTTTTCAATAAATTATGTTTTAGCGATTACCTTCGCAAGGTTTTCAATGAGAGAGAAAATGAAAACTGAAATACTGCCTTTTACCAGTGAAATGATTCCCGATGCGGCGAAGCTTTTATCGCAGCGGCATAAACGAAACCGTACAAATTTTCCCCTGTTGCCTGCGCGGTTTGAAGAGTCCCAGGCTGCCAGAAGAGCTATCGAAGCGCTTTGGAAGGAGAAACTGAAAGGCGGTTATGCTGCGTTCTGTAATGGAGAAATGACCGCCTATCTGATCGGTGAAACGACAACGGATCCATGGGGCCGCGCCGGTTACGTTTATCTACCGGGTTATGCCATGGCTGATGGCGAAAGCCCCAGGATCATTCAGGATCTGTATGCAGTTCTCGGCGATGACTGGGTCAGGAAGGGCTGCTTTAACCACTATCTTTACCTTTCAGCGCTGGATGCTGATGTAATCGCCGCCCTGTTCGACCTTGGTTTTGGCAAGGAGCGCGTGGATGCGCTGCTGGATCTCCGTTCGCTGACCATTCCTGAAATCGAGGCAGCCATCCGGTGTACTGATCCGCAAGGCAGGACCGGGAGACAATGAGCATCTGGGAAGCCTGTCCAATACCATTTTCCGTGCGCTGGCAAAGCCGCCCATACTGGCATCCCACCGTCCCCGAAGATTGGGACGAATTGCGGGAAGGCTGGTCTGAGCTTGCAGACGATAAGGAATGGACGATCTGGCTGGCGCTCGAAAACGACCAGGCGTTGGGCATGATCGGCTTTCGCCCCGAACAGGAACAGGACACGCAAATGCTTGTCTCACCACGTACCATCTATTTGAGCGTGGCAGCAACAAAGCCGGAAGCCCGCGGTCGAGGCATCAATACCTGCCTCACCTGGCTTGGCCTGGAACAGGCGCAAAAAGATGGCTATGAGATCTGTTACACAAACTGGATCAGTCCCAATCTTCTGGCATCCCGCTTCTGGCCGCGCTTCGGCTTTCAGGATGCAGCCTACCGACTGGCGAAGAAGGTCAGTCCCATGATCGCATGGGCAAAGGATGAATAAACGGAATCAGCCTTGCGAGGTTGAATAAAAGATAAAAAACTTAGAAATAACAAGCCTTAGCGAAGGGCGTGAATAGGGAGAGAGAAAATGAAAACTGAATATTTACCTTTTAGCGGTGAAATGATTTCCGAGGCAGGAGAACTTTTGGCAAAACGACACACCTGCAATCGCCAGGTCCTGCCCTTGTTACCCGAACGATTTGAAGACCCACAGGTGGCTGCCAGGGCCGTCGAGGAGTTATGGCAGGCAGAGTACAAAAACGGATATGCCGCCTTCCGTAATGGAAAGATGACAGCCTACTTGATCGGTAATTTCGAGAACATGCCATGGGCACGCAGCGGATACGTATATTTACATGGGTACGCACTGGCCGATGGTGAAAGTGTGGCAGTTCTTCAGGACCTGTACGCCCTGCTCGGTGAGGATTGGGTCCGGCGAGGCATCTTTAGTCATAACCTGTATATCTCTGCCGCAGACAAGGAAGTCATCCACGGATTGTTCTCCATTGGGCTTGGCATGGAACGTGTAGATGGTTTGCTCGACCTGCGAAACCTGGAGATACCGAATTTGGAAGAGCCTCAAGGAATCACCATCCGCCGGGCTGGAAATGATGACAGGGATCGGGCAGGAAGCGTGGCATACGTGATGCTCGATGCGCTTGGTAGTGCGCCGTACTGGCTTCCCATCGTTCCAGAGGCTTACGATGATTTTAAAAAACGCTGGTCAGGACGTGTAGATGACAAAGCCGAAGGTGGCAAAGATTGGGCAGTCTGGATGGCGTTGGACCAGGATCAAGCTGTTGGCACGGTAGCCTTCTTCAAAAACACCGAGCAGGAATACGAGGTTCAAATGCTCCTCTCGCCGCACACAATTTACCTGGCGACTGGCGTAACAAAACCAGAAGTAAGAAACCGCGGGATTGCCAGCCTTCTTACATGGCGAGGGCTGGAGGAAGCACGCAGGGAAGGGTTTGAGATCTGCCTGGTGAATTGGGTAAGTTCCAACCTGCTCGCCGCCCGCCACTGGCCGAGATATGGCTTTCAAGAAGTAGCCTATCGACTCTCGAAGCAGGTCAACCCAATGAGCGCCTGGGCCAGACCGCAATGACCCCTCCTCCCTACTCCAACTTCATTGTATTTGAGTAGGGAGAGAAAGGAAAAGATGATGAACAGAAATAACTTACTGGTACAGTACGATAAAGATTTACGGCTTCACATTCGTTATCCCGAAGCCCGCAAGGAAATTACAAAAGATGTAGTGCGGATCATCCGCAAGGCACCTGGTATGAACGTTGTGGCATTTACCTTTGCCAATGAAGCCAGGCTGGATTCGGTGATCGCCTGTGAAGTCGATTATCTACAGCCGTTGAACCAGCCATTCACGTGGAAGGTCTACGATCACGACCTGCTGCCCAGTCTGAAGGGCAAACTCGCCTCACGCGGCTTTCAGGAGGATGCGGATCCGGCAGATGTCATGGTACTGGATGTGAAAAAAGCTCCGGCCGAGCTGTTACAGCCGGTCACAGCGGATATCCGGCGTATCACCGACCTGGCTGGATTAAAGGATGTGATCCACGTCCTGGACCAGGTCTGGGGCGGGCACAACGCCTGGGTCAATGACCGGCTCGGGACCCATCTCCGCATCCCGGGGTATCTGAGCGTGTACGTGGCCTATATGGAGGACCAGCCCGCGTCCATTGCCTGGACCTATTTCCCGCGCGGCCATTTTGCCACTCTATTTGCAGGCTCCACAGTCGCCAGGTACCGCAGGAAGGGGCTATACACCAGCCTGCTGGCGACAAGGATCCAGGAGATCCGCAAGCGCGGCTATCACTTTGCCGTGGTGGAAACGGGCGATATGAGCCGGCCTATTGTGGCAAAGCACGGCTTCCAACACCTGACAACAGTGTACGATTATGAGTGGAAAGGCAACTAACCCCCGTTTATTAACAGAACATCCCGCAGGTATATACCTGCGGGATGTTTTATATTCTTATGTATGAACCAGAATCGTTCTACTTCTTTTTATACGGCCTGAAATATTCCACTGTATAACCGCCAATCAGCCAGGCGATGGCGGTGCCCAAAACGGCTGCGATCAATTTAAGAACTGTGACCATAGTAACTCCTCTATGCCGCATAAGCGGCGGTTGGTGGGAGGATGAATGAAGGATGTGATGCTATTTACTTGACGGGAATTTTGGAAAAAGTTACTTGATAATTCTTACAATTTGGTAAATTCCTTCCCGAATGAAATGAATTGACCCGCCCAGTAGATACACGGCGCGTTTCTCAAAACCCTGTTTAGCGAAGTCCTTTCACGATTGGAGGTGAAGCTACTCGTTTACCTTGGTGGTCTCGAAATATTTTTGTGCAGTCTGTAAGGTTTGCACAATATATTTAATGATGATCACCACGGTCGACAGAGCGAGAGGCAGCGCCAGGTATAAAATTGTCTCGCCGATCCAGATATAGAGCAGGGTAAGCCCGGCACCAATCCAGACCGAGTTGCACCATTCACACGTGACCAGCTCATGCAGGCCCAGTTCGCTGCAGAACTTATATTTATTACACCATCGCTCTGCAAGTCTTCGAAAACGGTTGAACATCTGCCAGGGGCCATCCTCATTTGCGACGAGTGATGCAAGTCTCCAGGCGGCAAGCGAAAGGTAAAGAAAAGTAGTGATTGTCATAAGGTTTTTTCCTTAATCCTTATAACGAGTAAGGCAGGGATATATTCTATGGTTTGGCAGGCTATCAAGAATTCCCACCCATTTTTTAGGGTCTCTCCCGACGTTTTGGGCACAGAATCTGGAAGAAAATAGGTCTGCTGTTGGGAAAACACACTTCAGGATGAGTAACAATGGAATATCAAAACTGTCTGCTCAACCTGAAAACAGATTAAGAATCCCCCGTTGGAACATGTCAGGAACTTTGTCGCTGGCGTACCACTTCGTAAACGATCAGCGCGGTTGCAATTGAGACGTTCAATGAATTGACTTTCCCCATCATCGGGATTTTCACGCGCGTATCTGCGTGGTCCATCCATAAAGTGCTCAGCCCCTGATCCTCGGTCCCGACTGCGATGGCCAGCGGCACACGCAAATCCAGATGTGTATATTCCACTTCAGCAGAAGGTGTAGCCGCAAGGATGTGGATGCCGCGTTGCTGCAGGTAGACGAGCGCCAGGGCACTCTTTGTTTCGACCACCGGGACGGTAAACACAGTTCCCCGTGAGGCGCGGACGACGTTTGGGCTATAGGCATCCACGCGCGGGTCACAGACCAAAACCGCATCCACGAGGGCCGCATCCGCAGTGCGCAGGATGGCGCCCAGGTTGCCGGGTTTCTCGATCGCTTCGGCGACGATGATCAACGGGCATTCCCGCAGCTTCAAATCCTCCAGCGAAACACGCGGGATGGGGAAGACCGCCAGCCAGCCATCGGGGTTTTCACGATGGGACATTTTCTCGAACACTGCGGGGGAAACGGTGATGGTCTCGGCGCCGGTCTCCTTCATTTGACGACGGTTCAGCTCGGGGGCGATCAGGAGCGTGCGCGGGGTATGTCCCGCCTCCAGCGCAAGAGAGATTTCGTCATAGCCCTCGACCAGCATCAATCCATCCTGCTGGCGCTGCTTTTTATCGTCGCGCAGCCTGACGATCTGTTTGACGCGCGGGTTTTGGAGACTCGTAATATCCAGCATTTATTTCACCAGTAATAAACAGGCGGCCTGATGCGACTCACTGACCGGGAGAAGGGCCGGGTCGCTCTGTTTGCAACTACTCAATGCCACCGGGCAGCGGGGATGGAAACGACATCCCAAAGGAAGATCGATCGGGTTGGGCGTCTCGCCCTGCAGCACGATCCGCTTCTTTCTCATCCGCGGGCTGGGAACAGGGATCACGGAAAGTAATGCCCTGGTGTAAGGATGCTGCGGATCCTGGATCTGGCAGCACCGCACGCGGAAAGGATCATCGAAAATATAACGAGCAGGATCAGAAGCGTGTATTTCATCTTCATTGTGTTCTCCTCTTTGTTGGAAAATAAAAACTGCATCACCAGCACATCACCGGGATGCAGAAATCACACGCGTGTGGAGAGGCGTACTGTACTGAAAGGTTCAGTCGTGTACATTCGTCATCATTTTACATTAATTCTAAAATGAGGAAAAGGCAATTCATCAAAAACAGAAAATATGGCTATACTTGCAATGAAAGGGACTCTCATGGAAAAGCCGATCAAGCTCACCGAAAAATATGAACGTAATGGATGGCCGTCGGTTAAACGGCCTGATCTCAAACCACCGCATGGCTGGAGTTTATCTTTGATCACTTCCCTGGAGCGGATCCGTTCCCATGCGCTCTCCCCGGATGGGGAGACGATCGCCTGCATCAAGGACGGCAAATCCTTCTCGGATGTTTTCCTGCTCCCATCCAAAGGAGGCTGGCTCCAGCGGATCAGCACGGACCGGCCTCTGGTCCCGTACTGGGATGATGAGATTCCCGCCTGGTCCCCGGATGGAAAATGGATTGCTTTCGGCATAAATGGGCATGTCCATCTCGTACCGCGGGAGGGCGGCCTGCCCCGCAAAATCAGCGACTTCACGACTGCTGCCAGCAGCCCACGCTTTATGCCTGATTCCAACGGGCTGATCGTCACCGTGGAACGGAATGATACCGACCAACTCCTGCTCACCGACATCCACGGCTCGTGGCCGCGCGCCCTGACGACGGACATGGCCGGCGATCACTGGGACGCACGTCCGTCACCGGACGGAAAATTCATCCTCTACACATTGCGCTGCTTCGATGATCTGAACCGGCTGGATATCATTCTTCTTGAGATCGAAACCGGCAAATCCATTACTCTGTATGGAAAGCCGTCCACGCGGGCTTTTTCGGCCAAATGGTCTCCGGATGGCCAATGGATCGCATTCATCGCCCAGGAGACAGAGCGGGAGCAAATCTATCTCATCCGGCCGGATGGCCAGGGATTGCACAAGCTGACCGGTGCAGGGCAGGATGTATTTCAGTTCGAATGGTCTCCGGACGGCCGTCAACTGGCGGTCATCTTGAATCGGAACGGTGCCTTCGACTTGAGTCTCGTTAATGTGGAAACTGGTGAAGTCATCGATTTACGAAGCGGGACCGGCCTGCATTCCAATCCCAACTGGGCGGCGGATGGATCTTTCATTGCGTATGAGTATGAGAGTCCCCTGCTGCCGCCTGACCTGTATCGGATGGATCTTTCCACCAGGCAGGTCACCCAGCTTACTTTTTCGAATCCACCCGCACTGGAAAGTAACAGAAAGGTCTTCCCGGAGGTCGTCAGCTACAAGAGCTTTGACGGTTTTGAAATTCCAGCATTCCTATATCGTCCGGAAAAACCGAATGGCGCCGCGATCGTATACCCGCACGGCGGCCCCACCGACCAGTATGGCTTGATCTGGGATGAGCTTGCCCAGTATTTCACCGCAAAGGGATATCACTACCTGGCACCCAATTACCGCGGTTCCACCGGTTATGGCAAACAGTTCGAGCGCGCCAATTACGGCAGCTGGGGAGTTGGCGATACACAGGATTGCCTGCATGCTGCTAAATACCTGCGGAACATGAAGCAGATCCGGCCTGAAAGCATCGCCATCGCCGGGGGCAGCTATGGCGGCTATATGACCATCTGCTCTCTTTCACGTGACCCGGAGTATCTCTTTGCCTGTGGCGTTTCGAAGTACGGGGATTCCAACCTGGTCAGCTCATGGGCACAATGTGAGAGGCGCCTGCGTCTTTATACCGAGATATTTTTGGGACATCCCGCGGAGAACATGAGAGTTTACCTCAAGGGTTCCCCAATCAACGAGGTGAAGAATGTCCGCAAGCCAGTGCTGATCCTGCACGGCCTGCTTGACACGATTGTTCCGCCGTGAGGCGTCGGAGGAGTGGGTCGAAGCCTTGCAGCGGCATGACAAGGTGTTTGAATATAAGACCTATGGTGATGAACCACATGGATTTCTACGGCGTGAGAATTTGTACGATGCCTATGAGCGCATGGAGCAATTCCTGGACTGGTATCTCCTGCCGAGGTGAACATGGAATACATGATTCGTGAAGAACAAGAGAAGGACGTGGAGCAGGTCAGGTTTCTTTTGCAGGCGGCATTTTCGACCGAGGCGGAAAGCAGGCTTGTGGATGCCTTGCGCGCAAACGGTAAGGCAGTCATCTCCCTGGTCGCTGTATGTGCGGAGGATGTTATGGGCCATATCCTTTTCAGTCCTGTCACCACCTCCCCACCAGTTAAGCCAAAAGGGATTGGACTGGCACCCGTTGCCGTTCTTCCAGGCGCCCAGTCCCAGGGTATCGGCTCCCAATTGATCCTCACCGGACTTCAGCGCTGTCTGGAACTTGGATTCGATTATTGTGTTGTCCTCGGAAGCCCCGAATACTATCACCGCTTCGGATTCGAGACGGCAAGCGATTACGGCCTGGAGAATGAATATGGGGCAGGCGAGGAATTTATGTTAATCCGTTTTTCAGACCGCACCGTATCGGGCCTGGTGCATTATGCGCCGGAATTTGCCATGTTTTCTGTTTGAGAAAGTAATATTAAAAGAATTATCGAGTGATAAAATTGACTACACGCAAATCAAATATCGGAAAGAGGTGGCTATGACAACGTATTTCAACTACGAGGAAATGACCTGGGATGCGATTGCAGGACTTCCGCGCGATACACCACTCGTATTACCTCTCGGCTCCGGCTACAACCTGGATCTTCTCGCCAGCCAATTAAGCAGCCTGCGCGAATCGGACTCCTGCCGCCATTCCCGTTTGGCTGGCGTGGCAGCGGACTGGAGGTCCCGGAGCTGCTGCTTTTTCAATACATTTCAAATCTACTGGATAGTCTGCGGGATGACGGCTTCTCTCGCGTCTATTGCCTGGCTCCTGCAGGCCTGGATCCGCAATCGTTCTTCCTCCAACAGATGTCTTCCTCATGCATGAGGCTTCCACATGCATCAACAACTTCAGCAGTTCTTCAATTGCCGCCTGATTCGGAGCGTGGAAAAGTGATCCTGATCCCGATTGGCCATACTGAGCAGCATGGCTTCCATCTCCCCCTCTCTGTCGATACAATCATTATCGATTCCATTGCGCAAGGTACAGCTACTAAAATGCCTACGCGCAGTTTTCCTTTACCAGTCATGCCCTATGGCGTAAGCACCCATCGCTCCTCGTTCGCGGCAACCATGAATGTTGGCGGCCGCGCTTTTGAGGATTTCTGGGTGGCAGTGATCGATGTCCTCGCGGCGCGCGGTTTCGACCGCTTTTATCTGATGAGCGGGCATGGCGGCAATTCCTCCTTCCTGGTCAATATCGTTAAGTATGCAGGGGAACGCCATCGAAGGATTTTCTGTGCAACCGCCTGGCTGCATACATCCGGCAAGATCGGCGCGGCGGCTTTGGAGAAGTATCGCAGCTCTCCGATCGGCGGGATGGGACATGCCTGTGAGCTGGAAACATCCTATCTTCTGCATCTTCGCCCGGACCTGTGCCGGATGGAACGCGTCGTGGATGAAATGGACTTTGTCGCCACCCCCGATTACTACATGGATTGGATCGAAGGCGGCTCGCTGATCGCCAACCCGCCCTGGGACGATGACACCAAAACCGGCGCGTACGGTGCTGGCAGCCACGCCACCGCTGAGAAAGGACGGCTCTGGCTGGAAGCTGCCATCGAAGAAAAAGCCGCCCATGTGGAGGAGATCCACCTGCAGCACGAGCTGCGCGAAAAGAGAAGAAACGAGGGCTACGGACTCTGGGGCAAGCGGTAGGATACTCTATAAAGAGCTTCCAAATATCCGGAGAAAATTGTACAGATTGGCCCAACGGATATCCGTTGGGCCAATCCTTATTTGCCTACTCTCTGCTTTTCCCAGAGACGTCGGTCTTCATTTTTATCGGGGTCCAGATCGCGGGGATCGACTTCCTTTACAACCCGGTGCCCGTGAGAAGTCCACAGGTCGGCCGCAAGTTTTCTGGCATCCCGCCGGAAGCCCTGGGAGCCAAAGTACTGGCAGATGCGGGTCACGTCGCGCAGGAAGATCGTCCAGGCAGCAGGATTAGAGTCAGGCTGGACCACCTGGGGGAAGTCGATCAGAGAGATATCACCTTCCCAGTATAGGATGTTGTAGGCGGACAGGTCGCCGTGGATCCGCTGGTGGGTCAGAAGCAGGTCAATATCGCGGAGGACGCGTTCGATAGAGCGGCTTCACTTCCTCCCTGTCCAGCTTAACAGAATTCAGAGTCGGCGCGGCACTATCAATATCTCCGATGTAATCCATCAGGATGGCATTCTTCTCCATCGCGTACGGCCTGGGGACATCGGCCTCTGCCTGGTGAAGCATTTCCAGCGTCTGGTATTCATACGAAATCCAGGACTGGTGACGGAGGTCCTCTCCGTAGTTGGTGCGTTTCGCCATGGCATGCAGGTCACCATCCTTGACAATCGCCCGGCCGTTCTCATCCAGGTCCACGCGGCCGGTGCGGTATTGACCGTCGTTCTTGAGGTTGCGCAGCGAGCGCGGCCGGTAGACTTTCGCAGCGACCAGAGGCGCATCAATGGCGGGACCCGATCGGCACAGGTAGACCGAGGCCTCCTTGCCACCCTTCACGCGGCGCAGGACATCCGTAATCCATTTATGCTCGTAGAACTCACCGAGCGATTCAAGCAGCCACCATTCTTCAAACCTTGCCGCTGGATAGGTGAATTTGAAATTCCGGCGCGAATCATCCTGCCCATCCAGGAATTCAGCATTTGCTTCCCGCACATACTTGAAATGACGCTCAGGGAAGCGCTGAGGGCGCTTGTTCTTATTTATAAAATTGTCGGTCTGTTCGTTATCGTCCAATTCATCGAACCAATTAATGTAGTCGTCAGTATTCATTTGTGAACTTACCTTATTTAGCAAAACCACGGAATCGATCCCCTGGCGGTTAAAGAAAAACCGCAGGGCGAGTGCGCCTGCGGAGGAAGACAAAGCAAAACGAGGGTAGTCGTTACTACAATTTTTGACCAGGAGGCGCGCTCAATACATATTGTGTGGATACAGTGATGGATTTCATTTGTACGTGCCTCCTTTCAGAAGAATTAGATAGACCGAGTTTATCACTTGAAGTAGGATAAGTCAATAAACTCATTCCTATTTTTATATGGTTGCCTGCGCAAGACCACGGCATTTGTTATTGCAGCGGCACTTTAGCTTCGCGTTTTTATGAACTCCTCCCCTTTTCGCATCAAGTCCTCATGGTCTTCGGGCGCGGGAAGGTCTTTCAGGAATTGAATTGTATAGTCACTTAGTTTCTTCTGGACATGCGGCTGGCCTGCCTCGATCCACTTTTCCATGCTCCAGCGCGG
Source organism: uncultured Chloroflexia bacterium (assembly GCA_963750005.1). GTDB lineage: Bacteria > Chloroflexota > Anaerolineae > Anaerolineales > Villigracilaceae > Defluviilinea. The sequence goes on from CAVVPC010000011.1 coordinate 72,926, forward strand.
GAAGATCGGGTTGACATAGTAGCCTGTCTTGTATTTTTTGAGCGTCGTCGGCGCGGACACATAGCTTTTCCCGGCGCCCACTTTGTGAATTTCGTCCAGGCCTACGTGGGCGTCGTCAAGTTGAAAACCATTGGAAAGACGGAGAGCCTGGTCGATGATCTCATGGCAGTAAATGAAGGTCTGCGGAGAAATGGCTTTGGATCCCAGCGTATCGCCGACAAACGGGGCAATACCACCCTTGGTCAGCGTGAACATGAGGGTGTTCATCCAGTAGGTCTCGGCGGCGAGCAGGTCCATGCCCCAGCCGGTGCCGCTGCCGGAGGTACCGCAATGCGGAATGCCGTAGAAGGCCATCATCTCGGCACAGGCCAGGCTGACCAGGATGCTCTGCGGATCATAGAAGTTCATCAGCGTTTTCATATCGAAATAGACAGGCAGCATGCCCAGCAGCATCGGTGCTCCTGCCCGGTACAGCTGGCCGATAACCAGTCCGGCGAGCAGCTCGGCCAGCAGGACAGCCACCGTCCCGGCGGGCGTGATCGGCGTGGTCGCGCCCGACATGCTGTAGTTGGAAACGATGACAGGCAGGCCGCGCTCGATGGCGATCCGCATTTTATCCACTGTGCCTTCGTTCATCACCAGCGGGGAGACGGGGTTGAAATACGGGATGATGAACGGCTTTTCCCCAAGGTCGCTACCGTGCAGCAGCTCGAACATCTGCATGACATCGTCAAATTTCTTCTCGTCCGAGCAGAGCAGCACCAGCGGCTTGATGCCGTTCGCAAAATGCTCCAGGCTCCCATACAGATCTGTGAGATGTTCGGGGACATCCCGGACGATCCCCACAGTGGAAACCATGTCGTAGTGCGGAAGTTTGTTCCCTAGCCGGACCATATCCTGCATGTGTCTGCGCTGGAAAAGTACCGGCGTATCGGTATCGGGCTCCTGGTAATACAATGCAGTGACGCCGATCCCAAACCGGGTCCGATCCCCTTCCCCGCCAATGGTGAACTGCGGATTGCCGCGCCGGTCGTAGACATCGATTTGTCGCGGCGCGGCTTTGATGGCCCATTCGACCAGTTCCGCCGGGAACCGCACGGTTCGACCCTCGATCATCGAGCTGCCAATCCGTTTCCTCAGCATCTCCAAAGCGGACGGCGAGTCCACCCGCACGCCGGTGGTCTCCAGGATCTTCATTGTGTATCCGTGAATATCCTGGACCTGATCTTCGGTCAACATCGTTAATCGTGGGCGAACGTTGTTCATGGCGCTTCTCCTTGCTCCCGGGGGTTAAAGATGATCTGTTCTTTACATTCTGGTCGAAAAACCGTAATGTGCGTTCCATAAAGACAAACCAGGGTTGACCAATAAAGGAATGGCGTTCCCCTTCATAGCGCAGCAATTCCACATCCTTTCCAGAATCGCGCAGAGCCTGCGTGAGCTTCACTGACCATTCAGGAGGAGTTCCGCTGATGACTTTCCCATCTTCAGTGCCGTAATGGATTTGAATGGGAATATCGATCGAATCCAGATAATTGATCGGTGAGATTTTCCGCGAGCGTATCTGCATCGCTCGCAGCAAAGCGGTAGGCTGTTTGCTGGTTAAGCGGCAGTGTTTCCGGGATGATATCCGACGAGTTGCAGCCGGTCACCTGCTCCCCCTGGGCAATATCCCCAAAGCAACCCATTCCCCAACGGTTGATGACATCCACCTGATCTGCGCTGACCGGCGAATACAGAACCGCTGCCTTGACACGCGAATCGACCGTGAGTACCTTCATCGTGACGCCGCCGCCCATGCTGTGTCCCCACATCCCGATCCGTGCCGGGTCCGCCTCCGGGATGGAGGGGATCGCATTAAGCAGGTTGATCACGTCTATGGCCAGCCCTGAATAAAAGAAGCTGCTGCCGATATCCGAACCCCCCCAGCTCCGATAATCGGATGCAAGTGTGATGTATCCATGCCTGGCCAGGAAGGCTGCAGCACGGTCTGTGCCATCACCTGAGTGATACAGGCTGCGACTGAAAAATCCGTGATTGAGCACGATGACCGGAAACGGACCATCCCCGACTGGGATCTGCATAATACCTGTGATCGTCAGCCCATCGCTGGGATAGTCGATCAGGTAGGTTGTAAAAATTTCATTCTCATCCAGTTTGGAGCGAATATGGATCTTGCCGCTCTGAAATTCATGTTTGCGGAGTCCTTCAATCGTATAGGGATAAATCAACTCTTCCGTCGTAGGGGTTGGAGAGGCTGTCAAAGTTAAAGTGGGTACCGGCGAAGGATGTTCTTATCCCGGTCGGCACAATTGTGGGAGGCAGAGTTGCCCGTCCAGATAAAGATGGCGCCGTCTGACAAGCCACAAGACTAGGAAAAGCAACAGGCAAAGGCTCTGCTTCATGGATGGATTTTATCAAAGATGTGTGCTGGCTTGCGTCTATCGCCAGGTGCAGATCCATCCCGTAATCAAGAAACAATATCCTCAGCCAGCGACAAGACTTCCTCGTTATACAATTTCATCAACCTGTTAGTGGTCTCACCGACTGTCCCATCCCCCACCTGCTGCGCATCGATCCCCACCACCGGGACAATTCCACGCGAGCTGCTGGTAATGAATGCCTCGCGAATGGATGGCAGCTCGTTAGTTCGTATGGCGCGGAAACAGACACTAATCCCTTCCCGTTTGGCCAGGGCAATCACCGTCTGGCGGGTAACGCCGATCAGCACGCCGCGTCCGGCAGTACACAGCGCCCCATCCCGGAGGTAGAAAAAGTTGCTGGTCATGCCCTCCAAAACACGGCCCTTATCTGTCAGCAAGAGCTCGAAGGTCTCCCCGCCCAGGCGTTTGCGTTCCAAAGCCGTTTCCTGGATAAAGGAAGTCCGTTTCAGGGACGGCTTTTCCCGGCTGGACCGGGAAATTTCCACGTGAACGCCGTCCTGATAGACTTCATCTGGCAGGGTATGCAATGTCTGAAGTAATACATACATCATTCCCTGCTCCGCGGCTGTATCGAGGATCACCCGGACCCGCGCTTCAGTCGCGTCAAAACGGTTGAGGAGATCGGCGAGTATATGCCGGAAATCGTCCTGGCGGCGGACGGTGGGCACGATCCCCTGTGCTTTGGCAGGCAGGAACAGCCTTTCAAGGTGCGAACGCAGGCCAATAACCTTCGTCCGTTCTGCGTAGGTGCGAAAAGTAGTATACAGCCCCGCGGGCAGCTCGGCCGTAATCGTGTCGAAATCGGGGAGGTCAAAGGGCAAAGGGTCGATATCTGAACGGGTGATTTTGTAAACAAGGATGGTTTCTGACATATCAGCCGCATTATAAGTGTACTTCACCCTATTTAGGCGGGCCATAAGTACCTTAATCAGTCCTTAAACGGCATTGGCGGATTGCGAATACGCCTGTTCCCAAATTACTTCCTTCCTGGCCAGGTATAAAAAGATTCAAGTGGGGATATTATATTCAGCTACACATTCCAAAACTCCCGTTTCGGATATTTCAGCGGCCTTGTAGCAGCAGAGTCCGAGCAACATCCTCCTCCACATACGCCTCACCACAGTTTGGACATACGCGTGCAGGCACATGATTGATCACATATTTCATTTCACCCCGCTCAAAATGGACCGAGGTCAACCCACCAACGAGTTCAGCCTGTCTGCAGATCAGGCAGTTCATCCTCTGCAACTCCTGAAATCCTTAGTCCATTTTTGTGGATCGGGAATGTACACTGTAATAATGGTCGTTTCATTCATTTCCGTGTTTTCGGAAGTCACCATATGAAAGGGACGTTTGCCCTGGAAACCTAAAACCAGGCCGCCGGGTTCAGGCATTTCAGACGAGTAATCCTCAATGAGCTCTCCGGATTGGATTGCCTGCGAGACTTTTTTCAACGAGATATTGCGCTCGAACATCCGCTCCACAGCGTGGACACGGAACAGGAGTTTGGGTTTCACTCTTGAAACCCTGTTCTATACAACTCATAATACATTCCCTGATTTGCCAGCAGTTCAGAGTGCGTTCCCTGCTCGATGATTTTCCCATCGTGGATGACAACGATCTTGTCCGCGTTCGTAATCGTCGACAGGCGGTGGGCGATCACAAAGGAGGTGCGTCCCTTCAAAAGGGTCGCAAGCGCCTTCTGGATGATCTGTTCGGTCTGGGTATCCACAGAGGAAGTTGCTTCGTCCAGGATCAAAATGCACGGATCGGCGAGCAGGGCACGGGCAAAGGAGATCAGCTGGCGCTGGCCCACACTCAGGGTGGCCCCACCTTCCTCTACAGAGGTATCGTATCCATTTTTCAGGCGCATGATGAAATCGTGTGCACCAACCGCTTTGGCCGCAGCGACCACATCATCTTCGCTGGCGTCCAGACGGCCAAACAGGATGTTCTCCCTAACCGAGCCGTTGAACAGGAACGGGTCCTGCAGGACCATGCCCATTTGCCGGCGCAGGGACGCCTGGGTCACGGATCCGCAGATCCACATTGTCCACGCAGATGCGGCCGGAGGTCGGGTCATGAAAGCGGGTCAGCAGCTTGACGATGGTTGTCTTTCCTGCGCCTGTCTCTCCCACAAGGGCGACTGTCTGTCCCCCGTCCACTTGCAAGTCGATCCCATCCAGGACGAGGGTTGGGTCATCGGAATAATGGAAGGAAACATCCTCGAAACGGACTTCGCCGGAGATGGGTCCCATCTCCCGGGCATCATCCGCATCCCGGACATCGATGGGAGTATTGAGCAATTCGAGGATCCGTTCCCCGCCTGCCATTGTGGATTGGAGCGTATCAAAGCGCCGGCTCAGGTCACGGATCGGGTCGAAGAGACGGTCGATATAGAGGACAAATGCGACCAGGGATCCGGATGTCATGGTTTCCCCAAGTACCATCATGCCGCCGATATAGATGACCAGCGCGGTCGCGACCGCCCCGAGAATATCCACGACCGGGGTGAAGAGCGATGCAACCTTGGCCGCATCGATACTCCTTTCCAGGTAGTAACGGTTGACATACTCGCTGAAATTCCTGAAATTCAGGGGCTGGCGCGAAAAAGCCTGGACGACCCGCACCCCGTTGACATTCTCGGCCAGCACCGAGTTGGTCCAGGAGACGGCCGCGCGCACCTTGCGATAATTTCGGCGGGCGGCACGGCGAAAAACGATCGTAGCGATCACCATAAAGGGCAGAACGGTAAATGTAATCAGGGATAGTCGTACATCCAGCAAAAGCATGGCAATAATAATGCCGATGATCGCCAGCACATCCCGGACAATCGCCAGGGTAGCCCAGGTGACAAATTCACGCAGAGTTCCGACATCGTTAATGACGCGCGTGATCACCCGTCCCACGCTGTAGCGGTTGTAAAAGCTCAACGAGAGCTTTTGAAGATGGAGGAACATGGTGGTGCGGACGTCGTACAGTACATGCTGTCCCACCCGCGACATAAGGCGCACCCGGGCAATATTTGTGACTAACGAAATGCCAGCAACTACAAAATAGGCCAGCACCGTATTCCACAGGGCAGTCAGGTCCTTTTGCGTGATCCCATTGTCGATCGCCTGCTTGACAAAGTACGGTCCCAACACGGATGCGACAGTAATGATGATCATAAAGATCAGGGAAAGCAGCATTTGCCCCCTATACGGCGCCAGGAATTTCAATAGTCCCCGTGCGACGTTCGGGTCATATCCCTTGTCGTAGATCTCCTCCGACTGGGCAATAAATGTGGGTGGAACGATTTTAGTGGTCATGTTTTGCATACTCTCGCGCTGAGCGGAGGGGCGTGATCTTTCGCCCCGTAGACGAAGCGCGGTTTTTAGGTGTAACCCTCGCTTCGTTTACGCTCCGCTCAGCGCGACATTCTCTTTTTATTTCTTTCTCTCTTTTCTCTTTCTGTTTTCACAATTTCATGAATTCCATCAATATCACCGCGTATCAACGCTTCCTTCTTTGCCCGGCTCCAACCTTTAATCTGATGCTCCCATTGAAATGCTTCTTGATAAGATTCTGTAACGATGCTCCAGACCAGTTTTACAGGGCGGCGTCTGAAAGTATATGATTCGGGGCAGGCACCGATTTCATGCTCCCTCAAGCGTGCCTCCAAATCTTTTGTGAGGCCTGTGTAATAGGTTCCATCCGAGCATTTTAGAATGTAGATTGCGTATGGCATAAATCCAAATCTAGTATGCGGCCCGCGCTTCGTCTGCGCTTCGCTCCGCTCAGCGCGAGAAGATACTCTGTCCCGCGGACGAAGCGCGGTTACATCTCATCATGCTGCTCCAAAGGAGTAACACTTTCTTCTTCCAATTCCTCCATCTCCTCCGCAAATTTTGCGTGGTCGACCAGTTGCAGGTCATGGATCTCCCTATACAGCCCGCCGCGGGCAAGCAGCTCATCGTGCGTGCCGCGCTCGACGATACGGCCACGGTCCATGACCAGGATCATGTCCGCCCGCCGGACCGTGGAGAGACGGTGGGCGATCACAAATGTGGTGCGTCCTTCCATCAATGTGTCGAGTGCCGCCTGGATTAATTTTTCAGTCTGGGTGTCGACCGAGGACGTGGAATCATCCAGGATCAAGATGCGCGGGTTCATCAAGAGGGCCCTGGCGATCGCTACACGCTGCCGCTGCCCGCCGGAGAGGGTTACACCGCGTTCGCCCACGATCGTTTCGTATCCCTTTGTAAAACCTTCAATAAATTCGTGCGCCTGAGCAGCTTTGGCCGCGGCAATGACATCCTCCATCGTCGCCTCGGGGCGTCCGTAGGCAATATTTTCCTTGATGCTGTCGGAGAACAATAAGGATGTTTGCAGGACGATCCCAATCTGTCTGCGAAGAGCAACCAGATCCACATTGCGAACGTCCACGCCGTCCACCAGCACACATCCTTTTGTGACATCGTAAAAGCGCGGAATGAGGTTGACAAAAGAAGTCTTGCCTGACCCTGTCTGGCCGATCAGGGCCACAATCTGGTTTGGCTCAACCTTCAGGTTGATCCCCTCCAGGGAGGCTGTTTTCTCATCCTGGTACTTCAGCTCGACGTCTTCAAAGCTTACTTCGCCGCGCAATTCCGTCAGCGGAGCCGGCTCCTTTGGTGATTGGATGGCGGGTTGGGTATCCAGCACTTCGAAGACACGCCTGGCGCCGGCTGCCGCCTCCCCACCCGCGTTGACGAGGCCGGTCAATTGCTGCGCAGGGTCGGCCAGCATCAGGACGTAGGCATTGAAGGCAACAATCGTTCCAATGGTCATCGTGCCTGCCATCACCATCTGTCCGCCGAACCACAGGATCAGGATGACGCTCATGGCGGTCAGCCAGGTGGTTGTAGGCATGATCTTGGACCATTCATCGATCACGTACACCCATGTCCGGAATACCTCTTTATTCGCAGTATCGAAGCGCCCGATTTCGTAATCCTCGCGCGCAAAGGCCCGTACCACTTGAACACCAACGACATTCTCCTGCAAACGGTTGGACACCTCCCCGACGGCAATATCCACGTCAAAAAACAGTTTGCCGATCTTCGTTCCAAAGCTGGTGGTCATCAGGATCAGCGGGATCATGGGCAGCAGCGAAATCGCCGCCAGGCGGGCATTCTCATTGAACATGATGTAGACAATCCCGGCTGTGAGGAAAACGAAGCGGATCAGCTCGGCGACGGCCGAACCGGCGAAACGCTCAATTGAGCGCACATCCTCAATACAGCGGGAGATCAGCTGGCCGCTCTGAGCGTGGTCATGGTAGGAAAAAGGCAGGTACTGGATATGATCATACATCCGGTTTCGCAGATCATAACCAACATGCGCCGCGATCCATTCGGAGAGGTAGCGGTTGATCAGGTTCAGGAGGGCCGAAAATAATCCAATTGCCAGGAGGAGGAGCGCCGCGACGGCCAGATAGGCCGACCCTCCCGCCAGTCCATTATCGATCACGGAGCTGAGGATGCGCGGAACAAGCAGGCTGAGCCCCGTCGTGATCAACAGGGTGATTAACGTGGCTACTACCTGCCAGAAATATGGCTTCAGGAAGGCACGTATGCGAATTAAATGTCTCATGGGATGGATGAGGATACCATAAAAAATTGCCCGCGATTTCGGAATTCTACCAACAAATTTATCAGGACGGTAAAAATATCAAACCAGCTGGAGTGCAAATACCCCTCAAACCCATGATTTTTGTCAATTGTTTCAGGGAATGGTTCAACCTATACTGAATTCAGAGTTACTCACCTTGGAAGGAGGAACAATGAGCGAAGCGCGCAAAAAAATTACACTCCCCTATCTGTTCAAAAAAGTCCACGACCGTGAACCCATCACCTGGCTGACCTGTTATGACTACCCGACCGCCTACCTGCAGGAACAGGCCGGCATCGAGATGATCCTGGTCGGTGACAGCCTGGGGATGACCATGCTCGGCTACGAATCCACGCTACCGGTCACCATGGAGGATATGATCCGCCACTCCCAGGCGGTCCGCCGTGGGGCCCCCAGCGCATTTGTGATCGGGGATATGCCCTACATGAGTTACCAGCCGTCAGTGGAGACGGCCATCCGCAACGCGGGACGGTTCATGGCCGAAGCCGGGATGGACGCCATTAAGTTGGAGGAAGGCGCCGACCATGGCCGACCGGATCAAAGGCATCGTCGATGCGGGCATCCCGGCGATCGGTCACCTCGGTCTGACGCCTCAATCGGTCTCCGCCCTCGGCGGTTTCAAAGTCCAGGGCAAGGACGCCCACCTTGCCAGGAAGATCATCGAGGACGCCAGGGCGCTCGAACAGGCCGGCGCCTTTATGATCCTGCTCGAGATGGTTCCCGACCGCGTCTGCCAGATCATCACCGAGCGGGCGGAGAACTGCATCATCATGAGCCTCGGCTCCGGCCCACATGCCCATGGGCAGCTGCTGATCTATCACGACATGTTTGGCCTTTACCCGCGCTTCAAACCAAAAATGGCAAAGGTATTTGGGAACGCTGGCGAGGTCATTCTGAACGGCTTGAAGTGCTATCACGATGAAGTCATCGGCAAGGCCTTCCCGCAGCCCGAAAACTGGTTCGGGATGAAGGATGAAGAATACGATGAGCTGGTGAAGATGCTGGAGTAGTAGAAACACATAGACAGGTACACAGGTAAACAATGTGTACCTGTTTTCTTGTATCGCTGTGTACATTACCCTGAAAGGAACATACCATGGCAAACGATCTGCAGCAACTACTCAAAATTCCCGTCGAAAGACTGGAAGCTATCAACGAAGTGCTGTTGAACCCAGATACAAAGATCATTCAGGCCTTCCTGGACGTGGTCGCAAAATACGGTACACCTGAAGAGATCAACAGGAAAGCGGCGGAAGCGCGCAAGCTTGAGAATTTATATGGGAAGGTAAAGGCGGCCCATCCAGAGTACATGAAGGACCTGGAATGGCTGGCGGAGACTGCGAAGCATGGCCGGTTCATCTCCATTGAGGAATACCGGCAGAACGTCCTGGGTGAGGTTGCAAAGAGCACCAGCTTCGCCGACGACTCAGCCGTGACTTTGGAGGTCTCGGCGCTGCAATATTTCCCCTGGGTGCGCGAAATGGTGGAGCACGCCCTGGAGAACAGGACTTTGATCCCCGGGCGGTTCATTAAGGTCCGCAAGATGAAGGAACAGGAACTGGACGGAGACCTGCCCGCCATCGCGGCTGCGATGCAGATCATCGGCGCTTCCTATGTCGAAACCCTGGATACGAAAGGCACGGACGGATCGAACATCCACCTTAACGGTCCCGAAACCATCACCGGTTATTTCGGCGGCATCGGTCAGCCAAATGAGCACGCCCTGCAGTGGCTGGATGAAAGTCTGTATTACTATACCAACTACGGGGTAAAGTCGGTCCTGAATTTCAACGCCGGAACCATCCTGCTGGGATTCATGCTCTACAAGCTTGGGATCGATAACGAGTTCAAGATCTCTGTCTTCTTCGGCAGCGACAATCCCTACCACGCCTTCTGGATCATGCTGGCGGCAAAACTGTTCAGCCGGGAGGATGGCACTTCCCCGCTCATCGGATTCAACTGGGCGAATTCGGTCAGCAACGAAACCATGGAGCTGACCGCACAATTCAGGAAAGCCCTGGGTTTTGAAGATGTTGTCCGCTTCGAGCACCACATCACCGAGACCTGGAAGTCGATTGTGAAACAGCCGTATGACCGGCGGGAAGAGCTGGTACAGCTGGCGGACCACGTCCCCAATATCTCTGCCAAGCACGAGGGCGGCGATCCGCAGATCGAAGCCACGCTCGCCCACCCATCGGATATCCTCGACTATTTCCGCGAGAAAAAGGAAGTGATCGCTTCCGGTGACTGGGACGGACTCAAGAGAAACTTTATGGAAAAGGTCGCCGCCGCCAACCACACCGCCCGCGCCCTCACCGAAAACGGCCTCTCCTTCATCGCCGCCCAAAACATTCATAAGTATACTGACTTGCCTGAATTGGAGGAGGTGAAGTAATCTGGTCTGCAATTCCAGGGACAATGGACGATAGACGATGGACCATGGATCATGGTCCATCGTTGGGTTTCGCGGAGAAATGGTAAGGAAAACCCACGATACAACCTTTACAGGGCGCGATGCAGCCGAAAAACCATTTTCTTTTCTTTTGGATAAAATCTGATCGCTTTAGGGGCAGGCATCCACAATCCATCCCCAAAAACCCGGGTGGTATAATTTTTATGCTCGCATTTCTGTACGACAAGGGATGAACCATGAAACTGCATGAGTACCAATCAAAAGCAATATTTGCCAGATATGGCATTCCGATCCCCAAGGGACGGGTGGCGGCTACCGCAGAAGAGGCGAAACACATCGCCGAGGAGCTGGGTGGCCGCGTTGTCATTAAATCGCAGGTGCTGGTGGGCGGGCGCGGCAAGGCCGGCGGCGTGAAGGTCGCCAAAAATGCCGACGAGGCCGCCGAGTTCGCCGGTCAGATCCTGGCGATGCACATCAAGGGGCTCCCCGTCCGCAAGGTGCTGGTGGACGAAGCAGCAGCCATCGAGCATGAGATCTATTTTTCGATCACCAACGACCGCGCTGCCAAGAAACCGGTCATGATCGCCTCCGCAGCGGGCGGTGTGGACATTGAAGAGGTGGCAGCCAAAACCCCCGAAAAGATCGTCAAAGTGCACATCGATCCCCTCCTGGGACTGCGCGACTACCAGGCGCGTGATATCGCCGCCTCCATCGACCTGCCACGCGAGCTGTGGCGTGACTTCAGCAAGATTGCCTCCGGCCTGTGGCAGTCCTACCAGGGAACAGACGCCTCCCTGGCCGAGATCAACCCGCTGGTGATCACCAAGGACAAGCGCCTTGTCGCCCTGGATGGCAAAATGGTCCTGGACGATAATGCGCTTTTCCGCCACCCGGAGCTGGCCGAAATGCGTGACCTGGATGAGGAGGCCCCCGCCGAGACCGAAGCGCGCCGGCACGGCCTGTCGTTCATCAAGCTCGACGGCAATATTGGCTGCATGGTCAACGGCGCCGGCCTGGCGATGACCAGCATGGACATCGTCAAGCTGTTCGGCGGCGAACCAGCCAACTTCCTCGACATCGGCGGCGGTGCAGGAGCCGAAAAGGTCGCCGCGGCGATGCGCATCATCCTCTCCGATCCGAACGTGAAGGCCGTCCTGTTCAACATTTTCGGCGGCATCACCCGCTGCGATGAAGTGGCCCGCGGCATTCTTGCCGCCATGGAGGATGTCAAGCCGACGGTCCCGATGGTGATCCGCCTGGTTGGGACCAATGCGGAGGAGGGCCGCAAACTGCTCGAGAACGCCAAACATGATCACCGCCGAAACACTGGCAGACGCGGCCAAGAAGGCCGTCGCGGCAGCGAAGGGATAATCCACAATGAGCATACTGATCAATAAAAACACGCGCCTTCTCGTGCAGGGCATTACCGGCAACGAAGGCCTCTTCCATACCACCCAGATGGTGGCCTATGGCACAAATGTGGTCGCCGGTGTGACTCCCGGTAAAGGCGGCGAATGGGTGCTGGACGGCAAAGTCCCAGTCTTCGATTCGATCAAGCTGGCCGTGGATGCGACCGGCGCGAACTGCTCGGTGATCTTCGTCCCCGCCCGTTTTGCCCCGGATGCGATGTTCGAAGCGGCAGATGCCGGCATCCCGCTGATCGTCTGCATCACCGAGGGCGTCCCGGTCCAGGATATGATGCGGGTCCGAAATTACCTCGACTACAAGAAAGTCCGCCTCGTCGGTCCCAACTGCCCAGGTATGCTGACTCCCGGTGAATCCAAAGTTGGCATTATTCCAGGCGATATTGCGATCCCGGGCAACGTCGGCGTGGTCTCCCGTTCGGGCACACTGACCTATGAAGTGCTGTATGCGTTGAAGCTGGTTGGCATGGGTGCGTCCACCTGTGTGGGCATCGGCGGCGATCCCATCAACGGGACCAACTTCATCGACGTGCTCGAAATGTTCGAGCACGACCCCCAGACCGAAAAAGTGGTTCTGATCGGCGAGATCGGTGGAACGGATGAGGAGAAAGCCGCGGAATTCATCTCGGCGAAGATGACCAAACCCGTCGTCTCGTTCATCGCCGGCCAGACGGCGCCTCCCGGCAAGCGCATGGGCCACGCCGGCGCGATCATCGAAGGCGGAGCGGGCACGGCCGCGGACAAGGTCCGGGCCCTCCAGTCCGCGGGGGTAAAAGTCGCCCGGCACCCGGAGGAAATTCCATCCCTTCTTAATAAAAATATCATTGCCTCGCCGATAACAGGCGGGGCAATGAATATTGTAGAGAAACACATAGAGCCGTCTCAAAGGACGGCTCTACGTTATAATCCACAAGTCAAATTACTTGTGTGAATCAATATAGCTGACGGCGTCACCCACTGTTACGATCTTCTGTGCATCCTCATCGGAAATCTCGGCACCGAATTTATCTTCGAAAGCCATGATCAATTCAACAAGATCGAGGGAATCGGCTTCCAGGTCCTCGCGGAAGCGGGCCTCAGGTTTGATTTTTGCATCATCAGCGCCGAGCAGGTCTTTGATAATCGCCTTTACATCTTCGTATGTGTCAGACATGACAACCTCCTTTAGAGTTTCGTGGCTATTGTACTCGGGAAAGTAACCGTGTCAAGCCAGAGTTACATTCATCCCGCGAAGCGCTGGCGTCTTCAGAGTGCATGACGCCAATGGCGCTCACATGCGGGATTTCATCAACAGGAACACTACCTCATGCCAAAAGTTGCGCCCATCGACCAGCGAAAAGCTGACCACATCAAGATCAATCTCGAGAAGGACGTCCGCTCCGCACTGACGACCGGCCTCGAAAATTACCACTTTGTCCATGAGGCCCTGCCCGAGCTGGACTTGAACCGGATCGACACCAGCCTGAGCCTGTTCGGCAAACGACTGGCCGCCCCGATCCTGATCAGCTCCATGACCGGGGGGACCGCCGATGCCGAGGTCATCAACCTGCGCCTGGCTGAGGCCGCCCAGGAGGTGAAGATCGCCATGGGCGTGGGCAGCCAGCGCGCCGCCCTCGAACACCCGGAACAGGCCAGGACCTTTCAGGTCCGCCGTACGGCGCCGGATATTCTGTTCTTCGCCAATCTGGGAGCCGTGCAACTCAATTACGGCTACGGCGTTGACCACTGCCGCCGTGCCGTGGATATGATCGAAGCCGACGCGCTCATCCTTCACCTCAATCCATTGCAGGAAGCCGTGCAGGATGCGGGGGATACGAACTTCGCGGGATTAGCAAAGAAGATCGAGGAAGTGTGTAAACAAATCGGAGTTCCGGTCATTGCCAAGGAAGTCGGCTGGGGAATTTCTGAACGAACAGCGAAACTTCTGGCTGACTGTGGGTCTCTGCCATCGACGTCGCCGGCGCCGGCGGCACGAGCTGGTCCCAGGTGG
>CAVVPC010000012.1:0-87521 GCA_963750005.1 uncultured Chloroflexia bacterium
AAATGCACCGCGCGCCCGATGAGTTCACCCGCCAGCTCGCTGCGACCTTTGTCGGCTGGGGAATACCAACGGCTGATTCAATTTTGAATGTGAAGAAGGTTCTTCCTGATATGACCGTCTTCGCCAGCGGCGGTCTCAAAGATGGACTTGATATCGCAAAGTGTGTGGCCCTGGGTGCAACACTGGGAGGCATGGCAGGCCAGTTCCTTAAGGCTGCGGCCATTTCGACTGAGAACACAGTTGAAACCATGAAGTTGGTGAAGAAACAGATTGAGGTCACGATGTTAGCAACTGGAACCGGAACATTGGGCGGCTTGAGGGTAGAACACGAGTAATATCCTAGCGAAGGTTATACGTGACAGAAAATCGCTTCGGTCTGATCAAGAAGCAGTACATTGATTTCGAGAAACTATCGCAAAAGCCAGCCATCAAGGAATTGTTGGGGATTTTGAAACCCGGGAGGCGAAGGTTTGGATGATACCCACTACTTGACACTTTTCAACTGGCGCCTGATACTTTCGCGATACAGGCTCAATGAAAATACCCTCGCCATGAATATTGAGCGTTTTCTGTCATAACCTATGAGTAACAACAATAAATTTTCGCGGCGCGATTTCCTAAAAGTGATCAAGATCCTGTCACTTGAAGCAGCCGCAGTTGGTTTGATTGGTTATGAGTACAGTACAGAATTCGAAATGAACTGGATTGAAATCACGAAGTTAACATTGAAATTACGTCACCTGGATCCGGCCTTCCACGGAGTTCGGTTGGTTCAAATCAGCGACTTTCATCTAGGTCAATGGATCGACAGGGAACGATTGGATGGCGTTTTCAGGATGGCACTGAAGCAGACGCCTGACTTTTTCATATTGACCGGTGATTATCTCGAGTGCCGACCATACGGCAGGCCGAATAAGTGGACAACGTATGAAGAGAATCTCAAGCTGATCAGCAGTGCTTTTCTTCAATTGCCAGCTTTTTGTCCGACCATCGGAATCCTGGGTAATCACGATCACAAGATCAATGCTGGCTGGGTGGAACAATCGCTCACTGAAGCCGGAGTTAAGGTGCTACGGAATTCGGTTATAACCATTCGCCGTGGGAATTCCCAATTGCACCTCGCGGGACTTGATGATGTAAGCCAGAAAATGGATCGTCTCGACATCCTTATGAAATCTCTCCCGGAAGTTGGCGCAGCAATTTTGCTTGCCCATGAACCGGATTTCGCAGATGTGGCTGCGGCAACCCAACGCTTTGATCTTCAGCTATCCGGCCACACTCACGGCGGACAGATCGTTTTTCCACTGATCGGGCCACCTATTCTTCCCGAAATGGGACGAAAATATCCCAGTGGCCTTTATAACGTCAACGACATGTTACTTTATACAAATCGCGGGATTGGTGTGACAACGATCAACGCTCGTTTCAATTGCCGGCCGGAGATCACTCTTTTTACGCTCAAGCCAGCCTGAGACCGAACTTGGAATAAATATCACCAGGAATTGAATCGTGAAAACTGTAGAGAAAACTTCACCACTACAAATCTACAGGATATGCACCCCGAACATCGTAATCTGATGTCCTAGCAAATACGCGCCGGCGAACCAAAGGGTGTTATATATGCAAGCAGCGATAAACGACGTGCTCAGATAGACACCAAAGTTCATGCGCGACATGCCCGCCGGTACACAAACCAGGGATTTTACGCCAGGGAGGAAACGACCGAAGAACACCAAACGTCCGCCCCACCGGGCAAACATCCCTTCGACTTTTTCAATCTTACGGGGATCCAGCCTCAGCCAACGGGAGAAGCGGAACACAAGAGGACGGCCGCCCAGGCGCGCCATCCAATACAATACGGTCTCCCCCACTAAAGATGATACAGCGAAGATCAATCCCAAGACCAGGACAGACTGGACGGGATGCCCTGCAAGCAGCGACCGGGCATTTGCCAAATAACCTAACAATTGTTCAAACATAAGCGCCTCCTCTTGAAAACGCACGGCTATTGGATTTTCTCGCTGTATTGTCTACATCATATCAGCTGACAGATCAAGCACAGCCTTAATAGCTAAGGCATTCTATTGGATAATCATAAGATTGAATTAAGAATCCGAATCTATTAACACAACTCCTATAAAAACCCGAAAACAATAACGCAAATGCAAATCGAGGGTTAATCTAGAAAAGATCCTGTTCCATTAATTAAAAAAAGGATGCCATGGACGACCTTTCCCCTATTTTACAGCGTATCCCGCAGTTAAGGGATGCCCGGTCCCTGGAAATCGAGGAGTTGACTGGCGGCATTACCAATAAAAATTACAAGATCTGCACGGAGAGCGAATGCTACGTCCTCCGGCTGGGAGGAAACGAGACGCAGTTCCTCGGTATTGACCGCCAAACGGAACATGAGTGCAGCCGCCTCGCATCACAGACCGGTATCGCTCCCAGACCGGCTGCGTTCCTGGAGCCAGAGGGATATATCCTTTCGGAGTTCATTTCGGGGAAAGGAATTCCTGCCGATGAGATCGGCAAAGAGGAGAACATCAAGCGGGTAGTGGGATCAATGAAGGCCTATCATGCACTGGAGTATTTCCCCGGTTCGTTTTCACCTTTCCGGGTGGCTGAGGAATATACAGGACCGCCAGGAAATTCGATGTCAGACTGCCCGACATGATTGACTGGTATCTCGATACTTCGCGTGAGATCGAAAAGACCATGTACGGGCGGGAGCCGTTGGTACCACATCCATGCCACAACGATCTGCTCAACGGCAATTTCATCGATGACGGAAAGCGCATCCGTATCCTGGATTGGGAGTATGCCGGCATGGGTGATATTTTCTTCGACCTGGGAAACTTTGCCATCCAGCACGAGTTCAACGACGAACAGGATGAGATGCTGCTGCTCTCCTACTTCACCACGCCCAGCGACTCGCAGCGCGCCCATCAAAAACTCATGAAGATCATGTCCGACCTGCGCGAGGCAATGTGGGCTCAGGTCCAGATCGGTGTCTCGAAACTAGATTTTGATTATGCAGGTTACGGCCGGAAGTATTTCGAGCGCTTCGAATCCAGCACGACCTCCAGTGAATACACGGACTGGCTAGGCGCAGTGTAATCAACCCAGATTCTCACATATATCGGTTCTCCCCAGTTGCACCGCGGGAAATTCCAGCCAGGCATTCCATATCGTATATATCGATTGGCGTATTGGGATCGCAATACGGTCAGCACTCAACCAGCGTTAGGGAATATAATAGAAACTGACCATGCCCCCTGTTGTCTTTATCACGCTGGATGGTGTTCGTCCGGATGCGCTGACCACGGCCAGATGCCCGACGTTGACATCCCTGCGCGAGAGGGGCCGAGCACCCTGCAGGCGCGCAGTGTCATGCCATCCGTGACCCTCCCCTGCCACACTTCCATCTTTCATTCTGTCCCTCCAACAAGACACGGTATTACGTCCAATACATTCATCCCCATGGCCCGCCCGCTTCCTGGCCTTGTGGAAACTGCACGCGCGCGGCTGGCAAACGCATTGCCTTTTTCTATACCTGGGAACAACTGCGTGACATTGTCCGCCCGGGAAATATCCATTATTCCTATTTTAGGGACAGTTCCCGGGATGCAGATGGGGATGATGAAACGCTATCCCAGGCGGCGAAATTTATTCATAAGGAAAAACCGGATTTTGCCTTTATCTATGTCGGTACGGTCGATACCGCCGGCCATGATCATGGCTGGATGTCGGATGGCTATCTGAAGCAGCTTGAACATGTTGATCGGCTGTTAGGTGGCTTCTTCGGATCTCTTTCATCGGAATATACAGCCATTATTCACAGCGACCACGGGGGCCATGACCGCAGTCACGGTACAGACCTCGATGAGGACATGATCATCCCCTGGATCGCAGTTGGCCCAAATATCAAGAAGGGTTATACAATTCAATCCGAGATCACTCTGCTGGACACCGCGCCCACCGTCGCGAAAATTTTGGGGATCCAGGTTCCTGCGCGAATGGGAAGGACGCAGCGCAGATGAGATTTTCCAGTAGACCATTCTAAAATCCAAATCATGGAGAGCATCAATGGAATTCCCAACACATGCACAGGCAGTCATTATCGGGGGAGGAGTTGGCGGGGCAAGCATTGCATATCACCTGACCCTGATGGGCTGGAAGGACGTTGTCGTCATCGAGCGGCACGAGCTGACCAGCGGTTCGACGTTTCATTCGGCGGGTTTGGTCGGACAGCTGCGAACGTCATCCAGCCTGACGCAAATGATGCGCTACAGCACAGACCTCTATCGCAATCTCAAGAAATTAACAGGTGTCGACCCGGGCTGGGAGGAAGTCGGAAGCCTGCGCATCGCCTCCTCCGACGAGCGCATGGTGGAGCTGAAGCGCGTGGTGGGATATTCCAGGGCGTTCGGCATGCCGCTCGACATGCTGACAGCCCAGGAATGCCAGGACCTGTTCCCGCTCATGTCGCTGGAGGATGTGCGGGGCGGCGTTTTCCTGAAAACAGATGGACAGGTGGATCCCACAGCGCTGACCCTCGCCCTTGCAGCCGGCGCCAGGAGCCGCGGCGCGCAAATCCTGGCGAACACGCGGGTGACAGGGATCAAGGTCAGCAATAATGAAGTCAAGGAAGTGACAACTGACAAAGGCGTGATCAGGACCGATGTCGTCATCAACGCCGCGGCCTGTGGGGCAACGACATTGCCAGCATGGTCGGCATCACGCTTCCCATCATCCCGATGGCGCATCTGTATCTCATCACGAAGCCAGTCAAGGACCAGCCACAGTCCATGCCGACGATGCGCGATCCCGATAACCTCGTCTATTTCCGTGGCACGGCCAGCGGCATGGTCACCGGTGGGTATGAGCGCCAGCCACAGCCCTGGGGATTGAACGGTGTTCCCCAGGATTGGAATTTCAAATTGCTCGAACCAGACTGGGATCGCTTCACGCCGCTGATGGAGAGTATCATCAAGCGCGTTCCCTCGATGGAAACTGTCGAGATCGCCCAGCTTCTCAACGGACCCGAAGGGTTCACGCCGGACTCGGAATATCTGCTTGGACCAACCGCCGTGCGCGGCTTCTGGGTGGCATGCGCATTCTGTGCACATGGTCTCGCCGGTGCAGGCGGTATCGGCAAAGTCATGGCCGAGTGGATCATCGACGGCCACCCCGAATGGGATATGTGGCGTCTCGATGTCCGCCGCTTCGGGAATCAATATGGCAGCCAGGCTTTCACACTGGCACGCACCGTCGAAACCTATGGCAAGTATTATGACGTCCATATGCCGTATGAGGAGCGCGAATCGGCCAGACCGCTGCGCCTCTCCCCGGCTTATCACCGCCTGCAGGATCTGGGCGCAGTCTTCGGCGAAAAAGGCGGCTGGGAGCGGCCAAATTGGTTTACAGCCAGCGAGAAGGATGCCCGCTCTGCTCCCGTACCGGAACTTAAGGGCTGGGCGCTGGACAACTGGTCGCCGGCGATCGCTGCTGAGACCCGGGCAACACGCGAAGCCGCGGCTCTCTTTGACGAGACATCCTTCTCGAAGATCGAAGTGCAGGGGCCGGGTGCCTGTGACTTCCTGCAATCCCTGTGTGCGAATGACATCGACAAACCAATCGGGACGGTGGTCTACACCCAGATGCTCAACGCCCGAGGCGGGATTGAATGCGACTTCACCGTAACACGCCTTGCGCCGGATCGCTTCCTAATCGTCACCGGGACCATGTTCGGCACACACGACATGACCCACCTGCGCCGCTACATGCCGCTCGATGGAACCGTCTATATCAACGACATCACCTCAGCACGAACCTGCTACGGCCTGTGGGGACCGCGCGCGCGCGACATCCTGCAGGGAATCACGCGTGATGATGTATCAAATGCATCCTTTCCCTACATGACTGCGAAGCAGATCACGATCGGAAATATTCCCACCCTGGCATTACGCGTCACCTATGTCGGCGAGCTGGGCTGGGAGTTTTATGCGCCTTCTGAATACGGCGAACCGCTCTGGGACACGCTTTGGGAAGCAGGCAAGCCGTATGGCATGCTGGCCGGGGATACAAGGCGATCGATTTACTCCGCCTCGAAAAAGGCTATCGCTACTGGAGCGCGGACATTACTCCCGATTACACACCATTCGAAGGCGGGCTCGGGTTTGCAGTTGCCTTGAGCAAGGATGCAAACTTCATGGGTAAGGAGTGTTGCTGAAACAAAAGGCGGAAGGGATCAAGAAAAAACTGTGCTGCCTGGCCCTGGAGGATCCGAATACAATTGTGTTTGGCAATGAGCCCATCCGTCATGAAGGCAGCCTGGTTGGCTGGGTGACTTCCGGCGGATATGGATATTCGGTGAACAAAAGCATCGCATATGCCTATCTGCCCGTTGAGCTGGCAAAGCCGGGAACACGCTTGAGCGTGGAATGCTTTGGGGTGGAGTACCAGGCTTCGGTGGAGAAGGAACCGCTGTACGATCCAAAAGGGGAAAAGATCAAGGCTTAAGTCTTTCCAATTTACAGACAAGTCCCCCCTGTTTAAGGCAGTGGGGACTTGTTATATTGATCGGTATATTTCATAACCTGCATTGGATTTCGATGAGCCAACCAAAGCAGGTAAAATAGCGGGATGACACAGACCGTAAAAGCCATACTATTTGATTTCGGGAATGTCCTGCTCGAATGGAATCCCCGCTATATTTATCGCCGTTATTTCCCAGGTAACGAAGAAGCCATGGAGCAGTTCCTGGAGGAGGTGAGCTTTATGGACTGGAATGCCCAGCAGGACAAGGGACGTCCGTTTACCGAAGGCGTGGCAGACCTATCCAGGCAATTTCCCCATTATTCGGATCTGATCCAGGCCTACCACGACAACTGGAGTGAGTTGATCGGCGCTGCGCTCAGCGAGACCGTGGAGCTGATGAAACGTCTCAAAGAAGCGGGCTATTCAGTGTATGGATTGAGCAACTGGTCCGCCGAGACATTTCCCCTGGTGCGCGAAAAATATGAATTTTTCAACCTGCTCGATGACATCATCCTTTCGGGCGAGGTGGGAGCCATCAAGCCTGAACCTGAGATCTTCGAGATCGCTCTGGAGAGGATTGGCAGAGCTGCGCAGGAATGTCTCTTCATCGACGATGCGCCCGCCAACATTGAACAGGCACAGAAGATGGGATTTGCGACCGTCCTTTTCGAATCACCTGAGCAATTGGAAAAGGAATTATACCGGTTGGGCCTGCTGTAACAACTGTCCGATTGCATAAGGTTTAGGGATACCTGCTGTGATAAGATTTCAGCCATTCCAAAGGTTGAGTTAATCTCGTATAAGCTCATTCACATCGAGAACCTGCGCAAACATTTCAAAATTCTCAACCGGGAAGTCAACACTCACACTGGAACAGGATCATGATCCATGGACACAAAAGCGCTTCTTTCCCAGATTGAGCTCGAGCTGCAGCGACAAGTTTCCCGCCTCGACAGCCCGCGATCAAAGGCATTCCATGAGATGCTCAGCTACCACATGGGCTGGACGGGGGAAGGCGCCGGTCCGGAGGCAACCGGCAAGCGGATCCGTCCCCTGCTGGTTTTATTGTGCACGGCTGCGTCCGGAGGTGACTGGCAAAAGGCCCTACCCGCAGCCGCGGCCGTGGAGCTGGTTCACAACTTTTCGCTGGTCCACGACGATATCCAGGACAACTCCGACCGGCGCCGCGGCCGTCTGACCGCCTGGGTCAAGTGGGGCGCGCCGATGGCGATCAATGCCGGCGACGCGCTGTTCGTTATCTCCAATCAGGCGATCATCGACTTGAAGAAGGATTATCCTGCGGAGGTGATTGTCCGGGCCGCAGAGATCCTGCACAACACCTGCCTCGAGCTGACCCGCGGCCAGTTCCTGGATATGTCCTATGAGGAGCGGACCGACCTGGGCGTGGACGATTACTGGCCGATGGTCGCGGAAAAACGGCGGCCTTACTCTCTGCCTGCTGTAATATCGGCGCCCTGCTGGGAGGCGCCGACGAAGCGCGGCAGGAGGCTTATCGATCCTTTGGTCATTATCTCGGCCTCGCCTTCCAGGTGCAGGATGATATTCTCGGCATCTGGGGCGATGAAACCGTGACAGGAAAATCCGCAGCCGGCGACCTGGTGGAGGGAAAAAATTCCCTGCCGGTGCTGGCCGGCCTGAGCGCGCACGGCAAATTCGCTGCCCGCTGGAAAAAGGGGCCGATCAAGCCGGAGGAGGTCCAGGAGGTGGCCCGCCTGCTCACGAATGAAGGTGGGTATTCAACTGCCTACGATGCATCCCAACAAATGACCGATCTCGCCCTGCTCAACCTGCAGGAGGCCGATCCCCAGGGAGAAGCCGGCGAAGCCCTGTTCGAGCTGGCAGATCGCCTGCTAAAACGGAACCAATAATAAGTGGCACGGATTTATCCTTATACTGCTTGACTTTTGCCTAGTTGCAGGCTAAAATAGCTTATGAGAATTTTAAGTTCTCAAAACTAAAGTAGGTATGCGCATCTTAGCCCGTCAAGTGCAGACCGCACAGACCGCAGCGGTGCAAGATGGAGGGGACGCTGCAATCGGGGGCGCCGGGAATTTACAGGAGATGCCATGAACATACTAACCCAAACCGAATTGACACTAAAACAGCCCCAGCCGCTGGACCAGGACCCCGCCGCTGTATATATTGCCTCATTGCATGCTGAAACTGGCAGGCGAACCCAGGCACAGGCTTTACGAGTTATTGCGCATGTATTGGGTGTGGACTATGACCGTTTGAATTGGGGTGCACTTCGCTACCGGCACACAGCCGCAGTACATGCCAGGATTGTACAGGTTTACAGCCCAGCCACAGCAAACAGGATATTTTCAGCACTACGCCAAACCCTTAACAAGCGAGGTTACTTGGCCAGATGACAGCGGAGGATTACAGGCTGGCTGTCGAGCTGGAACCGGTTACAGGTAAAACCTTGCTGGCCGGCGAGAGTTATCTACCGTTGAGATCCTCGCCCTTATGACGACATGCCAAAAAAACAAGGATGATATTGAAGGCACACGCGACGCGGCAATCATCGGCATAATGTATGCGGCAGGCCTTCGCCGTAATGAAGTGGTTAGCCTTTCGGTGGGTTGCTACGATCCAGAAACAGGAAAGCTATTCTTCACAAGCAAGTGCAACAAACAACGGACAGTATATATTACGAATGGTGCAGCCCAAGCCTCAACGATTGGCTTCCAATTCGTGGCAATGAACCGGGCGCGCTATTTGTGGAAGTAACCACGGGCCAAAAGGTATTGACCCAACGCGAAGAAATGATACTAAAGCGATTTAGAAAAAATGCAGGCGTGAAGCTGCCTAATAAAAAAGCAGGACAGAAGATTTATAAAGGCAGCGCAATGACAACCCAGGAAATCTATGACATGCTGACAAAGCGCGCCACGGCAGCAAGTCTTAGGAATTTTTCGCCCCATGACATGAGGAGAACGTTTATCCTCAAAACTAAACAACCATAACCAAACATGTGGCAATCTTGCCGTATGAAGCTCCAGCCATGGCGAGCTACACAGGCCGCAGCGGCGCAATCTGGCGCGAAGGAAATTGACAGAGTTACCATGAACAAACAAAGCGAATTAATACTAAGCCACCTCTCCCCTTGGACCAGAACCCGGCAGCCGTCTACATTGCCACACTTGCGCTCACCGGCAAGCGAACACAAACCCAGGCCTTGCGTGTTATCGCCTCCATGTTTGACACACATATCTACCGTCTGAACTGGGGAGCGCTTCGGTACAAGCAAACAGTCGACATTCGGGCCAGGCTTGCCCAGTCATACAGACCAGCGACCGCAAAGAAGATACTGTCTGCATTACGACAGACTCTTAAGCAGGCGTGGCTCCTGGGACAGTTGACAGCGGAGGAATTAACCGCGCGGTTGAGTTGGAACCTGTCACAGGTGAAACTAGCCCAACCGGACGCGAGCTGTCCACCGGTGAGATCCTCGCACTTATGAACGTGTGCCAGGATGACCATACCCCGGCAGGTATACGCGATGCAGCTATTATCGGCATAATGTACGCAGCGGGACTTCGACGTGATGAGGTTGTCAGATTGGAAGTTTCAGACCTTGACCTAGAAACGGGGATGCTAAGTATCCACGGGAAGCGCAACAAACAGCGAACTGCATACGTCACGAACGGTGCAACCGTTGCTCTCCATGATTGGATTGGTGCTCGTGGACTTCAATCAGGCGCGTTATTTTGTGGAAGTGAACAAAGGCGGGAAGGTATTGGTCAAACGCAAATCGATGATAGTCAAGCCAACAAGAAAAATTCGCGGTGTGGATGTGTCGAACAAGAAAGCAGGACAAACGATTTTTCGCGGTGACGCGTTGACATCCCAGGCTATCTACAACATGCTTAATAAGCGTGCCCAGCAGGCCAGCATAAAGAATTTTTCCCCTCATGACATCCGCAGAACGTTTATCTCTCACCTGCTGGATGCAGGCGCAGACATCGCCACGGTCAGCAGGATGGCGGGACACGCAAACGTCCAAACAACGGCACGTTATGACCGCCGACCCGAAGAAGCCAGGAAGGAAACGGCGGAGTTATTGCATGTACCTTACAAGACAAGAGAGGCAGGATGACATGAGCTATAAAAACATTTATCAGGCAGTAGGAATGAGTGATAAAGAGATCACACATGCAGAAAGAGATAGTGTGTATGTTGAGGGTGAACATGCCTTCCTCGAAGGCCAGTGGCGTGTTAGCAACCCATATGCCGCAATCAGCACAACACTTGAACAAGTCTGGACAAATGGCTGGGACCATGGCCGAAGAATAAAGAAAAGGGAAGATCGCCGCTAAGCGAACACGTTTTAACGACCTGGCCAGGCTGCAAAAGTTATCCGTATCCCATAAGACACGAAAGGCAGGACGAAATGCACGATAAAAGTATTACCCGTGAAAAAAGAAACAGTGTATACGAAGAAGGCGGAACGCGCCTTCGATGAACGCAAACTTCGCGGTTACAACCCCTATGCGGCAAGCAATCTGACACTTACAGTAAGTTGGTGGCACGGCTGGGATACAGCGGAGGAGGAATGTAATAGCCAGACAGCGCCAGGTGATCATCCTATCTTGATCGTGGAGTAGGGATGTCTGAAATTATTGACCCCCTGAAAAAACAGGCTGTATATGCCGAAGGCAAGCTAGACTTTGTAAATGGTGAGCACCACGGTTACAACCCGTATTGTATGTCGTCAGAACATTTGGGACACAGGGGGGAATTTGCTAAGGTGATAAATTCCGGTGTAGATTGATTATACTGCTGCGATTTGCAGGTTCTGCAAACGTCTGTGCTGCATCGTTCGTTTCTTAATTTCTTCTCGCTTGGTAAGTACCTCCTTCGTTCTTCCAAAATAGACATCAGCTGGTGTCAGGTTGTCCAACAACTCGTGGTAGCGTTGGTTATTGTAGTAATTCACGAAACTGGCGATGTGTGACTCGAGCTCTCCCGGAAGAAAATAGTTCTGCAAGTTGACAATGTTCTTCATCGAACGGTGGTAGCGTTCGATCTTGCCTTGTGTCATGGGATGATACGGAGCGCCACGGGTATGTTCAATGTGCTTGCCTTCCAGGAAGAGCTTGAGATCCTTGGAAAGATAACACGAGCCATTGTCGGAGAGCAGGCGCGGACGGTGTTCGACGAGAACATGATCCAAGCCTGTCTTTGCCAGGGCGAGAAGCAGCGTGTCCTGCACATCGCTGGCATTCATCGTTGGAGTCAGTTTCCAGGCCAGGATGTAACGAGAGAAATCATCCAACACCGTCGACAGGTAATACCAACCCCAACCCACGATCTTGAAGTAGGTGAAATCGGTCTGCCATAACTCGTTGACACGCTTGGTCGGATGCTTGAACTCATCCGCTGCACTCAGGACCGTGAAGGCAGGGCTCTCCACCAGATCATAGCTCTTCAAGATGCGGTAGGTGCTCAATTCCGAGATGAAATAGCCTTTTTCATCGGTGAACAGCCAGGCAATCTGTCTGGGAGAACGATCTGGATGTTGCAGAGCCAGGTCCACCACCTGCTGTTTTACCTCTGCAGGGATGCGATTCCAGATTTGCTGCGGGTTGGGTCGCTGATCGATCAGCCCTGTCTCTCCTTCTTCCTGGTACTGTTGATACCAGCGGTAGAAGGTGCTGCGCGCTACGTTCAGTTCTTCCAATGTCCGTTTGACCGACAGGTCTGAGTGTTCCACCAAATGGATGATTTCCATTTTCTCTGCTTCATCCCGACGAATCATTCGTCCCACTTCGTTTCCTTGCCCAGCAAGCTTTTTTTTAGAATACGGTTCTTCAAGGTCAACTCCGCCACCAGAGCCTTCAATTGTTCATTCTCGCTGCGCATTTCCTTGACTTCCTGGGCATCGGCTTCGCGCTTCGTATCACCGGCCAGGCGCTGCTTCCCTGCCTCCAGAAATTCCTTGCTCCATTTGTAATACATGTTCTGGTGAATGCCTTCCCGGCGGCACAGCTCCGCAAGCGTTTCTTCTCCCCGCAAGCCTTCCAGTACAATGCGCAATTTTTCCTCTGCTGAATACTTCTTGCGGGTCTTACGGCGAATCTCACGAACGGTTGATTCTACGGATTGTTCATTTTCTTCGGCCATTGTCTGCTCCTTGGTCAGTTCAATTCTAACCATTGGTTGGCCGGAATTCCCACCTTAGCTTTTTACCCTACTGTGTCTCACAGGTTCTGACACGGAACAATTAAGCGCCTTGAAGCTTTAAATGCTGGCATTGAAAAACTACTAGCCAAACGATCTAGGCTTCAATCCGTTTACCTGGACCCGGATATTGGGATGGGCAAAGATGAATACCTATCCGAAAAACGTTTAATTGAAGATGCTATTGTTGAATCCCAAGGAGATATTGAACGGATTGAAAAAGAGTTGTCCCATGTACCAAGTGAAGATGATCTGGTGGAACTTGAAGAGATGGCCGGTAAAATCACAGAAGCATTGGGTTATAACTTGGAAATCCCCGAAGAACAAAAAAGGCAGATTCTAGAACTTCTGAATATCAAAGTTCTAATTTCGCCTGATAAAAAAATCAAACTAACTGGTTTTTTTTATTCTCAAAATAATGGTAATTCGTCTGCTATATCTTGACATGATATTCTCCTTTTGGCAAACCAGATATTATTCATCTATTATAGAACATTTTTTCTAGATTTTCAATACCCTCTGGAGAGTTGTTTTAAGATTAGAAACTGGGGATATCCTTGCGCCGCGGGGAGGCAAAGAAAATCACGGCCTATTCATACTTCAAGCGCCAGGACAGGGATCATGGTCGCGGCGCGCAAGGCCGGGTAAAGCCCGGAGATCATTCCGATGATGGTCGCGAAGATCAGGGCAAAAAGCGGGAGCCAGTAGGGAGTATAAACGGCGACGCTGGGCGGCAGCCCACCCTGCTGACCCGCCTGGCTGGCAAGGTAAACGATGGCGATGACGTTCAGTCCCTGCCCTGCAAGCCAGCCAATGATGATCCCGCCCAGGCCGCCTATAAATCCGATCCCGGCCGCTTCACCGAGGAAGATGGCCAGCACATCCCGGTTGGTGGCGCCGACTGCTTTCATCAGCCCGATCTCGCGGGTACGCTCCAAAATGGACATGGCCATGGTGTTGGCGATGCCGATCGCTGCGACCAGCAGGGCGATGGCGCCCACCCCGCCGAAAATGACCTGCAGGATTTTATAGAAGTTGTTGATCCCCTGGACAAAGGACTGCGGGGTAAACGCCTGGAAACCCATGTCGGTAATTTGCTGTGTAATGTCGAGCACCTTGTCCACTTCGCTCACTTTGACAATCACCTGGCTGTAGCCGTCCTTGTTGTAATTGATACGCCGGTTCATTGCCCACTCATTGAGCGCCTTGATCTGATCGAGTGGCATATACACCGACCAGTCGGATTCGCCGCGAGTTTCCTTGAGAACGCCCGTCACCCGCAGGCTGAAATTCTTGCGCGTCTCAACACCCTGCGCATCATATTTGGATACAACCAGTTGAACCTGCTGGCCCATCAGATCAGGCGGCGGAGGCGGATCCTGTCCGGGGCGGATTTTCGGATCGTAGAAGTTATTGGGCACCATGACGCCAATGATCACCTCGCCGCGGTCGAGGGCGGTCTCTCCCTGCGTGGCTTCCAGGCCCAGGCTGGCGAGATCCTTTGTGTCTATGCCGATGATATTCACGCCCCCTTCGAGCTTTTGATATTTGAACATCCCGCCTGCCTGAAGATAATCCCGCGGGATGACCGATTCCACGCCCGGGATGGCGCGCAGCTTCTCCAGAGCAGGATTATTGAGCACTGCCGTTTGTTGCGGCTCACCTTGACAGGCCCCCCGCCTCCCCCTCCTGCCATGATTACAGGGCCGCCTTCACCGCCATAGGTCGGCATGACCTGGATCTGGGTCAGGTCGCCGATGCCATAGAGCTGTTCGTTGGCATTCCTTTGCAGGCCGATCGCCAGCGACACCAGGATCACAACCGCGGCCGTGCCGATCACGACACCGATCGCGGTCAGGGCGACGCGCGCCTTCCTGCGGCTCAGGTTGCCAAAGATCAGGCGGAGCAGGTCAAAAGGTTTCATGGGACAGCGAAGCTTAGCCTTTGCCCGTGCCAGGCTTGATTTGGGGAGCTGGGACCTCCGTCCCTGGCGGCACCTGTTCCCCGCCGGACGGGGCTGCGCTGTCCAAGCCCAGCAGTCCCAGGACAAAACGCCACGCTTTTTGCATGGTGGTCTCCTGGTGCAACGATGGGCATTTCCCCGCCTCCACCCCCTCCGCCGCCCAGGGAGGATCGGTGACCGCTCCCTCCGGCATGCCCTCCATCACCTCCACTTCCAGGGTGTCGGTGATCGTGCGTGGCGCATTGAAATCGTCGGTATAATCGATCGTGACATTCAGGGTGACCTTGCCGGACTTTTCCGGGGTTAGCATGGCGTCCATCGTGTAATAGCCGCCCGTGTCGATCGAGCCGACCAGGCCGGTCCCGTTTTCGACCGTGCCCGCATCCGTCTTCACTTTAATATTGCCCAGCACGACAGCCCGCTTGCCAATATTGACAACCTGAATGGGCAGTGCCCCTGGCTGACCGACAGTAAACGGATCCAGTGGTCGATAGAAGCTGACATCCACATTGGGCAGGCTATAGACAAGCAGGGTAATCACCTGGTCATCGTTGATCGGTTCGTTCCTGTCATTGACGTAGGAGAAGGTCACCTTCATCGGGTAGGCGCCCGGGTTCGTGGAGGTGTTGACAATCAGGTTCTGGGCTGCCTGAAGCATGCTTCCAGGATCCAGGTTACCCAGGGATTGGACATTCGAGGCGCCGACCGGTGCGAAATTGGTGAACTCCCCGCTCCCACCCGAAACCCCACCCGGAACGGGAGTCTCACCTCCACTCGTTCCACTTGAGCCGCCTCCCACGATCATGGTAATGTTCTGGGCCTTGGCATTGCCCATATTTTGAACTGTCATCGTCAGAGTGAACGTCTCTCCCGGCTGGAGAGGGTCCACGCTGACGGCATAGCTTGTGATGACGAGCTGCGAGCTCTTGACCCCGGTCGGCGTGGAGGTTGGATAGGCGACGCCACTCCCGCCCCCTCCGCTCGTGGGAATCGAAAGCGTAAATTTATCAGAATATGAAGTGCCTGCGGCATCATAATAAGTCACCGTCACATCCAGCGGGAGGATACTCACTCCATAGGTAGTTCCCGTGACAAGGAACTGCTGCTCGACGTTGTCTGAGCTTCCTGCAGGGACAGTCCCCACAGCAGCGACGCCTCCTGTTTAAGGGGTACAAGGTCTGCCGACGAGAACACAGCCTGCACACTATAGGCATCCGCCGTCCCGGCATTCCCAATCTTAACGTTCAATTTGAACTGGCTGTTGTTCGCTACCGTCCCATTGATCTTGGAAGACTGCAGAATAAATTGGGGACGTACAAATGGCAGCGGCGCAGGGGTCGCCGTAGGAGGCGGGATCGGCGTGGGAGCAAGGATCGTCAAAGTTGCCGAACCTCCGGCAGCCCCACCGGACATTGTCACAGTAATCGCATGATCGCCAGCTGGAACCCCTGCGGGAATGGCGGCAGTGAGAGTTTGCGCATTCAGAAAATTGGTGACCAGGGCTGCTCCATCCATCAGGACGGCTGCCGTCTCATCGAACTCCATCCCGGCCACCGTGATCACGTTTGCCACATCATTGACAATCGTACTCGGCGTGATCGACGTGACAGTGCGGTGCCGCATAAACAGGGATCGGGAGGAGCGCCACGATCATTGCAATCAACAGCGAAATTGGAACAAGGCGTGAAATTGGATTCTTCATGGTTCTCTCAATTCCAAAGGATTATGAGGGTTGAATGGATTCGAGGGCGGCGGACTGGTATTCGTCTTCACTGACAATCCGCCCGTCGAGCAGGAAAATCTTATGCGTGGCAAAGCGAGTCATGCGCGGGTCGTGAGTCACCACCAGCACCGTCCGCCCGGAGATATGCAGATCGGAGAGGACCTGCATGATCGCCGCGCCGCTGGATGTGTCCAGGTTGCCGGTCGGCTCATCTGCCAGGATCAGGCTCGGGTTGTTGACCAGGGCGCGGGCGATGGCGACGCGCTGCTGCTGTCCGCCGGAGAGCTCGGAGGGCTTGTGGTCGGCCCGGTTGCCGAGTCCCACCTGGTCGAGGATCGTATGCGCCTGTACCTTGCGCTTCGACGCGCTCACGCCGGCAAACTGCATCGGGAAGGAAACATTCTCCAGCGCCGTCATGCTCGGGATCAGATTGAAGGATTGGAAAACAAATCCCATCGCCCGGCGGCGGAACAGGGCCAGGGCGTTCTCATCCATCTGGTCCAGGCGCTGGCCGTCCACCCAGATTTCTCCGGAGGTGGCATGGTCCAGGCCGCCCAGCAGATACAGCAGGGTGCTCTTCCCGGAACCGGACGGGCCCATCACAACGGTGAAAGTATGCGCATCGATATCCAGGTCCAGACCATCCAGGGCGCGGACAACCTGCCCTCCCATTTGATAATGCTTTGTCAAGCCTTTGATGCGGATAAAGGGATCGGCCATGTTAAAAGAATGGACGCTGAACGGCCTGCCCGCCCATATCCGGAGACCAGGGTCCCCAGGCCTGCCTGTGCAAGCAGGACCAGCAAGGTGACCACCAGAACATCCACCACTGCCTTGCCACGCGACAGGCCATCGAAGATCGCAATCCCGATGATCAGTAAAATAATGTACCAGATGACAAAGATATCCAGCCGGGATAGAAACTGGGGCAGAAATCCAGCGCTGGTCGCAAAGCCTGAAAGCCCGGGACTGCCAATGGCATGTCCTGCAGAGAACATGTAGATCACTTTCAACACATCCCGGATGGCAAACGGAAGGCTGGCCCAGGCCGCAACATTCAATGCGCCCTGCATCGTGCCGCGCCCGCCGAGCAGGGTCGAACCCAGGTGGAGCAGTCCTGCCACCAGCACCCATCCCAGCCAGAGACCGGTCCATGCGCCGACCAGCGGGATAATATACATGAAGGTTTTCCCCTGCGTGGCCTGCTGGGCTTGCATATAGTTGTTCTGCATTTCAGGTGTCCAATACTGCCAGTCGGGCGGCATGGTAACTTCCCCCAGCATGGCAGCACGGGTCTTGAGATAACCTGATACAAGAATCACAAGGAGCGCGGTGACGGTCAACACCAGCATCGGCGTCAGCCAGGTACCGCGTGCCTCGGCAGCCATCTCAGAAAATGTCCGGCGCGGACGCTGGTCAGCGCCGGCAGGAGACGCGGGAAATCGAAACGACGTGAAGATTGCTTTTCGAGAGAAATATCAGTCATGAGTGTATGGGTTTGAATAATTTTGACGGCTGTAACTGAAAACCGATTTCTAAAGGAATTGACCCGTACTGGTTTGATCATTTTTACACGTTTTAAGCCGACTCTACATGTAAAACGACGAAACCGCCAGGTTGGTTCCCGGCGGCCTATTCGGACCGTTTTTATCAAATCACCAGGTCTACATGTAAAATCATCAGTCCTTGCCTGGTGGCGCGGAGATATTTCGCCCTGTCTGTTGGCGATCATTCAGGAAAGCTCGCCGCGCGCTCTGCAACGATGGAGTCTGGCACACCCGGGACAGCCCGCCACCCAAACTTGACGCACGGCGAGGACACGTTCGATCATGAGGTCTGCAACGTGATGAAAGCCGGCCCGCGCCATCCCTTTCTGGGAGGCCACATTCTCGAAGTCGGCACCGATCCAGGCACGGCAGAGTGACTGGGCGCGCAGCTCACCCAGGATGTACGCCAGCAGCGCGCTGTACAGTCCCTTTCCTCGAAAGCCGTGGGGCGGTGGCACAGTCCCAGATGTAGACTTCCCCGGGCAGCAGCCGGATGCGGAGATTCAATTCCCCGATCTGCTCCTCTTCATAGCTGACCCAGCCAAACGTCGCTGGCTCACCCATCACCCAGGCGCCATAACAATGACGGCCTGTCTCAAACGCTGGCAGAAATTCCTGAAGTAGTCGCTGCCCCTGATCGCGCACAAGTCCGGCACAAGGTCCAGGGTGACGCCGGCGAAATTCGGCTCGGGAGGCGCGGCACGGCCACGGGTGTTTTTTCATCCAGGTCCAACATCCAGATCGTGCCGGCGCGGCGCGGGTCGTTCTCAGCCGAAACCATCATGCCTGGATTTTGATTTTCTGCTCGATCAGCTCGGAAATTGCATCCGAAAGATGCTTGTCGGAAATGGCATAATCGCCTGCTTCCATGTCGCAGCCGATGCGCGATGCTGAGCACATCCGCATACGTGTGACCTTCAGGCGGCACGAATTTAAAACAGGCCATCTCCAGCAGCTGGCCGTTGGGATCGCGGAAGTAGATCGAATCCATAAAGCCGCGGTCGATGTTGCCCGTATTCGGGATGCCGCGTTCCTGTAAGCGGGCGGCCACCTGCGTATACGTTGCCCGCGAGACATTGTAGGCCAGATGATGCAGGTTGCCGATGTCCTGCGGGTTGGGCGTCGGGTCGTTGACGCGCGAAGGCCGGACAAAGAAGGTGATCAGCCGCCCATCGCCCGGGTCGAAGTAGAGGTGGTTTTCCTCGGGCACATCGAGATTGGGCTGCTCAAACACCAGCGGCATCCCCAGCACGCCCTGGTAAAAATCAATGATCGCTTCGCGATTCGAACCAACAAATGTAATATGATGAACACCTTGAGTTTGAATTTTGGACATGAAGTTTCTCCTGGGAAGAGACCCCAAAGCTTTGTGGATCTTTGGGGTCATCTCAATTAAATTCTAAAGAACAGTCCCCGAACTTTATCGATCGTCGCCTGGTCGCCGCGGGCCTTGCCGCCATCGAAGCGCTGGAAGCAGGTAAGCACAAAGTCGGAGGCATCGAAGCTGAAGACGCCTGGCAGCCTTCGAAGTCGTCTGACTCGGGCTTGGCTTCGAACTTGCCATCCTTGACGGTCACACGCCATTTGCCGCCCCATTCGCCTGAGATCTCGATCCCATGCTCGACTTCCACGCCCTTCGCCGAGGGTTGATCGACTGTGGACGGCAGCAGGGCATATAACATATACGGGATCAGCACACCGGCGGTGGTCTCGTCCAGCTTGCCATCCTTTTCCCCAAGTCCCCAGCGCATATCCCAGGTATGGACGCCATAATCCATCACGTGGAATGCGGGATAGAAGAACGTGGGCAGCCCGCCCATGTAGGGATGCATGACGATGAAATTTCCCCATTCGTCCGGGGTCAGGCTTCTCGAAGATATCCATCATCCTGGCGTAGTCATTCTTGAGCCGGGCGATGGCTTCCTCCCGTGGAAGACTGCGAAACGCCTGGGCATTCCTGTTCAGCGAGTCTGCCATGACCAGCAGGCCGGCAGTATCGCGGGTCTCGTTCTTGCGGGCGCTTTCCCAACGCGAGAGATAGCCTTCGGTCACATCGAGCATGTGACCGACCATATCGCGCACTTCCCACTCGGTGCAGCGCGTCTGCACGTTCCAGTTCTCGGGTACATCCACAATCGCGAAGAAGTCAGAGCTATCCTTGCGGATGACATCCAGGACAGTATCCTTACCGCTATAGTCCATCGAATTTACAGGTGGCATAGTATTAATCTCCTTTGGCTAAAAGAACCTTAACACACATTAACCGGTTCAATTCAAATCCGAACGCCTTTCTTTCACCTCCTTCTACCAGGCATCCCGAAGCAATTGTTCAAGCTGGTTAACGTCTGTAACCGGCCTGGGATTGTTCTGGACGGTTCGATTCTGGAACGCAATGCGGGCCAGGTCTGGCAAATCGGATTCGCGGACGCCGACATCGCGCAAACGTTGAGGCAGATCCATACGGCTGATCAATTCGGAAATCTCACGGACCAGTGCATTGACAATGTCAATCTGGCTGGCATCATCCGTTGGCAAGTCCCATCGCTTCTGCAGCAGGGATTAATTGGGGTGCGGACGCATGCGCATTGAAGCGGATGGCATGCGGGAGGACAATGGCATTGGCGATCCCATGCGGCACATTGGCGGACCCGCCAAGCACATGGCACAGACCGTGATGCAGACCCATCGTCACAGATGCCAGGGAAAGACCCGCCAGGTGTGCGCCGAGCAGCATTTCGGAACGCGCGTCCGGATCTCTTCCATCCTGGTAGCATCGCAATAAGCGAATGGTGGATATGTCGCAGCCCCTCCTTCGCTGCTGCTGCTGGAGAGCGGGTTTCGGGTTTTTGAATAAACGGCTTCGATGCAGTGTGCGAGCGCATTTATTCCTGTGGAGCCAGTTAATTCAGGTGAAAGATCAAAAGTGAGATGGGGATCATACACGACCAGTTTCGGGGCAATCCTGGGATCATTGACAGTTAACTTTGCGGGGCGGGTTTTCATTTGTGTGGGTAATGCCGTACACGGGCGTCATCTCGGACCCGGCATAAGTTGTGGGGATGGCAATCACCGGGATTGCCGCGCGCTGCGTTTCATTCAGCCGGGATGCGACCGCCTTCGCCATCCCGATCGGGCTGCCGCCGCCCATTCCAATAATCGCATCGGCCTTGTTTTCGACCGCGAGATCGAAGATTTCATTCAATTGAATATCCTGGACGTGAGGGTGTACACTGGCGCAGACCGCTACCAATCGATCCCCCAGCACAGACCTGACTGATTCCACGTACCCCGCCGTCTGCATGGAATGGTTCGCACACAGCACCAGCCGCTGCCAGCCTGAGCGTGACACTGCTTCCCCGAGGCCGAGCAAGTCCACCCGGAGCAAAAATTATTTCCTGCGCGAAAAGTCTTATAACCAAACGGATCCATCAAGCCACAAGCCTTATCCCGTCTATTCCAGGGATAGCGGAGCCTCACTTTTCAATGTGAGCCTCCCCGCTAAGGCGGAATCCAGATTAGGAGTTGCGCAACAGCATTTTCATTATACGACTAACGTTATCAATTTCATCCTGATTAACACTGTGACCCAGGTTTGGGTACAGGCGCTCGGTCACTTCACCGCCAAGTCTCTTCAAGACCTCAGCCGCCTGGTCGACGCGCTCTTTCGGGACATGGAAATCCACGTCACTGCAGCCTAGAAAAACAGGCGTTCCCTCCAGTGACCCCGGATAATTGCGCGGCGTATCATCCGGACCGATCAGAGCGCCGCTCAGTCCCACGATTCCACCATAGCGCCGGGCATTCCGGGCAGCAAATTCCAGTGTCAGGCAGGCGCCCTGTGAAAATCCCAGCAAAATTATTTTCTCAGGCTGGAATACCTGCTTTCACGATTTGGGAATACACATCGCCGACCAATGTTAATGCGGAAGAAAGCCAGGGTTCATTTTCTTCCATCGGCACCAGGAAGCGGTTGGGATACCAGGTATTGCCCGCCGCCTGGGGGGCGAGATAGGCAAACCCGGGCTGTTCAAATTCAGCTGCCAGGGACAGGATATCCTCCGCACTCGCGCCGCGGCCATGCATCATCAACATGGCTGCCTGGGCCTGTTCAAGCGGCTCGCCTCGCCTGAGGACCGGCTGTCCGTGGTGTGGATGTTCGCGGTGCAACCCGGATCTCACGATGACCCTGTTGGCGTGAGCTGATCGAAAAGATCTTTGGAGATTTTGTGCCGCCCGTTCGGGACAGGAGGATAAGCGCGCATAAATTCCTCCCGCTCGCCAAAGAGCCTTCCAACCAACCCCAACCAGCCACGGCGCATCTGTCCGCCGCCCTGCGAGGCATGCTGCGCTCCCGCTTCCTGTTTGATCTCGATGACAGGCCGGATGTCAAGGCGCACATGCACTGGAAAATCAACCTCGGCCAGGTCCTTTAAATTCACATCACCATTATTGCCAAATTTTGTCGGGTCCTTGCCAAACAAAGGCATAAGCCGTACCGCCCATTTGAGGATTGCGCGCGGAAACACCTGATAATAAAGGGCACGCGGTTTAAACGGAGCGCCGGTCTCGGGGTGAAAGGAGGCGTCATCTGCCCGTTCAAAGGCAAGCTTGGTTGCCTGGTGGACATGAATATGATCGGGGTGTTTATATCCACCGATCGGATCAAATGTGAGAACAATGTCAGGCTTGAGCTCACGGATATATTTGACAATTCGTCCCGCCACTTCATCGATCGAGTGATTGATCTGCGCATTGGGATGCTTATTATCCTCGGACCCCGGCATGCCCGAATTCGCGATAGTCCAAGAAAGAATACTCCCTTCAAGCCGAGATGTTTTGCGGCGCGCATCAGCTCGTCGGTGCGAAGTTCGGCCTTATCCTTGTAACCTGTGAGAAGCTCTTCCGCCACATCTCCCGCTTCCCCGCGCGTCGCACAGACGTAATAAGTATCATATCCCCTGTGTGCATACAGGGCCAGCGTGCCTCCCAATCCAAAGGATTCATCATCCGGATGGGCCAGCACTGCCAAAATTGTTTTTGTCATTTTTCCTCTTATAATGTTTATGAGTACTTCCGCCCGTCTCATAAAAAAGTAAACTTTTTGAACGATTTTGCAGGCTGGAATCAAGACTTGCAGTTTACATAATTATGCGGCACTGTGTAATTACAGACAACAGATGGTGATGAAAAATTACAGGAGCTGGAATGAAATTCGAGACTTTAGCCATCCATGCAGGCCAGGAGCCTGATCCGAACAACGGTGCGGTGATGACGCCAGTTTATCTCACATCCACATACATGCAGGATGGAGTGGGCCGGCCGCGCCAGGGATATGAATATTCCCGCACCATGAATCCCACCCGTAAGGCTTTGCAGGATTGCCTCGCTGCCCTCGAGGGCGGGAGCTTTGGACTGGCTTTCGCCTCAGGCCTGGCCGCGACCGACACCGTCCTACGGCTCCTGGATGCCGGCGACCACGTGCTGGCGGGCAATGATGTGTACGGCGGAACATTCCGCTTGTTCGACAAGGTGCTGCGCCGATTCCAACTGGACTTTACCTTCACCGATACCACCGATCCCGAGTTCCTGGCCGACGCGCTGACCCCGTCCACACGGCTGGTCTGGCTCGAGACGCCGACCAATCCCCTTCTGCGCGTGACGGACATTCGCGCCGTGGCAGAGATCGTCCAGGCCCACCCCAATCATCCCCTCCTGGTGGTGGACAACACCTTCGCGACCCCTTATCTCCAGCGTCCCCTCGAGTTGGGGGCGGACATCGTAGTCCACTCAATGACAAAGTACCTGGGAGGCCATTCAGACGTGGTCGGCGGCGCGGTGATCGTAAGTGATCCGGAGCTTGCCGAAAGACTCTACTTCCTGCAGAACGCGGTAGGCGCGGTCATCGGCCCCATGGACAGCTTCCTGGTCCTGCGCGGCATCAAGACCCTGCCGCTGCGCATGGACCGTCATTTCGAAAATGCCTCCGCCATCGTGGAGTTCCTGGAGGAACACCCAAAGGTGGAGAAGATCATCTATCCGTTCCATGCAAGTCACCCCCAGCAAAAAATCGCCATGCAACAGATGAAGAACGGCGGTGGGATGATCTCCTTTATCATGAAGCAGGGACGGGATGCAGCGGTCAGGATGGTCGAAGGCACAAAAATATTTGCGCTGGCCGAGTCTCTGGGCGGCGTCGAGTTGCTCATCGAGCTCCCCGCGGCGATGACCCACCTTTCCGTATCCGGATCCCCTCTGGAAGTTGATCCCGGGCTGGTCAGGCTATCCGTGGGGATTGAAAACAAGGATGATCTGGTGGAGGATCTAAAACAGGCGCTGGAGGCAGCCTAATAAAAAACCTGCGAAGGTTTTGAACCTTTGCAAGGCTGATCTCATCAATGCTTTTGTTTATATGGCATGGATGGCCACCAGGGTCACATCATCATCCTGCTTGGCTCCGCTCTGGTAAATCATCAAAGAGTTGAACAACTCATCACAGCTTTTCTGGGCGGTGACCTTCCCCAGGCTGTCCATGGTCTTTTTGATCCGTTCCAATCCATAGGGTTCGCCGAGGGGATTACGGCAATCCGTCATGCCATCCGTGAACATGACCAGGAGCGAATCCTTCGGCAGGTGGATGCTGTATTCGTCCAGGGCGATATTTTCCCACAAGCCGAGTGCCATACCAGGCTTGTGAGGCAGGCGGTGTACCTTTCCCTCAGGGGTAAGGAGCATGGGGGGCTCATGCCCGGCCCTGGCATACTCAAACTCGCCGGTGTTGATATCCAGCACCCCGTAGAGGGCGGTTACAAACTGGGTGGATTTTTCGAGGCGGGTAATATGCCGGTTGACGCGGCGCAGTACTTCACCTGGAGAGATCACGCTATCCGCCTCGGCAATGATCAATGCATGCGCCCGGGCCATAAAGATGGCGGACGGGACACCTTTATCGGCGACATCCCCGATCAGTACCCCAAGTTTATGCTCATCCAGAGGGAAGACATCATAGAAATCGCCGCCCACCTGCCGGGCAGGCAGGATGCGGCCGCCAAATTCAAAGCCTTCCACAAGGGGCAGCTCATCTGGCAGGATGGACATCTGGATCTCGGCGGCAACCTTAAGTTCGCGCTCGAGGCGTTCCTTTTCGATCAGCTGCTCCTGGGCAGCCTTCAGCTCGTCAAAGGCTTTCTGGAGCTGGCGGTTCTTTTCGGTGAGATCCCGGAATGTCGAAATGTTGGTATTGTCGAGGCGGTGACTGAGAACGGTCACCATCGTGCTTGCCATTTGAGGATGCTGGTGCAAAAGATCCATCAATTGTGTCCGGCTCATGCTGAGCAGGACCACGTCACCGTGCGCCCGCACACTTGCCGTACGGGGAGCGCCTGTCACCAGGCTCATCTCACCTATGTATTCACCCTGGGGCACCCGGTTGAGGATCAGCTCGTTGTCGGTATTGGGAGCCATGAGGATTTCAAGATCCCCGCTCATCACGATATACATATGCTCGCCAGGATCCCCTTCACGAAAAAGGATCTCCCCCGACTTAAGGTTGACAACCTCGAGCTGGGCCATGATGCGGTCGAGCTCTTCATCAGGAAGTTCGGAAAAAAAGTCGATGCGTGCAAGCAGGTTCGAGGACATAATGGTGATTATATTTTACACCTAACCGGAAGTTTCTACGCGATCCACATGTTAAATGCAAACAACATCGCCAGGGTGCCCATCAGCAAAAGCGAGAGAATTGTCCAGGCCCGGTCGAAGACCGGGTTCCTGCCCCAGCGTGACAGCCCGATGAATACGGCCGGCGCGCCGAGAATATAGCGGTGAAAACCCTGTACATCGCCGCTGCCCCAGGAAATCAATACGACTGCCAGGCTAAACCAGCCCAGTTCGGGATCCAGCCGCAGGCAAATGATGCAGGCCGGGATTGCAATGGCAAGTCCCAGGAACTCTGTCAAGTAGTAGGCAGAGCTTTGAGGCTCTCCCCCTGCAACCATCGTCCGGAAAGCGTCTGACCAGCTCAGGAGGGATTTTCCGAAAGAAAGGAACCCGCGCCCAAAATTATTCACCTGTACATAATCAAATGCCTGGCCCAGGTAGGAAAACTTCCAGATCACAAATGCGATCAGGGGTGTAACAGCCAGCAGTGCGTGGTACAGTGTTCGAAGTGATGCCCCTCCTTGAAAGATCGCACGCCAGTCGAAGTTCCTCCACTCTTCTGTGCGGAACCAGGCGATCAGCATGGGAATAACAAGAGTAACGCCGACTGCGCGCGTCAGCGTGGCGGCAGCTCCGAGCAGGGCAGCAGCCAGCCAGTGCTTTCGTTTCAGCATTGCCAGGCAGGCAAACGCCAGGCCAACGAACAGGCCCTCCGAATAGACCTGTAGGAGGAAGAAACCGGTCGGGAAGATGATCAGGTAAAAGACAGCTCGCAGCGCTCCGTCCTCCCCAAGCAGGTCGCGCGTTATATCATGGAGTGCCAGCATCCCGAGCAGCGCCCCCAGCGCAGAGACGATGACGCCCGCCAGGGCAGCCGTCGCGATAGGGTTCAGACCCAAAACCTGCAACGGGAAGGCAAAAATACGGATCATCACGGGATAGAATGGAAAAAAGGCATAACTGAGCGACAGGCTCTGATTGAAACTCGACCCGGATTGGAGGAATCGTATCTTCGCCTGTACCCGTGATAACGCCCCCGGGTGTTAAATGGGGGGAACGAGCATCATCGTAACCGCCAACGGCGATGGCCAGGTAATATTCCGAATCCCAGGCGACCTGGTTATTCATGAAAGGCTCGAGGAGATAGACATGTCCCTGCCAAGAGTCTGGGCTGGTAAATTTTGATGTCCATTCCCGGGCCCGATCGGGATACTTCAACTCCAGGCGGGCAGTCGCCCACGCTTGAAAGCCCAAAACAATCAGCGCCCAGGCCAGCCACATAAAGAAGATGATACGGGTGGGTTTCATGGTTTCACTTAACGATATATACCCCTCTTGGTCACGAATTGCGCATATTTACTCTACGGGAAGCGCAATTCCCTGGCACCGCCCGTGATTTGCTAGGCAAATCAGGCAGGTGTGTGACCGGGGGCATTATATATAACGATCCTGTCGTTCATCGAGAAACGCTTTGACGTTCAGCAAAAGGAGTATATTTTCCCCGCCCGGAATGCAAAAGCAGGAAAAACCAAAGCCCCATTGATTTAGTGGATGGCAGGTTCAGGTGTATGAAATTTAATTCCCGGATTTCTCAAACGACTCCCGGAAATGCTTGCTCTCTTCTAAAACTCAACAACTTCCTTCCCGGCCAGTTTATCCTGGATGCGTTCGATGACAGTGTCAAGGTGCTGCTGCTGATGGACAAAATCAAGGTCGTCACTCCGGATGGTGAGGACCGGGCACATATCGAATGCCCCCAGCCATTCATCATAGAATGTGTCCAGCAGGGTCAGATATTCCGGGGTGATCCCCGTTTCCATGTTACGGGCACGGCGGCGGATCCGATCTACGAGAACATTTACTGGTGCCCTGAGGTAGATCAAAAGATTGGGCCTTGGCAGGCTGTTCACCACCAGTTCGAACAGGCGGCGGTAGGCCAGATAGTCCCGTTCGGACACATCGCCCATATGATACAAGGCACGGGAAAAAATATAGAAATCCTCATAAATGCTCCGGTCCAGGATGGCAGATCGGGGGTCATGCACAGCCTCCAGATACTGCTCGGCGCGATGTCCCAGGAAAAAGACCTGCAGGTGGAAGGCCCAGGCCCGCATGTCGGTATAAAAATCGGCCAGGTAGGGATTGTCGGCCACAGACTCGTACCCGGTCCACCAATTCAACCGCGAGCCGATCCGTTCTGTCAATGATGTTTTCCCCACACCGATATTTCCTGCTACAACAACGAGATACTTGGTCATTTGCGCCTCACGGATCGAAGATGATATGAGTATAGGCGCACCCAACAAATTTGTCGAGATGGGGCAGGTCATTGTGGGTATAATGGGGCGGATAAGGAGATTCAATGACGCCAAAATACAGAATCAGGGATGCCTCAGGGTGGACAATCTTTGTCTTTGGTATCCTTGCACTTCTCCTCGGACTGGTCGGTTTGCTCCGCCCCGAAATGCTTTTATCGCTCCTCGGCTTTACCGTGCTTGACCGGGCTGCCCGTGTCGAGGGTGACTATACCCTTGTTTTCCTGATCGCCTCGTCGATGGCTTCATTCAATATGGGAGCCTATTACATTCTCGCCGCGCTCAATGATCTGAAACAGTTCTATAGATGGACTGTGCCCTTCCGTTGTGTGACGCCCATGGTTTTCACGATCGCAGTCCTTTCCGGCCTGGCTCCCGTGCGATTCCTCGGGGTCGCTGCCTGGGAACTGGCTGGTGCAATTGCCACCGGCCTTGCCCTCTGGATGGAAAGCAGGAAGCAGGAAAGAGGAGATAATTATGCGCTCCACGTGGATTGAACACAAAGGCAGGAAGATCTTTTACCAGGATTTTTCCCGCCAGTTCTATAACTCTGCAGCCGTCAAAGCGGAGCTGGATGAGGTGCAAAAGGTGGTTACCGCACAGCCCCGGGATTCTGTGCTGGTCCTTTCCGATTTTCGCGATACCTCCGTCGGCAGTGATCTGCTCTCATCCATGAATACCGCCTCGAATGCCACGAAGGACTACGTCCGCAAGACGGCTGTTCTGGGAGTGACCGGCATGAAACGAAAGCTCGCCGACCTTCTGACCGCCTTGACCGGGCAGCCGCTGAAATATTTCGATGATCTGGAAGAAGCCAAGAACTGGCTTGTACAGGAATAGAAAATCAAACTCCGGAGTGAGCGCCCCGGAGTTTTTTTATCCCACGCTTCGGCAGTATAATTTTATTCACCATCTGCAGGCACAAAGTGGAAAACAAAAAGCTCACTCTTCAAGCGGGATTTGCACTCTTGTTCGTGCTGATCATTTATGTTTGGTTCATCAGCATCGGTCCCTGGCGATCCCGCGGCCACACGAGCGACTATTATTCCCGCCTCGCCAGCTCTTTCCTGCACGGACAGCTCGCGCTGGAACAAAAGCCGGACCCTGCACTGCTCGCGCTTCCCAACCCGTACGACCACAAGGCAAGGAAGAACGTTCCCGTCCTGGGAGATGCATCCCTGTACAAAGGGAAATATTATCTGTATTTCGGACCATTCCCGGGCCT
This sequence comes from uncultured Chloroflexia bacterium, assembly GCA_963750005.1. Taxonomy (GTDB): domain Bacteria; phylum Chloroflexota; class Anaerolineae; order Anaerolineales; family Villigracilaceae; genus Defluviilinea. The sequence continues at coordinate 29,180 of CAVVPC010000012.1, forward strand.
TGCACTCGCGTTCATCTACGCATCCTGCCCGTAAAGCCGGGGGATCAGAATTTTTTGTACCTGTTTCTTTTTGGACTGTTCCTGATCCAATGTCTTCTTTTCAGGGCCATATTGCTCCGCTTCTTTTCAGGAATGCCAGATTGGATCCTACCACTTGGGATTTTAATTCTTGGGTTAACGGGCCCGTTCCTCAGAATGCTGGCACATCCCTTTATCCATGAGGCGGCCATTGCCGGCGGTCAGCTGCTCTTTACTGCCGGATTTTACGCTGCATTTCTCGCGCTACAGGGGAAGAACATCCACAAAGGAAGGTTATTGCTGGCCGGAATTCTTTGGGCCTTTACCATAGCTACCCGCAGCACCCAGCTGGTTCCGGTAGGCTTTATGGTGGGCCTCACCTGCCTTTTCCTTTTTCGACAGTACCGCAAGGCAAATTCGATCCAGGAGCTCGGAAGGTCGACCTTGGTGTTGATCGCGCCTCTCGCAATATGCGGTTTCATCCTTGCCTGGTACAACTGGGCCCGGTTTGATTCGATCTTCGAGTTTGGACTGTACTACCAGCTTGCAGCGTTTAACCTGCAAGCCAATTACTCCATCCTCTTTTCACGGGTGTATCTCCTTCAAAATATTTACAACTATTTTCTAAATCCGTTCGGAGTGACGGGGAGTTTCCCGTTCGTCCACCCCATTGCGGGAACCGAAAAACCTGTCCTTGCATCCGTTGAGTTACCGAATCTATATGCCGTTGAGGGAAAATTCCCCGGCGCACTCTTTAGCACGCCGTTTCTCCTCTTTTCACTTGTCCCGCCGGTAATGCTGGTCACTAAATCCGTCAGGAAATTTTGGAGTCAGGATAATAGGGAAGAGCTTTTTGATATCTTTGATTGGACCGTGCTCGGATTGCTTGGCTCAGCGATTGCCGGGGCCCTCCCCACGCTGCTGCTGTTTTATGTCGGGTTCCGCTACGAAACTGAATTCATTGCCAGCCTGACCCTTCTTGCGTTGGTGGGATTTTGCCAGGGATATCTGATAATAAAGGCTGGAAGGGCTCGCAGGCTGTTCGCAATTTTTGGAACAACACTGGCTGTAGTTTCAATTCTGCTCAACCTTGCCCTGTCCTATGTCGGGGCGATAAGTGCCTAGAGCAGGTCTTTTTGTTTCGTGTTCCCACTGATATAATTTTATAGCTTTCATAATCAGGTGCGAGGAGAGATAGCAATGGCCTATAAGATTAAGTTCGGCACAGATGGATGGCGGGGAGAAATTGCAGAGGACTACACTTTTGACAATGTCCGGCGCTGTGCGCAGGGATTTGCCAACTACCTGCTCGAACAGGGCAGGCAGGGACAGTGGGTCGTGGTGGGACATGACAAGCGATTTCATTCTGAAAACTTTGCTGCGGCGGCGGCGGAAGTCCTGGCAGCCAACGGTCTCAATGTATATCTGACAAATGGAGCCACGCCAACTCCGACCATTGCCTTTGCGGTTGTCAACAAGAAGGCGTGCGGGGCGGTCAACATCACGGCCTCCCACAATCCTCCCACCGACAATGGCTTCAAAGTCCGTGACCCAAACGGAGGTGCGATCGATCCCGAGGGGCTGCTCAGAATCGAAGCATCGATCCCCGAACTCGATGGAAGAGGTGAAACGCATCCTGCTGAACGATGCAATGCGGGACGGCAAGGTGGTGATGTTCGACGCCGGAGTAGCATATGAAGCCAATTTGCGAAAACTGGTCGATATCCAACGGATCAAAGACGCCGGCTTCACCGTGATGGTGGATGCAATGTGGGGCAACGGAGCGGGCTGGTTTACCCGGCTTCTCGATGGCGGAAAGACCCGGGTAATCGAAATCCACAATACGCGCAATCCCGCCTTCCCGGAGATGAAGCGTCCCGAGCCCATCCGTCCCAATATCGATGTTGGTCTTAAGGCAACTGTGGAGAACCATGCGGATGTGCTCTTGATCACGGATGGCGATGCGGACCGCTGCGGCATCGGCGATGAGAATGGCGAGTTCATCAACCAGCTGCGTGTCTATGCGCTGCTGGCTCTCTACCTGCTTGAAGTCCGCGGTGAACGCGGGGCGATCGTCAAAACCCTTTCCACGACAACCATGCTGAACAAGCTTGGACAGCTTTACGATGTCCCTGTCTATGAAACCGGCGTGGGCTTCAAATATGTCGCTCCCAAGATGATGGAAACAGATGCCATGATCGGCGGTGAGGAAAGCGGCGGCTATGCCTTCCGCGGCAATGTCCCGGAGCGCGACGGCATCCTGGCAGGGCTGTACATGCTCGACTTCATGGTCCAGACCGGCAAGAAGCCGACCGAGCTGCTGAAAATGCTGTTCGACAAAGTGGGCGAGCATTTTTATGACCGTGTGGATACCCCCTTCTCCGGGGACCGTAAGGACCGCGAGCAGATGATCCTCGACTGCAAATCCAAAGACCATCGGCGGGCTGAAGGTGATTGAGCTCGTGACTGTCGATGGCTTCCAGTTCAAGCTGGAGGACGGCGGCTGGCTGCTGATCCGGTTTAGCGGAACCGAGCCCATCATGCGCATTTACTGCGAAACCACCCACCAGGACAAGGTCAAGGCGATCCTGGACGACGGCTTGAAGATCGCAGGGATAAAATAAGACCAGGGAAATAAACTGATGAGCATTGGAAAGTCCCATCGGATCGATGGGACTATTCATTCCTGCATCCATTGATACTCACAGCGAGTATATGTTATAATTTTCACAATCTTTGTCTGAATTATGCTTACCGATACGCACTGCCACCTGGATTTCAATAAATTCGATGAAGACCGCGCCGCGGTTCTCCAACGCGCCCTGGATACGGGTCTCACCCGGATCTTAATCCCCGGCCTGGATTGGGACTCGAGCCTCGCCGCGATCCGGCTGGCCAGCTCGCACCCGGCCCTATTCGCCGCGGTCGGTTTCCACCCCACGGAGGCCGAAAAATGGGACGAGTCATCATTCGGAAAACTGAAAACCCTCTTTATTGAGCCAGGCGGCTTGCTGCCGGGAATCCAGCAACCAACCCCTGGACTCCATAAAAAGATTGTAGCCATCGGTGAGATTGGTCTGGATTATTACTGGGTCAAGGAACCCGAAAAACAGGCCTACCAGCGTGAGATCCTGAAGCAGCAGCTCCAGCTTGCCGCGGAGGTCAACAAGCCTGTGATCATCCATATGCGCGAGCAGGCCGATGCCTGGTTTGGGAATGCATCCATAGATCTGATCGAGATTCTTTCAGAATGGCAGGGAACTCTCAAGTCACAGAACAATCCTCTTGCTGAGGCTCCCGGCGTGCTGCATTCCTTTAATGGAAACCTCGAAACCGCCAGGAAAGCCCTGGAGCTGAATTTTTTCATCGGCGTCACCGGTCCGGTCACGTATAAAAACGCCGATGAAAAGCGTCAAATCATCCGCCAGCTGCCCCTGGAGCGGCTCCTGATCGAAACCGACTCGCCGTTCCTGACACCCGTTCCCATGCGGGGGAAACGGAACGAGCCTGCTTTCGTGATGTATATTGCTGATAAAATTGCAGAAATCCACATGACAACCCGCGAACAGGTCGCACAAATCACCACTGCCAATGCCGCGCGCCTGTTCGGTTGGGGAGGCTAACGCTTGAGCACGACTACATTTTTTACATCGGTGCAGGATCAACTTCAATTCGTCGAACAACGGATTCGGAGCCAGGCTGGGGCGGAACACCATCCGGATCTGCGCTCTGCGCTCGAACATCTGCTCGCTGCTGGAGGAAAACGCATCCGGCCGACCCTGGGCCTGCTGGTCGGAAACATGCTGGGCGCCCCCGAGGACAAGCTCATTACCCTGGGCGCCTCGGTGGAGCTTCTTCACACCGCTACGCTGGTCCATGACGACCTGATCGACGGTGCCCTTCTCCGCCGGGGCATGCCTACCTTGAACGCACGCTGGTCACCGGCGGCAACAGTGCTGACGGGCGATTTTCTCTTTGCCCGCGCCGCGAAGCTCGCTGCAGAGACGGACCACCTGCCGCTGATGAAGCTATTCGCCGATACGCTTGCCACGATCGTAAACGGCGAGCTTACCCAGATGTTCTCCGCGCGAGGTGTCATCGATCGGGAGAACTACTACCAGCGTATCTACGCCAAGACTGCATCGCTGTTTGAAATGTCCTCCCTGGCAGCCTCCATGGTGGCGACCGAAGATGAAGAAACACGCAGCTCGATGAAAGCCTTTGGGTATGAGGTGGGCATGGCCTTTCAGATTGTGGACGATATCCTGGATTTCACCGGCGAACAGTCCGCCGTCGGAAAGCCGATCGGCTCAGACCTGCTCAATGGGCTGGTAACGCTGCCGGCCATTTTTTATGCCGAAGCCAATCCCAACGATGAGGACGTACTATCCCTGCCCGAAGGCGGCTGGAAGGACACCGACCGCGTCCAGCGCCTGGTGGATGGAATCCGTCAGAGCGAGGCCATCCGCCAGTCCATGGATGAAGCCCGGCAGGCGGTGGACCGTGCCATCAATGCCCTGGAGGACGCACCCGAGTCCCCGGAAAAAGAGTCGCTCGAAAACCTGGCCAGATTTATTGTCGACCGGAAAGTTTGATATCAGCCCTCGGAAGAACTTCCGAAGTCTTTTTGGAAAGATCCCATGCCTAACCCCCGTAAACCATTTCGAATTAATGTCGGCTTCATCATTCATGAGGAAGTCGGCTACAATCACGAGATCCCGTTTGACCTGGCGAAAATCAAGCTGGAGGACCTGGAGCTTCAAAATCTGGTCGGCACGGTGATCATTGGCCGTACTCCCCAGGGACTTGTGGTCCAGGGAAAGTTCTCAGCAGAGACCATGCTTGAATGCGTAAGGTGCTTGAAGGAGTTCAGATATCCATTGCAATGGGAGATCACCGAGCTGTACGCCTTCAACAAAAAATCTGTGAGCGAATCAGAACTGCTCGTACCCGATGACGCCCACATCGACCTTGCTCCCCTGATCCGTGAATATGCCTTCCTGGAAATTCCGATTAAGCCCCTGCACGACGCTGAATGCAAAGGCCTGTGCATCGAATGTGGCCAGGACTTGAACGTCAAGGACTGCGGCCACAGCCAGGAGAGCGATGATTCTCCATTTGCAGACCTGAAGAAATTGTTGTAGTACAATAGGCGTTATGAAAACACTTTCTCAAACAATGGTGACAATGACCATGTTGATGCCCCACCTGGAGGGGATGTCATTCCGCGTTTGGGAAGCACGTTAGGTCATTTCTTTTGACTTTAAACTGGCTGTCCTCCGCGGGCAGCCTTTTTGTTTGTAAATTCTTCACCACAAAGGAAACGAAGTGTCACAAAGGCTTTTATCAGAATCCTTAGTGCCCCTTCGTGACCCTTCGTGGTAAAAAACTCCGGAGGCAAGAATGCCTGAAAATATATTGATTGCCATCGCCTGGCCCTACTCCAACGCCGAGATCCATGTCGGCAATATCACCGGCTCGCATTTGCCCGGTGACATTGTCGCCCGCTACCACCGTCTCAAAGGGGACAACGTTCTGATGGTCAGCGGCACGGACTCGCACGGCACACCCGTCACCATTGCGGCGGACAAGGAAGGCAAGCCGGTCGAGGAAGTCTATAAAAAATATCACAACGGTTTCCTGGAACTCTTCAAGGGCTACGGGATCACCTACGACCTGTTCACCACCACCCACACCGAGAATCACTTCAAGGTCTCGCAGTCCATCTTCCTGGCCTTGAAGGAGAACGGCTTCCTGTTCACGGACAAGTCGCAAGCAGTGGTACTCCCCCTCCACCCGGCGCTTCCTGCCTGACCGCTACGTGGAAGGGACCTGCTACATCTGCGGCTTCGAAGGCGCCCGCTCCGACCAGTGCGACAACTGCGGCAACGTACTCGAGCCGGAGAAGCTGATCAACCCGCGTTCCAAGGAAGGCGGCGCGCTGGAGCTGCGCGAGACCGAGCATTTCTATCTCGACCTCTCCAAGCTGGAACCGGAGGTCAAGGAATTCCTGACGCCAGCGCCAGTCCTACTGGCGCGATACGGTCATCGGCAAGTCCCTGCGCAAGATCGAAGTCGGAAGGGCTCAAGCCGCGCCCCATCACCCGCGACCTGGACTGGGGCGTGCACATCCCCGTCGAAGGCTGGACCGAAGCGGGCAAGCGCATCTACGTCTGGTTTGAGGCAGTCATCGGCTATCTCTCCGCGGCGATCGAGTGGGCCAAAGTCACGGGACAGGAGGAAGCCTGGCGCGAGTGGTGGGTCAATCCCGCTGCGAAACAGTTCTACTTCATCGGCAAGGACAACATCTTCTTCCACGCCGCCTGGTGGCCCGCCGAGCTGATGGGCGCGGGCGCCAGTTCCTGAAAATCTTTGCCGAGGACGAACAGACCGCTTACACTTCCCTATGATGTCCCGGCCAACCAGTTCATGAACCTGGAAGGGAAGAAGATCAGCGGCTCGCGCAACTGGGCCGTCTGGGGCCGCGATGCGCTGACCCGCTATGACCCCGATGCCCTGCGTTACTACCTGACGGTCAACATGCCCGAGAACAAGGACAGCGACTGGGACTGGGCCGAGTTCGTCGCCCGCAACAACAACGAGCTGGTCGCCACCTGGGGCAACCTGGCCAACCGCGTGCTGTCCTTCTGCTACAAGAACTGGGAAGGGCACGTGCCGGATGTCGGACGCCGCGCATCGCTTCGCCCCGCGGACCTGGAGCTGCTGGCCGTCATCGAAAACGGATTCAACACTGTTGGCGCGGAGCTCGATGCCGTCCGCCTGCGATCGGCCATCGGTGAGGCGATGAAGCTGGCCACTGCCGTCAACGTCTATCTCGACGTCAACGCCCCCTGGTCTGCCATCAAAACTGACAAGGAAGGCGCCGGCAAGACGATCTATACCGCCCTCAAAGCCATCGACTCGCTCAAGATCATGTTCGCGCCCTTCCTGCCGTTTACGTCCGAGCGGCTGCACACTTTCTTCGGCTATGAAACACCATTATTCGGCGAGCAATACACCGAAGACGTGGACGACTCGCTCGGGACACATAAGGTCTTGCGCTACCGTCCAGCACTCGCGTTCCTGCAAGGGCAGCGGGACGATGTGAGCGGAGGCGGAGCCGCAGACGAAGCGCCGTTACAATGGAGGCCCAGCGAATTACAGCCAGGTTCAAAACTCAACCAACCTGGCCCACTCTTCAAGAAGCTGGAAGACAAAGTGATCGAAGAAGAACGCGCACGGTTAGGCAAATAAATACCGAGGGCGACCCCATCAAGGTCGCCCTTCTGATTTGTGAGGAAAAATGCAAGATCAAAGTCTATAAACACCCAGACCAGTTATGACCAGGTTGCGTCTGAATACGCCGAAAAATTCAAGGATGAAATGGACGACAAGCCCTTCGACCGCGATTGCCTCGATCGCCTGGCCCGTGAGGTCGGGGACCTCGGTCCCATCTGTGACATGGGCTGTGGCCCCGGGCAGATCGCCCGCTATCTACATCGTCAGGGAGTTCCCACCCTGGGCGTGGACCTTTCGCCGCAAATGGTGGCCGAAGCGCAGCGGCTAAACCCTGAAATCCATTTCCACCAGGGCGATATGCTGGCCCTGCCCGATGCAGACAATTCCTGGGGCGGTATTGCCGCCTTTTATTGCATCATCCATATCCCCCGTGAAAAGATCGTCGATGCTTTACGCGAGATGAAGCGCGTGCTCAAGCCTGGCGGGATGCTTTTATTATCATTTCACATTGGGGACGAGATCAAACACCTGGACGAATGGTGGGAAAAACCAGTCAATCTGGATTTTGCCTTCTTCCAACCCGCCGAGATGGAAGCATGGCTGAAGGAAGCTGGTTATGAGCTGGAAGAAACTCTGGTACGAGAACCAAATCCCGACGTGGAGGTCGCAACAAAGAGAGCATATCTATTTGCGAACAAGCCACACTGATGCCTGGAAATTTGAATGGGAGCCAGACTTGAATTTATGATCCAAGTCCATCTTTTTGAATTTTCAGACTTGCTTCAACTTGCCATAATTCGTGTCACACAGGGATTCAGGAAAAATCCAGGAGTCTGTCCTTAATTGCCGGGGGAATCCGCAATTATCCAGTCTTATAGGAATAACAAATATCGTTCCTCTGGTTTCTCCAATGCAATATCCAGGACCCGGCGCAGTTCCCTTTGAACATATCCTTCCTTTGCCACCGAAACACTCGAGACACAAACAATCACGGCATCAGAACTCTCAACCGTCTTTTCGATCTCCAGATCCCAATCCTGGCCCGGGAGGAGCATTTCTTCGTACAGCCAGGAGTCGAACCGATTCTCGGCGAGCAGTCGCCTGTAAAGCTCGCGGACAACAGGCTTATCTATGAAGCGTGGCAAGGAAAAACCCTGAGTTTCTGAGTGATAGCCATGCTCTCTTAGATTATACGGCAGAAATAATCTGCACAATCCCTGAGGAAATTGTAAGGAAAATCTAAACTCGTCATGTCTTTGTATTAAGACAAATGTCACACTTTGGGTATAATCTGTAACATGAACAGTTGGGTCGGCCAGACACTGGGCAAGGTTCACATCGACGCGCTGCTGGCACGGGGCGGAATGGCGGAGGTCTATATTGGCACGCATACCACCCTGCAGCGTGAAGTTGCGGTCAAGGTGCTGCGTAACAATTACGACGAGCACCCGCACGCCCTCGAGCGTTTCCAGCGCGAGGCCATGGTCGTTGGCAGGCTCCGCCATCCCAAACATCGTCCAGGTGTTCGACTTCGACCTGGTGGACAGCCATCCCTACCTGGTGATGGAATACATCAAGGGGCCATCTCTTCTCAAGTACCTGAATTCCCTGCACGAAAAGGATAAAAAGCTCGAGTTCCCGCAGGTCGTCCGCTTCATGAACGCCATGACGAGCGCCCTGCAGTATGCCCATGACAGCGGTGTGATCCACCGGGACATCAAGCCGGGCAACATCCTGCTGGCCTCCCGTACCAGCGACATCATCCTGGGCAAACCCCTTCCGAATGACTTCGAGCCGGTCCTGACCGACTTCGGCCTGGTCCGTTTTATCAATTCGACCCAGCATACGACCGGTTCTGGTGCGATCGCCGGGACGCCGGCCTACATGAGTCCCGAGCAGGCCCGCGGCGAGCTCACTGACGGCCGGACGGATGTCTATTCGCTGGGCATCGTCCTGTACGAGATCCTGGCCGGGCACCTGCCCTTCGAAGGCGAGACCACCATGGGTGTGCTGATGAAGCACATCAACGAGCCGCCCCTGCCGGTGCCAGGCCTGCCCTCCGCCATGCAGAATGTGCTCGACCGCGCCCTCGCCAAGGATGTGGATGACCGCTTCCAGACCCCTGCTGAATTCGGGGAGGCCTTCAACAAGGCGATCAGTGGCAAAGCCGATTTCTCCACGCTGGATGTCCTCAAGCCCAAGCCAACCCGCAAGGCATCCAAGAGACTCTTCAAACGCAACAAAAGGCCAGGATGGGTCGTGCCTGCCCTGGCAGGAATTATCATCATTGCGGTGGCCGCAGGCTTTATGTTCAGCGGTGCCTTTCCGCTGGCATTCGGTGCACGCGAGCACCATCTACTCCCACTGTAAAAGGCAGCGAGTCAGTCCCAGCATCCTTCCAATACCGGCGGTAAGGACTGCAACGCCCCTCCCGGCCATCCTGTTGGGCCGTACCGGGGAGCTGCAGTTCAAGGATGGAGCTGCGGTCGTGGACCAGGCAATGCTGGTCGCAACCGCCCTGCTTGCCCCTCCCCCGGCAGCCAGTACGAAGTCTGGCTGGTGGATGGCAGCAATCGCCTGAGCCTGGGGATCCTTACCCTGGATGGAAGCGGCCGCGGAGAGTTAACCTTTACGGACGACCAGGGATTAAATCTGATCGGGAATTATGGCGGTGTCGAGGTCACCATCGAGCCCAAATCCGGATACGGATCCAAAATCATCCGGCATCGTTGCTTATTCGTTTTATCCATGGGCAGGAGGGTCTGGCGCATCTGCGCTACCTGCTCGCCCAGATACCCGGATTCTCCCGGCTGAGACCGCCCTGATCCAGGGCTTGAATACGGATATTCAGACGATCAACGAGCTGGGAAAAGAGATGCAAAAGGCTTCCGCGAATGGCAATACTGACCGTGTCCGGCTCAATGCTGAAGCCATCCTGAACCTCGTGGTTGGGGACCAAAGCCCGGACCGCAAGGATTGGAACGCAGATGGACAGGTGGACGATCCCAGTGACGGCTATGGCCTGCTGCTCAATGGCAGGAACCTGGGATATTTACAGGCAGCCTACATGGAGGCAGATTCCGCAGTGAAAGCAGCCGGCGCATCCCAGCAAATGGTCACTTCAGGCGAAGGAGTGAAAAATAGTGTCCAGGACCTGGCGCAATGGACGGAGCAGCTGAAGACTTTGCTTACAGCGATCCTTACCACATCGGATCGCGCGAGCAGCTCAACCAGGATGTGACAGAAGCCGCAACGATTACTGCGAAGATGCTTACCGGCATCGATGTGGATGAGAACGGTCTGGTCGAGCCTTTACCCGGAGAAGCCGGCGTCCAGGTTGCCTACGAACAGGCTTACCGCATGGCGGATATGCCCTCCAGGCAGTGGGGATTCCAAACCTTGGAACAGGCACACCCACCTTCATGCTCGTCGCTCCCTCGCAACCCCGCATGGTGAGGAGGAGGGGTTCCGGCGGCGGAAGCACCGGCGGTCGGAGGCGGATCGAACCGGCTCAACCGACAAAGAAGGTTCCACCTCCGGGCCAGCAAAAAAAGACAGCCGAGCTGCTGCTGAGAACAATGCACCACCAAGGACAGAAAAGCCTAACGAAAAATAATTAAGAGCTGATCTCCTGGTGATCAGCCGTTCACGATCTCTCCACCATTGGGATGCAGGACCTGTCCGGTCATATAGGAGGAGTCATCGCTTGCCAGGAACACGTAGGAGGGTGCAACCTCCTCCGGCTGCCCGGCGCGGCCCATCGGTGCGTCCGAGCCGAACGAGGAAACCTTATCGGGAGGAAAAGTGGCCGCGATCAGCGGTGTCCAGATCGGGCCCGGGGCGACTGCGTTAACCCGGATCTCCTGTTCGACCAGGGCCTGCGCAAGAGAGCGTGTGAAGCTGACAATGGCGCCCTTGGTGGCGGAATAATCCAGCAGTTTCGGACTGCCACGATAGGCAGTAACGGAGGCCGTGTTAATGATTGCGCTTCCTTTCCGAAGATGCGGCATGGCAGCTTTTACCATATAAAACATCGAAAAGATGTTGGTCGCGAAAGTCTTCTGCAACTGGTCAGCGGTAATGTCTGTGATGCTCTCCTGCGGATACTGGACCGCAGCGTTGTTCACCAGAATATCGAGCTGGTTGAAAAGCCCCGATGGTTTGTTGGATCGCGTTTTCGGCAAAATTGTTCGTCGCCAATATCGCCGGCGATCAAATGGCAGGTGCGTCCCTCCTCCTCAACCTGGGACCTGGTTTCTTCGGCATCCTTATGCTCGTTGAGATAAACGATCGCGACATCTGCGCCTTCCCTGGCAAAGGCAAATGCCACCGCCCGGCCGATTCCGCTGTCCCCGCCGGAGATCAGGGCTATCTTTCCCGATAGTTTCCCGCTGCCCCGGTAGGAAGCATCCTCCGATTGGGGGCGCGGCTTGAGCTTGTACTCCATACCCGGCTGCTGGTCCTGGTGTTGAGGCGGGCGCTGTTGTTCCTTTTCCTGCGTTTTCTGTGGCATTTGTTCTTCTCCCAAAATAAAAATCCCCGCAGATTTCGTTCAAGCTGAAGTGAAATCTGCGGGGATTGAAAATACTGAATTTGACGCGGTTAATGCTCCATCGCCGCCTGGACGTTGACCTTGTTCTCGGCGATCTTGGTCAGCTTCTCATCGGTCATCTTTTCTTCTTCGAGAGTTCGGTTCAGGAGCTGGGCTACAGAATTAAAGCCAAGCTGGCGGGCATGGGCACGGGCAGTTCCATAGGCAGCGATCTCGTAATGTTCAACCTTTTGCGCTGCGCCGATCATGCCTGCTTCCATGGCATCGGCGTCGGCGAGCCGTTCATCATGATTTCCTTGCCCTCTTCGAGCAGTCCTTCCATGCCAACGCACTTTTTGCCTTTGGGGCTGATCCCCAATTCGTTGCAAGCCCGTCTCCAGCCGCTGGACCTGGTTCTCCGTCTGTCTGAGGTGCTCCTCAAAAGCCGACCGCAGCTCGCGCGACTGGGTGGTTTTGGCCATCTTCGGCAGAGCCTTGACGATCTGATTCTCTGCGCTGTAGAGATCCTTCAACTCATCGGCCAAAAGATCTTCAAGAGTTTTGATTTTCATGATTTTCTCCTTACTTATGTGAATTAATATTAACGCACAATCCGGCTGTATATACAGGTTCTCATGCTAACGATATGGAACGAACTTTTTTTGCAGGCTGTTACGAACCTTTATCAGACCCAGCATCGACATGAAAAAAGCCGCGCCTGGAGTGGCGCGGCCTGCAAAACTGTTCTGTAGAATAATCCTCTTACTTCACCTTCGCCTGGTTTGCGACGGCAGCCGCTTTCTTCGCAGCCTCCTCGGGATCACCAAGATAGTAGCTCTTGATGGGCTTTAAGTCCTCATCCAGCTCGTAAACCAGCGGCAGGCCGGTGGGAATGTTCAATTCCGTGATGTCGGCTTCAGAGATGTTATCCAGGTATTTGACCATGGCCCGGATACTGTTGCCGTGCGCGGCGATCAGGACCTGACGGCCAGATTTGATCGCAGGGGCCAGCGTGGACTGCCAGTATGGCAACACCCGCTCCAGCGTGATCTTGAGCGATTCCGTGGCCGGCAGCTGTTCCAGGCTCAGCGAAGCGTAGCGCGGGTCGAAGCGCGGATGGCGCTCATCGTCCAGATCCAGTGCCGGGGGCGGAGTGTCATAGCTGCGCCGCCAGATCTTGACCTGGGCCTCGCCGAACTTTGCAGCGGTCTCCGCCTTGTTCAATCCCTGCAGGGCGCCGTAATGGCGCTCGTTAAGCTGCCAGGCATTGATGACCGGGATCCACTCTAGATTCATTTCCTGCATGACGATCCACAGGGTCTGGATGGCGCGGCGCAACACGGAGGTGTAGGCCACGTCGAATACGTAGCCGCCCTCCCGAAGCAGCCTGCCTGCCTCATGCGCCTCGCTCCCGCCCAACTCGGTCAGCCCAACGTCGGTCCAGCCTGTGAACCGGTTCTCAAGATTCCACGTGCTCTGTCCATGACGGACCAATACCAGCTTGTACATTGAAGTTACTCCTCATTGATGGTTTGTTCGTGCTTCGAAGATTTGAACGATCTAGCTGCCAGGAGCCCGGTTCCTGTACAACTGCCCGTTTGGAACGCTCAACATGCGCTCCAGATGGAAGGGCTCACAGGAAATAAACTCAACCACCCGCCGGCAGTAGGGTTCAGGATTTGACATGAGTGCATTATAACTAATATATAGCATTTCCATGTTTGATTGGCGCGCCAGCCACGGCTTGACGGCAGCCAGATGTTTCCGGAATTGCTCCCCGATCTGGGCATCTTCCACCGAAGGTTTCTCATTCCGACGCTCGAGCATCTTGCGCTGGGAAGCCAGGATTTCCTGGATATCGCGTTCCATGAAAATGATCCTGTAGGAATATTTCGATGGGAGATATTCAAGTAACGAGGAAATCACCTTGACTGCTTTCCCATCTGCATTTGCCAGCCACTCCACATTCCCCACAGACATTTGCTTCACGGTCTCAAGCTCGAAGTACCCGTTGGGATTGTCCGTGTCCGCACTGCGCAGCTCATCGGTGAGGATGTCTACTCCCGCCTCGGCCAGGATCTTCATCATCATCGATGTGCCCGAGCGCGGCAGGCCGGAAACAATAATGACGGGCTCTTTTTTCGCCTGTGTCTTTTTTCCAAACCCTGCGAATAGTTTGTTCATTACAAGTATCCCAGGCCTTTCAAGCGTTCCTCAACATCCTTTTGGCCCTCACCTGCAGCCTGGGAAGGCGGCTTGATGTGAGATTGGTCCAGGTGTTTTCCGATCGCCAAAAAGGGAACGTCACGGAAGGATAGCGTGCCAAACTCGATAAGATCCCGGTTGGCGAAGATCACGCCAGGCACGGCATCCGCTTCTATGCAATGGTCGGCACCCCAATGTCCGGTGTTGGGCTCGATCGCCACGGCTGGGATTTTCCCCACACCCGTTTCCGCGGAGGCACGGTTCCCCGGCGCATAACCCACCACCAGGTCCGGGCCAAAGCGGGTGTAGGGACCGCTAAAGGTTTCGTGCTTGAGCCGCACCTTTTGGACGATGGGCAGCCCATCCTCATCCTTCCAATCTGACAATTTGGCTTGGATCTCAGGCAGCAGGTTTTCGATCTCATTCGCAGCGACGCTGCCCTGGCCTTCCCGGCCGGAGACATTCAGGTAGATGCTGTTCAAGCCAACAGCATAGGCTTTGGTTTTGCCCCAGTCCACGCCGCTGAGATCGTCACCGCCGTTCTTCATACATAAATAATTTTGATCGGCCAGCCAGCGATTCAAATGAACTTTATTTTTGAAATCGCTAAAGCCATGGTCCGACAGGATCAAATAGCGATATTTGCCGCTCCACTGCTCCACTTTCCGGGTCACCGCCCCAACGAAACGATCAAGCCGCCGGTACCAGTCGTGGACAACATCCTTCCGGTCATGGAAGAACATATGCTGCACACGGTCAAGATCGTCGAAAATGCTTGCCAGGACGCCTTCCTGGAAATCGTTCATCAGGTAATACAGGATCTGGATGCGCCGTTCGAAGATCATCTGGCACAGGTCAAGGAACTGCTGGTCAGTGATGCAGCCCTCTTCGAGGCCGGTCGTATCCTGTGGCCAGCCCAGAGTCAGATATGGACCGACATCCTTCCAAAGCTTTTTTGAAAAGGAGTTCGCCGCGTAGTGCCAGGTGGAGTGCAGAGGATGGATCTGCAGAGGCAGTGCATAAATGCGCACGGCTCCCTGCAAGCTCACAGCAATCAAGCGCGTGATGGCGTGGATGTTGAACAGCATGCCTGCCTTGAAGCGCAGTTCAATGATCTCACTCCACTGACCTAGTCGCAGCTCGACCTGCTGTTTGTCGATCGTGACTCGGGCGGTTTGATTGTCGATCACTTCCAACGCAATTGGCAGGCTGATCGTGCGCGGGCCATCCTTGCCCATCGTTTGAGGACCGGGCAATTCGGCTCGATATTGATTCCTACCAATAGGGACCAGCCTGACCACTGCCGTCTTTTTCTTCGACTCCTCTTCAGTCGATAGAAGGGTCCCTACACCCAACTGGCCGCGGATATCCGGCGTGCCCAGCCCGGGCAGAGTCATGACCGGCAGCTCAAGACGGGCCGGGAACATGGCGGGCCACCACAACGCCGTGGCAGGATACCCCATGGCGGCCGCCTCTTCGAAAAAAGTTTTTGCAGTGTAGGGTGGTACAAACTGTTCGCCGAGCGTTCCTTTGCGCGTCGGCAGGATGGATACATAGGGAATGTAGGTGGCCGGATCCCGGTGAACGAAGTCAAAGATCCCATGCCCGCCGGGGTCGGCACCTGTGGCGATGCTCGTCCAGGAAACTTCAGTCTGTGGTGGAGAGCATACCTCCAGTTGTGAGTACCCGCCCTGTCCGACAAATTTTTCAAGGTTAGGGAGTTGATTTTGACCCGCCAGTTCCTCAAACACTTTTGGGTCAAACGAATTGAACCCAAGAATGAGTGTTTTCATGATGTCTAGGATCTAGTCGGTGTCTTCTTCATCCTTGCGCGAGTTGCGGCGCAGGCGGGAAAAAAACTGCCTGATATTCCTGGAGAAAACCAGCAGGATCGCCGAAGCGACAGCCAGCAAGCCTGCCAAAGCCTGGAACAAAACTCCGCCGGTATTCGGATCGATATACATGTAAATCTCCTTTCAGGTACGGGTAAAACATCGATAATACGCCCTTCAACCGTAAGAACGACCTGACGCTCGCTCGTGTTACGGCGACGCTGTGGTTACCTTGGGGGATGATGCTCTGCTTGGATTGAACCGGAGATGTGAGTTAGTTGTGCAACCAGTGTGATTATGCCTTAATAATCCACCAGGTGCAACTTTTCTCACTCCACCAAAGGGCCATTTTTCCCGTTTATTGATAAACACTTGCTCATTTCACTGCTTGCCCATAGAATCAACCCATGCCCAATGATGATGTCACTCCTGTTCGACAGCAATATCTGGATATCAAGAAGGATTATCCCAACACCATCCTGTTTTTCCGCCTGGGGGATTTTTACGAAACCTTCGATGAGGATGCCGAGATCACTGCCCGCGAGCTGGACATTGTCCTTACCTCCCGGCCGGTCGGAAAGGGCGTGCGTGCTCCGCTGGCAGGCATCCCCTACCATGCCGTGGAAAACTACCTGGCGCGCCTGATCGAAAAGGGATATCACGTTGCCATCTGCGAACAGATGGGCGAGCAGCCGGCTAAGGGCATATTTCCTCGCAAGGTCGTCCGCGTAGTGACTCCCGGGACGGTGACCGAGCCGGGACTACTGCCGGGCGATGCGAACAATTACCTGGCCTCGGTCATCCGGGACGAAAAGACGGCCGCAGTTTCCTATGCGGATATCACCACCGGCGAGTTCGCCGTTACAGAGCTTGCCCAGCGAAGCACTCCGGGCCGAGCTGACCCGCCTGCACCCGGCAGAGATCCTAACCCCAGACAGTCAAAACATGAACGATGGGATCCAGGCCCATGTGACCCCCTACCCCGCCTGGCGCTTCGAGCCGGGCAAATGTACAGAAACCCTGCTCACCCATTTCAAGTCATCCACGCTGGATGGCTTTGGACTCAAGAATCACAGTCTCCCGGTCCGCGCTGCCGGGGCGATCCTGCAATATTTGAAGGAGACGCAGCCCGAATCCCTGACTCTGCTAACCAGCCTGCGATCGTACAGCATCCACGAGTTCATGACCCTCGACGCCTCGACACGCCGGAACCTGGAGCTGGATGAGACCCTGCGCGGCGAGCGCAAAGGCTCCCTGCTCGGCACACTCGACCAGACGGTCACACCCATGGGCAAGCGGCTGATCCACCAGTGGGTCAGTCAGCCCCTGCTGAGCGTGGAACGGATCGAGCGCCGGCAGAACGGCGTCCAGTATTTCTTCGACGATGGCATGAAGCGGGCCGAGCTGCGGGCTGCGCTCAAGCCCCTGTCCGACCTGGAAAGGCTGGTCAACCGCGTGCTCGCCAACCTGGCCCAGCCGCGCGACCTGCTTGCAATGCGAGATACTCTCGCACAGATTCCGGACATCATGGCTGTATTAGGGGAAAGGAAGGAAGAAGATCCTGTCCTTCCCAAAATCGAATTAATGGCTGACGAGCTGTCTCTTCTGGAACAGGCGATCGATGACGATTCACCGTCCACTTTGCAGAACACGGGCGTGATCCGCGCCGGATACTCCCAGGAGCTGGATTCAGTGATCGAAGCCTCCCGGCATGCCCGGGAGTGGATCGCCAACCTGGAAGCCGTCGAGCGCCAGCGGACCGGCATCAAGACTCTCAAGGTGGGCTACAACAAGGTCTTTGGCTATTACATCGAGATCTCGCGCGGCGCAGCCGAGAAGGCGCCCGAAAACTACATCCGCAAGCAGACCCTGGTCAATGCCGAGCGCTACATCACCCCGGAGATGAAGGAATATGAAACGCTCGTATTGAACGCAGAGGAGCGCATCCGTGAGATTGAGCTGCGCCTGTTCAAGGAGATCTGCGCGACGCTTGGTAAATCCGCGTATAGGCTGCTCAAAGTCGCCCGTGCCCTGGCGCAGGTGGATGTACTTGTCCTCGCTGGCCGAGACTGCCGCCCTCGGAGGCTATACCCGCCCCCAGGTCCACGCGGGAAGCGAACTGGAGATCCATGAGGGCCGGCACCCGGTCGTGGAGCAAAGCCTGCACGGCGAGCGCTACGTCCCCAACGATGTCATCTTCGAAAATGGCGAGATCGTGCGCGTCATCACCGGGCCGAACATGAGCCGGCAAAAGCACATTCCTGCGCCAGGCCGCGCTGATCGTGTTGATGGCCCAGATGGGATCCTTCGTCCCCGCCGATTCAGCCCGCATCGGCCTGGTCGACCGGATCTTCACCCGCATCGGCGCCCAGGACGAGATCCATGCCGGGCAGTCCACCTTCATGGTGGAGATGATCGAAACGGCGAACATCCTGCACCATGCCACCTCCCGCTCACTGCTGATCCTGGACGAGATCGGGCGCGGCACATCACCTATGACGGCGTTTCCATCGCCTGGGCGGTGGTCGAATATATCCACAACCACCCGCAGCTGCGGGCGAAGACCTTGTTCGCCACCCATTATCACGAGCTGACCCAGCTTGCCGAGCTGCTGCCCGGGGTCCGCAACTACAACGTAGCCGTCAGCGAAGCGGACGGCAAGGTGGTCTTCCTGCACAAGATCGTCCCCGGCGGCGCAGACCGCTCGTACGGCATCCACGTCGGCCAGCTGGCCGGGCTGCCGTCACCGGTGATCCAGCGCGCCAGCGAGATCATGGCCGAGCTTGAAAAGACCTCCGGCCGGGCGGTGAAGATCGATCCGCACGCCGCCCAGCAGGTGATGCTCTTCCCCGAATCCAGCCCGCTGCTGGATGAATTGAAAAACGTGGATGTCAACTCGCTGTCCCCCATCGAGGCGCTGAACAAGCTGTTTGAATGGCAGAGGAAGTATTCACAAAAGTAGGGCGGTAACTCTTTTTGGCAAAATCGAGCAGGAAACTGAATGCCGATGAACTTGGCATTCTTCTATTAATTGCTGCAATCCTTTTTGGTGCCTGGTTCGAGTTGTATACCATATACACGGCTGGCTTTCCGATCAATGATGGTGGGCTTTATTATAAGATAATCGAAGCGATACAGACAAATCATGACTTTTTATCCGGATTACATTTCTTATAATGGACTAAAAATACCGTTTGCATATCCGCTTTGGTCTTTTACCTGAATGCAGTCATCGCCTTTGTGCTTGTATTCAGCAATGAGGATGTCCTGATTTTCAAATCGTTGAAGTAGTCTGGTGTACGGCGATAGGCGTATTGTATAAAAGATTGCAGTGGCCGCGTGTTTGATTTTTCATGGGGAATTCTGGACTCTTGCCAGACAGGCAAAATAACATAGAGAGCATCACCAGCATGATAAATCCTTCGTTCTCGAAAAGCAGGCTCCAGCTGATATTCGCAAACAAAGTATAGGACATCAGGATGACTGGGAAAAAACCATAGATATCCCTGGCTTTCATTGCAGATTTTATGGAAACCCACCATGCGCCGAAATAAAATATTAGGAACAAGGCGAAGCCACCGTATCCGGTATTTACCAGGATATCGATAAAGCCATTGTCCGCGATGACAATTTGATCAGGATAGCCTGCTGCATGTTGTACTGCGACCCGGTGGGATTTGACGTACCAAAAAGCGTTGAAACCATACCCCAAAATTGGCCGTTTATTTACATAAGCTTGAAATAGGTAGGCCCACATGGGAACTCTGCCGGTTAAATTGGTGCTTCGATTGAATATTCCAAAAAAATCATCCAGGTGACTGTACAGAAAAAACGCTGCCAGGACTAGGAATACAAGAATAATGATCGAATGGACCTTTCGGATTTTTCCCCGGAATTTAAGAAGGATCAGAGCAAGAAACACCACCCCATGTACAAATATCGTTGTCAGATATGCCCCAACTGAATTTGATTTGAAGAGGAATAAGAGTGATATTCCATAGCATGCAGTCCAAAAAAACAGGCGTTGCCCTTTGGTTCGAAAAGAATCGATTACATTGATGAGGAATAGGAGATTAAAAAGGACGTCATTAAACCCAGGTGGTTTTTATGCCAAAATACACCCCTCCATGCTCCTTGAATAGTGTAATAATTCATTACACCAATTTGGGGGATGAAATAGATAAACAACGCACTCAGCAGGAAAATGCAGATGCCAAAAATGGCTAATTTTTCCGTGAGTAATTTGATTTCGTACTCAAAACCTATAAATCCAGCGGCGATAATTGTGCACAAGAGGATCAGCCAGCGGAACAAGGAGATTTCCCAATAAACTGACCAGAAAATCGAGAGGCCTGAAAAGATCACAAACGGCAAAATGAACCAATTCCGACGAAGGCTTTCAAAGAATTTTGGGAGTTGATTTCGTTTTTTCAGGCTCCATAAGCAAAGAATGGCTAATAAGATCCATAAAAAAGTTTCGAGCAATACGAGCTGGGGGATCAGCCAGATGACCGAAAAGAAAGCTGATATGGTTGCCAGGAACCAGGCGGCGATCAATAAGAGACCGGAGGCTTGACGAGATGTAGTTTGTTGCATCTTAATATGATCCCTTCCCAACCAGTACAACCCAGATTGTGCGTACGATAATCTGCAGATCCAACCAGATGGAGTAATTCTGGATGTAATAAAGATCATCCTCGGTGTGCAGGTGCATGGGCTTGTCACTCCGACCGCTGACCTGCCACCAGCCGGTCAGCCCGGGTGGAACGGCGAAGCGCTTCCTCTGCCAGGGCTGGTACCGGTGACAAGATAAGGCATCTCCGGCCGCGGACCACCAGGCTCATCGTACCGGCAGGATGTTCAAAAGCTGGGGAAGCTCATCCAACTGAAGCGACGAAGAAACCGTCCGGTACGAGTGACGCGGGGATCATCCTTCGTCTTGTGGAGTAGGTCCTCATCGCAACCTTCGTGTGCGATGAAAGATTTGTCATCCACATTACTTTTCTTCATAAAGCATAGCACTCGGAAATAATTCAATAAATTGGTTCTGCCTAGCAGGCGGATGCTTTACAATTCCCTTGCTTTCGCATTCTCCGGCGTTTTGGAAACCATCCCAGATTAAATCTTTGCAGCAAGCGGACACGCACAGGAATGGGCAGGAATTGAAAAAACGGAAAAAGAAAATGCGGTTCTAAAGGAAAATACCGGTTGGGCGTTTGGATGAAATAATGCTTCCCCACCCGCCTTACCTCGCTTGCCAGACCAATTTTATTGCCAGCCCACCCACGTGCTCGATCACCGAGTTCGAAAATACAACATCAAAACTCTTATCAGCAAAATCAAGGTTTCTTGCATCCCCCACAATGCTCGTCATGTTCGGAAGGGTGAGTTCCTCTTTCGTTAGGTTCCAACAGGGTGACGATATCTGATCCCTATCATCCATTCCCATCAGCTTCCAATAAGTCTTGTCCGCCCACGTCCCTGAGATGGAAAATGGGGCCTTCCAGACGCGCCTAACAATGAACTAAAAAAAGCAAACCGCTTTTTTCTAAACTTCCCGCTGATTGACTGCTCATTTTGGTTGTCAGCGATCTGCCTGAGCATAAATAGGATCCTTTCCCAACCAGGACAACCCAGATTGTGCGCACGATAATCTGCAGATCCAACCAGATGGAATAATTCTGGATGTAATAAAGATCATCCTCGGTATGCAGGTGCATAGGCTTATCACTCCGGCCGCTGACCTGCCACCAGCCGGTCAGCCCGGGTGGGACGGCGAAGCGCTTCCTCTGCCAGGGCTGGTACCGGTCGACAAGATAAGGCATCTCCGGCCGCGGACCAACCAGGCTCATCGTACCGGCCAGGATGTTCAAAAGCTGGGGTAGCTCGTCCAGGCTGAAGCGGCGAAGAAACCGTCCGGTACGAGTGACGCGGGGATCATCCTTCGTCTTGTGGAGTAGGTTTCCATCCGCATCCCGCTTCTCCACCTGACTTTGAAGCTCTTCCGCGTTCAGGACCATGGACCTGAACTTGAGCATCTCAAAGACCCGTCCATTCTCCCCAACCCTTTTCTGGCGGAACAGTACAGGAGAGCCGTCATCGAGGAATATCATTAAAGCCAGCAAACCCATAATGGGCAGAGTCATGATCAAGGCAATAATAACGAAGAGGATGTCGAAGGCACGTTTCATCATCAGTTGATAGTCATCAATAGCAGAAGCGCGCAGGTCGAGCATGGGAATACCGGCAAAATCATCTATATCAGTCCGATACAAGGCCAGATCAAAAAAGCCCAGTGCAATCCACACACCAACAGGCTGGTCGTCGAGGCAGGCGACAATATCGGTCATCTGGTGATAGGCCGAATACGGCAGGGCAATCACGACATCTGTTATCTGATACCGGGTAATCATCCCCTTCAGTTCATCTGGTGTACCCAGCGAGGATTTTTTGTCACCTTGAAGGCCACGGTCATCCACAAAGCCAACCAGGGTCAGGTTTTCCCTTTGTGAGTTTTGGATCTGCTTCTCTACAGCCTGACCCAACGGACCTGTGCCAACCACCAACAGGCGCCGCGTTGCTGGTGAAGCATCACGATGGGCACGAAAATATATTCTCGTGAAAATCCGCCAAGAAAGGCAGAGAAGGAAGGTAACCAGGACAAATAATATGAACAAAGCACGTGAGACTTCGCGAAAAGAAAAATACAGTATTCCAGCGGTTGAAATGGAGGCAATAAACGTAGCAAGGAATAGAGCGGCAAGCTCATCTGCCGCGCGGCAAATATTTCCGTCCATCATAGAGTGAAGAGGGACGAGAAGATGACAACCCATATCACCGGAAAAAGGACATACAGGCTGGAAGGAACAAGCGTGGGCTCGTTGATCGCTTTGATCCAGGCAGCCAAATTCAGAAGAGGCCGCAAAGTCACTGCAAGGAAAAGTCCCAGCGCGGTGGAAAGCCCATCAAGAAACATCGAAAAGACTGCGAAATTGACTGAGAAGCGTCTAAGCATAATTCACTGGGTTTCTTTCAAGAGAACCCAGCAAGTACTCACGAGCCAGTACTAGGAAGCGTGGATTGTGATAAGATATGGGTTTCCCAATAGACGCCGCGGCTGGAGGCGAATTGAAAGAACCACTCCATACCCAATTTTTGGATCCATGCAGGGGCTTGAGATTTCACACCGGCATGGAAATCAAAGCTCCCCAACCCCGAAGCATGACTCATTCACCGTCCCATAATGTTTGGCCATCCAGATCTCTTGTTTTGGACACCCAAGGCCGACAAAAGTATTTTTGCGCCTGAATGATTGATCTTCTTGATAGCTACGGCATCTTCCTCAGAATTCATCTCTGCAAATGGCGGACTCCATACGAATGAAATAGTCAAGCCTGTATAACGTGCTTTATGCGCTTCACAAGCAATCTTAGTACATCAGGCGCTCCTCCATAAAATCCCACCGGAATATTTTCCCGAAGTTGCCGCGCATCCAACATGTGCAACATTTAATGTCGGACCATACACTCGCTGTTGGCCATTGTGCACCCTTCAAGCGCATCATCCACACCAAAGGCATGCCGTCTGGGGTAACCAGATCGGCATTATTTACAACATTTCGAAAATCACCCGAGTCATGCGCTTCCATCAGCATATGCACATTTGCAGCACAAATATAGCTGCTACTCAACGTTTTTTTCGCCCATTTCGCGGCTTGAGTACTTGCAGAAACATAATCGACCTGATCAATACTTACTCCAATGACTTTCATTGTTTTGTCTTATTTGCGAACCTGGTCATAGATATCCATTAACATTTTGTAATTGCGTTGGGTGTATACTTTTCTTCATACATCAGACGTGCATTTTTGCCCATTCGAGTTGCTTCCAGGGGGTATTCCAAAGCCTTTTTGCACACTCCGCAAGTTCATTCGAATTACCAGGCTCAGACAACAGTCCCGTTTTCCCATCATCCACCAGTTCAGCCATGGCACCTAAACGAGATGCAATGACTGGAATACCACAGGAAAACGCCTCAATCGTCATTCCAAATCCCTCATACGATTTCTGACGGAAAAACCAAGAAAGTTGCTTTCTTCATCATTGAAACAATTGTATTGCGATCAAGGTAGCCAAGGAATTGTATCCTTGTTGATTTACCAATCTCACCCTCGATATCACTTTTCATGGGACCTTCACCAACAATCTTCAATGGAATATCTTCGATCTTAGCCCAAGCTCGCAACAAAGTAATTATGCCCTTTTCATAAGAAAGCCTGCCTACAAAGAGTGCATATTCTCTAATTATGTTTTCATTCAAGTTATCGGAACTAACAAAATTAGGCTTTACAAAAATTTGGAGGCAGGCAGCCCGAGCTTCGATCATTTTAGTTCGACAAAACTTAGTTAACGTAATATATGCATTCACTTTTTCGGTCCAAGTACCCATTGCACGATGTTGAGCCAACATGGTGGCTATTAAGGCTTTGCAATGAGGAACCATGATAGCATTTATGTAACACTCCAGGCCATGCAAAAATTCTCCCAAGACAATACCTCACAGATCCTTCCGTCACGATAAAGCACTGCTGTAGGGCAAGCCAAACGGTAATTATGAAGGGTTTGGACAACTGGCAAATTCATTGACTGACAAGCAAAATAGGCAGATGGAGAAATCATAAAAAAAATGTTGTGAAAACGAGCTGCATCGGGCTTCTGATCCTTTATGACTTTTATTAGCGCATTATAAAGAATCCTACAACCAAACAGTATGGATTGCGGCAGAAAATGGATGAAGTTGATTTAGTTTCACATTGCTCTCAACATACTCAATCACATCAATTCCATGCTGTTGTAGTAGAGCTTTCTCAGAGGCAAACACAATATCTTCCACCCAAAATGTTGGATAATTTGATCATGAGCCAAAAGAACACGACAACAGCGGACATATTTAGGTTAACTCCAATAGAGATTTTTGTTGTATTCATTCTTCATTTATGAGTGAAATAAAATATCGCGGTCAGTTGTTCGGCAATTTTTTGATCAGAGTATTTTTTAGAGGCAGTATATTTAGAGCAATAACTAGCGATTTCTCAATAATAATTTAAATTTACAATAAGTCGCTCCAGTTTTCAGTTTAACATAACTGCATTGTTTTCCAAAAAGACCAAGTCACTCCTGCCTATGACGTCAGGGATTGCCCCGGAGGACATCTAGTACAGGGACAGCCATTGCCATAGCTTCAATAAGAACATGGCCAAACTGCTCTTTCCACCTTCCATCAACAGTTCGCGAAGGGGCAATGAAAACGTCCATCTGTGAAATAGCATCCGGAATATTTTCGTGACGAAATTCCCCCAGCCAGCGTACGAGATTTGAAATGCCAAGATATTCTGCCATTTGATGCAAGTCAGTTTCTGCAGAGCCTGTTCCACATATCACGGCTTCGCATGCATAACCTTTCGAAATCAATTGATTTACAGCGACCAAAATCAAATCAACACCTTTTTCAGGCACCAACCTTCCAGACAAAATCCTATCGAAAAATTTGTTCGAAAAGCCTTTGTGGGTCGTGGGTAAAATAATTGCTCTGATTAACTCCCGACTGATGGGTGCACTACACTTAGTTTCCTCGATAGCCCCCAACTTCTTAATATGTTGGCAGCGTCTCGATTCCCGGGTGTAATCATTTTAGCTGTACTCAATACAACGCCACGAGTTGATCGCCGAATAAATGAAAGCTTATGATCCAAATTTTCCCAGCAGAACAAAACCAAAGGGATATGGAATATTCTGGATATGCACGCAAGTTGAAAAGCGGAAAGCGAAAAAACTTCCTGCTCAACATAATTAAGGAGAATGGAACGATTCTGTTAATTACTTTCAAGAGAGTGCCAAGGGGGTAGAAAATATCCTCCTTCCCGACCCCTTAGAGAAAAACAAACTCTGCAGGAAAATACTTAACGCCATTGATCCGTTTTTCAAGTCTAAATACAGATTCCACCGTGGAAACTTCCACGTGCTCGGGCATAACAACCCAATATCAAAATTGCCAGTTTCTAATAGCGCCGCAAGTCTAGCTTGATACAAATTCATGATATATGAAAAGCCCACCAAACAGGATA
Organism: uncultured Chloroflexia bacterium; assembly: GCA_963750005.1. Classification (GTDB taxonomy): domain Bacteria; phylum Chloroflexota; class Anaerolineae; order Anaerolineales; family Villigracilaceae; genus Defluviilinea. The sequence continues at coordinate 55,128 of CAVVPC010000012.1, forward strand.
CGGGTACGCTTTTCGTTCATTTTGGAATCCATAACATCCGTTACACGCTGGTTGTTTTTAACCAATAAAAGGAGCAAGGTAGCAAATAAAATAAATAAGTACGACCATGGAGACAATTTCAATCGTTAACTGGCTGAAGACTGCTCCAGCTATCCCCCAATTTATAATAAATAGGGAGAGAGATTAATCCACAAAAAGCGAGTATGCCAGTATAGATTGCGTAATATATAGGCTTTTGAAACAACCGCACCATGATAGAGAAACCAGATCCAAAAGCCACAACGATAGGGATAATCCCGATTACGGGGATAACGGCCAGTTTAAACGTGGCATATTTTCCTTCATAGATGATTTTTTTCTAAGGGAACAGACCAAAATACCAGGATGACTTCATAAAATATAGCAAGCAATGTTCACCGATAATCTTAGACGCAACTCTTTACTTCGCAAATCATCAAAGTTCTTTCGTCCAAACTCAGCGGATAATGAAGGTAAGGCCAATGTTGTATTGCCGTGATTGCCTGTACCATGGGTAGCGAAAAGTTTTGAAGGGCCCGCCACGCTCCAGCAACTTCCAAGGTAAGCATACCTGCTATAAAGGTACCTGCAGTTGCGAGCCGAGCGTGTACAAGAATAGTCGCGACAACGAGCCACCTCCCAAATTCGCCTGTACCCCCATAACCACCCACCAGTCGATGCCGTTATTTGATGCCAGGATTTTCACCTTTCCCACCAGAATGCTGCCACTGGAGCGACAAGCCTGCAAGTCCCATGACGCCAAACCAAACATACAAACCGGCATCAGCGGACCGGGAATGTAATGATAGACTTCCTCCGATCAATAAGACCGCATATACAATGCTGCTGAGCAATGCACCAAATGGGGTTTGAAGAACGTAAAATATTCTCCTAGCTAACCAGATCAAAAGCATAAAAGGAGAGACTTTCCAGTCCTACCAGGGATAATCCGAATGAGATTTTCAATCTGCTGAAAGCCAGTGGAAGGGCTCAGGAATAAGATATGACCAGTGCACTTATTACACCGGTAATAAAAAAGTGTAACTTAAATTGAATAGCGACATATTCACGCAATCGGTCAAAGGGACAATACAGAGCCGGCCCTAGGACTGTCATGGGTTCCAAGATAGAGGAGGACAACTATGGAAGCCGCTTAAAGCAAGTACATCGCAAATAATACTGAAAATGCTCCAAAGGAAGCAGGATCCAACCAACGAGCAAATAATACATTGAGTACAAAATTGCTTCCTGAAAATATCCCCTAATCAAGGACGGCAATCCCCCCCTTCAGAAACCAACGCTGTAACTGCGGGAATGATAAAGATTGAAACATATTCTCTGGATTATAGCCTTCAGAAAATCAATCCCCCGTTGAAATTTCTTTACAAAGCTGTTAGAAGCTGGTCATGGAGTATCTACTATGGGAATATTGAAGCGAATCCCTACCTGTCTACCTGACTTACTTAAAATTATCACTTCATCTGTCTCATAAACCGTTTCAAAATTGGGATCTTCCTTCATGTGCTCCAGGAAGTAGGGGAATTCCCTTTCAGTACCAGTTTTGCAGTTGCCATTCCCATGCAGCACTTTTGCGACATAAACATAATCGTATGCAGAGCGACTGACTGCCTTATCCAGGCAGGAGGCATCGTCGTTGGATAAACATTCCTGTACATCCAGGGTGGACCAAACATAATTGGCGAAATTTGGACCCTGCGTCCATTCGGTACCCTGGATTGTTGTCAGGTTTTGCCGCTGGGTTAATGCTGGGAACCATTCCGACACTGCGTCACAAAAAACTGACGAATCCCCGGTCAGTACGAGAAACCGGGAGGAAGCAGGTGTATTTTCCCGCACCCAGGTCATGGCTTCCCGGTCGGTAGGATACAGGATCATATTTGATAGTCCCGAGCTAAATTGATACGCCGATACCATCAGGTAGATCAAAACAAAGATGAGTATGTTCCGCTCGGCAGGTAACACAAGGTCTGCTGCTTCTGCACCCACCGGGGGTAAGGTCGATGAGTTCGGACCGGGAACCTTTGAATGCCGCAAAAACAACATCCACCAATCCGATTGCGGCAAGCATGGCGAGGGGGATTGCCGCGGGATTGGTGGCACTGCGGCCTGCCGCAAGGAATGGCACCACCATCCAAAGAGGCAACAGATATTCCTTTCGGTAAAGACAAAGTGCAATCCCAACCAATCCAAGGATCGCAATCAAGGCGGCAAATGATTCTTCGGTGAAAGTAAAGAAAAACAAGTTAAAGATGGCTACGATCCTCTGGCCGGTTGCCGAACCCCTTAAGAGGTTCAAGCCCATGATAATGAATCGCAGTCGCCCACCACGGCATGCTAACGACAAGGACGATTAACGCAACATAGACCGAATTGATGAACCCGGTGCGGTTTCTCGATAACATGATCCAAAAAAACAAGGCAAAGGCAAGGGTGTAAACTGCTGCTTCCGGGTGACTCATCACTGCCAATCCGCCAAAGAATCCCGCCCAAAATATGTCGGTGCTACGATTTTCTTCGTAAAGGCGGACCAGGCTCGCCAGAGCCAGCAGCATGAAGAATTGCCCCAGGGCGCGGGTGAGTCCGCCTCCCATGATATACCACCAGTAAGCGCGGGGCATCAAAGCGAAGAACAGCGTGGAAACTGCGGCGTGGTATTTTTTCTTTAACAACCGCAGAGCCAATAAATAAAATGCCAGGATGGAAAGTGTGGAAAACAGTGCCGGCATCCAGCGCAGTGTGTCGACTGCTGTCCAGCCAAACAGGTCAGATGCAAGGTCGCCCAGATAAAACCCAAGCGGTGGATACACAAAAGGGATATTGAGATGATTGTAAGTCGTAAAGGCAGGCAGTAGATAATGATTGGCCTTCAGTTCATCCAACATGACAGCGAACATACCCCCATCATTAATGGGAAAACCGGAAAGGAGCGTTGGATTGACGCGCATGAACGCGCCCAGCAAAACGGCAAGAATGAGAATCAGGTTGGCCCACTCGGTACGGCTGATTGGTTTCATGAAATATTTCCACACAAAAAATCAAGTCTGCTTAAAAGTCGAAAGCCGAACTCTGGAGCAACTTGTGTGTATTTATATCATTACTATGGAATATCCAAACTTACAGGAAAATTACATACCCCTCTGGTATGGAATGATGGTTTCAACCTGACTTTACATTCAACTGCTTTATTCATTCGGCAGGATACACGACTCGCCTAAACGTCCGGTTACATCATCGAAGAGATAATAATCCTCCTTATTTCGATTGAAATATTGCCGATTCTCGAGGAGAGGCAGCCTGGCATGAAAATAATCATTGAGAACCAGTCGAAACATGTTTACATTGGAAATATTTTGGGGGATTGTGGTTTTATCCACGCCTGGCAGGTAATAGGCTGCAAACGGCGAGAAGCGCTCCCGAATGCATGTTTTTTCCGGGGAGTCGCGATTTGTAAGCAGACCTGATCCATGGTCAGCCTGGATCAGGATAATGGGAGGTGTTTTCGACTCTGCAAGAATGGTATCAATCGTTTTCTCGATATTATGATTAACGAACTGTACCTGGTCACTGTACTTGCGTTTGAAGGATTCCGGGAACTCATTCGCAGTACTATATGTGAATGGGTACTTTAATGTTCATGCAAAAAGAAAGGAGACCTGGGCTCCCAGGTCTCCTTTTCAATCTACAAGTTACTTCTTCTGGGACTTTGCTTTCCCCGCCGGCGAGCTGGACGCCAGGGCAGGTGCGGGAACTACCGCTCCAGCGATGGCAGGGGCAGGCGCCTTCGAGCGCATGACTGCCCAGGCGAGCACACCGAGAAGGGCAAGCGCCACGACCCAGACAATAATCGCCGTTACACCGGTTGCCCCGGAATACTGCACCACGATCGGCGCAATGATGACCGAGACCAGGTTTACGACTTTGATCATCGGGTTGAGCGCGGGACCAGCCGTATCCTTGAACGGATCGCCGACTGTATCGCCCACCACGCCAGCCTTGTGTCGTTCGGATCCCTTGCCGGTATTGTTCTCGATGCTCCTGGGTTCATCTTCGATCAACTTCTTGGCATTGTCCCAGGCACCGCCGGAGTTATTGAGGAAGACCGCCAGCAGCTGGCCTGACACGATGATGCCGGCCAGGAAACCGCCAAGAGCCTCCACCTGGAGCGTCAGACCGACCACGATCGGTGTAACGATGCCGAGCAGGGCCAGGGAGACCAGTTCCTTTTGAGCAGCGGTGGTCGAGATGTTAACGGCCTGGGCATAATCAGGCTTGACCTTGCCTTCCAGCACGCCCAGCTTGAACTGGCGGCGGACTTCCATGACGATCAGAGCCGCTGCGCGCGCCACTGCCTGGATGGCAAACGAGGAGAAGAGCCAGGGAAGGGCGGCGCCGATCAGCATTCCCACAAACACCTGAGGAGAGTCCACACGGATGCCGCGGGCCTGGATCTGTAATTCCAAGGGGATTTGCCGAAGCGCTTCTGAGCGGGACACATCCACCATGAAGGAGCCAAACAGCGAAACGGCCGCAATGACCGCCGAACCGATGGCCACACCCTTGGTAATCGCCTTGGTCGTGTTGCCAACTGCATCGAGGTCGGCCATGATCTGCTGGGCGTCCCGGGTAGCTTTATCGGTCTGCCCGGACCAGGACATTTCGCCGATCCCGTTGGCGTTATCCGCAATGGGGCCAAAGGAGTCCATGGCCACGTTGTTGCCGGTCAGGGTCAACATACCGATGCCCGTCATGGCAACTCCATACAGGATGAAAGTAGTCCGCTCGATGCCTGTGACTCCGGGGATCGAGCCAAAGATGAAAATGGATGCAACGATTGTCATGGCGATCACGAGGACCGACCAGACGGAGGACTCGAATCCAACAGAAACACCGTTCAGGATCAGCGTTGCGGGACCGGTATCCGCGGCACGCTTGATATCATTCACGGGTTTGGCATGCGTCCCGGTGAAGTATTCGGTCAGGCGATCGATGATGATCGCCAGCAGGACGCCGACACCTACGGCAGTGGGCAAACGCCACCAGCCGCCCCACTCGGCCATCGCACGGGTATTCAAATACACAAAACCCGCAATGAAGAACAGGGCTGTTGAAATCGCAGCGGAGGTCAGGAAGCCACTGAAGATTGCCCGCATCGCCTCCTCGCTGCCGCCGCTCTTCCCGCCCTTGACGAAGTAGGTCCCAATGATGGACGACAAAACACCAATTCCACGGACCACCAGCGGGAAGATGATCCATTCCAGCTGGCCGGTGATGTGCCAGAGTGCCAGGCCCAGGATCAAGCCGGACACGATCGTTACTTCATACGATTCGAAGATGTCTGCGGCCATGCCGGCGCAGTCACCGACATTGTCGCCCACGAGGTCGGCTACCACAGCTGGATTCCTCGGATCGTCCTCCGGGATGCCTGCCTCCACTTTTCCCACCAGGTCGGCGCCAACATCCGCTGCTTTGGTGAAGATACCGCCGCCCACACGCATGAAGAGGGCAACCAGTGTGCCGCCAAAGCCAAATCCGAGCAGCGCATCCGGGGCTGCAATCCCCAGGAGAATGAAAATGATCGTCCCACCCAGCAGACCAAGGCCATCGGTCAGCATACCCGTGATCGTACCGGTCCGATAACCAATGCGCAGCGCATCACCGAAGGATCTGCGGGAGGCCGATGCCACACGCACATTCCCCTCCACTGCCATCCGCATACCCAACTGGCCCACGAGCAGTGAAAAACTGGCGCCCATCACAAAGGCCAGGGCACGGGCAAAACCGATAATCAGCTTCACCTGGTCTTGACTCATGCCGTTGAACCGCTGCATTGCCTCTTCCGAGGGAGGGCACAACGTAAACAGAGAAGAACAGCGCGACCGTTAATATGCCGATTAACGGAAGAATGGAGCGTAGCTGCTTTGTTAGGTAAGCATTTGCTCCATCCTTGATCGCATTCCAGACCTCCTGCATCTTTTCGGTTCCTTTGTCCTCCCGCAGGATCTGAGAACGAAGAAAAAGTGCATAAGCCAGGCCGATCCATGCGATGAAGAACACGGCCCAAATTGCAGCTGTTTCCATGCTGGTCATATCTTGAATATAGTACATAAGGAACAAATCCTCCTAACAGAGTGAATGTATGCGCTCCCGCCCGGAAACGCAGACGGATTTTACAGTCGCGTGATGGATGTGTCAAGAAGAAGTCATCAGTAATCGATCGCGGTTGGAAAATAGGCTCTGACCGGTTTGTCACTCAGCTTATTCTCATTATGACTGGTTGACATTCCGCAGTGAATTTGATAAGATGTATCCTAATTCACTCCAAAAGGAGATACGCATGTTACAGGAACTAGATACAAAAACAATCACTCAGATTGATACTTCTGCAATCACCCTTTCCACGACGGCTGCCGACGCAATTAAAAATCATTCTTGCGGAGCGCAACCTGGAAGGATATGCATTGCGCGTCTACGTTGCCGGGGGAGGCTGTTGTGGCGTAAATTTCGGCATGGCGCTCGACAACAATTTCCGCGATGTTGATACCACATACGAAGTCAACGGGGTCAAGGTGGTCGTGGATGAGGTCTCGATCGACTACCTGCGCGGGGCGACCATTGACTTCGTCAACGATCCCGTTCGGGGTGCCGGCTTTGCTGTGGATAGCCCGGCTGCATCTGCTCACTCGCATGAGGGTGAAAGCTGCGGCTGCGGCGGTTCCTGCTCCTGCCAGAACTAGTGATTACCAAACATTCCAAAAAAAAGACCGGGCTCCCGGTCTTTTTTAATTCAGACCGAACCACCCTAAGGTCAGAGAGATTTATGGGTATCTTACGCGTTGTACATAGGCTCAAACGGAGGATCAGCGCAGGAATAAAGGGGTTGGTCAAACTGTCCAGACTGCTTCTTTTGATTTCCCGTCTGATGATAACCCGTCGCGAAGGAGGAAATTGTCTGGCATAAAATTGCAATTTTCCTCTTTACCGCCCCCGCAAATATGAAATTACCGCTCCAAAAAAACCGAACAACGCCAGCGCTACGATCAACAGCCCGGTAGGGACCCCGCTTCTCTGAGTGCTGGTCTGGTCGCTGAAGGAGGGCAGATCCAGCGGTGGCGGCGGCGTAAACGTCGGGAGCCGGGTGGCTGTCATCTCTCCAATGAATGCTGACTCAAGGGTCGGGTTGATGGTTGGGGTGGATATGGGAGTCGGGGTCGGAGGAACTTCGATCTCGGGAAGCAGCGCGCCGGGAGAAAGTCCCACCTGTAAAGCCCATACCCAGGCGACGGAACCCGGCACACCCGGATAATAGATCAGGATCCAGTCCTCCTTGTCCTTGGCCCGTCCCAGGGCAGGCGCAGTTTCGTTGCTAAGCAGCACGCCAATCGCTGGATAATCGAACGAACTTGGCCCGGCATAGACCTTGATATTTTGCAGGCTTTGGTCCACGCGTACGCTCGGGCCGGACGGCGTACCAGTCACCGTGGCGATCGAACCGGTCGGCTGTTGGGCCAGCGCGGGTGGCGGCTGCGGGCTCAGCCAGGCCAGCAGCGTGATCCCAAGGATTGCCGCCAGCACAGATGGCAGCTTTGGTTTTATGCAATTCTGCCTCTCATTCATTTGCGCACTAGGAAGGAAGTGATCAGCCCGACACTGCCGATCAAACCCAGTCCGATGATCAGGATCCCCAAAACGCGGGAGAAGGCAATGGAGCTTTCATCTTCGAACTTTGGGACATCCAGAGGAGGCGGAGCAGTAAAGGTTGGCAATCGCGTTTGGGTGGGCTGGACATTGAAAGCCGCCGCCAGGGTCGGGTCGATCGTGTTTGTCACTGCCGGTACGGGAGTTGGAGGCGCTTCCACAACAGGCAGTTCGCCGCCGGAAACTGTAACAAATGAGGCATAAACCCATCCTTTCCCGCTGGCCGAGCCAGGGAACTCGATCTGGATCCATTCCCTCGCAATCGAAACACCCAGCGCCGGAACCACTGCCCCGGAAGGCAACTGCCCGATCACCGGATAGTTGACTGTGCTCGGCCCGGCGCGCACATTGATTGGATCGGTATAGGTCACGGTGATAAAAACCCCGGACGGCGTGGTCGCACCCTGATAAGCACCAGCCTGGTCGGGTAAAAAGAGAATTCCCAGGCTCAGAATCAGTACCGCCAATACCCCCGGAAGAAATTTAAACCAAAGTCGTTTCATTGCGTAGACATTCATAAGACATGGAATGCGACGACAGATCGTCGTCGCTGATAATGCGGATTATAATCGAAAACATGGACAGACGAATTTTTCACGGAAACATCAAATCCACAGACCTGGCCAACGCCCTCATGGCAGCTTTCAACAGCGGAGGCCTGCAGGCACAGATCATCGGAACCACCGATAAGATGGCGGTGCAGATTGCCACACGTCCAGGCTCCAGGTCTGGTGGACAGACAGCCATTACCGTGAGCATTCAGACTGTTGAGGATGGCATCATGGTGCAGGTCGGCGAGCAGGCCTGGCTTGGCGTTGCAGCAAGCATGGGCGAAACAGCTTTCTCAGCCCTGTCTGCCCTGCGCAACCCATTCCGCCTGATCAGCCGCCTGGATGATCTTGCCCAGGATATCGAAAACATTCAGTTGAGTGAAAATGTCTGGAAGGTGATCGATCGCGCTGTGGCCAATCTGGGTGCGTCGCTGGAACTATCCGACCGGCTGACCCGGATCACCTGTGAGTATTGTGGGACTGCCAACCCCCTGGAGGAAGGGAACTGTATTGCCTGCGGCGCGCCGATGGGTGAGGCGCATCCTACAACCTGCAAAAAATGCGGCTTCGTAGTCAGACCGAACGACCAGGTCTGTCCCAACTGTAACCAAAAGCTGTTTTGAGCTTCATGGTAAGGTAAAATCGTCTAAGAACTATAGGTTCTTTTCTACTTGCAAATTCCTCTTCCCGCCTCTATAATACCGGGAACCGGACTGGCGGTTAGCGAGCTTATGAAGCTAAACCTTGAACAATTGGAAGCCAATTTACAGAAGCTGGTCGAGATCGATCTCGCGGGGATATTGCCGGGCATTAAACTGGAGGATCGTGTCATCCAAAATCTGGCAGCAGCCATCAGGGAAAATATCGTCCAGCAGAAGAATGACAGTCCGCTGGCGCCCAATATCTTTACGTTGATCGTTTCCACTGAAACCTCTCCCATGTGGAAGGAACAGAGAACGATCGATACGCTCAAAAATATCATCACCACTGCCGGCCGGGAGGCGGGACTGAAATTCGTCGGCCAGCCTATTATTACCATTACAACCGACGATTCGTATTCCGCCGATGAGGTGCGGGTGGTGGCTTCGCACAAGCTTGAGCCCGTGGCGGAAACACAGGGGATGCAGGGCACAACCTCCGGCACCCCGTCTGAGGAAAGTGCTGGTATCCCTGAAAATGCCTTTTTGATCGTGGAGGGTGTAAAAGTCTACCCGCTGAACGAGTCAGTGGTCAATATCGGCCGCCGGCTCGAGAACCAGCTTGTCATCGATGATCCGCGTGTCTCCCGCAACCATGCCCAACTGCGGGCCATCAAGGGCCGTTTCGTCCTCTTCGACTTAAATTCCACCGGCGGGTCGTTCGTAAATGGACAGCGGACCAGCCAGACGGTCCTCTATCCCGGAGATGTGATTTCCCTCGCCGGGGTTGCCCTGATCTTTGGACAGGATACGCCGCCTGCCCGTCGTGACGTGGGCATGACAGCTCCGCTGATTATGGATGCAGGCAGGAGTGACAGACCCACTGCCGCAGGGGAGCAGAACACAGTGGATATCAGACCTGAGAAAAAGAAATTTAAAAGAAAATCCACCCGGTCAATGATCGCTACCATCGTACTCGCCCTGCGGCTTGCACTGGCGATAACCCTGTTCGCCTTTTTGGGGTGGGCGTTCTACACACTTCTGCAGGAGCTACGGCAGCAGGGAACTAAACTTTCCGCCCAGAAGAAACTGGGCATTTCCTTTTACGTCAAGATCGAAGAGGGAAAGGAAAGTATTCGGCATTTCACCCAGCCGGAGATTGTCCTTGGCCGCGATGCGAACTGCGATCTCTCCGTTATGGATGAAGCTCTCTCGGCACATCACGCGCGTGTTACCCACCATCATGGTCAGTGGTGGCTGGAGGATTTGAATTCCACCAACGGCACTCTTTTGAATCACGAAAAACTGATCACAGCTGTTGTTGTAATCACAGGGGATGAATTCAGATGTGGCAACACGACCTTCGGCATTAACATCGATGACGATGATCGAGCAGGCCTTGCGAATATGTTTTGAAACTGGAGGTCAAATATGCCCGAACAGGTATCCCTTGCAATCATTGGCGGATCCGGGCTGTACGCGATGCCCGGCCTGAAGGAAACCCGCGAATACAGCTTCAGTACTCCTTTTGGCAAACCCAGCGCGCCAATTGTAGTTGGAACGCTGGAAGGAATGCGCGTCGCCTTCCTGGCACGTCATGGGATCGGACACCATATCACGCCCACTGAAGTTCCCTACCGCGCGAATATCTACGCCTTGAAAGTCCATGGGCGCCGCGCGGATCATCAGCATCAGCGCCTGCGGATCGTTAAAGAGGAGCTGCCGCCTGGTCACATCGTCATCCCGGAGCAGATCTACGACAATACACACGGGCGCGCACGCTCCTTCTTTGGCGAAGGACTGGTGGCACATATCAGTGTGGAAAATCCCTTCTGCGCGGATACATCCGATCAGTTGGAAGCAGCAGTCCGCAGCGCAGGACGGTCAGGTCCATCGTGGAGGCACATTCATCACCATCGAAGGACCGCGCTTCTCGACGAAGGGTGAATCGATCACCTACCGCTCCTGGGGCATGTCCATCATCGGCATGACCGCCTCACCGGAGGCCTTCCTGGCCCGCGAAGCAGAGATCTGCTACGCAACAATGGCGCACATCACCGATTATGACGTCTGGCACGAAAGCGAAGCAGCTGTGACCGTGGAAATGGTAATCCAAACGCTTCATAAGAATACCAGCCTTGCCCAGGAGGCAGTCCGCCTGCTGGTCAGGAATCTCAGGCCGGAACGAAATTGTGACTGCAAGAATGCACTTTCCACCGCCCTGATCACGCGGAAAGATGCCATTCCACCCGCCACGCTTCAAAAGCTGGATCTGCTGGTACAACAAGTATCTCTAATGAATCGAATTATCCAGGGAAACCTGCTTAAAATTGCGGCCGGTTTTCTGATCCTGCAAGCGCTTATCATTACACTTTCCCCTGCAGTCCGCGCACGCACCTGGAATGTGGATTTCCATTGGTCCCAGTGGGCAGCACTCCTGGTGTGGAGTTTAATCGCATACCGGGCCCACCAATCCATCATCAGGTATCTTCCTGATTCCGACCCTTATCTTTTTCCCGCCGCCGCCCTGCTGAGTGGCTGGGGGCTGCTCACTGTTTGGCGGCTGGACTCTGGGTTTGGCGCCCGGCAGGCTTTGTGGCTGGGGATTAGCGCCCTGGTATTTATCGCCGGCTTGCAGCTTCCTGGCACGCTGGATTTTCTGCGGAAATACAAATACATCCTTCTAACGGGGGGATTGATCCTGACCGCCTTTACCCTTTTTTTGGGGACCAACCCGGTCGGCTACGGACCGCGCTTGTGGCTGGGGTGCTGCGGTGTTTACTTCCAGCCCTCCGAGCCTCTCAAGCTTTTACTGGTAGCCTATCTGGCCGCCTACCTGGCAGAACGGGTCCCGACCCAGGTGGGCACACTTTCCCTGATCTACCCAACGCTGCTGGTCAGTGGAATTGCCATCCTGCTCCTGATCTTTCAACGTGACCTGGGCACTGCATCCATTTTTATTGCCATTTATACCATTATGATTTACCTCGCCACCGGACGGCGCAGTGTACTGGTGTACAGCATCCTGTTCCTGGTTCTGGTTGCCATCGCCGGCTATTTCATTATTGATATTATCCAGGCGCGGATCGACTCCTGGTTGAATCCGTGGACGGATCCCAGCGGCAACTCGTACCAGATCATCCAATCCCTGCTGGCAATCGCAAACGGAGGCATCGAGGGACGCGGTCCCGGCCTGGGAAGTCCCGCCCTCGTACCGGTTGCCATATCCGACTTCATTTATGCGGCCGTTGCCGAGGAGACAGGGCTGATTGGCACGGTCGGGCTGGTTGCCCTATTCGGGCTCATGGTCGGCCGCGGCATCCGGATTGCCATGCGCGCGCCCGATCTTTTCCGAAGGCTGTTCGCGGCCGGAATCACAGCCTATGTAGGTATTCAAACCCTGCTGATCATTGGCGGCAACCTGCGGCTCCTTCCGCTCACCGGCGTCACACTCCCATTCCTGTCATACGGTGGGTCATCCCTGCTGACGTCCTTCATCGCCCTGTTATGCATGATGTTGATCAGCAATCACATGGATGAGGAACCTGCGCCTCTCCCCAACCCCAAGCCTTATCTCGCCCTGGGGACGTTTCTCTTTCTTGGATTATTCATTTCCGCCCTGGCCAGTGGATGGTGGTCAGTGGTACGCGGACCTGACCTGTTGACCCGCACCGACAACCCTCGGCGGATCATCGAAGACCGTTATGTGCAGAGAGGCATGCTCGTCGATAGGAATAACACACCGATCACCCAGACCACCGGGGTACCGGGCAGCTACAACCGGGTGTATCAATATCCCGACCTGGCACCTGTCACCGGCTACAACCATCCCATCTATGGAGAATCAGGACTGGAGGCATCCATGGATGAATATCTCCGTGGGTTAAAGGGCAACCCTGCCGCCGTGGTCTGGTGGAACCATTTATTGTACGGAATGTCTCCGCATGGCCTGGACGTACGCCTGAGCCTCGATCTGAAATTACAAATGCGGGCTGACGAGATGATGACCGGGTACAGCGGTGCCGTCGTGCTGATGAATGCGCAGACCGGTGAAATCCTTGCGATGTCGTCGGCGCCAACATTCAACCCCAACCATCTGAACGAGATCGGCTCCCAGCTTAACAAGGATCCTGGCAAACCTCTGATCAACCGGGTGGTTCAGGGAGTGTATCCGACCGGGTCCATGCTTGAGCCTTTTTCCCAGGCTCTTGTCCGGAATAAATCAGCAGGCCGGAGCAGATGAACAGAAGGTCTACGATACCTTCGGCTTCAAAACTTTGCCGCAGCTCCCATTCCAAACGGCAGAATCGGTAACAATTTCTGATCGAGATGGACATCCACATCTCCCCGCTGCAGGCAGTACTTGCCGCTGCTGCCTTAAGCAACCATGGAGTTGTGCCGGCGCCCCGTGTCGCCATTGCGGTTGACACACCCCAGCAGGGCTGGGTCGTTCTGCCGGCATCCGGAAAATCCTACGAAGCAGTTCAGCCTGCCCAGGCAGATGAGGCGGCGACGGCCAACATCGAAGAGGGAAAGAACTACTGGTCCCACATCGGTCGGGCGACCGGAAAGGAAGGCCCGGTCACCTGGTTTATTGCCGGGACTCCGCCAACTTGGCAGGCCACTCCCCTGGCTGTCGTGGTCCTGCTCGAGGAGGATAACGAGCGGCAGGCCCAGTGGATCGGGCAGGAACTTCTGACAGACGCGATGAATCCATAGATGAAAAAATCCCGCAAATCTGCGGGATTTTTTCGGATACACAAAATACTACATTCCGTTGTCGACATCCTTGGCGGAATAGCCCGGGCCGCTCTTGAAGAATTCATAGTTGGGCTGAATATCGGGGGTCATATCCACCACTTCGCCGGCTTCCAGCTGCCTGGCGGTATCGAGCACAATGGGATGACCATGATGATTGGTCCCCTCGAAGTGACCGGTTAAACCGACGTTGCTGATATACTCCCCACCCTTGGCGGTATAGGCCGCGGGAACTTCATCTTCCGGGAAAATCGCCGCAAACGGACATTCAGGGATACAAGCGCCACAATCAATGCAGGTATCGGGGTCAATGTAGATCCAGGGCCATTCGTTAAACGGCTGACCGGGGATCATGCATTCCACTGGGCAAACATCAATACAGCCACGATCGCGAACACATAAACTGGTGATAATGTGAGTCATTGTTGTCTCCTTTTAGGAAATTACCTTCTGGCAAATCGATTATAACTTGCTTCCCAGGAGATGCAAGCGTTCCATTTGCCTAGCGGAAGCGTGCAGCCACAGCCTCCCAATTGACAACATTCCACCAGTTGGTCACGTACTCTGCACGGCGATTCTGATACTTGAGATAATAGGCATGCTCCCAAACATCGATCCCCAGAACGGGGGCCATACCGTCTGACATGGGATTATCCTGGTTCGCCGTGGACACGATCGCCAGGCCGTTGCCCTTTTTGACCAGCCAGGCCCAGCCAGAGCCAAAGCGCCCATTGGCAGCCTTCTCGAATTCAGATTTGAACGCATCGAAGGAACCGAAAGCCGAGTCCACCGCCTGGGCCAGCTGTCCCTTGGGCGCGCCTCCCGCCTTGGGTCCCATAATTTCCCAGAACATCGAATGGTTCCAGGTCCCGCCGCCATGATTGCGCACGACTGTGCGAATATCCTCCGGAACCGAGTTCAGATCCATAAGCAGGTCTTCGAGCTTCTTTCCAGCCAGCTCGGGATGTTTTTCGATCGCGCCATTGAGATTGGTTATATACGCCTGGTGATGCTTGTCATGATGAATTGTCATCGTCTGGGCATCGATATAAGGTTCGAGCGCGTCAACTGCATACGGAAGTTTGGGTAATTCAAAAGCCATGATCCACTCCTTTTGTTGGTCAATCTGTTACCGGACAGATTTTATCAAATATCGCAAAATTTTAGTCTCGTGGAGGGCAACTGTCAAGCAAAGTATTCCTTTTGGCTGTTGTATCGCTGGAATGAGGAAATCCCCTACAAAAAAAGAGCCAATTTCCATAGCCGGTTGGCTTTCAACAAGTAATAAATTTTTCCAACGTTCGTTTAACATAATACATACATTCCGGGAAATATCGTAGCCATTGTGTATTGGTCAAATTCTTTGCAAAATAAAAGATCATGAGGAAAGGAAGTAGATACTTATGGCTAAAATCACTTTCAATCGCTCCGGTGGTTTTATTGGGAGAGGCCTGAGATTTGAACTTAATCTGAACGCACTGCCGATCAGTACCGTCCGAAACATCACCCGGCTGGTGGAGCAGGCCCAATTTTTCGATCTGCCCGAAAATTTGATTAGAAATTTCCAACCGGACGAGTGTCAGTACACCATTACTGTCGATGCGGGCGATCACGAATCACACAGTGCGCACAAACGATTCGACCATGCCCAGCACATTAAGACCGCTGGTACAGGAATTGTCCTTGATGAGCGCGGCCAGCCAGGAAATACAATAAGGATATTAGGATGACAAAGATCAACTTCAAACGGACGGGCGGCTTTCTAGGCCGCGAGATCGAGTCGGATATGGATTTGAACAAGATGCCTGATGACGAATCGCAGGAGCTTCAGCGGCTGATTCTGGAGACAAATTTCTTCAACATCCCACAAAACCTGACCGAGCCATCCAAACACGATGAGTATGAATACACTGTCACTGTGGAATCGGGAAACAGTCATCATACTGTCCATACGAGTGATTCAAGTGCGCCTGAAGTCCTTGCGGCCTCTGCTTGAAAAACTATCGACTCTGGCTAAAGCGGGCAAATCCAGTTCCCCGCTTAGCTTAAATCAGCCTAAACCAGCAGGGGGCTTTTATTTTGAGCTCTGGAATATATAGCCGGGAGCAAATCAAATACCCATCCTTATCTCCCGAACATTTCCAAAAGGATGGGATTGATCGCGTCCCAATTCGGTGCAAGTACCTGGGCTCCTCCCGAAGTCTGGAATGGAACGACCATTTCACGGGTGATCACCCGTGAATCAATCCCAAAGAACGGAACCCGTAAAAGTGCAAAAACAAGGCGCGGCAGCTGCCAGATCGGGATGTTTGTATCTACAGCCTGAAAAACTGAGTAAAGAAAATTGGGCAGGCGGGCCCAGCTTTGCGGCTGCAGCGCCCTGCCGGCAAGCGAAATCACTAATATTTGAGTACGCTTCATTCTGCTGAAGTCGTCACTGCTGCTCCGCTCGCGCACAAAATCCAGGGCCTGGATTCCATCCAAATGGTGGGAACCGGCATCCCAGCCGCCTGTGGGTGAATTTAACTGGATGTCCACCCCACCCAGAGCGTCAACAGCCGCGACCAGGCCGCCCATATGGAGCAATGCATAATATTGAACAGGAATTCCAAAGTTCGTGCGAATGGTCTGCATGGCAGATTGAGGACCTGCTCCGGGTTGGCTTGCCTCCGCAAAGAAATAAGCGGTGTTAATGCGCTGCTCTCCCACACCCGGAACATTGACCCACAAATCCCGGGGGATGGACAGCATGCCGACGTAGGGACGTGTGGGGATTACGGTCGTCAGGATAATCGTATCGGTCCGGCCAACAGCACCACGCTCAGGTGAATCATCCGTGCCGAGCAGAAGGATATTGGTGCGCAGCGGCGCGAGGAAATAAACAATCAGTAAGGCGATCAGAAGCCAGGGCCAGAGGCGGCGTTTTCTGCGTTTTGGCGCCGGAAGGGCTTGTACCGGCTGGAACTGGTCCAGCCTGCGGGAGGGGCGGGTATCTTCCAACATAAGGGGGCATATTTTACTGTCGCATCCTAAACATGGGATGAGTATGCAAGTATGTGCCAGCTCGGTTGAATTTGTGAAAAACTCGTGCTATTGTGGATATGGAAAAGATTCCTTCCAGAGTAGAATGAGCGGATGGCATCGCCTCGATCCCGCTTCACCCTGCCCCTTGCCCTGGTCATCGCCATCCTGGCAGTCTCCACATCCTCGATCTTTATCCGCTTCGCACAGGAGGAGGCGCCATCCCTGGTTATCGCTGCGTTGCGGCTGACGTTTGCTACACTTCTGCTGGCGCCAATTGCATTGCTCCGTCACCGCGATGAGCTGAAGAGCCTGACTCGAAACGAATTAATACTGGGGATATTTGCCGGGCTCTTCCTGGCGGTGCATTTTGCCACCTGGATCTCCTCTCTCGAATACACAACCGTTGCCAGCTCGGTCGTATTTGTATCGACGGGTCCCCTGTGGGTGGCGCTGCTCTCGCCGGTTTTCCTGGATGAGCACATCACGCGTGCGGCGGTTGCCGGATTGTTGGTCGCCATTCTTGGAGGCGTCATCATCGCCTTGTCGGACGCCTGTAGCTGGAACAATGGCCTGCGCTGCCCGCAGCTGGGACAGGTTCTTCATGGACCCGCCATGTGGGGGAACTTCCTGGCATTGGCCGGCGCCTGGGCGGTTTCCGGTTACATCATTATCGGGCGAAAAGTTCGGGCAAAGATCTCGCTCATACCCTATATCTTTCTGGTATATGGGATCTCAGCAATTGCACTTATCGTGATGATGCTTGCCGCAGGCGAATCCCCGCGTGGCTATCCTGCCCAGACCTATGGCTGGATTTTCCTATTAGCAGTATTTCCCCAGTTGATCGGCCATTCCACCTACAATTGGGCCTTACGATATCTCCCGGCCTCTTTTGTGGCGATTACTACACTCGCCGAGCCGGTGGGATCGGCAGTCCTCGCATACTTTATTCTGAGTGAAAGACCCACAACAGGAGTTCTGCTTGGCGGTCTGTTGATCCTGATCGGCATCTATCTGGCTGCGCGCCCAAGGAATATGCAATGACTTTATCTCTATCGACAAAAGACCTGAAAATGTTACATGGAGAATACGGCCCTGCTGCCCGGATGGCCATGTCCATCGTCGCCCGCATGGCAGAAGTGGCCGGGGCAGGAGAGCTGCTGGACATTAGCGGCGCGCACATCGACAGCACGGTCTACATCGGCGACGCCGGCCTGGAATTTGCCGAAAAGCTGGCGAAGCTGGAGGCGAAGGTTGCCGTTCCAACAACGTTAAATGTCAGCGGCCTGGATGAGCATCACTGGCAGGAGTGGGCGGTCCCATCAGAATGGGCACGCCAGGCCTATCGCCAGATGGTTGCCTACCAGAGCATGGGCACCCTCCCCACCTGGACGTGCGCGCCATACCAGATGGAGATGCGTCCCTCCTTTGGCCAGCAGATCGCCTGGGGGAAGTCGAATGCGATCGTTTTTGCCAACTCCGTTCTCGGCGCGCGAACCGAAAGATATCCGGATCTGTTCGACATCTGCTGTGCCATCACCGGGACGCGCCCCGGCAGTCGGTCTGCACCTGGCGGAAAACCGGGGCGGGCAATTACTCTTTCGCCTGGTGGATATCCCCGAGCAGCTCCAGCGAAGCGACGACTTTTATCCCGTCCTGGGAAATCTGATCGGCAGGGAATCGCTGGATAAGATCCCTGTCATCGATGGCATGCTCGTCCGGCCCGATGAGGATCTGCTGAAAGCCTTTGGGGCGGCAACCGCATCCTCAGGCGGTGTGGCTTTATTTCACATGGTTCAGGTTACCCCTGAAGCGCCGACGCTGGAAGCTGCCTTCCAGGGAAAGACGCCCCTCGCGACGGTTGAAATCACCATGGATATGCTAAGACAATCCCGGCTGGAATTAACTCACACCGACAGCAGCCAGCTACACATGGTCGTCCTGGGCAGCCCCCATTTTTCACTGGCGGAGTATCGGCGGCTGGCGCCAATGCTCAAAGGCAAAAGGAAGCATCCGGATGTGAAGTTCCTGGTCACCTCCAGCCGGGCGATGACCCAACTGGCAGAACGGGCCGGATTCATCGAGCCTTTGCAGGAATTTGGCGCCCAGATCACTGTGGATACCTGCATCCTTACCTCGCCCATGCTGCCGGAGGAAATCCAAAACCTGATGACCAACTCGGCAAAGTTCGCCTATTATGCACCAGGACTGCTGGGCAGGAAAATCGCCTTTGGCAGCCTGGAGGATTGTGTCAACTCGGCGGTTGCCGGGCAGATCGTTCGGGATGAAACGCTATGGCTGAGTTGACCTTTCAGGGCAGAGTTGTGATCCCGGGCGAGGCGCGCGGCCCGGCTTTGGTCAGCCAGGAACCGCTCTCCTTCTGGGGTGGTTACGACTGGAAGACAGGGGAGATTATCGATCGCCGTCACGAGCTCTCCGGCTCCAATGCCAGGGGGAAAATTCTGGCGATTCCATTTACCCGGGGCTCTTCCACCACGACTGCAGTCCTGCTGGAGGCCATCCGCGCCAGGACCGCGCCCGCAGCCATTCTGACCACGGATGTGGATTTCTTCTTCGCTCTTGCCTCAGTCGTCGCTGACGAATTGTACACATCCCCATTGCCCCTGATCGCCCTGGATGCAAAGGATTTCAGCCAATTGAAAACAGGCGATGAAATCCATATTATGGAAGATGGCAGGCTAACTGTTATCAGGAGGATTATGAAACTTCCCATCGCACATTTATCTGGATGACCGGAACATTCCCTATGAGCGGATAAGCTTTCCTCCTGAAACGGAAAAAGGGGCGGCGAATGTTGCCCGTGTCCTGAGTTTTTCGGAACGCCAGGCTGTGAAGACCCTGATCTTCCAGGTGGATACTGGTGAGCGTGTCCTGATCATGCTCGGTGGGGATCAGAATGCGGTTTCCGGGAATCTCAAAAAGGCGATCGGCTCGCGCAATATCCGCATGGCGGACCCTGAAGTCGTCAGGGAAACAACAGGCTATGTGATCGGTTCGATCCCCGCTTTTGGCTGGCAGCCGCCCGGATTCCGCTCCTTCCTGGAGGCAAGTCTCCTTGATGAGCCTGTGCTAGGCACTGGCGCCGGTCAATGGGGCGAGGAGATCATGATCACACCGCAAAACCTGATCCGGGCGAGCAGTGCGATTGTCGTGAATTTGACCGACCGGGATAAACCGAGTCACGCCGGAGTAGCATGACCCGGGCCAAAGATCGTGATTTGATCGTGTACGAAAAGCTCTCCAACCCATTCCCTGAACAAATTCTGGACGCAATCAAATGAATAGTAGATTGGGACTGTTTTCAAGCCTGACATTCGAGCCTGCGCTTGCAGAATTATTGCCTGAAACTAACGCGCTGCTCTCCTCGGCGAACCTGACAGTCCATCCAAGTGTCTCAAAAATCGTCCTGCATGGTTCACGTGGGCTTGCAGGCGGCTGCCGCCTCAATTCAGATATTGACCTGAGTCTCATTGTTGATGTGGGACAAGGTCAAATATCTGAAAGCCTGTTTCTGGAGGTCACAAAAACTACTCTTGATCACTGGCAGGCTGCCGTCGAGATTGACCTTGCAGTCATATTCGATCTAAAGAAATGTGGTTTGAAGTGCTTTGAGCAAACCACCTGGAATCAGGATTTCTGCCAGCTTGGAGGCATGGACTGTTTTGGTCTCTACAAGATTCAAAAGGGATTTAACGGGATAGTTACGAACGCAGGTATCCAGGTCCGGCTGATGGTTCCATGCCTGAAGATATGGCAGCGAGTGCAAAATTATTGAGACGTTTTCCTGGATCAGGCAATATGCGCTAAATGTCTGTGTGCCGAATTGAAAGCCTTACCCGGTTTCAATCCGCTATGAATCGACAAAAGAATGGCCGGGTAGAAAGAAAATACGCCGGAAAGATCCTTCCCAGCGTATTTCAAAGTGCAATTACCGGGAAAATTCAGGACGGTTCGATGACGAGCCGGATGGCTGTCCGTACATTCTCACCAACGGTTACGTCAACAAATTGCGGGACACAGCTCACGTTAATTCCATCTCCTTTCAAATAACCTGTGGCGAGGGCCAGAGCCTTCATGGCTTGATTCACCGCTCCCGCACCGATCGCCTGTACTTCCGCCCGCTGATGCTCGCGGACGACTCCGGCGATTGCCCCAGCCACAGCCGATGTACGGGAATTTGCAGAGACTTTGATCATGTTCATCTTTTTTGACTCCTTATTGATAAATGGTTGACCACATGTCTAGAAAATTTTATCGAATTTTCAAAAGAAGTTCAAGCAAAACAGATTAAATTTGCCTAATAAGCTGGGGAAGTTATTACGAAAAAATTAACCTTCGGCCCGGAAATGCCCCTGTTTCATGTCCCCTTAATCAAGCAAAAATAGAATACGGATACTTATCCCTGATCTTTTACAGGAGGCCAAAATGAAAAGTTTCGATAAACCATCTGAGGAGGAGCTCCGGAAACGGCTTTCGCCCATTCAGTATGAAGTCACACAGCATGAGGGCACCGAGCGGGCATTTTCAAACGAATATTGGAACAATAAAAAAGAAGGCATTTACGTGGATGTAGTGTCGGGTGAACCGCTTTTTAGCTCATCGGACAAGTATGACTCGGGGACTGGCTGGCCCAGCTTTACCCAGCCTCTTGAACCAGACAACATCGCCACGCATACTGACTTCAAGATGTTCATGGCTCGCACAGAGGTGCGCTCCAAACAGGCCAATTCCCACCTCGGACATGTCTTCGATGATGGTCCCGCACCAACCGGACTGCGTTATTGCATGAACTCTGCCGCCCTGCGGTTTATCCCCGTGGAAAAACTGGAGGAAGAGGGATACGGGGAGTACGTATCCCTGTTTAAGAAGGAATAACACCGGCTCTTTCACAGCCGATGACTATTCTCGTTAGAAAAGTGAGTTCCGCCAATTCCGGCGGGCTCACTTTCTATAAATCTTGCGAAGCTTTTCCATAAAAAATAGGATGAAAATTCCGCATTCTTCGCAAGGATTTAGCTTCTTCCATCATCTCAAATAAAGCTCATTCAATTCCTTCAAACTGGCGGCAAGGGTCTCGCTCAAGTCATCCTGCTCCATCCGCCATTCCCAGTTTCCACCAAGGCGGCTGGGAAAGTTCATGCGGGCTTCCCCTCCCAGGCTGAGAAGGTCCTGCATCGGGGTAATCGCATAGACCGCCACAGATGCCCACACGGCGCGAATCATACTCCAGGCAAAATTGCCGCCCTCTGTATTCAGATAACGCAGTGCGAAATCCCGTTCCTTCTCTGGAGCGGTCTCATACCAACCACACACCGTATCATTGTCGTGGGTGCCGGTATAGGCAACACAATTCGATGTATAGTTATGCGGGAGGAAAGGATCCGTTGGGCTGGAAAAACCGAACTGCAGGATCTTCATTCCAGGCAGGTGAAAGCTGTCGCGCAGCTCTACCACATCCGGCGTAATGATACCGAGGTCCTCGGCAATGATCGGCATTGTGCCTCCTTTTTTGCCGCTGAGAGCCTGGGAAAGCGCGGCAAGAAGGTCCTTGCCCGGGCCTTTTACCCAACGTCCATGCTCGGCGGTGGGACTCCCAAAGGGGATTTCATAATAGGCGGCGAAACCGCGGAAGTGATCGAGGCGGATGATATCCACCAGGTTCAGCACAGAGTGGAAGCGATTGATCCACCATTGATAACGGGTCTTCTTGTGCTCGCTCCACTTGTAAAGCGGATTGCCCCACAACTGGCCGGTCGCCGAGAAATAGTCAGGGGGAACACCGGCGACCACCGTAGGCAGACTCTTCGCATCCAGGTGGAACAATTCGGGATTGGCCCAGGCATCCGCGCTGTCATAAGCAATGAAGATCGGGATATCGCCGATGATCGTGATTCCTTTGTCGTTTGCATAGTCCTTCAGCTTGTCCCACTGCCTGAAAAACAAAAATTGATAAAACGACTGGCGCTCGATACTTTTTGCATGATCGCTGCGAGCCTTTTCCATGGCAGAGTTTTCGCGCTTGCGAATTGGTTGCTCCCATTCATTCCATGCACCTCCGCCATTGGCCTCCTTGATGGACATGAAAAGGGCATAATCATCGAGCCAGGAGGCATTATCGGCACGGAATTGATCGAATTCATCGCGAAACTCCGCAGGTGCGGATGGCAAATTGGAAAAAGCCTTTTCCAGGACATAAAGCTTCCAGGGGATGAGCTCTCCATAGTCTACGCGGGAGGCGCTGAAGCTCGGCATGGTCACAAAATCATCTTCGGTTAGCAAGCCATCCTCGATAAGAGCATCGAAACTGATCAGGTACGGATTACCTGCAAATGCTGAAAAACACTGGTAGGGTGAATCTCCATACCCGGTCGGGCCAAGTGGAAGCACCTGCCAGAGTTTGCTGCCGGTCGAAGCAAGCCAGTCGACGAATTGAAATGCCTCCGGTCCAAGGTCGCCAACACCATACCGACCCGGCAGACTCGTGGGATGAAGTAATATTCCGCCCGCACGATCAAAGCTCATTCGGGAGTCTCCTGGTTTGAATGAATTGTCCTGCTCGAATGTACTTATCATCAAAATCACTTGGCGCCACGTCCGTACCCACTCCGCCATTGGGTTCAATGACGGTACCTTCGGGAACGGTGCTGTTTTTCCCCACAATGGCAACGCTCTTTACCGGGCTTGCCACCCCACCCCCGATCCGGCAGTTGGCACCAAGAACCACGCGCTTATCCAGCACAGCTCGTTCGATGACGCAGCCGCTCTCCACGACACAATCCGTCAGAAGAATGGATTCCCGTACGATCGCACCTGGCCGGACCACCACACCTGGTGAAAGCACGCTGCTCTCCACCACCGAGTCAGCCCCAATATAACAACCATCACAGATCATACTGGCGTAGACGCGGGCACTGGCAGGCAGGCGCGCGGGCGCACGTTCTTCCGTGCGGGTATGAATGATCCAGTCGCGGTTATATAACTTGAGAGCAGGCGAGGGCGAGAGCATGTCCATGTGCGCCTGCCAGTAGGATTTCAGAGTGCCCACATCCATCCAGTAGCCTGTATACGGAAAGGCAAACACACGCGCCTTGGCTTTCAGCAGGCCGGGAATAATATCCTTGCCAAAGTCATGGGAGGATTTCCGGTTGAGATGATCCTCCCACAGGACCTTGTCGAGCAGATCGCGATTAAAGAGGTAGACACCCATGTTCACATTGTTGGATGGCGGATTCTTGGGTTTTTCCACGAACGAGGTAACCCGGTAATTATCGTCCGAGGCGAGGATACCGAAGCGTGAGGCTTCCTCGATTGGAACGCGGAACGTGCCAATCGTCAAATCTGCCTGGTGATCCAGATGGAATGAGATCATGGGCTCGTAGTCCATCGTATAAATGTGATCCCCCGACAGGATCAATACCAGGTCAGGCAAATCCTTCTTCACAAAGCCAAAATTCTGCTGGACAGCATCAGCAGTGCCAGCATACCAATCGGAATCGTTACGCGCCTTGTAAGGCGTAAGGATCCGCAGACCCCCTGTAAAATCACGGTTGAGATCCCAGGGCGCCCCCGAGCCGATATGCTCCATCAGCGACTGTGGCCGGTACTGGGCGAGAACCATCACATCGAAGATACCGGAATTGACACAATTGGAAAGCGGGAAATCGATGATGCGATATTTGCCTGCAAACGGGACGGCGGGCTTTGTCCGTTTCTGAGTGAGTACCCCCAGTCGTGAACCTTCTCCTCCTGCAAGTATGACAGCGCGTGTCTTCATGGCTCCCTCGTTGGTGGTTTGATTAGGTTGAGTGCTTCGGTTTAACTGACTGCGACCTTTACACTGGGTGTTTCCACGAGCTTTTTATATAGATCCAGATACTTTCTTGCCGAATGAGGCCACGAGAAATCCAGTGCCATACCTGCCTTCTGGATCTCCAGCCAGCGTTCGCGATCAGGAAATAGAGTTCAAGGCGCGGCGTATCGCGTCATTGAATGGCTTCACTTTCGTTCCCACAAATGTAAACCCTGTTTGGCCGTCGGTCACCGTATCGGCCAGGCCGCCCACGGCGCTCACCAAGGGGAGGCACCCATAGCGCATGGATATCATTTGTGAGATCCCGCATGGCTCATAACGGGATGGCATAAGGAAAACATCTGCGCCTCCGTAGATCTGGCGGGCAAGCTTCGCATCGTAACGGGTCTCCACCCGGACCCGGTCGGGCATCTGCGCCTGCAGGTCTTTCGCCATCTTCTCAAGCTTTGGATCCCCTGCGCCCAGTAGGATCAGCTGCCAGTTCTGCTTTCCGAGCATCTTCAAGCCTCTCAGGGCGATATCCACGCCCTTCTGGACATCCATGCGTGTGACCATTCCCAGCACTGGAACATCAGGCAGGACCGGAAGTCCTACACGTTCCTGCAAGGCGGCTTTGTTCATGCGGGCGGACGGCAAGACTGTCAGCGTTGAAGTTGACCGCGAGCGTAGAGTCCGTTTGCGGGTCGAAGGAGCTGATGTCCAGCCCGTTCAATATCCCGTAGAGAGAATCCTTCCGGTTCTGCAGGAAATCCTGCAGCCCACTGCCAAATTCCTTCTGCAGGATTTCATGGGCATAAGTTGGGGATACGGCAACGATCGCGTCGGAGGCCCACAGACCCAGCGGCATCGGCATGACCCGGGCCCAGACGGGCAGGTCGGTATTGGCCAGGGGCAGCCCGTACTCCTGAAGGATGGCACTGACATCCGGTCCCAGGAAAGGTAGATTATGGATGGTCACGATGGAGGAAATGTGGCGTGTCTTTTCATCCCAGCGCTTGACCAGGTTCCCATAGGATGCCAGCGCGGTGTGCCAGTCATTGGCATGGATGATGTCGGGGTTCCAGTTGAGCTGCCGGGGTAGCTCTAGGGCAGCCAGGGAGAAGAAGGCGTACTTCTCACCATCGAGCCTATTATTGGATGAATAGACGGACCCACTGGCCTGGATGGGATCGCCGTTGATGAAATACACGGGCATGCCATCCAGGATACCCTCGAATGCCTCCACCTGGACCTCCGTGATGCCGCGCGGAATCGAATAAATTCCCACCGGCCTGACCGAGTTGGGCCGGATCACGCTATGATAGGGCAGGACAAGCCGGACATCCAGCTTGAAATCATCATTGGAAAGTGCACGGAGGGCGCGCGGCAGGGTACCTGCCACATCGCCCAATCCGCCGACTTTTACGAAGGGTTCCGCCTCAGCGGCCAGAAATAGGATGTTGATGGTTTGGGGCATGTTTCAATTTTACATCGAAAATCAAGAGACCCTTAAGTCAATTTCTATAATTCCCTGTTTGCAAACCTGCAGCCTCTTGTGGCATAGGTGGAAAGCTGCATATGAAATGTGATATAAACACTCTAAAATTAATATCGGTTTCCCTTCCAAAGGAGGAACAATGAAAGCCTTGAGCGTGTCCCGTCCCGTGCAAGTCTTGTTGTTCGTCATCCTGGCCTTCGGGCTGGTGGCGTTGGTTCTCCCCAGAACCGAGTTCTACCGTGAATGGCGTTTTGAGGGGAAAGCAAAAATCCGCGAGGGAGGCGTACGGGCGGAAGTGCTCAGCATGTCTCCAGAAAATAAGATCGCGCTCGCGCCACCTGCTCCCAGTGGTTTTACTCCCCAGACCCGCATGGGATTTCCTGTGGATAATGAGTGGGAGCCGTCCATCGCCTCGGATCGTTTTGGCCATGTCTATATTCTTTACCCTCAATATGGCGGCGTGCCTGGCTGCCCGAGCTGCTACAGCCCGACCATGATCCTGCAAATGAGCAGTGACCACGGCCAGAATTTTGCATCGCCTGTGGTGATCTATCCGGCAGGCTCGACACTAGCTACCAGGTGGATGCACAGATCGTGGTGGATCCTGTGGATGGGCAAACCGTCTATGCCTCCTGGCTGCAGAACAACAAATCCGATATTGTCGGTCGCCAAATCCACGGACTTTGGCGCAACCTGGTCTGTTGTCACTGCTGATTCGACAAATGCAGGAACGGATAAGCCGATTCTTGCTGTGCGCGGCCAGGATGTGTATGTCGTCTACAACCATTCCCAAACGATCTGGGGCAGCTATTCGCATGATGGCGGGACGACCTTCACTTCAGTGAAAGTCAATCAGAACGCAAAGCTGGGCTGGTCCCTGGCCGGCGGTGGAACGGTAACCCCGGATGGCAAAGTTTATTTCTCCTGGGCGGGCTATGAAGACAATGGTGGTGCCAAAGGGAATGTCAATCTGTATATCAGCAAGTCCACCGATGGTGGCAGCTACCTGGACAACCAAAGTACTTGATGTTTCGCCTCCCCACCTGATTGCTCGGCCTTCTCCTGCGGCTGGGCCTTCCTGGGTGCCCAGATGACAATGACATCTGACTCTGCAGGGAATCTGTATGCACTTTGGAATGCAGGGTCCACAGCCAGAGGCCCGGAGCGAATTTATTTCTCAAAGTCCACCGACGGCGGGAACAGCTGGGCTTCCAAACAGGATATATCCACTGCACCGCAAGGCAATCAGCACGCCTTCCCAGCCATTGCTGCAAGAGGAAATGGGGATGTCCGCATCTCCTGGATGGATGCCCGCGCCGCCAACGGCGGGATGGACAAATGGAATGTCTACTATCGCGCCTCCACAAATGGCGGCGCATCCTGGAGCAATGAGGTGGATTTGTCCACCTACGTAAGCGGTTCCAGCTACATCTTCCCCGATGGTTTTCGCTTCCCCTTCGGCGATTACTATGAGATGGACATCGACGAGCAGGGCACGAACCATCTCGTCTGGGGCGAAGGCTAGAGCTACGATTTACCCGGCTCGATCTGGTATGCAAAAGGAAAGTAACCCGAAAAACAAGACATGTCCTCATGTATGGTCTTGGAAATCACGGCTACCCGAAAGAAAAGGACAATCTTGCAGGGTTATCTTCCGAGGCAGGTTGAATTCCAGGCTTGGTTCAGAGTAGTCACTTCCCGATATCCTGTACGAAAAAAGTAAGGTCCCAAGGGTTTTGGATACCCTTGGGACCTATTTTGGGTGGGCGACGGGGAACGATCCCGCAACCTCATGCTCCACAGGCATGTGCTCTGCCAATTGAGCTACGCCCACCATATTGCAGTGTAGCGGGCAAGATTTTACCATAAATTATCGGAGACGAAGCACTGCAACCGTCTCATTTTCAAGCATTTTCCCCGTTTCGACAAAGCCGAGGCTGGCGTACAGTTTGCGTGCTACTTCATTATCCGGTTCGTAGCTAATGCCAACAGAATGGATCCGATCGTCCTGGCGGAAGATCTCGAGCATCTGCTGCATGCCAAATTTCCCGTAGCCCTTGCCCTGGTGATTTTCATCCACCATCAGGCGGGTGATGAAGGCTTCAAATTCCCGGTTGGAAAAGTTGTAAGCGTACATAAAAAACCCAACTGCTGTTTCACCGTCGTATATTCCAAATGGATACATCTCCCAGTGGCCGCTTCCATCCGGCTCATCGTATCCATAATGCGACTCGGCGATCGAGTAGACATTCGGTGCCACAAAATGGATTTGGTCCTCGCGCACCTTGAGCTTGGCAATTACATGCCAGTTGGCTTTGGTGACTGGCTGGATGGAGAGAGACAATTTAGCCTACCAGTTGGCGGACAGTCTCCACCAGCGATTCCCTTGCTACAGTGACCTGCTCACCATTGGCCAGATTTTTTACGGCCACCTGGCGCTTCTCCACTTCATCGGGCCCGACTACGAGTGTCAATTTTGCCCCGATGCGATCGGCATACTTGAACTGCTTTGGCAGCCTGGCTGCCTCGGGATAACAGACGACATTCAAGCCTGCGCGTCGGAGCTCATTCGCCAGCTTAAAGGATTCCAGCAAACGCTCCTGGTCAAAGACAGTAACCAGGATGGGAGCAGGGTTTATAGTTAATACCTTGGGTAAAAGGCCATATTTTTCCAGGATCAAGGTGATGACCACATCGCCCATCGCAAACCCAACGCCCGGGATGGGGTCGCCGCCGACGTCGCGAGTGAGGTTGTCATACCGTCCACCGCCAAGTATGGAACGCTTAATATCACCGCCCACCTCCCAGGCTTCGAAGACAGTCCCGGTGTAATAGAGCAGACCGCGGATAATGGAGGCGTCAAAGACCACATACTCACTTAATCCAAGTGCATCGATCACAGCAAAGAAACGCGTCAATTCATCAGATTGCTTCCACAAGTCCTGATCGGCAAGCATCCCCTTCAAATTTGAGATCTGTTCCGGAGAAAGACCCATTTCTGTTCCGGATGCAAGCCATGCTTCCGGAGCCATCTTTTCGCGGCGGTCGATCCAGGCAGATACATCAGGACGCTGTTCTACTGGAATATCGAAGGCATCGAAGCGATCCTCCATCAGGCGGCGATTATTGACCTTGATCAGGACCTGCTCGGGGCTAAGTCCAACCCGCTGGAAAAACGTTGCAAGGACGGCTGCGTTTTCTGCATCCGCCTCCGGTGTTGCCACTCCCAACATATCCACATTCCATTGGAAGAACTCGCGGGTGCGTCCCTTTTGAGGACGCTCATAGCGCCAGAACGGTCCAAAGGACCACCAGCGCACAGGAAAATTCAATTCATTTTGTTTTTGGGCGATCATACGTGCCAGGCTGGGGGTAAGCTCTGGGCGAAGAGTGATCTCAGACCCGCCGCGATCCGTAAAGGCATAGGATTGCTCTTGTAACCAACTCCTCCCCGGATTTTGCCGCGTAAAGTTCCAGCGATTCAAGTATGGGCGCTTCGTATTCCTGATAGCCGAACGACTCGGCCACATCCCGCATGGTGTTGTATAACCAGACGCGCAATGCCATTTGCTCAGGATAAAAATCTCTCGTACCTTTTACAGGTTGAACAACTTTTTTCATGTCGTCCTCAATGTCGGTAGGTTTTGAAACTTGGATGATTTTAACATACTCACCCGCCGGCACAGAAATTCATCCGGGTACACGCATCCAAAATTCAGGTATTGAATTTTGATTGTGCGTTGGTTATAATTCAGCGAACTCTTGGAAGGAGTAAAAAGTATGGAAATCAATTATCAGGAAACAAGCAACGATCTTTTAACCCGCATCCGGATTCATGAAACCTATGGAGCGCGCAACATCGACCAGTGGAACACGGAAGTGCTCCAGCCCACTGCAGGCATGAAGATTTTGGATGTAGGCTGTGGCGCCGGCAAACAATGCTTTCTTTACAGCGACGATACCGGTCGGCAAGGCGGATATCACCGGCACCGACTTCTCGGAGGAATTGCTCGCCAAGGCCCGTGAGAAGCTGGCAGCACGGGGCGACAAAAACATCCAATTCAAATTTATGGATTTTAACAAGCGCTTCGAATTCGAGAACAATACGTTTGACCTGGTTTCCAGTGCATTCGCCATCTATTACGCCTCCAACCTGGACTTTACATTTGGTGAGGCGCACCGGGTCCTAAAACCAGGCGGACGGCTCTTCGTCACCGGTCCCCTTCCGGAAAATAAGCAGATGTTCTATGAGATCATCCAGGAAGCGACCAACCAGCCGATTCCTCCCATGCCGGGCTCGTCGCGTTTCAAAAGTGAGATTTACAAAACCATTGAAAGCATATTTGCCAGGACTGAGCTGCTCAAGTTTGAAAATCCGATCACCTTCCCTGAGGTGGCGCCATTCATCGAGTACGTCCGCGCCTCCCTGAGCGAGGACCGCAAGCTGTGGACATCCATGTTCAATGGCAAGGATGAATACGAAGCATTGATTGGAAGAATCACGGATGTAGCTGCCCATTGGCTTGAGCGGGATGGCAAGCTGGTCATGACCAAGGTCGTTGGTGGGATCCTGGCCACAAAATAACTTACTGAAAATCGGGAAAGATCCATAGAGATTGGAGATTACCGATGAGCAGCAAACTGATTGACCTGAGCCATGAAGTTGAGAACGGGATGATTACGTACAAGGGACTGCCTGCGCCGATCATCTGCGATTTTCTTTCGAGGGAAGCATCCCGGAAGAATTATGCCGAGGGAACTGAGTTCCACATCGGCAAGATCGAAATGGTTGCCAACACAGGAACCTATGTGGACAGTCCTTTTCACCGCTTTGCAGATGGGATCGACCTGTCAGAGCTGCCCTTGGAATCACTGGCTGACCTGGAGGGGATGGTCGTCCATGCACAGAAATATGGACGTGCCATCCCTGCGGAGGCGTTTCGATGGCGTGGAGCTTTCCGGGAAAGCTGTGCTCATTCACACCGGATGGTCCCGCCACTGGCGTACGGACCAGTATTTCGAAGGCCATCCTTTCCTTACCGGGGAGGCAGCGCTCCATTTAGCGGAAGCCGGCGCCGCCTTTGTCGGGATCGATACGTATAACATCGACGACACGACGGATGGCACACGTCCCGCCCACACGATCCTGCTCGGCAATC
Source organism: uncultured Chloroflexia bacterium (assembly GCA_963750005.1). Taxonomy (GTDB): domain Bacteria; phylum Chloroflexota; class Anaerolineae; order Anaerolineales; family Villigracilaceae; genus Defluviilinea. The sequence goes on from CAVVPC010000012.1 coordinate 86,297, forward strand.
GCATCCCGATCTGTGAGCATATGTGCGGACTGGAGAACCTGCCCAAGCGCGGCTTCCGCTTCCATGCCGCACCGGTCAAAGTCAAGGCTTTCGGGACATTTCCCGTTCGGGCCTATGCTGTATTGGACAAATAACAACATGAACTTCTTCGGCAAAAATGTACTCTTTCTCGGGCGCGCATCCCGATGACATCGAGCTGGGCTGCGGCGCATTGCTCCATCACATCGCCAGACAGACAAATGTTCTCTGTGTGACACTTTCCGACAATCAAAAGAACCCCGACCTGCAAAACGTAAAGAACGAGCATTATGAATCCATGGCCGTGCTTGGCGTTCCACCGGAAAAAATCATCCTCGGCCCTTTCACGACGCGCATCTTTCACGATTCACGCCAGGATATCCTGGAATATTTCCTCAAGCTTCGCCGGGAATTTCAACCCGACCTGATCTTTGTCCATTCGAAGCATGATGTCCACCAGGACCATCTCACCATGACAGATGAAGCGCTGCGTGCCTTCCGCGGAATTACCCTCCTGGGCTTTGACGTTGTGCGCTCGTCATACGACTTCTTTCCGCATTTTATTGTTGAAGTGACAGAGGAGGATGTGAACAAAAAGATCGAGGCGCTTGTCGAAATATGAAACCTATCGGGACCGGTACTATTTCAACAGCGAGTTAACCCGTTCGATCATGCTGCGGCACGGAGCAATCGGCGGAATGCCCATTTGCGGAGGGATTTGATATTTTGAGGATCGTCGGAAAGTTTTCTGGTTTATAAGCTGGAGGCAAAATGAAATTCGAGACTCTTTATCTGGAACTGCAAGATAGCGCAGAGATGATCCGTGCGTTATTAACAGGCATATCGCAGGAAGATGCACAAATCCGACCAACTCCCGAATCATGGTCCATACTCGAAGTGGCCTGCCATTTATACGATCTGGAACGCGAAGATTTCCGCGAACACCTGGATTTCATCCTCCACCGGCAGGATGAGGAATATCATGTGATCGATCCCCAGGCCTGGGTGAAGGAACGCAGATACAATGAACAGGATTTCCAGGCGATGCAGGATAAGTTTTTCGCCGAAAGATGGAAATCGCTGGAGTGGCTTAAGAAGATTATCGAAAGCAGACTGGGACAGCACCTACACATCCAATATGGTTCCGTGACGGCCGGAGAGATGTTCTCCTGCTGGGTTGCCCATGACAACCTGCACATCCGTCAGC